>JBBIMP010000001.1:0-1881 GCA_037444305.1 Acidobacteriota bacterium
AGGATCTCATCAACGTGTTAGCCCTTAAACAAGCGAATGCTTCGGCGCTGTAGGGCCGCCTGCGGGGCAGGCGAGGGCGGGCAGAGGTGGCCCGCCAGGAACCGTTGCCGCGGTTCCTCGTGTCTCGCCGGGTTGTCGCTTGTCCATCCTGACCAGCCTTTCCTGACCTTCTTGGCCTGAGCCAATCGGGGCGTCCGTACCCCGACATCTTTCGCGCCGACTCAGCACCGCAACGGGTGCCGCAGGGCCGCCACCGCCCGCAGGAACACCCCCTGCCACGGGTTCCATGCCAGCAGCCGGTACACGATCCGCCGACTCTGCCGCACGATCTGGCACGGCACCAGCAGGAACGCGTTGACGAACCGCTTGAACTCCATCTTCAAGATGGCCTGCTTGGCCGACACCTGCGACGGCGGGCCGCTCAGCTTCTCCGGCAGCAGCAACGCCAACCATGCCTTGAGCGTCCAGGCCAGCGACGCCATCACCATGTACGCCCAGTTGCTCTCCAGGCTGTCCACCGGAGCCAGCAGCGCCCGCACCCCGCCTTTGAGCTGGGCAATCAGGTTCTCCTGGTTGCACCGGTCGTTGGCCAGCAGCACGATTTGGTCCGTCGGCCTCGCCGGGTCGTTGGTGATGTGGAAGAAGTGCCGCACCTCATCGAACAGCACCTGCTCGCCCTTCTCCACCGACAAGTTCTTGCGGACCACCACTACCCGGTAGTCCTTCCGGCACGCCGTCGGCCGGTAGGCGAACTCCGCCACCTCTTCGGCCACCAGCCGGATGTTCTGATACCCTCGATGCCGGACGATCTGTTCCTTGACGTTGGCCGGCCGGGCCCGTTCCTGCGTGGCCACCTCGTACTTGCCCGGACGGATCAACCGCTTCCAGGCCTTGCCCGGCAGGCTTTCGGCCTTTTGCACCAGGTTGGCCATCGCGTCGATCCCGAACAGGAAGCCCACCCCGCCCTCGTCCCAGCGATCCAGGTGCTGAGTCTGGCTGAAGTCCGTGTCGCCCCGCAGCAGGACCCGGCCAAACCCGCCCTCCCGGCAGACGGCAATGGCCCGGTCGATGTACTCGGCCGCCTGCTCGTGGCTGGGCCGATTGCCGCTTCGGTTGACGACGAACAACGGCTCGCCCGTGTTGGCCAGCGACACCAACAGCGGGTGGTAGCCCCACCGGCCGTCATAGGAGATGTCCATCCCCTGCTTGCACTCGCCGGTAGTCGGGCTGATCGTCCCGTCCACATCGATGATGGCCTGCTGCCGGAAGGTCTTGGGCTGGGTCCGCCAGATCGGTATCCGCACCTGGTTGATCGTATCCATCAGGATCCGGACGTGCTCCCCCGTGAACCGCCGGCAGAAGTCGCCTTCGGTCGTCGGATCGGGGATCCGCTGGGCCCCCAGGGCGTCCAGGTACACCTCGTCGTTGCGACGCAGTTCGATGTCCTCCAGGCACGTGCCGTTGCACAGGGGGTTGTAGGCGATGTTCAGCACGTGGTCGGACTCGTGGTAGGGCTTGTGGACCTTCAGCAGATGCAGACGGCGGTCGATCGCTTCGATCAGCCCGACCCGCCGGGCCAGCAGGTGCATCAGCCCGATCCCGCCGACCCCCAGGCCGCGGGCCTTCTCCGCCAGTTCGTACTGGATGTTGCCGGCTCTGAACATGGGCTTGTCCTGGCCCGGCCACTCCCGATGCCGCAGCCGATATTCAATCCGACGCTTGCGATTCCGCAGGATTCTTGCTCTACTGGTCTTCACTCGAAATGCCTCCGTGCAAGAGAAACTTAACACTTCCTCTATACACGAATCCTGAGGCATTTCGAGCCTTCTTTTGAAAAACTACAGCGAAACTTCACCGGTGTTACGCTTGATGAAGGCCTAG
>JBBIMP010000002.1:0-9444 GCA_037444305.1 Acidobacteriota bacterium
TTTGACGCACGAGCCTGCCACCCAACGAACCCTGACGCTTGCGAAGATCTGCGAAGATCGCTTTAACGTCGAACGCGAACTTCGCTGCCAGCTTTTCGCGAATCTCGCGCACTTCTGCAACGATTGGATCCTCCCACATGCATTACCCTCCCATCAGTTCTTCTGGCGTGCAAATGATCGGCATTCGATGGCCCGCCTTCTCGCACACCAATGCTATTTTCCGCGATATCTGCGCATTTGCCAAGTGCCTGCAATTCCAGGTCAGCAGATAGTCAACGGCATGCACGGCCGCTACCGCAATGTGGGCAGCGTCACGAGCAACCTGTGGCGGAAGCACACCAGAAGCCATAATCGCCGCGGCCAATGCTTCAGCGTCCGTCGTAATTTCCAGTTCCGCCAGGTCAGCGATGATCCCGAGTCGTTTTTGGGCCTCCGCAGAATCGCCAGCAGACGCTTCGTCGATTCGCCCACCAGTCCTGCGTCACCTGTTGGTGCGCGGCGACAAGCAGGTCTCGACTGGGACGAGCGACCAGGTAGCTGATGAACGATGTTTCCAGGTACACCCATTCCATGATGATCCTTCACCCCGCCAGGCTCGACGCCCCCTGTCAATCCACCTCCACAAATCGGATCGTGAACCAGGGAATGATGATCGGAGCGCGCGTTTCGTCCAACAGAATAAGATTGTCATCGTCCCCGATGGCAAGAATCTTCCCATAGAATGAGTGTAGGATTTCTTCATCGAAATGGCGGGGGCGTCGAGCAGCGACCCAAACGCGAATTGACCGCAAGCCTTCATCTTCGCCGGTCTTGCTCTTTTTCTCGCCACCATAGTATTGCTTGGCGATATTGTCATTGCTCTCTGGGCAGTACGGTTTGAACCATTTTCGGATCGATCTCGTCCAATAGTCCCGGTCCATGACGGCCTCCGCGGGTTTCGCAAGCCGAACTTAAATTAGGCGGGCATTATAAGCATTTCTATCCCGGGAGGCAAGGGAAAGAGGGTGCGAGGGATTAGGGGTGCGCCCCGCACGGCCACGGCAAAGTCCGTGGGCTGCCCCCGGGGGAGGATCCGCGGGGCTGCTCGATGGGCGAGCGTCAGCTGTTGATGTGCCAAATCTGCTCGCGTGGGGTAAGCAAAGCTCCAAAATGCGGCCCCTGGAATGCTCCCTCGCGCGCACTTCTCCCTACTTCCGGAGAATCAAGCTTTTGAGGAGGGTGGAAGGGAGTCCAGGGCTTCAGGCGATTGCAAGGCCGATAAGCCGGAAAGTTCTGTTCCTCTCCCACGAGCAGCGCCGGATTCCTTTTGCGATGTACCGTGCTCCTGCCATGCGTAACACGCTGATTGCCAGATTGCGCAAGGTTGCCATCACTTGTGGCCCGCCATTCTTCCGAATCCGCGACCGGTCCTCATCGAAAGTCACATCACGGACCCAGTGAACGCCATTCTCGATGGACCAATGATTCCGGTTGAGTCCAAGTAGCCGCGCTGGGCCAGCCTCTTCGGGCGAGAGGCTGCTGATTCCGTAGGATACCTCGGAGCGGAGGGGCTTGCCTTTGAGATCAGTCGTCGAGCGATGGAGAAAGAAAACCTGTTCGGCATAAGGGAAATCGATGTAGCCCTTAAGTTCCGTGCTGGCTCGAATGCTGCGGGTTTCAATCCGCCCATGTCCTTTGGTTACATCAATGTGCTGAGGGGGGGAAAGCCTCGAGCCCGAGGTCTTGGATGTCCTGTAAGAGGGTCGGTTGGTTTTCTTTGACGGTAAAGACGTAATCCGCCTTCTTGTCTTCGACTAGGAAACGCGCAGTTTCTTTCTGGGTATGCAAAGCATCCGCGGTGATCACGGCCCCTTCGATATTCATATCTCCCATTAACGGCTTGACGCAGGGGATCTCGTTGGTCTTTTCCCCGACAGCCACCTGGGCCACGATGATCCCCTCCCGGTGAAGGACCGCACTGAGCAGGTGGGGAGCCGCTTTGTCTCCGTCGTGAGCGCCACGGAGGGTTTTACCGTCCAGTGCGATGCCTGCGCCTGCAAAAACCTTCTGCCGTGCCAGCCAACCGCAGATCGCACGGTCAAATCCGGCAGCATCGATACGCTGCAAGGTTATGCGAAAGCATTTTTCCGATGGAGCCCTGCCGCGCTTGCCCCCCAAACGTCTGAGCGCATCTCGAGACAGTTCGCCGGCCCACTCGGCGATCGCCTCGAAACTCCGCGCTCCGGACAGGCAAGCACATACAGAAATGGCCAGGATACAAATCAGGGGATGTCGAATGCCCCGGCGTTTGCGCGGGTCCACAATCGTCCTCAATACATCGATCAAGCCATCTTTCCCTTCCATGGGGAGCCGATTGACGTCGAACACGGCACTCTTCTCCTTTCCTTTCGTCGCGACCGGAGGAGAAAATGGCGCGGCCAACATTCTTTGCGCGTCCGAATGCAGAGGTCGCACGAACAACATCTTTGGCTGTCCATGGGCGGAGTACCCGTTTCCGCATCGGGCAAATCCTCGCGTCTCTCCCAATGGAATCCAGCCGGCCGCGCGATAGCACGTTGCCTTGAATCGCGATAGATCTACAAATGTCTCAGCGAGCAAAATCGGATGCCCATAACGCTGTTGCCAGTCATCACTAAGGCGACGGAGGTTGAGCGACAGAACCTTCGAAGCAAGATTTTTGAGGTGGGCGCCAGGAAGAATCAAAAAGCGGGTATTGTTGGCAACAAAGTGCAGTCGACGCCACTTCAAAGCCTCGTCCCAGCCAACCCAGGCTTCACGATGACGGTTCTTCATCGCCGCCATGCCCCATGCCAGCAGTGCCACCCATTGGCCATCGATCGTGGCCACATAGCAGATCGACTCGCCAACAACACTCTTAAATCCCAGATAGTGCTGGCGCATCAGCTGGCGCCATCGCGCTCGTTCCTGAAGCGTGATCGGGCGCACCTCGATCCGATCCAAACTGACATCGGCGGCAAGCTCTACTTCAGGCTCGGGGATGACGTCCGGGAGTTTCTTGAGCTTGTATTTCCCCCTGCTGCCGGGCAGCTGGATATGTCCTTGCCGTTCCAGCCGCACAAGCAGGTCGCGACAGGTTCGATGGTTCAGAGCCCCATCCGACCTTCTCCAGTTCCACATCCTGCAAATATGAATGGAAAGTTTCTGGCGGTTCCAATCGCGATGATTCGCGATCAGTTGTCGAATTTGCAGCAAATCCTGTTTAGTGATCTTGCGGGAGGCGCAATAAAGAATGACCGGGTTTTCGCCAGGATTCTGAACTTGAGCGGGTCCGACCATGGCCCACACAGTATCAGAATCAAAACAGAAAAACCAGAGCCTCTTGTAAATTGCTGCATTTATTGCTATTTATGCATACTAAGCCGGAGCCCTGGGGTGCGAAGCGGCATGCAGGAGGAAAGCCGGGCGGGAGACGCGGGGCAGGCAGTGCATTGCCGGGCAGGCAAAGGGTCTTCAGGAGGCTGGGAGCCCGGTAATGCGCTGCCTGCCCCGTGTGCCGGCGGCACGAGGCGCCTGCGCTTATCAGTCCCGGACACACCTCGACCGGACAGCCTGTGGGCCGGCATTCGGAATCGTCGATATCACACTACTGGACAGTGCAGGACCGGGAGAGGGGAGGGTCGCGAGCTTCGAAAGGATCTTCTGTCCGGCAGCGACCGCTCTGGCGGTGGCGCAGGATGCGGTCAACCACGCGGGGATCCGTAATAAAGGAGACAATCCGCATGCGGCCGCCGCAAGAGCACAAGAGAGGGTCAGCCTCGAAGATTTTCCTTATCAAACGAGCCCATGTGCTGCGGGCCTCCCTCGAGAAATCGGAATTGTCCCCGTGCTCGGGTGCTGGGGCAGCCTCGCCGCCGCTCCCTTGCGCACGGACCGTCACCACTCTCCCCCGGTTGGAATAGGCGCCATAAAATCTTTTATGTTACACGTAACATAAAAGATTTTACGTTACGGATCGATTTATGTGGCGCGAGGCCCGCGAAGGCCTATAAATACTGGCCTGCGGGCCAAATTGCGCCACATAAAAATCAGGCTCATTTCTGCTTGGGCAAGGCATTATCGCCGGGTTCATACGGCACCAGATTCATTTCAACGCTAGCGCATTTCCTAAGCGCTCGGCGTTTCATCTCCAAATCGGCCTCGACGTATTGATGGGTTGTATTCACCGAGGCATGCCCAAGCCAAGATTGGATGGTGACCAGATCCACCCCTGCTTGCAGCAGTTGCATTGCCAGGGTGTGGCGCAATGTGTGAGGCGAGATGGCTTTGGTTCCCACGCTCGGCCTTGCTTTGGCTGCTGCACGGACGGCGCGATGAAGGAGGTGGTTAACCCCGTAGCGTGTAAGTCGGTGTTTCCGAGAGTTTATGAAAACGGCAGCTTGCGGCTGGGCAGCGGCGCCACGCTCTTCGAGAAGCGCCTTAAGAGCTGCGATTGTATCCTTGGCCAGGGGCACTGCGCGCTCCTTTCCGCCTTTTCCGCGCAGCAACACGTGCGCTGGTTTTTGCAGGGTGAGATCTGCGACATTGACGCCAATGCCCTCGGAGACCCGCGCTCCGGTGCGCGCGAGGAAAAGTAGGAGCGTATAGTCACGCCGGCCTCTCCAGGTGTTACGATTTGGCGCCGCGATGATGGCGTCGAGATCCGGCTTGTCCAGGTAGCGCAACAGAGGCTTTGTGTTTTTCTTGCCTCCGATGCCGAGCACTCTGGCGGCGAGATTCACGGCAACCGGATCCTTCGCAGCCACGTGGTGAAAGAAGGAATGGATCGCTGCCAGTCGCAGGTTCCGGGTGCGAATGCTGTTGTGCCGCTCTCGCTCCAGGTGATCCAGAAAGAGAAGCACCATGTCGCGATCCAGGTCTTCGATAAGGAGTTGGTTGGGCCGTTTGGCGATGCGCTCCGAGGCAAAAGTGATGAGAAGCCGCATGGAATCCCGGTAGGAGCTGACGGTTTCCGGGCTGGCCCGCCGTTGAACCAGCATGTGGTGGCGGAAGAAAGACTCCAGGAGCCCGGCAAGCGTTGATTGGGGCCGTTTGATCATGATAGGACCTCCCCATGCTCGATCCAGCTTTGGTAGCGCTCGGCGGCAAGTGCCAGCAGTTCCGCGGTGGCCTTGAGGTAGTAAGCTGTGTCGGTGTAGTGAACATGCCCCATGTAAGTAGCCAGTGCCGGCAGCATCCCTTGAACGTTGACGCCTGCCTGGTACCACGTCACCAGGCGCTTGACCGCGAAGCGGTGGCGGAGGTCATGAAAAGTTGGTCCTCTGCCTTTCGATCCACGCAATCCGGCCCGGAATGCCAGGTCGGCAAACATTTTCTGGAGAGTATTTTGGGCGTACCGTCGGCCGCGGGAATGCACGAAGAAGGCCTCATCATTGCAGTCCGAGAAGGAAGCTTCGCGCACAGCGGCGAAAGTGCGCAAGACCTCGAGAGTTGTGCCGTGAAGTGGAACAAGGCGGCTCTTGCCGAACTTGCTTTGTCGGACGACAAGTATTCCGGTTTTCAAGTCTACGTCGGCACGATCCAGACCAACCACTTCGCCGATGCGCAGCCCGGAACTGGCGGCTAAACCGATCATTGCGTGAAAGGCCGGCCCCCGAACTGGGTTATTCGGCGAAACGCGCCGAGCTTCATGCAGGATGCGCTCGAGCTCTTCATCCGTATATATGTGCCGGGGAGATCGTGCTTGCGAATGCGGCAATGCCATTGGATCGAGGAGCGGGGCAGTCGGATCGTAGATCGCCAGGTATTCCGAGAAGTGCCGCACTACCTGATAGCGGCGGGCACAGTAATTGTCCGAGTTCTTCGGATTGCTCAAGGCGAAACTCAGCGCCAGTTCCTGTGTCAGCGGGCCGGTATGGCCTCGTTGGCACAAATAGGCGTCAAAGGCCTCCAGATGCTGCCCGTGGCTGTTGCCCTTGAAACCCAAACTGCGACGCAATGCGAGATAAGCAGAAAGACGCTCGGCAAATACACTCCGGAGGTTCATCATGGCTTACCTCCGGGGAAAGGAAGTGCAACGGCCCTCAAGTTGGTGATATCGACCTTGGCGTAAATCGCAGTGGTGTCGATGCTTAGGTGTCCGAGTACGTCAGCGATCTCTTTTATGGGGACAGCCTGGTTGACCATCCGGGTTGCCAGGCTGTGACGCAGCAGGTGGGCGCCGCGGCAGGACGATTGGATACCCGTGCGGGACAGATGTCTGTCTACGATGTCTCCAATTCCATGGGTGGAGGTGAGGGGACCCAAGGGAGCACGATGGCGCAGGAAGACTTGGGGGAAGGAAAGACGTGGACGGCCATTGAGCAAATAGTTGGAAATGGCAGCACCAACCGTTCCAGGCAGCGGCAACACCCGCTCGCGCCGTGTTTTTGTTTTTCTCAACCGGATCTCGGCAGATCGCCAGGCAATATCGCCAACCTGCAGGCAGCGTACCTCCTGATTGCGCAGGCCGAGTGTTGCGATGAGTAGAAGTACTGCCCTATCCCGCAATCCAACTGGCCGGCTTGTATCAACGCTTTCAATCAACTCGTGCACCTGTTCCCAGGGCAGATGTCGTGGAATGGAAGCTAAACGCCATCCCGGCAACTTGGGTATCGCACGGTCGAGGTCTGACGCGATGGTTCCTTCCCACCGCAGATAGCGCAGAAACACACGGGTGAGACTGCACAAATTGTTTCGCCAGGAGCCGCTTCGGTGTCGTTGCGCAAACTCGCTGATGAATTCCAGGACGTCGACCCCGTTCACTCGTTCCAGCGGTTTGTTGCCGCGATGGCTCTGAAGCCAGTTTAGAAACTGGCGAGCGTAACGCGCATACTGGAAACAACTCGTCGGGACCAAGCCGCGTACATTGCTCAGGTAGTGATCGTAGTGGTGAAGAATATTGTCAAAGGGATCATCGGGGAGGGCACAGATTGGCCTCCGCAACACTCCTGCATCCCAAAGATGCTCCCGCAAGTGACGCATGACTCCAGGAGCCTCTTTGAAAATACCGTGCCTGGGAAGTTCCTCATGGATGAATCGGGTTATCAGGCTCTCGTCGATTTCTGCCGCGGATTTCAGGCAGATCGATCTCGCAAAATCGTTGAATCTGCCTGTCAGGCGAATCATGCGTTGCCCACTCTTCTGTGTGAATCCGAGGCGGTACAACCTGCCAGCGAACAGATCCATGTGCTCGGCAAGAGGTTCTCGACGCAGATGCCGCAGATGGCGTGGAGATTCGTAGAAGCGTTCTAGCATGCTCATTCCTCCTTGTTGTAGGCAAACAGAATGCCTTGCCCAAGCAGAAATGAGCCTGATTTTTATGTGGCGCAATTTGGCCCGCAGGCCAGTATTTATAGGCCTTCGCGGGCCTCGCGCCACATAAATCGATCCGTAACGTAAAATCTTTGACAGTGGCTTCCAGGATCGGGAATATGCGCGCTGATCCGGTGAATCCATTCCAGCGGGTCCAGCACCACGCGGGTCCTGCCCGTGCGCGGATCCGGGGGCGTCTCAAGCGACAGCGAGCCGTCCTCGAGTTTCTCCAAAGCATCCATGGCCAGAGCCGGGCGCGCAATGTAGCGGCTCTGGGATTCGAGCGCGGCGAGGGCCGCGCCATCCACGGGCGGTCCGGCGAAGACGGAGAACCCGGGATGGACCCAGGACAAGAGATTGTGCATGAAGGTTTCCGAGAGGCGCTCGGCCCGGTGCAGGCCCTTGAGGAACAGCCGCCGGAAGACCTCCATGACCGCGACGGGATCGGGGCCGGAAAGCGGCAGGAACTCTCCCTCGCGATTGAAAACGCCCTCGGAAACCAGGGCATGCGCGTGCGGATTGAAATTGGCCCCGTAGGCGCCGAAGGTCTGCAGCGAAATGACGCAGCCGGGACGGACGTCACTGCGGCCAAAGAATGCCTGGAAAGTCTTCCGAATCGCCGCGTAGGCGGTTTGGGACAGAAGGCCCATCAGCTTGCGGTCGCGTTCGACGAGACCGCGCAGGACGCGGGGGAGAGAAAACGTCCAGTGGCGATGCGGCACGGAAGCCAGGATCTCCGAGGTGAGCTTTTCGGCGAACAGCACCGAGCGTTTGGCCTGGCAGCTGGAGCAGAAATTCCTGGTGCGGCAGCTGAACGCCAAGAGATGCTCCGCGTGACACTTAGGGCAGCGAATCCTGGCGAAGCCCCCTTGCAGCCGGCCACAACCCAGGAAATCCTCTACAGAACGTACCACAACCGGCCGCAGCGGGCCCGAGCGCGCTTCGAAGCGTTCTTCGTAACCACGGACGTAATCGTCGAAGTGCTCTTCAAAAAGCTGATAAAACTCCGTTCGTTCGGGATGCCTGGGCCTGTATTGCGCCGGCGCTTCGGCGATAAGAAGTCGGTGGGATCCTCGTCCTGGACCGGGCGCGAGACGATGCCGCAACAGGCGAGGACCGGCTGGCCGTCCCAGGGTATGATGTGCTGACCTCTCCGGGCGGCCGTTTTGCAGCCGCCCATCGAGATTTAACTGCCCTGGGGGTGAAATGAGCCAAACAGAGTTGAAGGACGACAATGACCATTTCCTCCGACTTCCGGGCGGATGCCGGATATCTCCAGCGCACCGGGATCCGTACCGGCTGGCAAGACTGGCTTTTGTTCTCGATGGTTCTGATGATGCTCACGGCCGGGTCAGTTTCCGCCTTCATCAACAACACGGCCACGGCGGCCATCTTTCTTCCTATTGTCCTGGGCGCGTCCCAGAGAATCCACGCCAGCCCTTCAAAGCTGCTCATGCCCTTGTCTTATGCCTCCATGTTCGGCGGAGTCTGCACGCTCATCGGGACCTCGACCAACATCCTGGTCAGATCCATCGCCAAGCGCACCGCTGAAGGAGCATTCTCCATGTTTGAG
Source organism: Acidobacteriota bacterium (assembly GCA_037444305.1). GTDB lineage: Bacteria > Acidobacteriota > UBA6911 > UBA6911 > UBA6911 > JBBIMP01. The sequence goes on from JBBIMP010000002.1 coordinate 8,885, forward strand.
CTTCTCCCCGTCGGCCTGGTGTTTTTCGCTTCGGGTACGCTCTGTATGGCCGTCCTCGGCATGCGGACCGTTCCCAACCGGCGGAAACCGGGCGACCTGACCGCGAAAAGGCCCGAGCCATCATGCGCGATTCGCGATGGGACGTTCCTGGCGCGGGACCCGTACCCATCATTGGACAACCCGGCGCCCTGGGGACGGCCCGATACCTGGTAGAGCTTCGCCTTCGCCGAGCCTTCCGCCTGGCGGGGAGCCGGTGGTTTTCTGGTATCGCAGGGGGAGCCCTGGCCGGTCTCGTCGCCGGTTTTCTGGGCAGCCTGTCCCTTCGCTATGGACCGGGCTCGGGGGCGTCGGACAGCGTGCTGGCGGCGCTGCCGCTGGTGGGCATGCTCATTGCAGGACTGGGCGCCGCAGGGGTCGGCGCGGGACTGGCTGCCGCGGAAACGCTCGCTCGCTCTTTCCGCGGCCCCGCGCTCGTCCTACTGGGCGCCCTCGGCGGCGGGGCCATAGGAGCGACAGCTCACTCATTGGCTCGACTGCTCATGGAAGGGCTGTTCGGCAGC
>JBBIMP010000003.1:0-3351 GCA_037444305.1 Acidobacteriota bacterium
ACCCGGAATTCCCTTTCCGGCTCTTCCGGCTTTTAAGTGGGTGATGGAGCGAGGTCCAGGCCACCACAGTGGAAGTAGATGGCCGTTTGGAAGTTCTTCTTGTTCCTGAATCCTCTCGCCGTGTACTTCACCCACTGGATCTTGGAGTTGATGGATTCGCTGGTCGCATTCGTGATTCGGTGCTTCAAATAGGTGAGGATGTTCGACAGCCGATTTTTCAGCATCCGGGCCACCTCGATGACCGGGTTGAGGCGGCTGTGCGTTGCCCAGTTGTACCACCAGCGGAAGTGCTGCCTGGCAGCGCTTTCCTCCACATGGTCAAACAGCGTCATCGCCGATTCTTTCAGCGCCCACGCGCGCGCCGTCTTCAGACAGCTCTCGCGCAGCGACTGGAACTTCTCCCAGGCCGCATCGGTAAAGTTCCCTGGATTGCGCAGCCAGAGGTACTTCGTCCCCACCAGACGATCGTCCCCCGTTGCCGAAAGCGCTTTGCGCTCCTGACGGCGGACCAGATCCACGGCTTTCCCCAGGTGAGAGGCAATATGGTACTTGTCAAAGACGATCTTCCCCTCCGCATCGGGCAGGTTGTTTTGCACCGAGTTGATGTACGGCTCCCACATGTCCATTGCCACTCCCCCGATGCCGGCCTTCTGCGTCTCGGTCAGCGTCGGCCAGAAACCGTCCAGGCTCGTCTCCTTCCTGTGCTCGGCCACATAAAGGACACGTCCCCGCTCGAGATCGCTGACGATCGTGAAGTAGTTGTGGCCTTTACGGAACGACTTCTCGTCCACGCCAATGTGCCGTACCGGCTCGGCCTCGCGTCGCGCCAGACCCCTCTCCACCGCCCTTTCCATGATTCCGTGGATTTCGTCCCAGCTCAGGCACAGTTGCTCCGCCACCGCCTTCTGGCTGGCCATGCGCAGCCAATCGATCGCCATGCGCTCAAACAGCAGCGTGAACCGTCCCCGCTGCTCCGCCCAGGGAAGCTTCACCGCTCTCGCCCCGTGCTTGCTGCAGTTGCTGCGCGGAGGATCCGCGTGAATGATCGTCCGGTACTGGCAGGTGTCCAGGTGCCGCCAGTTGCGGGACGGCTGGTGGTCGTAAAGTGCACACATCTCACCGCACTCAAGGCATGCCCACTGGCTTCCAACGGGATGATTCAGATAGATGTGGATCTCACCCTCTTTCAGCTTCAGTTCCACGCGTTCGACATACCAAGGATCGGTGATTCCGAGAATCTGAGCGTACAGCAGTCGGTCTTGCAAGGTCCTTCTCCCCGGGGCGCGACTCCGTTAAACTCGAACTCGGCCTGGGCGGAGGATAGGGCCATGCTGGGAAGCAAGTGCGCCGGGATAAACCGGCATGTTGTAGGGGATGAAAGAGCCCTACGGGAAAGGAGCAGCGACTCCACCTCGACCTTGAGTCTTGCGTAGTGCATCGCGAGGTGTACGGCGAAGCGTAGACAGAGGCATCGGTGGGCCAGGCAATTGAGCCCCGAAAACTGACGAACCGCGTGCCGACACTGTTTGCTTAGCGGGAAGGCAAAACCCGTCCGAGGCGCTATATCGCGAGTCTTGGGTGGGACGCGGCGTGGTCGAAGACCCTGGCACGTCGAGAAACAACATGCACGAGAACCGGGAGGCCTCCAGAGCGTCTATCGAAACGGTAGACCGGTCCGCGAAGGCGCCGAGCCGTAATGCGGACATGTACGCGATGGAGGAGTCGGACTGCCGCGTAGTACCGATGAAGCGGCCGAACAAAGAGGGGGAACTCTCGGCGGAGGCGGCGGAGGGAAGGCGGCAGCCCAAGGAGAACGACGCACAATCCAACACCCCACCGACACAGTGCGGAGCACGGGTGTCCCAGGGATTGAGCGGCGTGCGCCGAGCGGCGCGGGAAAGGAGAAAAGAGCGGTTCACGGCTCTGCTGCATCACGTGACGATCAACCTACTTCGGGAGAGTTTCGATGCATTGAAGAAGCATGCGGCTCCTGGGGTGGATGGCGTGACGTGGCGCGAGTATGAGACAGGGCTGGAAGGTCGGCTTACCGATCTGCACGGTCGTGTCCACCGTGGTACGTACCGGGCACAACCTTCACGGAGAGTCTACATTCCGAAGGCCGACGGGAGGCAACGACCGTTGGGCATCGCGGCACTGGAGGACAAGATTGTTCAACAGGCCGTGGTGACCGTCCTCAACGAGATTTACGAGGTGGACTTCCAAGGCTTCTCGTATGGTTTCAGGCCAGGACGAAACCCGCATCAGGCGCTCGATGCGCTCAACGCGGGGCTGCAGAAGAGGCGCGTGAACTGGGTACTCGATGCAGACATCAAAGGTTTCTTCGACCACGTCAGTCACGAGTGGTTGCTGATATTCCTCGCGCATCGGGTGGCCGACAAACGGATACTGCGGCTGATCCAGAAATGGCTGAAGGCCGGGGTATCGGAACACGGCGAATGGTCGGAGACGACGGTGGGTACACCGCAAGGGGCAGTTGCTTCACCACTGCTCGCCAACGTGTACCTGCACTATGTTTTCGACTTGTGGGCAGAAGTCTGGCGAAAGAAGATCGCGTGTGGCGACGTCACCATCGTCCGTTACGCCGATGATCTGGTCGTCGGATTCCAGCACCGAGCGGATGCTGAGCGGTTCTTGAGGGACTTTCAAGAGCGGCTGGCGAAGTTTGGACTGGAGATCCACCCGGAGAAGACGCGACTGATCGAATTCGGGCGCTTCGCAGCGTCCGATCGGCAGAAGCGTGGTCAGGGGAAACCGGAGACCTTCACGTTTCTCGGGTTCACCCACTACTGTGGTCGGAACTCGAAGGGCCACTTTGTGGTCTGGCGACGTACTGCGGCAAAGCGACTGAGGGCAAAGCTCCTCGCGATCAAGCAGGAGTTGCGCCGGAAGATGCACGAGTCGATTGTGCTCGTCGGAGCGTGGCTGAAACGTGTGGTGGAGGGCTACTACCGCTACCATGCGGTCCCGGGCAACCTGGCTGTACTCGGTCGATTCCGAGAACAGATCTGTCGTTGCTGGAAACGCATTCTGCGTCGCCGCAGTCAACGACGGAAACCCGACTGGGAACAACTGAGACCGATCTTCGACCGCTGGCTTCCACGCCCGCGCACTCTACATCCCTACCCCGACGTGCGTTTCGACGCTCGTATCCAAGGGAAGAGCCGTATGCGGTAGTTCCGCCCGTACGGATCCGTGCGGGGGGTGGTCAGCGATGGCCATCCCTACCGCGACCCCGAGCGCCGACTCAGGACCCAAGACCGAGGCGGGGTGTCACATGGCACCCCTCTCCCCTGATTATCCCGGCCTCGGGATTGGGACCAAAGCGATAAA
>JBBIMP010000004.1:0-1766 GCA_037444305.1 Acidobacteriota bacterium
GGGGACGGACAACCGGGGACGGTATGGACTGGACCCCTCTCTTGAGACAGCCGAACTAGGGACACGTTTCCGTTCGCTGTTTTTTGATTGTCTCGCTTTTTGGGTCCACCTATACTGGCTTTGGCCGGTGAAGCGGAAGCGGGCTCTGCTGGAGAGCAACCCGCCGAGGAATAGCCGGCTGGAAACTCATCGAGACGATGGGTCGGCGGGGCGGCCAGCGAGCCGCTCCGCCGCGTTCGGACGGCCGAAGTTGGCGGCGCCCCAAAGCCTCCATCGGATTGATAGATTTCCCCATGCCTTGGAAAACTCATCACGATGCCTCCTGGCCGGCGCTTTCCTCGACATGCCGTTCGTAAGCTTCGGGCGACAGGTATCCGAGCGCCGAATGCAGCCTTCGCCGGTTGTAATACTCTCCCAGAAAGTGGCCGATTCTTTCCCGCGCATCTGCCAAGTCGCGGTACTCGGCCAGGTACACTTCCTCGCATTTCAGAGTACGCATGAAACTCTCGGCCAAGGCGTTGTCGTAAGGATTTCCGGCACGGCTCATGCTAATGACGAATCCGTGATCACGCAAGTCCTGAACGTAGCCGCCGGAGCAGTACTGCACTCCCCGGTCGGAGTGGTGCAGAATGCCAGGCTGAATCGTGCGCCCTTCCGATGCCCGCCGCAAGGCCGCCCGGCACAACTCAGCCTCCAGCGTTTCGCCGAGCTCCCATCCCACCACTTTTCGCGAATAGGCGTCCAAGATGACCGCCAGATAGACGAAGCACTCGCGCAGCCGGATGTAGGTCAGATCGGCCACCCAGAGCTGGTTTACCGCCGCCGGCCTGAAATCCCGCGCCAGGTTCGCGTAGACCGCATAAGTATGCCGCGAGTCCGTTGTGACGACATAGCGCCGTCGCCGCAGCACGAGCAAGTTGTCCTCGCGCATCAATCGCTGCACGCGCTTGCGGTTCACCGTCATGCCTTCGGCGCGCAGCAGCGCCGTGATGCGCCGCGTGCCGTAGTGCGGGTTGTCCAGACACAAGCGCTGCAGCCGGTCGCGGAACTCCACCTCCGCCTGCCGCGGTTCGTGTTCGCTCCAGTCCCGGTAGTAAGTGGCGCGCGACACCCGCGCCATCGCGCAAGCCCGATCGATCGTGATCCCGTCTTCAAGCTGCGTCATCCGCCGGACTTCGCCGTAGACGCATCGCCGCCACTTCGCTTCCGTTTCGGCAGCTCGTCGAGTCGCTTGAAGACCCGCTTGAAAAAATCGATCTCCACCGCCTGCTGGCCAACCTTGCGCTCCAACTCGGCCACCTTCCGCCGCAGTTGCTCCTCGACCTTCGAGCCCGTCTGCGACGGCGCCACTTTGACGGCCACGCCGGCGCCCGGCAACCGGCCCGCCGACCGCGCCAGCCCCGGCGCGCCCTTTTCCAAATATGCCGCCCGCCAGCGGTACATCATGCTCCGCGCAAGCCCATAGCGTCGCGACAGCTCCATCCCCGATTCGCCGGCCACGAGGCGTTGCGCAATCTCGATCCGAAACTCGACCGAATGCCGCCGGTTCTTTCCAGATTCCCCCATGTGGGACTCCTTTCCATTTAATGTAGGGTGTCCCTATTTGATTTGTCTCAATTTTGGGGTCCAGACCAAACCATCCACGGGGGACGGTCTGGACTGGACCCCTCTCTTGAGACAGCCGAACTAGGGACACGTTTCCGTTCGCTGTTTTTTGATTGTCTCGCTTTTTGGGTCCACCTATACTGGCTTTGGCCGGTGAAGCG
>JBBIMP010000005.1:0-1094 GCA_037444305.1 Acidobacteriota bacterium
GCTGCGGGCTCTGCTCGTCCAGTGGAGTTGACCCCCTTTCGTGGACACTGTCATGCTGTAGACAAGGAGGTGTCCACAAGAAATGGGAAAGACCCGACCACCATATCCAAAGGAGTTCAAGGACCAGATCGTAGCTCTGGCCCACGCCGGCCGCACTCCGGCCCAACTCGCGGCTGAGTTCGAGCCCACCGAGCCCACCATCCGGGACTGGATCGTCCAGGCCGATCGTGACCAGGGCTTACGCTCGGACGGCCTAACGAGCGCGGAGAAGGACGAGCTTGTGCGCCTCAGGCGGGAGAACCGTCAGCTCAAGATCGAGCGGGAGATACTGGCAAAAGCCGCGGCCTGGTTCGCTCGGGAGACCGAGCAAGTGCCACCGAGATCTATAGGTTCGTGAGACGCGAATCGGGCCGATATCCAGTCGCCACCATGTGCCGAGTGCTGGACGTCTCCGCCAGCGGCTACTACGCGTGGCTTGTCCGTCCCCCGTCGGATCGGGAGCTCACCGATGAGTGGCTGCTAAGCAAGATCAAGGCGGCTTACGTCGCCTCTCGTGAGACCTACGGGGCTCCCCGTATCCTTCACGACTTAAGGGATGAGGGCATCCGCGTGGGCCAGAAGCGCATCGCCCGGCTCATGCGCAAAGCGGGCATCCGGGGCGTCTCTCGCCGGCGCCGGTGGAACACCACCAAGCGCGATCCCCAGGCCTCACCGGCCGCCGACCTCGTCTGCCGCAACTTCACGGCCGCCGGCCCGGACGAACTGTGGGTCAGCGACATCACCTACATCCCCACCCATCAAGGGTTCCTGTTCCTCTCCGTGGTCATGGACGCCTGGTCACGGCGGATCATCGGCTGGTCCATGGCTCTACACCTGCGCACTGAACTCGTGCTCGATGCGCTCGAGATGGCGCTGGCTCAGCGCCGGGGTTCATCGGGCACCATTTGTCACAGCGATCACGGCTGTCAGTACACGTCGCTCGCCTTCGGGAAGCGGTGTCGCGAGGCCGGCGTGAGACCCTCCATGGGGACCGTGGGGGACGCCTACGATAACGCCCTGTGCGAGAGCTTCTTCGCGACGCTTGAGTGCGAACT
>JBBIMP010000006.1:0-236 GCA_037444305.1 Acidobacteriota bacterium
AAAGTGCAGGCATGCATTGAGAATGCCAGGATCTTTCAGGACATCGTTGCCGAGTATGGGTCCTTTCAGTCCTATATAGACTCCTTTTCGGCGCGGGAATCGTTCGAAAACCTCATGCTATTGAAAGAAGAACTGGAGTATCGCTTTGCTGGCCTTGGAAGGATCACGACTTACCACGTTTTGACTGATATCGGCTTCCGTGTCATTAAGCCCGATAGAGTGATTTGCCGTATTTT
>JBBIMP010000006.1:251-5417 GCA_037444305.1 Acidobacteriota bacterium
ATCAGCTTCTCAAGACGGTTATTCAAGGACGAAAGTTTGCAGACGCAACGGGTCATCCCATCCGTTACATTGACATAATTTTCGTCGCCTACGGTCAGGTGCAATCGCTGGAATTTGGGCTTTCAAGCGGCATTTGCCTTGAAAAGAATCCACTGTGTTCAGCTTGTGGCGCAACAGCTCACTGCGGATATTATGAAAAGCTTGCCAGCGACTCAAGATGAAGGTGGGCAACGGAATTTGTCCAAAATGAACCTGCACCCGAAACCGCTTTTTCGGCCCATCCCGGTCAAAGCAGTCATTCCGTATTCGCTGGGCACCAGGTCGCAACGGATCAATCCGTGGATCTCGGCCGATGAGCCGGCGGCCACAATCTGCAAGACCGATGCGGGCTACCGACTGAAGGAAGGGGAAATCAAGCCGACTTGGCAGATCTTCAGTGGCGGTGGTCCCTCATGACGGTCTGTGACGGTGCTGGTCCCTCGATTTGACACTGGGCCTCCCGAGCAGTGGCGATGGCCGAATAGATAGTCATGGCCGATGCTCGGAAGAGACCATGCTGTATTTGCCGGCGCTGGTTCACGCCGGACCCTCGAATCGGAAAGCGGCAGCGGGCGTGCAAGGATCCGCTGTGCCAGACAGAGCGGCACCGGCGAGCGCATGCTGCCTGGGTCGCCCGGAATCCTGACTATTTTGCGGCGCGCCGAATACAGGCCCGCCAGAGTGGCAAACCAGAGCTTCTGAAGCTCCCGCCTCCGCTGTCGAAACTTCCCTGGGACATCGCGCAAGACGAGTTCGGGGCGCAAGGAGCTGATTTCCTTGGGGTTATGGGAGCACTAATCCTTGGCGCCGCGCAAGACGAGATCCGGGGCTATGTCTCTGATTTTACAAGGGATGCGTGACCACTTCGCCCAACCGTCTGAAAGACGAGTTCCCGAATCTGACATGGTGTTGGCAAGGAGGAACGGACCATGGCAGATGCGGCGCTTCAGTTCGCAGACGAGGACTTCGACGGCAAACTGCCGCCGGAGGGTTCTTACGCAGCCGTGATCGAGCGGGCGCGCTTCTACACGAGCCGCCAGGGCAACACGACGCTCCAGGTCACGTGTGACATCGATGGGTTCGATGACGATGTCACCGATTACTTTGTGCTCACGGGCGCGAGCGAGCGCGGACGGGCGGTCAGCCGGCGGCGTCTGATCGAGCTGTACCACGCCTGCGGTTTCCGTCCGCAACCGGGCGATTCGATCCGGCCCGAAGATCTGTTCGGCTGCCGGGTCGAGGTCGAGCTCGGCCATGAAACCTACGAGGGCCGGCAGCGCCTGCGGGTACTCGGCTACCGGGCACTGCGATGACTGGCGCACCGGTGACGGGGATGCCGGCCATCAACGCGGTTGTGCCGAACGAGTCGGCGGAACTCGTGCGCGCGATTCCGCTCAGGCTCGTGCGTAGGAGCCATGAGCGGCTGCGGAGCGTTCAGGCGCGGCGCCACTTGCCGCCCCAGCTCCGAGACCTTCCCGTCCGGGTCGTGGAAACCGGAGACGGTTTTTTCGAAATCGTGGACGGCTTCAAACGGATCGCCCGCTGGGCGGACGAGGGGCGTTCGGCAGTGCCGGCGGTTGTCGAGAGCGCCCGCTCGACGATCGAGCAGAAACTTCTGCTCTTGCGTGCGAACGCGCCGCCGCGCACGACGACGCCGATGGATGAGGCGCGCGTCATCCAGTCCCTGCTCGACGAGGACGGGCTCAGTCTCGCAGGTACCGCACAGCTGCTCGGCCGGCGCAAGCCCTGGGTCGTGCGTCGCCTGGCCCTGGCCACGAAACTTTCCCCGGACGTCGCCGGCAAAGCCGACCAGGGAGCGATCGGGCCGACGCTCGCCTATGCCCTGTGCGCCGTGAGCGAGAAAGGCCAGGGGGAGCTCGTCCGGGCGACGGAGCGCCACGGTTTGCGTCAGCGCGAAGCGCTCGCCCTCGTCGCCGCCTATCGCATCGCTTCCTCGGATGCGGAACGAGCGCGGCTGCTGACCGAGCCGATCCCGGTCGTACGACCGGACCCGAAGAGCACATCCTTGGTCGGTCCGCTTGCCGCCAGGCTCGAGGAACGCCTCGCGCATGCTCGCGACATCCTGACCGATCTTGCTTCCTTCCAGCTTCCCGCCGAGGGCCTCACCGATGCCGAGCAGCGCCGCCTCGAGGCGCAGCACCGGGCGGTCCTCGACCTGCTCCAGAAAACCGCCCAGGCACTGCAACCCGCTTCAGACAAGGAGAATCTCAATGAGAGAACCGGAAGTACCGAACCACAGCACAGCGGAGAGCATCGCGGCGGAGAGGGCCGCGACGACTCCGGCGAAAACGAAGAAGAAAACCAGGAATCCGACAGTCTCTCCCGAAGAGCGGCAGCGGATCCTCGAGCTGCACAGTCACCGCTACGGGATGCGCCAGATCGCCCTGCGACTCAGCCGCGACCGCAAGACGATCCGCCGGATCCTCGAAAAGGAGCGCGTCCTCAGGCGCGACCTGCCGCAGCCGAACAAGCTCGACCCGTTCCGCGACATCATCCGGGAGAAGGTCGGGAAACGCCTGACGGCAACCCGCATCCTGCGGGAGATTCGCCGGCAGGGTTATACCGGCGGCCGCACGATCCTGACCGACTACATCCGCTCGATTCGAGCGGAATCAGTCCCCCGCCGCCGCATCAAACGTCGCTTTGAGACGCAGCCGGCTGAAGAATCCCAGGTTGACTGGACCGTTTATACGGTCCCGATTGCCGGCCAGCCCCAGCGGGTTCACGCGCTGGTGTGCGAACTGGCCTGTTCGCGCAAGGCTCACGTGCACTTTTACCGCAACGAGCGCCAGCCGACCTTGCTCGAAGGACTGGCGCGGGCTTTCGAAGCCCTGGGCGGGGTTACGCAGCGCGTCGTGTTCGACTCCATGTCGACCATCGTGCTCGGGCGCATCGGCACCAACGGCAAGCCGATCTGGCATCCGCGCTTCATCGAGTTCGCGCAGTACTACGCCTTCCACCCGTTCCTCTGCAAGGTGCGGGATCCGGACAGGAAGGGCCGTGCCGAAAACTTTCTCTGGTTTCTCGAACGGAGTTTTGTCCGTGGCTCCGAGTTCTCGAGCTTCGAAGAGCTCAACGAGCGCGTGCGCGACTGGCTCGACGAGGTCGCCAATCGCCGGGTGCACGGAACCACCGGCCTCATTCCCGACGAGGCCTGGCTGGCGGAGCGCGACCTGCTCATCCGCCTTCCCGACAAACGCTTTGCCGTTCACCAGGATGCCGTCCGGCAGGTCGGCCCTGATGCGACCATCTGGATTTACGGCACCCCGTATACCATCCCGGCCCATCTCGCCCAGCGCTCCACGGTGGCGGTCCGGCTTTACGCCGAGCACTTCGAGGTGCTCAATCGCGCGGGCAACGTGGCTTTCTCCCGCCGTTATGTCGAAAACCAGGACAAGCGAAAACTCCAGATCGACGCATCGCATTACGCGGCGCTGCCGCGGCGGGAAGCAGGCGCTTCCGCCACCCGCATCGATGAGCTCTTCCTGAAGCGGTTCCCGCAGCTTGCGGCTCTGGTCGAAGGAATCGCCCAGCGCATGAAGGCACTGGCGCCCGTTCACCTGCGGGCCCTGTGGCGTCTGGCCGATACCTACGGTGAAGAGGCCTTCCTGCATGCTGCCCGGCGCTCACTGGAATACCGCCGGTTCAACGCCGAGGCGGTGCGCCGCATCCTCGAACGCGACCACCCGCTTCCGGACCCTCCGCCGGTTACGCCCATGTCCCCGTCTGCACGCGTCCTGGCCCAGCTGAGCGAAGTCGAGCCCGCGTCCCTGGACAGCTTCGCGCATCTGGACCAGGCAACTCCCGCAGAAGAATCCGCCTCTTCTGACGCTGAACCCGAGCGGAAAGATCCGGAGGGCAGCCATGAAACGTAAGCCCAAGGGTAACGACGGACCCGAGAATGAACTCACGCGTCTCGCCGTCGATCTGGATCTCACGGCGCTTCCCGAAGCCCTTCCCGAACTGCTCGAGCGCGCCGAGCGCGACGGCCTGTCCTACACGGATTTCGCCGTCTCGTTTCTGCGCACCGAGTGGAACCGACGACAGGAGCGCAAACTCCTGCGCGGCCTCAAGCGTTCCCACCTCGGCACGATCGAAGGACTCGAGGGCTTCGACTTCGCAGCCCGTCCTCAACTCGAACCCCGAGTCGTCAAGGAACTGCTCAACTGTCGTTTCATCGAAGATCATCGCAACCTGATCTGCGTCGGCCGCCCCGGTTTGGGCAAGACCCGGATCGCCAAGGCCATCGCGCATGCTGCCTGTGTTCGCTGCTACTCGGTCCTGTTCGTGAACACGATCCAGATGCTCGAGGACATTCATGCCTCTCTCGCCGACCGCTCGTTCAAGCGCGTCTTCCGCCGCTACACCAAACCCGCGCTGCTGGTGGCCGACGAGCTCGGCTATGAAGGCCTCGACAGCCGACATGCCAACTACCTCTACCGCCTCGTCTCCGCGCGACATGGCCAGGGCGCCATCATCGTCACGGCAAACGTCGGCTTCTCGCGCTGGTCCAGCTTCTTCCCCTCAGACAGCCAGGCGGTCCCCACCGTTGACCGCCTGCTCGACCGCGCCACCATCCTCCGCTTTACCGGTAAAAGCTTCCGCCAGCCCGGTGAAATCCACGGCGCTCCGCTCGAAGAGTAGTTCCCATCACGCCACTCCAGGGGATGGTTTCCGACCATCCCCTGCCTCTCCAATCCGGCATCTGCCAATAGATGGGGCCAGGAGCGTCACTGCATATATAAACCGGAGAAACGGGCATCCCGCACATCGTCCGCCAGCAGACCGCCCTACTCAAACCACTGAAACTACTCGCACGCATTCACCACGACCGGCAAACACAGGCAGGGACCACCGGCACTGAGGATGGCCGGCGGGTGAGAATCCGAGGGGAGAGGTATGAGACGGCCTCGGAGACCGTTGAGGAAGCGCGAGCGAATCCCGGTGCGGACGAAGGGATGCGCATACTGGATGAATTCGTGCGCAGCCTGAACAAGGTGGAACGGGCCATATTTCTGCTTTATCTCGACAATATTACCTACAAGCAGATGTCTGAGATAACGGGGCTTGCGGAAGGTCATCTATCTGTCCGGATCAGCCGGATAA
>JBBIMP010000007.1:0-4709 GCA_037444305.1 Acidobacteriota bacterium
CCGACCGGTTTTTTTTCCCGCCCTGGGCTATTCCCGTGAACACGCAGCTCGATGACAACGCGCGCAAGTGGGTGGAGGTTTACGGAAGAAACATCGCCGCCGCATTCGACAAAAACAGTTGGATCTACTTCACGCGCGAGGTCTACGACCTTCACTATCCGGGCTATTACGACAGTTACCCGACGCTCAACGGCGCGACCGGCATGACATTCGAGACCGACGGCGGCGGCAACAAGGGTCTGGCCTACCGGCTGCCGGACGGGCGCGTCACGACCCTGCGCGACGGCGCGCTGCATCACTTCACGGGCGCCATGGCCTCGCTGCTGACGACGGCCGACCATCGCGAGGCCCGGCTCATGGACCTGTACGGCTTCAGGGCTCGAGCCATGAAAGAGGCAGCGGCGGAGCCGGTCAAGCAGTATGTCCTGCTTCCCGGCAAGGATCCGACCCGGACCGCCGATCTGGTGGACCTTCTGCTCAAACACAAAATCGAGGTTCATCAGGCCAAGGCGCCGGTGGCGTCCGCCGCGGCGCGCGACTACTTCTCGGACAAGGCCGAAAAAAAGACCTTCCCCGCAGGTTCATACCTGGTTTTCGCCGCCCAGCCGCAAAAACGCCTTCTGCGCACGCTGCTGGACCGGGACACGCCGCTCGAAGAGGCCTTCGTCGACCAGGTCATGAAGGCCAAGGCCTACAACGATCAGACCGGCGAGTCGGCGCCCAAGAAAAGCTACGGTTTTTATGACATCAATGCCTGGTCGCTGCCGCTGGCCTACGGCGTGGAGGCCTACTGGACTGAAGATCGCTTCGATGGCGCCGCAGATCCCGTGACCTCGCGTCCGAAACTCGCTCCTCCGGCGCCGGCCAAAGCCGGCATGGCCTACCTGTTCCCCTGGGACAGCAAGGGCGCAACCCGGCTGATCAGCGGGCTGTGGAAGGAGGGCTATCAAGTGGCCCTGGCGCGCGAGGAATTCACCATTGCCGGAAAGCCTTTTCCCAAGGGCACGGCCGTGGTGATGATCCAGCCCAATCCCGAGTCGCTGCACACGAGAATTGTGAAACTGGCCGCCGCCAACGAGGTTGAGATCTTCGCCGCCGACACGGCCTTCGCCGACCAGGGGAAAGACCTGGGCGACCGGTCGGTGATCGATCTCAGAAAGCCGTCCATCGCCGTGATCTGCGAGCCGCCCACTTCCGCTACCGCCTACGGCGCGATCTGGTGGCTGCTGGAGGAGATGTATGATATCCCGTTCACGGCCATCAAGGGGCAGGACCTCGGCTCGGTGGATCTGTCGGAGTATAACGTCATCGTTCTGCCCGACGGCGCCTCGTCGGCCTATGCGCGCGTCTTCGACGGTCAGGTGGAGCGCCTGAAAAACTGGGTGCGGGAGGGCGGGACGCTCGTCTGCATCAAGGGCGCCGCACAGTGGGCCGCCTCGGAAAAAGTCGGTCTCACGACGGCGCGCGACATGTTTGCCGAACCGGCGCAAAAGGAAAAAGCCGAGGGGGGCAGGGATAGCAGGAAGCGGATCGACACCGTGCCGGGCGCGTTCGTGCGGCTCGAGGTCGATGCAGAGCATTTCCTCGGCTCCGGCCTGGCCGGCCCGCTGGCGGCCCTGTTCCGCGCCAACGTGGTCTTCAAGCCCTCCGAGAAGGGCGCAACCGTCGCGCGCATGCACGCGCAGCAGCCGATCCTTGCCGGCTTTGCTTTCGACGAAGCGCGCGAAGCGCTGAAGGGCGGCGCGTTCCTGTGGGACGAACCGACCGGGCGCGGCCGCGTCACCTGCTTCGCCGACGATGTCACGTTCCGCACCTTTCTGCACGGCGCGCATCGGCTTTTCCTGAACAGCATCATGATTCTGCCGCGGCCAGGCGGAAGATAACGAAACGGAAGCGGCGGCGAGCCGCCGGTGTTTTTCTGGAGGGAACCATGGAACGTCGCGATTTTCTGAAACAGTCCGCGGCCGGCGCCGCCTTCTCGATTCTGGGTCCGGGGCTTCTGCGCGCTCAATCGGCGGAGAAGGCCAGGATCGCACTTGTAAAGACGGAAGACCGCGCCAAGGGGGTGGCGGATGCCATCAAACTTCTGAATTTCCCATCGCCCAAAGGGAAAAAAGTCCTGATCAAACCCAATTTCAATACGGCCGATCCCACGCCCGGATCAACGCATAACGACACGCTTCGCCGGCTGGTCCTGGAGATGAAGGCGCGCGGCGCCGCGCACATCACGGTTGGGGAACGCAGCGGGCCGCCCGCCACGAAATCGGTCATCGAGGCGAAAGGCATACCGGCCATGGCGCAGGAGCTGGGCTTCGACCTCATCAATTTCGAAGAACTGCCCGCGGATGGCTGGGTCCAATTCAACCCGCCGGGAAATCACTGGCAGAACGGTTTCTCGGTCGCCCGGCCTGTGGTGGAAGCGGAATATCTGCTGTGGACGTGCTGCCTCAAGACTCACGGTTTCGGCGGCGTGTTCACCATGGCGCTCAAGCTGGCCGTGGGCGTTACGCCGAAGAGCCTGATGCGGGAGCTTCACGGCGCCCGGCAGACCCACATGCGGCGGATGATCGCGGAGATTCACCATGGCTTCAAGCCGCACCTCATCGTCATGGATGGGATGGAGGCATTTGTCGACGGCGGCCCCGCCACGGGCAAAATGGTGGAGGCGGGCGTCATCGTCGCCGGGACGGACTGCATTGCCGTCGATGCCGTCGGGCTTGCGATCCTGAAGCATCTGGGGTCGAACGAAGCGATCATGTCCACGAAGATCTTCGCCCAGGAGCAGATCCAGCGCGCCGTGGAGCTCGGCCTGGGAGTGACCGGTCCCGAGCAGATTGAAATCGTGACGGCCGACGCCGCGAGCCGCGCCTACGGCGATGCGCTCGGCGGGATACTCGCGCAGGGATAGCGGAACAGATGCGCCGCCTGACACTTTGACACCATGTCACATTTGTGTCACGATGACGGCGGAGGTAAGAGCTGATGGCGAGAGTCTTCAAATCCGACGTCAAACGGCCGCGTATCAGTCTGGATGTGGCGCCCGCGCTGCGGCGGCGTGTCCGCCTGGCTGCCGCCAGGCGCGACGTGAGCATCCGGCAATACCTCCTGGATGCGCTGCAGGAGAGGTTGCGTGAAGATCTGGGGGAAGACGGCGCGGAACTCGTGACATTGACCGCCAAAGCCGACCCCGTCCTCGCGGAGCTGTGGGACAACGACAAGGATGCGGCCTATGACCGCTTATAGGCGGGGAGATGTGGTGCTAGTCGGCTTCCAGTTTGCCGACGAGTCCGGGTTGAAATACAGGCCTGCTGTGGTGCTGAGTTCGCGCGCCTACCACCGGAACCGGCAGGAGGTCATCGTGGCCGCCGTCACGAGCAACGTCGGCCGGGCGTTCTTCGGAGATCACTTTTTGGCCGGATGGAAAGAAGCGGGATTGCTCTTCCCCTCGATCGTGACCGGGATCCTGCGCACCATCAAGGCGCAGATGGTTCACCGGCGCCTCGGATCGGCGCCCGCATCCGAGCTGGCCGCCATTGATGGGAATCTCTGCAAGATCCTGGGCCTCAGCCGGCGGGCACGGGAGTGACGATGATCCGGGTACGGCTTCTTGGGGCGGGATCGAAGGTGCCGTAATTGCCGGAAGCCGGCCCGCCAGTGCCATCCCTGCGGGATGGCGGCGGAGCGCGTGCCCGGCTTGAGCGTGTCTTGCGCGGGGATAGTCAGGTGATGCCGGCCGCCCATCCGGGTGGTGAGTCGGCGATGAGAGCCACGCTGGCGCGTGAATTGGCAGCCGAAGGCCCGGGATAAGGACTTCTCCAGATCGGCAGCGGCGACATCACGCGGGAGCTTCATGCCAGGGTGAGCACTTCATCCACCACGCGATGTAGGCGGATGACGGGTGGGGCTTAGCCTTCTTCGAAATGGCAGCGGACAGCTTCCCGGACATTCTCCCGGAGTTCATCCCATGTGTCCGCCTGGGTAACGATGGAATGGCCCAGCGCCCGGGCAACAAAACCGCCTTCGGCTTCGTCTTCGCGAACTTCGAAAATGATCTCGCTCACGCCGCTTACACTATCACGGATTGCGGCGGAACGGGAAAGAGGTTATCCCGGCTGCGCCAAGCGGACCTTCAGCAGAAATACGGTTTCTTTCCTCAGCTGAGACTTGCCCAAGCCTTCTGTTTTTCATCCAACAGCTCACCCATGCCCGAGAGGGTGTTCCGGTCTCTGAGGGATTCGATGAACTCAATGCACGCTTTCAGATGATCTTCGAAACTTCTTGTACTTCTTGCCGCTGCCGCAGGGGCAGGGTTCATTTCGTCCGAGGCTCATTGGTGCCCTTTCTTCCCGCCGCTATTTCTGCCGACGATATGCAGGTAAGCACCTCGAGTTCGTCAATCGCCCCCATCCCCTTCACAGCTCGCCGGATTCGTCCTCGGGCTCGCGCATCTCCACCGGATGCACCTTCTCGATCTCATCGTCGGGAACGAATACAATCCTCTACGCCCGTGGATGTGCGGCGGTTCACTCCCCCCGTTGGAGTAGAAAAAGAAGCGCCCTCCCAAAATAAGAAGGATGGCTGCCATGCACTTCCTCTTTGACGGGCATCCGCCATTATAGCAGCGAGGGATAAAAGCCCGATCCCGATTGTTTTGGCGGCAGGCGCCGAAGTTTTTCTTCTTCGATCCAGGCGTCACGCGCGCCTTGGGC
>JBBIMP010000008.1:0-3936 GCA_037444305.1 Acidobacteriota bacterium
GTTTCCCGCGGAAAGCTGCTTCCGGGCATCGCAGCCGATCGGCTTGAACAGATGATCACCAAGAAAGCCACCAGGCTTCCCCTGCCAGAATGTCGTCAGCGTATCCGGAGATGGAGAAACGAATAACAACGACCGAACATATGCTCGCTGCACTTATAGCCGGGAAGCTCTCACGCATGCAGGAAAACATGGAGGACATTCTCACCTCCAATGTTTTCGGGCTGATGCAGTATATGCCGGCCGCAGATGCGCTTGTACCGTTTCTAAGGAATGTCGAAGCTCTAAGCGCCGAGGAGTTCGCGCGCGCCCGCAGGCGCTCATGGGCTCGGTTGATTAAGAAAGTGTACGAAGCAGACCCCCTGATCTGCCGCCGCGGCTCCGGACCTCTGAAAGTCATCAGCCTGATCGGCGACGCCCCGGTCATTGAAAAGATCCTGCGGCATTTGAAGCTCTGGGACCAGCCCGAGCGGCCACCTCCGCCCCCCGCTCCCCCTCCGCGTTTTCCCCTCCTGTCGGCTCATTCCCAGACGCTGCAGCTTCCTGCACCATGAATCCGGGGATATTGCCTGATCTCTTACCGTCCATCCACGCCATCCTGACTCAGCCCCTCCAAAGCAATTGCTTATCATCTATTTATGGCCATCAGGCGATGGCTTTGGCGGCCCTGGGACGCCTCAACGAAGTGGATCGCGTGATTGATTCCTGTCTGACGATTCCGGCACAGCCAATGAGCGGGACACCGGTGAGTGTCATGGAAGATGCGGCCTATGAGCTGCGCGCCCACGGTTACCCGGATAAGGCACTCGCCGTCGGGACGAGGGCTATATCATGGTTGCGCTCACGGCCACCCGGGGAACTGCAGCGCTGGCGTTTCGAGCTGGGCCGGGCATCATACCTTGCGGAGCAATGGCAGGAGGCAAAGCAGATCTTCCAAAAGCTTGCCGGCGAATCCCCACAGAAAATCGAATACCAGGGCTACCTTGGCTCATTGGCGGTTCGCCTGGGCGACCGTGCCGGGGCGGAGCGGATCGCTGAGTCGCTGGGCGCCCTCGCCGAGCGGTATCGATTCGGGCAGCACACTTACTGCCGTGCGCGCATCGCCTCGCTTCTCGGCGAGAAAGACAAAGCCGTCGATCTGTTGCGCGCAGCATTCTCCCATGGCTGCCGCTTCTCAATCTCCGTCCACCGCGACCCTGATTTCGAACCGCTGCGCGATTACCCGTCCTACCGGGAACTGCTCCGCCCCAAGGGATGAGAAAGACTGTCTTTCCTCACTCTCCTGGGACTGCGCGCGTCTCGCGCGCAATACCCGGGCGGAGATTTTCTCATTTTGGCGATCTCCGTTTTGGTAAAATCCATTCTGAATGCCCTGATTGGTAAGGTAGGCAAATGAGTACCGCCACTGCCACTTCGGCTCAGCGGATTCCGGCGAGCGTGCGAACTGCGTGCGCCGATCAGCTTCGTCATTCGCCTGGCAAAACGAGAGAATGCAGATGAGATGATCGGTGAGGGGAAATCTATTCATGCCGGAAATCAGCCGCTTTTACGGAATCATCATAGCTATCTTCTATAACGAGCATAATCCCCCACATTTTCACGCAAGATACGGCGGCGAGAAGGTGGCGGTTGCCATTCGCACACTCCAGGTCCTTTAAGGAGGAATTCCTCCACGCGCTCTCGGGCTGGTTATCGAGTGGGCCTCGCAGCACCAGGATGAACTAATGGAAGACTGGGAACTGGCGGGGAATGAACAGCCGCCGAAAGCAATAGCGCCGCTGAAATAAGAAGGGACGGGCTATGACACCTGATGTGGTTGCTGCAGAACACAGGGATGGGTACCGGATAGAGCTGGCGTTCGACAACGGGCGGCGCGGTATCGTTGACTTTTCAAAATATCTGCTGCGCGGAGGAGTGTTTAAGCGTTTTCAGGATATGGAGTTTTTCCTAAGTTTCAGGATTAATGAAGAACTCGGGGTTCTCACGTGGGGCGATGCGGTGGACATTGCGCCGGAGACCTTGTATTCCGAGGCAACAGGTGAGCCGCTCCCGGAGTGGATGATAGTTGACAAGCCTTCCGCGAACGAGGCGCCGCAACGGACGCGCTGACGGGCGCCGGCGGGAAGGAGCAGCGAGGGGGGGACAGTCACTGGTGTCCCTAGACTTGACAGGGACATTGGAGACTGTCCCTCCTTGCTACCCTAAGGCGGACGGTGGTGATCGTCCCCTTCCTTCAGGTGTTCAATAGCTCAGCGCGGTGGCGGCAGGCGCGTTTCCATTGTGGTGGTGGCGGGGAGGGCAAGCACCGGCGCCTGGCCCGGGTCCGGAAACCCGTCTCCATCAGCCTCCTGGCTGGGAAGGCAAAACACCAGGTTGTGCGTGCCTACTGCCTTGCCCGGTCCCACAAACTTGAACTCGCCGCTGTTCATGCCGATGTAAACCACCTCGTTGAAGGGAAAGCCCTTTTTGAGGCCGTACCAGATCGAAATAAAAGTCCCGGTATCGCGACCGGTCAACACCGCTTCACCGATGATGGGGCTGGTGTATTCAACGGCGCCGAAAGGAGGATAATAGAGCCCAAGGGGAACGGCCACATCGATCCGTGGATGGAGGAACTTCTGCCCGACGGATCCGGAGAAAATACATAAGACCATTGCACCGGGGTACCGGGTACCTTGGCGATCCACGCGCCTTCCAGGTTAAATGCTCCCTGGCCTGGATTGGACGCTCCGATCTGCGTGACCAGCATGATTACAGTTGCGACGACGACATCCGCGAAACGCCCGACACGCAGCAGTCGGTGATCGAGTTTCCCAGTTATTCCCTCGTCTGGGAACACATGATCGGCTGCGGCATCGGGCCGTGGCAGCGGGAGCATGGCTGTGCATTCCACGGCGAGAACGGCATCCTGGTGGTAGACCGCGGCGGCTGGGAAGTCCATTCAGAGACAGACCGCTTCAAGCAATCCCGGCGGGTCTTTCGCATGCTGCCCACTCCGCGCCAGGCCGCCCAGGGAGACTTTCATCTGGAGCATGTGCGGAACTTCGTCGCCTGCGTCAAAACGCGACAGGCGCCGACGGCGGACGTCGAGATCAGCCACAAGTCAATGACGGCGCCCCACCTGGCCAATATTGCCGTCGTGCTCAGGCGCTACGTCAAATGGGATCCTGCCGGCGAGAAGATCATCGGCGATCCGCAGGCCCAGTCGCTGGTCGGCCGGGAGTACCGCAAGCCCTGGGTTCTGCCGTCGTAGGCAGCAGGTTTCCTGTCTGAGAAGGCAGGTGATGATTCCATTGCCGGGAGGCAGGTTATGAAACCATGCACAAGAAGAAGTTTCATCAGGGCAACGGGCATGCTCACGGTGGCCGGCTGCGGGACGGAAGGGCTGTTCGGAGAATCCGCCTCCGTTGCTGCAGGGCTGCGACTGCCGCAGTTGGGCCCGGCGCCGCCCAAATTCCAGCTCGGAATGGCGTCGTACACGTTCCGCGCATTCGGGCTGGACCCAACGCTGGCCATGACCCGGAGACTGAACCTGAAGCGGATCTGTTTCAAGGACTTCCACCTCCCGATGGAAGCGGGCGCGGGCGAAATTCGGGAGGCCGTGGAAAAGGTCAAGGCTGCAGGATTGCAGCTCTATGGCTGCGGCGTGGTCTACATGAGAACGGAGGCAGAAACGAGGCGGGCCTTCGGATATGCGACGCTGGCCGGTATGGAGATCATCATAGGCGTTCCGAACCATGAACTCCTGCCATTGGTCGACCAGCTGGTCAGGGAGTACGACCTCCGCTTCGCCATACACAACCACGGACCCGCCGACAAACTCTACCCCACGCCCGAGAGCGTTTATGAAAGGATCCGCATGCTGGATCCCCGGGTTGGCTTATGCCTTGATGTGGGACACACCGTGAGAGCGGGAATTGATCCGGCGGCCGCGGCGAT
>JBBIMP010000009.1:0-3579 GCA_037444305.1 Acidobacteriota bacterium
AAGTTCCGTGCCAATTCAGTCTGCTCATTTTCGCCTAATCCCTCGTTTGCTTGCTGACGATAGAGCTGCAGCTTGGGTTTGAACAAAGCGCAGGCAGCGCGGATTCGAAGGATATCCGGTAATCAAACAGAGGGGAGAGGCGATTTAAGAACTGGCCGCGATTTTCGAAAAAAGGGGCCCCTGCTTCATCGGAAAGTCGCTTTCGCGGCCTTCATCATGTTTTTCGGGGTGGAAACTCATAGAAAGGCGAAAAAAGGCGACACTGCCCCGAGGCCTGGCGTTGCACTCAGGCGGATTTGGCAAAGGGCTTAAGATGAGCCGGGATCTCCGGAGGCGAAAGCTGATCGAACCAATGCTTGTCTCCCGTAGCCTTAAACTTCCTCTCCTTCACCGTCACTCCCAGAATGAAGCTCGCAACACGATCCAGCAATGTGGTCATGACGCCCATCAAGGAAACCACCTCCGCGCGACGCAAGCTCCTGACCCGGGGCTGCCGCAATATGGCATTGTCCTCCTTGAGCGTACTGTTGGTCCTTTCCGAAGCGGAGCGCAAGGCATGAAGCTGGCGATAACGCTCCGACCCTCTGGGGATTTCCAGGATCAAGCGCGGATGCCGTGCAGTGGAAACGTGGGTGGCGAATCCAAGACGATTGGCCCGATGCGGGCAGTTGCCGTAGAGTTCCATCAAGACGGGATCCTTGGACTTGACGCATTGCTTGAAACAGGCAAACGAGAGGCGATGGTTTGCCGCATCCCATCCGTTGGGCCGGGTCGGCAAATGGCAGTAAGGAACGTAGGGCCGGCCGTTGCGGTCGTAGCCTCGACTAAGGAGCGCCTCGCGGGTCAGTTTCTCGTTCCTGGGATTGTAGTCGATCAGGGGCACGGCGCCCTGCCGGCGGGCGAACTCGTAGTTGTGAAGCTCGTCATACTTGGCATCGAGAAGATGAATGCGCGGCTGGGCCGAATGGAAACGGGCGAGTTGCTCGCCGAGGGGAATAAACTTGTTGCCCTCTTGCGCATTGCCGGCGATGGTCACACATGCCACGGGCAATTCGATTCCCCACTGCGGCTCGATCGAGGTCGTAATGACGGCATCGTAGCCAAAGATCTTTTCGATCTTGTCGGGATTGGCGGGCAGCCTGCGCACCCCGATGCGCGCGTCGCGGTCATGGGGGAGCTTCGGACAACGGATGCGAAACGAGTCCGACGGCTCCGCGATCAGGGACGAAAGCGAGATGGCCTGCACGTTCGATTCGCGGAACCGGAGCGCCATGCCAACCTTGCCGAGCGGCTCCTCGAGGCGAAAGAATCTGAGGTTGTTGCGGTCGATGGCGGACAGTTCCTCGGAGGCGTTCTCCAGCGCAAACGAGAGAACGGTGATCTTCGGACGCTTCACGTCCTCGGGAAACCTGGGATTGGGGCATTCGGTTCGCACCCGGCATTCCTTGCCGGGGACAATTTTCGCCGGATCCTGAATCCGGTACAGGACACGGCCGCGCACTTTGTCAATAACATTGTCAACCTGGATCGAGGCGCACTCGTCGGTGAAACAGCAGCAGCCCCGATAGCGAGCAGCCGAAGGATAGAGGGTGCCGTCTGTAGCCAGCATGCGATAGGTCAGAAGCCCGAGTCTTTCGACCAGCGTGACCAGGGTGTGGAAAATCTCCTGATAGCGGCTTTCGCCCAGGCGGGCGCGGAAATTGCTGAACGTGGCCCGGCAGGGGATCGCCTCCTCCCGCAGGCCGGCAAAATCCCGGTAGGACTGGCCGCGCACAGGATCGCGCAGGATCTCGCAGAAGTGCTTGATGTCGGAGATTTTGTCCAGATAGCGGAACAGGTCGAGAACATAGAGCGAGACCGGGTCGTAGCACGGACCGCCGAAGATCGAGTAGGCGTCGGCGGAAATGGAACGAACAAAAGAGAAATCGATGGTGGAGCCTACCAGCTGCGACAGGCCTCCCCGGACGGTTCCGTCATCATTGACCGTGACGAACCGGCGCTGGAACCGGTAATGAGAGAGCCGGCGGGCTTCTTCTTTGGGGAACGGTTTTCGGTGCGCCCAGTTGATTGCGGGATTGATTTCCTTGAGCCTGGTGATAATATTGGCGATAGAGAACTGGGTGAGATCCTTCACCTTAGAATCTCCGGGGTTTCCAGAGAGGTGATACCGGCAAGTAAAACGATTTCTGGAAACCCTTTTCTATTTTCCTGTTCCTCGGTTCATCCAATATTCTCTCAAGGCAAATTCCTTTCGTCCGGCGCCGGCCATGGATCTTCCTCTTCCACATACGCGGGCGGCGTGGCGCCGCGGAGCTTTTCCTGAACATGGCGGCACAGCGGATAGACGTAGATATCCTTGACCGCCCGGCCACGAGCGACATTGTCGCGGTCCATGCGGCCGCGGCCTTGGGTGACGCCAAGGTGAATCCAGTTGGCGGCTCTATAGGACGTTCCGGCATAGCGAGATTGGTCCACCAGGGTTTCCAGAAGCAAAGGCCGGTAAGAGTAAAGCGCCTGCCAATCTTGAGGCAAACGCCGCGCTGCCAGCGACAGGATCATGCTCGCAAGTCCTTTCACCTCGACCCAGGGCAGAATCAAAAAACGGCTGTTCGAGACGACGAACTGAAGATTGCGCGTCCGCTGCCCCTCGTCCCATCCGATCCAGCGGTCGCGCGGCGCCATCTTCCACGCCGGGCTGGAAAACTGCAGACACGCCAGGTAGCGGCCCGGCAGCCGGCCGGATTCGACGAGATAGCGAAGGTGCGCGCCAAAGGGGATTCGGTAGCGAAGGTAGTGGTACCGGTCGATGTACTCCTTGAACAACGAGTTCCGTTTGCGGTCCGCGGCCTGGACAAGATGCAAAACCAGCGGCTCCAATTCGCCGGCGCTGCCTGTGATGGAAGTCTGCGGGTCGCTGCCGGCCGTGGCTGCAATCCGGCGCGGTCCGGGAGCTCCGGCGTGACGAATTCCCGGCAGCCGCAGCACGCCCTCAACCTGAAGATGCTCGAGAAACGCCCGGCATTCTTCGGATTTGAGCTTGCCGGTGGGGCGCTTCCAGTCGAGAAGCTCGCACACGGTTTTGGACAGTTCGGTCAGGCTGAGGTTGGAAAAGTCATGGGCGAGCTCGCGGATGAGATCCATGTCAGCCCGGGAGAAGGTGCGTCCGGAAAACTCCCATCTGGCGTGTGGCATGACAGGCCTCCTCTTTTTTCCCTCCCTTATGCTACAAAAACGGAGAGAGAATGTCCAGAATAATCTATAAGTCATTCATTTGTATTGAGATACAGGAATTTTAATGAGAGATTCCGGCATTACGAACGAAAGATACTCCACAAGGTGACGGAAGATCCGGGGCATCGTGGGCACAAAAATCGATGCCGGGCCCGCTTGCCGGCAAATTGCATCAGTTTCGATGGAGCGGGACTGCAATCAAGAACGGTTTGAAGTCCAAAAATGGGTTGAAAGAAGGTTTTCGATCGGTGCAAATCATAGAAGAAATGTCAGAAGGAGTTCTTAAATCACCTCATGGCGATGTGAAACCGGTCCAGCACGTGCAGCGCTTGGGCGGCCTTCTTGGCG
>JBBIMP010000010.1:0-2014 GCA_037444305.1 Acidobacteriota bacterium
AGCGCGCCCTTGCGGCCGATGATGTCCGATACCGAACCCCAGATCAGGCCACAGGACAGGCTCAGCCAGCCCAGGAACATGAAAAGCCGGCCCGCCTCGGACTCCGTGTAGCCTCCCTAGCCCTTCATCAAGCGTAACACCGGTGAAGTTTCGCTGTAGTTTTTCAAAAGAAGACTCGAAATGCCTCAGGATTCGTGTATAGAGGAAGTGTTAAGTTTCTCTTGCACGGAGGCATTTCGAGTGAAGACCAGTAGAGCAAGAATCCTGCGGAATCGCAAGCGTCGGATTGAATATCGGCTGCGGCATCGGGAGTGGCCGGGCCAGGACAAGCCCATGTTCAGAGCCGGCAACATCCAGTACGAACTGGCGGAGAAGGCCCGGGGCCTGGGGGTCGGCGGGATCGGGCTGATGCACCTGCTGGCCCGGCGGGTCGGGCTGATCGAAGCGATCGACCGCCGTCTGCATCTGCTGAAGGTCCACAAGCCCTACCACGAGTCCGACCACGTGCTGAACATCGCCTACAACCCCCTGTGCAACGGCACGTGCCTGGAGGACATCGAACTGCGTCGCAACGACGAGGTGTACCTGGACGCCCTGGGGGCCCAGCGGATCCCCGATCCGACGACCGAAGGGGACTTCTGCCGGCGGTTCACGGGGGAGCACGTCCGGATCCTGATGGATACGATCAATCAGGTGCGGATGCCGATCTGGCGGACCCAGCCCCAGACCTTCCGGCAGCAGGCCATCATCGATGTGGACGGGACGATCAGCCCGACTACCGGCGAGTGCAAGCAGGGGATGGACATCTCCTATGACGGCCGGTGGGGCTACCACCCGCTGTTGGTGTCGCTGGCCAACACGGGCGAGCCGTTGTTCGTCGTCAACCGAAGCGGCAATCGGCCCAGCCACGAGCAGGCGGCCGAGTACATCGACCGGGCCATTGCCGTCTGCCGGGAGGGCGGGTTTGGCCGGGTCCTGCTGCGGGGCGACACGGACTTCAGCCAGACTCAGCACCTGGATCGCTGGGACGAGGGCGGGGTGGGCTTCCTGTTCGGGATCGACGCGATGGCCAACCTGGTGCAAAAGGCCGAAAGCCTGCCGGGCAAGGCCTGGAAGCGGTTGATCCGTCCGGGCAAGTACGAGGTGGCCACGCAGGAACGGGCCCGGCCGGCCAACGTCAAGGAACAGATCGTCCGGCATCGAGGGTATCAGAACATCCGGCTGGTGGCCGAAGAGGTGGCGGAGTTCGCCTACCGGCCGACGGCGTGCCGGAAGGACTACCGGGTAGTGGTGGTCCGCAAGAACTTGTCGGTGGAGAAGGGCGAGCAGGTGCTGTTCGATGAGGTGCGGCACTTCTTCCACATCACCAACGACCCGGCGAGGCCGACGGACCAAATCGTGCTGCTGGCCAACGACCGGTGCAACCAGGAGAACCTGATTGCCCAGCTCAAAGGCGGGGTGCGGGCGCTGCTGGCTCCGGTGGACAGCCTGGAGAGCAACTGGGCGTACATGGTGATGGCGTCGCTGGCCTGGACGCTCAAGGCATGGTTGGCGTTGCTTCTGCCGGAGAAGCTGAGCGGCCCGCCGTCGCAGGTGTCGGCCAAGCAGGCCATCTTGAAGATGGAGTTCAAGCGGTTCGTCAACGCGTTCCTGCTGGTGCCGTGCCAGATCGTGCGGCAGAGTCGGCGGATCGTGTACCGGCTGCTGGCGTGGAACCCGTGGCAGGGGGTGTTCCTGCGGGCGGTGGCGGCCCTGCGGCACCCGTTGCGGTGCTGAGTCGGCGCGAAAGATGTCGGGGTACGGACGCCCCGATTGGCTCAGGCCAAGAAGGTCAGGAAAGGCTGGTCAGGATGGACAAGCGACAACCCGGCGAGACACGAGGAACCGCGGCAACGGTTCCTGGCGGGCCACCTCTGCCCGCCCTCGCCTGCCCCGCAGGCGGCCCTACAGCGCCGAAGCATTCGCTTGTTTAAGGACTAGCCTGGCGATCCTCCTGTACGCGACCCGCCTCGGC
>JBBIMP010000011.1:0-202331 GCA_037444305.1 Acidobacteriota bacterium
TCCGCGAGGGCGGCAGGACGGTCGGGGCCGGCACCATTTCGGACATCATCGAGTAAGGCAGAGACGCTATGTTGAACGAAAAAATCAGAATCCGATTGAAAGCTTACGACTACCGGGTCTTGGACCAGTCGACTTCCGAGATTGTGGATATCGCCAAGCGGACGGGCTCTCGCGTATCGGGCCCGATCCCGCTGCCGACCGTGAAGAACAAGTTCTGCGTTCTGCGGTCGCCCCACGTGGACAAGAAGTCGCGTGAACAGTTCGAAATCCGGACGCACAAGCGGCTGGTGGACATACTCGAGCCGACGCCCCAGACGGTCGACGCGCTCATGAAGCTCGACCTGCCTGCCGCGATCGACGTCGAAATCAAAGCCTTCGGCACGGAACACAGGTAAGGGTAGATCCTCATGGTGGATGGACTGATTGGAATCAAGGTGGGAATGACACAGCTCTTCGAGGAGGACGGCACGGTCGTCCCGGTGACGGTCATCAAGACCGGCCCTTGTGTCGTCGTGCAGAAGAAGGTCAAGGAGAAGGACGGCTACGACGCGGTCCAGCTGGGCCTGGTGGAGTTCATCCGCCCGTCCCGCGTGAACAAGCCGCGCGCCGGTCACTTCAAGAAGGCCGGCGTGCCGCCCGTGCGCGTACTGCGGGAGTTCGGTTTCGCGCAGGGGGAGGAACCCGTGAACGTGGGCGATCAGATCCTGGTGGGCCAGGTCTTCCAGCCCGAGGACAGGGTCGAAGTGGCAGGCACGAGCAAAGGGCGGGGCTTCGCCGGTCTGGTCAAGCGGCACCACTTCGCCGGCGGCGCCGCGACGCACGGCTCGATGTTCCACCGCGCGCCCGGCTCGATCGGGGCTTCGGCATTTCCCAGCCGGGTGCTGCCCGGGATGCGCGCCGCCGGCCACATGGGCAGCGAGAAGGTGACGGCGCAGAATCTGCGGGTGGTGCGCATCCAGGAGCAGGAGAACCTGCTGCTTGTCCGGGGCGCCGTCCCCGGAAGGAACGGCGGCTACGTGGTAGTCAGGAAGTCCTAGACGGAGTCCGCCGGGCGGCGGGCATTCCACAGTGAATTGAGGTTCGGTGATGGCTGAAATCGAAGTAAAAAACCTCGCGAATGAAGTTGTCGGGAAGCTGGAATTGTCCGACGAGGTCTTCGCCGCCGCGGTCAATGAGCCGCTCATCTGGGAGGCGGTGACGCACTACACCAGTTCCAAGCGCGCCGGCACGGCCTCGACCAAAACCCGGGGGGTGGTGAGCGGCAGCGGCAGGAAGCTCTGGAAGCAGAAGGGGACGGGCCGCGCCCGGATTGGCAGCATCCGCAGCCCGCTCTGGCGGCACGGCGGCACCGTTCACGGACCGCAGCCGCGGGACTACTCCTACAGGTTCCCCCGCAAGAAGCTGCGGGGGGCCATGCGCGCCGCGCTTTCGGCCAAGCTGAGCGAGAAAGCCCTCACCGTGGTGGAAGCCTTCGACCTGGAAAGCCACAAGACCGCGGAACTGCAGAAGGTCCTGAAGGGGCTCTGCGGGACGCCCAAGGTCCTGCTCGTGGAGGCCGGTGACAACCGCAACCTGCGGCTGTCGTCGCGCAACCTGCCCGGGGTCAAGCTTGTGCCGGGGACCGGGGTCAACATTTATGACGTGGTAAACAGCCGGAGCCTGGTCTTCACCCGGGCGGCAATCCTCCACGTGCAGGAGGTACTGAGCCGATGAGCCGCAAACACGACATTCTGAAGCTGCCGGTGATCACCGAGAAGAGCACCTTCGTGAAGGATAAGCAGCATACGCTCACGTTCAGGGTGGCCCGGGACGCCAACAAGCTCGAGATCAAGGAAGCCGTGGAGTCGATCTTCAAGGTGAAGGTCAAGAGCGTGCGCACCGCCAATTTCCACGGCAAGACGCGCCGGCAGGGGCGTTTCGCCGGACAGAGGCCGGACTGGAAGAAGGCCTACGTGACACTCAAGAAGGACGAGAAGATGTTCGAATTCTCCGAGGTGTAAGCCTCGGCAGGAGCGGATTGAGCAATGGCAATCAAGACCTACAGGCCGACCTCACCGGCCACCCGGTTCCGGACGACGACGCAGCGCGAGGAGCTCTCTTCCGAGCGGCCGCTCAAGCGGCTCACGAAGGGCAAGCGCCGCATCTCGGGCAGGAACAACAAGGGGCACGTCACAATCTGGCGCCGGGGCGGCGGCCACAAGAAGCTCTACCGGACGATCGACTTCCGGCGCGACAAGCGGGACATCCCGGCCCGCGTGAGCGCCATCGAGTACGATCCGAACCGGTCGGCCCACATCGCGCTGCTGACCTACGCGGACGGTGAAAAGCGCTACATCCTCGCGCCCAACGGGCTGGTGACCGGCGCCACCGTGGTCGCCGGCGAGGGCGCGGACATTCTAGTCGGTAACGCGCTCCCGCTGAGGAACATCCCGCTCGGCACGATGGTGCACAACATCGAGCTGAAGAAGGGCAAGGGAGGGCAGATGGCGCGCTCGGCCGGCGTCGCCGCGCAGCTGCTGGCCAAGGAGGCGGGCTACGCGCAGCTCAAGATGCCGTCCGGGGAGACGCGCATGGTCAACCTGGACTGCTACGCCACCGTCGGGCAAGTCGGCAACCTGGACCACGAGAATGTCTCCCTCGGCAAGGCGGGGAGGACGCGCTGGCTGGGACGCAAGCCTGCGGTCCGGGGCGTGGCCATGAATCCAATCGATCATCCCCATGGAGGCGGGGAAGGCAAGACCTCGGGTGGGCGCCACCCGGTGAGCCCCTGGGGCCAGCCGACCAAGGGATACAAGACGCGGAACAACAAGCGGACCCAGCGGTTCATCATCAAGCGCCGCGGGAAGAAGTAGAACAAGGAGCACACGATGGCGAGATCGGTGAAAAAGGGCCCGTTTGTCGACGAGCGCCTGATCCGTAAGGTGAGGGCGATCGGCGGGACCGCCAGCAGAACGGTGATCAAGACCTGGTCGAGACGCTCGACCATCACGCCGGAGATGGTCGGCCACACGGTGGCGGTGCACAACGGGAAGAAATTCATCCCCATTTATATCTCCGAGAACATGGTCAGCCACAAGCTCGGGGAGTTCGCGCCCACGCGCGTGTTCAAGGGCCACACCTCCAAGGCATCGGAGCGGTCGACCTCGACCAAGTCCTGATGCTGGGAGGGCGGGCCGCACGCCGAAGAGGGCGCCCGCGGATGAGGGGGAAGAAAGGATGAAACGGGCCGCCGGACCCGGCGGGCCACCGAGGCGGATCCGCCGCGCGCGGGACACGGAGTTGGAGATTATGGAAGCAAGGGCAACAGGAAAATTCTTGAAGGGATCGCCGCAGAAGGCCCGGCTGGTCATTGACCTGATCCGCGGCAAGAACGTCCAGCAGGCCTTGAGCATTCTGCGCTTCACCAAGAAGCGGGCCACGAAATCGATCGAGAAGGTGCTCATTTCGGCGGTGGCGAACGCGCGGGAGAAGAATGTCTCGGCGGACGTCGACAGTTTCGTGGTGAGCCAGGCGGTGGTGGACACCGGGCCGACCAAGTACCGGAGGAGGCTCCGGCCGGCACCGATGGGCCGCGCCTACCGGCAGCAGAGGCGCTACAAGCACATCTCCATCACGATAAAAGGCAAGGACATAGAGGAGTAGGAGGTCGCACCTTGGGTCAGAAAGTACATCCGTATGGATTCAGGCTCGGAGTAAACCGGACGTGGCGCTCCCGGTGGTTCGCGCGCAAGGATTACGGGGCGCTGCTTCACGAGGATCTCAACCTCAAGGAGATGCTGAAGAAGAAGTTTGCTCACGCCGGGATCTCGAGGGTCGAGATCGAGCGCGCTGCCAACAAGCTGACGGTGATCATCTTCACCTCGCGGCCCGGCATCATCGTCGGGAAGAAGGGTGCGGAGATCGAGAAGCTGAAGAAGGACCTGCAGACGCTCACCGGCCGCGACATCAATCTCAAGATCCAGGAGATCAACAAGCCCGAACTGGACGCGCAGCTGGTGGCCGAGGGCATCACGCAGCAGCTGGTAAAGAGAATCGCCTTCCGGCGGGCCATGCGCCGATCGGTCGACAGCACGCTGAGGTTCGGGGCCAAGGGGATCAAGGTCAGGACCTCGGGGCGTCTCAACGGCGCGGAAATCGCCCGCACGGAGTGGTACTTGAGCGGGCAGCTGCCGCTGCACACGCTGCGGGCGGACGTCGACTATGGCTTCGCCGAGGCGTTCACCACCTACGGAGTGATCGGGGTCAAGGTCTGGATATACAAGGGTGAGGTTTTCGAGATGCAAAAGCCGGAGCTGGGCCGATAGGCGCTCCCGGCAGGAGTGAGTGGTCACCATGTTGATGCCCAAGAAGGTCAAGTACAGAAAGCAGCAAAAGGGAAAGCGCCGGGGCAAGGCGTGGCGCGGTTCCACGGTCACCTTCGGCGATTACGGGCTGAAGGCCATGGAGACGGGCTGGATCACCGACCGCCAGATCGAGGCGGGCCGCGTGGCGATCACCCGCTTCATCAAGCGCGGCGGGAAGATCTGGATCCGCGTGTTTCCGGACAAACCGATCACCAAGAAGCCCGCCGAAACCCGCATGGGGAAGGGCAAGGGCGCACCCGAAGGATGGGTGGCGGTCATCCGGCCGGGGAAGATCATTTACGAGATGGAAGGCGTTTCGGCGGATATCGCCCGCGAAGCGATGCGGCTTGCGGCCCACAAGATCTCCGTCAAGTCGAAGTTCGTGAAGCGCTTCGGTAAGGAGGAGGAATGAAACCGGCCAAGATGCGTGACATGTCGCGGGAGGATCTGCTGCTGGAGGAGGAACAGCTCCGGGAGCAGCTCTTCCGGCTGCGCTTCCAGGCGGCCACGGGCCAGCTCGAAAGCGCCGCGAGAATGCGCGGGGTGCGCAGGGAAATTGCCCGGGTGAAGACCATCCTGCGGGAAATGGACACGTTGCAGAAGGCCAAATCAGGTCAAGGGGCTGGCAAGGAATGAGCGCAGAGCAGACGAAACGTGGAATCAGGAAGAGCCAGGTTGGCATCGTGACGAGCACGGCGATGCGGAAGACGGTGACGGTAGCCGTCGACCGTCTGGTGCAGCATCCGCTCTATAAGAAGACGCTGCGACGGACCTCGCGGTTCATGGCGCACGACGAGAGGGGCGAGTGCAGGCTCGGGGACCGCGTCCGCATCGTGGAGACCAGGCCGCTGAGCGCGCGCAAGCGCTGGCGGGTGGTGGAAATACTGGCGAGGGAAAGCTAACGGATTCAGGGGCAGCGGCAGCCGCGCCAGTCCAGGCGCGGGCCGCGGATCGCAGCCCGGCGTTCGGATTCGAGGGATCACGGCTATGATACAGATGCGAACAATCTTGGAGGTTGCCGACAACTCCGGTGCGCGGAGAATCTCGTGCATCCTGCCACTCGGCAACCAGGTGGGAAGGGTCGCGAGCCTGGGCGACATCATCACGGCGAACGTGAAAGAGGCGGCCCCGAACGGGAGCGTGAAGAAGGGCGAGGTCGTCAAGGCCGTGATCGTGCGCACCAAGAAGGAGTACCGGCGCAAGGACGGCACCTACATCCGCTTCGACGAAAACGCCGCGGTTCTCATCAACGACGCCAAGGAGCCGATCGGAACGCGCGTTTTCGGCCCCGTGAGCCGGGAGCTGCGCGAAAAGGCGTTTCTGAAGATAGTATCGTTGGCCCCCGAGGTGCTGTAGCGGAGGGCTCGGGGGGGACCGGAATCGACATGAGCAAAATACACATTAGGAAGAACGACCAGGTTTACATACTGTCGGGCAAGGACCGGGGCAAAACCGGGAAGGTGCTGAAGATCTTCACGGACAAGAACCGCGCGATCGTGGAAGGGCTGAACTTCATTCAGAAGCACACCCGGCCCAATCCGAGACGGAATGTCAAGGGCGGCATCCTGCCCAAGGAGTCGCCCATTCACGTGTCCAACCTGATGGTCGTCTGCAAGCGCTGCAGCGAACGCACACGGGTGGCTCACAGCACCGTCCGCGACGGGCGCAAGGTGAGAGTGTGCCGCAACTGCAACGAACTGCTGGATGAATAGGGCGGCGCAGCCGGAAGGGTCTCGAGATGATAAGCAGATTGCAGGAACGTTACAGAAATGACGCGGTGCCGGCTCTGACCAAGCAGTTCGGCTACACGAACGTCATGGCGGTGCCCAAGCTGGTGAAGATCAACGTCAACATGGGACTGGGCGAGGCGATCAGCAACGCCAAGGTCCTGGATGTGGCGTCCGAAGAGTTGTCGGCGATCACCGGCCAGCGGCCGGTGGTAACCAAGGCGAAGAAGTCCATCGCCGCCTTCAAGCTGCGCCAGGGCATGCCCATAGGGCTCACCGTGACGCTCCGGGGGGCGCGCATGTATCAATTCTTCGACCGCCTGGTGAACATCGCACTCCCGCGCGTGCGCGACTTTCGCGGCATTCCGACGCGGTCGTTCGACGGCCGGGGAAACTTCACGCTGGGATTGAAGGATCAGCTGATTTTTCCCGAGGTGGATTTCGGCAAGGCAGACAAGGCCCGCGGGATGAACATCACGATCGTGACCACCGCCAGGAGCGACGAGGAGGCGTTTGCGTTGCTGCATCTGATGGGGATGCCCTTCGCAAAGAGGGAACAGCAGTAAGAACCGGGACCGGACCCGCCCGGGCCGGGAGCGGCAACCGGGGAGGGACGGAGAGCTGACGAAGGAGTAGACGTGGCAAAGACCAACATGATAGCCAAGGCGAGAAAAAAGCCCAAGTTCAAGGTGCGCGGGCACAACCGTTGCCAGCGGTGCGGCAGGCCGCGGGGATACCTGCGAAAGTTCCATCTCTGCCGCATCTGCTTTCGCAACCTTGCCCTGGCCGGCGAGATTCCGGGAGTGACGAAATCCAGCTGGTAGCGCACCGGCGACGGCCGGCCCGCCCGCGCCCGCAGGGGTGCAAGTGGGCGCCAGGCGGTCGCGGTCCTTCCGGCGGCCCCAACTGGGAGTTGATTTTATGACGATGACCGACCCTATATCCGATTTTCTGACCCGGCTCCGCAACGCGATATCCGCGCGCCACGAGACGGTCGACGTTCCGGTTTCCAAAATGAAACTGGAGATCGTCCGGATTCTTAAGGAGGAAGGATACCTGAGCAACTTTGTGCTCTCGAAGGAAACCGGCCAGGGGATGATCCGTGTTTTCCCCCGGTACGAAGCCGGGAAGCGGCCGGTGATCAGCTCGCTCGAACGCGTGAGCCGGCCGGGGTGCCGCGTCTATGCCGGGAAGTCGGAGATTCCAAAAGTGCTGGGAGGGCTCGGGATCTGCATTCTCTCAACCTCGGCCGGGATTCTGACGGGGAAGCAGGCGGAGGAAAAGGGACTGGGCGGCGAAGTGCTCTTAACGGTCTGCTGAAGATTCGGCTGTCCCCGAAGGTGATGAAAGGTGCGATATGTCGCGAGTTGGTAAGAAAGTAATCAAGGTGCCCGCCGGCGTCAAGGTCACGATCCGCGAAGGTCTGCTCGAGGTCGACGGCGGCAAGACGAAGCTCACGAGTCCGATCCCGCCGGGCATCGAGTTCCGGCTGAACGGCGATGAATTGACGGCCCATCGCTCGTCCGACGAGAAACCGCTGCCCGCCTACCACGGGCTTGCGCGGGCGCTGGCGGCCAATTGCGTCCTGGGCGTGACCCAGGGATTCACCAAGTCGCTGGATGTCGTCGGCATCGGTTACAAGGCCGAAGCCAAGGCCAGGTCCGTGACCCTGAGCCTCGGCTATTCCCACCCGATCGAGTTTCCCGTGCCCGACGGGATCAGCGTGAAGGTGGAGAAGCAGCCCCGGCAGATCCAGAACTATGTCACGACCCTCATGATCACCGGCGCGGACAAGCAGCTGGTGGGGCAGGTGGCCGCCGATATGCGGTCGCTGCGCAAGCCCGACGTGTACAAGGGCAAGGGCATACGGTACTCCGGCGAAACCATCCGTCTCAAGGTTGGAAAGAAAGGTGCATGATGATCACGCCGCATGACCGCGCCAAGGAGCGCGCCAGAATCCATCTGCGGATCCGCAGGAAGGTAGCGGGTACCGCGGAGAGGCCCAGGCTTTGCGTCTTCCGGAGCCTGAACCACATTTACGCCCAGATCGTCGACGACCACGCCGGCCGGACGCTGGCCGCGGCCTCCACCGTGGAGAAGAACATCTTCGGCAAGGAAGGCCACGCCGGCAACGTCAGCGCCGCGAAACTGGTCGGCAAGACGATTGCCGAGCGGGCGAAGGATAAGGGGATCGAAGCGGTGGTCTTCGATCGCGGGGGATACATCTACCAGGGCCGGGTGAAGGCGCTGGCCGAGGCGGCCCGGGAACACGGGCTGAAGTTCTAGGGAGGAAGCTTGGACAACATCGACGCAGGCGCACAGGAGTATAAGGACCAGGTCGTCGCGGTCAACCGCGTCACCAAGGTGGTGAAGGGCGGCAAGAACCTGAGCTTCAGCGCTCTGGTGGTCGTGGGCGACCAGAACGGGATGGTCGGCTACGGCATGGGCAAAGCCAAAGAGGTGCCGCAGGCCATCCGCAAGGGCATCGAGCAGGCCCGGAAAAACATGATCCGGGTGCCCCTGAACGGCCGTACGATCCCGCACGCGGTCAAGGGCCGCTACGGCGCCGGACTGGTCATGCTCAAGCCGGCGTCGGAAGGGACAGGCGTGATCGCCGGCGGGCCGGTGCGCGCGGTCGTCCAGTCCGCGGGCATCTCCAACATTCTGACCAAGTCGCTGGGCAGCACCAACCCGCACAACGTCGTGAAGGCCACCTTCGATGGACTGAAGCGGCTGAAGGAGCCGTCCGAAGTGGCGCGCCTGCGCGGCAAACAGGTCGAGGAATTGTAGCCATGGGAGCGAAAGCCAAGAAGCAGGCCGCGACGCTCCGGATCCAGTATGTCCGGAGCGCCATTGGAGCGCCGCAGAAGCACAAACTGATCATCAAGGGCCTGGGTTTCAAGCGACTGAACCAGGTCGTGACCCGGGTGGATACGCCCGCGGTCCGGGGAATGGTGGCCAAGGTGCCTCACCTGGTCAACATCCTCGATTCTCAAAAAGGTGAATGACAATGGCACTGACACTCAACAGCCTCGCGCCCGCGAGCGGAGCGACGCGCAAAAAGAAGCGGGTCGGACGCGGCATGGGCAGCGGGCACGGCAAAACCGCGACCCGCGGTTACAACGGGCAGAAGTCCCGCTCGGGCGCCTCGATCCGGGCAGGTTTCGAAGGCGGGCAGATGCCGCTTCACCGGCGGCTGCCGAAACGGGGGTTCACCAACGTCTTCCGCAAGGAGTATGCGGTCGTCAATCTGGCGAGCCTGGATGTTTTCGAGGCTGGGACCACGGTGGATCCGGAAGCCTTGCGGGCGAAGGGGCTCGTCAAGAAGCTCCTGGACGGAGTCAAGATTCTGGGCAACGGGGACTTGGAGAAGGCCATCCATGTGCGCGCCCACAAGATCAGCAAGAGCGCGGAGGAAAAGATCCGCAAGGCGGGTGGCACGTTCGCGGTCATAGGGCAGTAGCGGAGAGCACCGGCGCAAGCCGGGCGGTCAGGAAAAATGCCAGAAGAGAAAAGCCCAATTCTGAGATCGATTAAGAACATCGCCAACATCCCGGATCTCCGCAAGCGGATCCTCTTCATGCTGGGACTGCTGGCGGTTTATCGCATCGGTGCCTTCATTCCGACGCCCGGGATCAACAACGAGGCGCTGGAACAGCTCTTCCAGACGCAGGCGGGCACCATTTTCGGATTCCTCGACATCTTCTCGGGCGGCAACCTGCGGCGATTCAGCATTTTCGCCCTCGGGATCATGCCTTACATCACGGCATCGATTATCCTGCAGCTGGCAACCGTCGTCGTCCCCTACCTCGAGAAACTCTCGAAAGAAGGCGAGCTGGGACGGCGCAAGATCACGCAGTACACCCGGTACCTGACCATCGGATTGACTCTCTTCCAGGCCTTCATGACGGCCATGGCGCTGGAACGGTCGGGCGGGGGCGGGCCGGATATCGTCGTGAATCCCGGGTGGGGCTTCCGTTTCATGGTGATGATCACCCTGACTACCGGAACGGCGTTCATCATGTGGATCGGAGAGCAGATTTCCGAGCGGGGCATAGGAAACGGCATCAGCCTGATCATCTTTGCCGGCATCGTGGTCGGGCTGCCGTTTGCCATCATGGAGATTTTCACCAACGTACAGCAGCGGACCTGGTCCATTTTCACCGTCCTGCTGCTGCTGGTCGTGATGGTGGCGGTGGTCGCGGCGGTCGTTTACGTCGAGCGCGGCCAGCGGAAGATACCGGTGCAATACGCGAAGCGGGTCGTGGGGCGGCGCGTGTACGGCGGACAGGCCACCCACCTGCCGCTGAAGGTCAACTCCGGCGGCGTGATCCCGGTGATCTTCGCGGCGTCGATCGTGTCCATCCCGTCCACGCTCGGGGTGGTCTTCCCCCAGACATTCCTGGCCAACCTGTCGGCGCAGCTGGCCCTGGGCATGCCGCTGTACCTGCTGCTCTATATCACGGGCATCATCTTCTTTGCGTTTTTCTATGTAAGCATCATCTTCAATCCGATGGAGGTGGCCGACAACATCCGGAAGTACGGCGGCTATATCCCGGGTATCAGGCCCGGCAAGAGGACCGCGGAGCACATCGACCGGATTCTGAGCCGGCTGACGGCGGCGGGCTCGATCTACCTAGTGCTGGTCTGCCTGCTGCCCGAGTTCCTCATGTCGGGCTTCAAGGTGCAGCCCCTGCCCTTCATCGGGCCGCGGCTGGACGATTTCCTGAACTCGTTCGGCCTCGCCTGGCTGACCACCGGGCTGGGCGTCACGTTCTACTTTGGCGGGACCTCGCTCCTGATCGTCGTCGGCGTGGCGATGGACACTGTGCAGCAGATTGAATCCCAGCTCATAATGAGGCACTATGACGGGTTCCTGAAGAAAGGGCGCGTCAGGGGGAGAAGGGGCTAGCGGCGGATGAAGCCGTCCTGGCGGCGAGAGGCGGAGCAATGGCGGAAACGGGCAAACGGGGCGCGATCATCCTGCTCGGCGCGCCGGGCGCCGGAAAAGGCACGCAGGGCCGGAAGCTGAGCGAGCGCCTGCGCCTGCCGGCCATATCGACCGGGGACATTCTCCGGGAGGCCGTGCGGACGGGGACCGATCTCGGCAAGCGGGTGCAGGAATTCCTGAACTCGGGCGGGCTCGTTCCCGACGAAGTCGTGAACGAAACCGTGAGTCTGAGGCTCCACCAGCCCGATTGCGCGCGGGGCTTCATCCTCGATGGTTTTCCGCGAACCGTGGGGCAGGCCGAGTTTCTCGAGCGCGAGTATGCCGGGGAGGGGTTGGAGTTCCTGGCTGTCGGGATCGGGGTGAGCGACCGGACGCTGCTCCGGCGGCTGACCGGGCGGCTGTCCTGCCCCGACTGCGGCAAGGTCTTTCACAGGGAGGCGAATCCCAGCGGGAAGGGAGATCGCTGCGACGCCTGCGGCGCGGGCCTGGTCGTGAGGCGGGATGATACCCCGGAAGTCGTGCAGGAGCGGCTACAGATCTACCACCAGTCGACCCGGCCGCTGATCGAGCACTACCGCCGGAGCGGTGCGTACGTGGAGGTGGATGGCGAGGGCTCCGTCGAGGAGATCTGCCGGCAGATCGCCGAGGTTGTGACGAGTAGAAACCAGGCCGACGCAGCCGGGTAGCGGCCGCGCACAGAGGAATATGCCCAAAGAGGATGCGATCGAAGTCATGGGGACGGTCATTGAAACCCTCCCCAATGCCATGTTCAGGGTGGAGCTCGAGAACAAGCACCTGGTGCTGGCGCACGTGTCGGGCAAGATGCGCAAGAACTTTATCCGCATCCTGCCCGGGGACAAGATCCTGGTGGAACTGTCGCCCTACGACTTGACCCGCGGCCGCATCGTCTACCGTTACAAGTAGGCGGCGGCACGGGGGGCGCCCGGCAGAGGCAGCGGGCAGAGGATTCCGCCCGCAGCGCGAGGCCCGGGAACAGAATCAGCCGCCGGGTCAGCCGCGGGAACGGAGGAAGACGGAGTTTGAATCATGAAAGTAAGAGCATCGGTAAAGAAGATGTGCAGCAAATGCAAGGTGGTCCGCAGGAAGCGGGTGATAATCATCCAGTGCGCCAATCCCAAGCACAAGCAGCGGCAGGGATAGGGCGGCCTGCCTTGCAGAAGGACGGAGGATAATCTTGGCTAGAATCGCCGGAGTGGACCTGCCGCTCAACAAGAGGGTGCAGGTCGGTCTCACGTACATTTTTGGAATCGGAAATACCCGGGCGGGGAAGATCTGCCAGGAAGCCAGCGTGGATGTCCACACCAAGGTGAAGGATCTCACCGAGGACGAGGTGGTCAAGATCCGCAACATCATCACCCGGGACGGGATGGTGGAAGGCGACCTGCGCAAGGCCGTGTCCCTGGATATCAAGCGGCTCATGGAAATCGGCTGCTATCGGGGGCTGCGGCACCGGCGCGGACTGCCCGTGCGCGGGCAGCGGACGCACACGAACGCACGGACCCGGAAGGGCCCGCGGCGCACCGCCGGGAAGAAGTAATCCGGGCGCGATCAGCGGCTGAACGGAGGGGCGCGGCGCTTGCGTGACCGCTCCTCGAGGTTCGAGCATCAGGAGAGGCGAATGGCAGAGAAATCCAAGAAGACGGGCAAGAAGAAGGCCGGGCGCAGGCGCGAAAAGCTGAATGTGCCCGCCGGGATTGCCCACATTTTGGCGACCTTCAACAACACGATCATCAGCATCACAGACCTCGACGGCAATCTGCTGGCCGCGAGCAGCGCCGGCGCCGTCGGGTTCAAGGGCTCCCGCAAGGGAACGCCCTTCGCCGCGCAGCAGGCCGCGTCCGCCGCGGCAAATGCCGTGCGGGACTTCGGGATGCGCACCTTGCAGGTGGTGATCAAGGGGCCGGGTGCGGGCCGCGAATCGGCTATCCGCGCCCTGCAGGCGGCCGGGCTCGAGGTGAAGACCATCCGGGACCGCACGCCGATTCCGCACAACGGGTGCCGGCCCACGAAGCGGCGCCGCGTCTGATCCCGGAAGGCGTTCGGCAATGGCCGCGGCAGGCGGGCGGCCTCAGGGAAGCATGAAAGAGGAGAACACCCTTGGCAAGATACCGTGATGCAAAATGCCGGCTGTGCCGGCGTGAAGGAATGAAGCTCTTCCTGAAGGGGGAGCGCTGCTACAAGGATTCGTGCGCGATCGAAAAGCGCAACTGGCCGCCCGGCCAGCATGGCAAGAGCCGGCGTCCGAGAAAGGCGAGCGGCTACGGGCTCCAGCTGCGCGAGAAGCAGAAGGTGCGCCGCATTTACGGAGTCCTGGAAAAGCAGTTCTCCAACAATTTCGCGAAGGCGGAAAAGAAGAAGGGCATCACCGGCGAGACGCTGCTCATCAACCTGGAGCGGCGCCTCGACAACATCGTCTGCCGGCTCGGGTTTGCCACCTCGCGCGACCAGGCACGGCAGCTCGTGGCGCATGGGCACGTGTTCGTGAACGGGCGGAAGGTGGACATCCCCTCGGTCCTGGCGAATCCCGGCGATGTCATCAGCCTGCGCGAACGCACCCGCAAGGTGGCGCCCCTGCTCGATGCCGTGGCCGGCGTCGGGGGCCGAGGCGGAGTGCCGCCGTGGCTCGAACTGGATGCCGACAACCTTAAGGGGACGGTGCTCTCGCTGCCCAGGCGCGAGGATCTGCAGCTGCCGATCGACGAACAGCTCATCGTCGAACTCTATTCGAAGTAGTGGGGGGGGAGAAATGAAGAGAGGTTTTCAAAGGCCGAAAAGACTGCTTTGCGACTTGGAAACGCTGAGCCCGACCTACGGGCACTTCTATGCCCAGCCCTTTGAGCGGGGATTCGGCACGACCATCGGAAACGCCCTGAGACGGGTGCTTCTCTCGTCGATCGAGGGCGCCGCAATCACCGCCATCAAGATCGAAGGGGTGCTGCACGAGTTCACGCCCATCCCTAACATCACCGAGGATGCCACCAACATCATCATGAACCTCAAGCAGGTGCCCATCCAGCTGAACGCGGAGAACGGCAAGACGATCTACCTGGAAGCCGATGAGCCGGGCCCGGTAACTTCGGGCAACATCACGGCCGACGCCGACGTGGAGATCCTCGACCCGAATATCCACATCGCGACCATCGGGGAGGGCGGCAGCCTCAAGATCGAGATGCGCGTCAAGAACGGGCGCGGCTATGTCCAGGCGGACGAGAACTTCGACAAGGACTTGCCGATCGGCTACATCCCGCTCGATAGTGTCCACTCGCCCATCAAGCGGGTCAACTACACGGTTGAGGCGACCCGCCTGGAACAGACCACCGATTACGACAAGCTGATCCTGGACGTCTGGACCAACGGCTGCATCCACCCGATGAGCGCGATCGCGGAGGCGGCTGAGATCCTGCGCCGGCACATGTCGATCTTCATCAACTTCGAGCCGACGGAGCCGGCGGAGGAGGAAGAGAAGGAACCGGCCAGCGGCCCCTTGATGGCACACCTCGACAAGTCGGTCGAAGAACTGGAGCTCTCGGTGCGCTCCTACAACTGCCTGAAGAACGCGGGCATCAAGACCATCAAGGAGCTCGTGCAGAAGACCGAGACTGAAATGCTCAAGACCAAGAATTTCGGCCGCAAGTCCCTGAACGAGATCAAGGAAATCCTCTCCGAGATGAATTTCAGCTTCGGCATGAAATTCGGCGAGGACGGAATTCCGGTCAAACCGGCAGCCGCAGAATAGGGGAGCCGGGACGCGGCCGCAAATCGGAGATTGGAGTCATGAGACATCGAGTGTCTGGAAGAAAACTTGGCCGCAAGACGGCCCACAGGATGATGATGTTCCGCAACATGGTGACCTCTCTTCTCGACAAGGAGAGGATCCGCACGACGCTGCCCCGGGCCAAGGAACTGCGGCCCATCGCGGAACGTATGATCACGCTGGGAAAGAGGGAGTCGCTGCACGCCCGCCGTCAGGCGCTGGCCTTCATCAAGGATCCCGAGGTCGTTTCGAAGCTCTTCTCCACCCTGGCGCCGCGTTTCGCGCAGCGGAACGGCGGCTACACCCGCATCGTCCGGCTGGGCTTCCGCGACGGCGACGGCGCGCAGATGGCAATCCTGGAACTGCTGGGCGGCGAGTACCAGGCCGCCAAGGGCGGCAAAAAAGCCCGCAAGAAGGCGGAGAAGGAGAGCGCCGCCGAGGAAAAGCCGAAGGCCAAGGGCGCCGCGAAGAAGGCGAAGGAAAAGAAGAAGGAAGACTGAAGCGGCCGCGCAGCCGTCAGCGACCGCTGATCCGGCGGACAGAATGAGATTTGGCAAGGTTCCACGGGCCGCACTCCCGACAAAGTATGGCGAGTTCGTGGTCTACGGGTTCCGGGACGAGGAGTCGGGAGAGGAAGCCATAGCACTCGTTGCGGGAGAGGTGGGGCCGGACAGGGCCGCCCTCGTCCGGATTCACTCCCAGTGCCTCACCGGCGACGTTTTCGGTTCGGGCCGCTGCGACTGCGGCGAGCAGCTGCACGAAGCCTTGCGGGTGATCGCGCGCGCCGGTTGCGGAGTTCTTGTCTACCAGCAGCAGGAAGGCCGCGGCATAGGCCTGATCAACAAAATCCACGCCTACGAACTCCAGGACCAGGGACTCGACACCGTGTCGGCCAACGAAGAGCTGGGCTTCGGCGCGGACCTGCGGGACTACGCCATGCCGGCGGAGATCCTCAAATACCTGGGAGCCACGACGATCCACCTCCTGTCCAACAATCCCGAAAAGGTCCAGGGACTGGAAGGAGAAGGGGTGAAGGTGAACAAGCGGATTCCTCTGGAGATCGCCCCCAACTCCGCCACCCAGGACTATCTGCGCACCAAGAAGGAAAAGCTGGGCCACCTTCTTTCAAAGATCTGAGGAACGATCCCGCTCCGGCACACGGCCAAAGCTCCGCCATGGCAATCGGGACGCGCACGCCGATCAGAGTTGGGCCAGCAGACGGCGGGCCCTCTCGGCCAGGGGATGGCCGGGATAGCGTTTGAGAAAGTCCTCAATCCGGCTCTTGGCTTCCGGCACGCGGCCGGCGTGAGCCAGGATTTCTGCCGAAAACAGCGTGGCGCGCGGCGTCACGTCGCTTTCCGGGTACAGCTTGCGGA
Source organism: Acidobacteriota bacterium (assembly GCA_037444305.1). Lineage (GTDB taxonomy): Bacteria > Acidobacteriota > UBA6911 > UBA6911 > UBA6911 > JBBIMP01. The sequence goes on from JBBIMP010000011.1 coordinate 16,173, forward strand.
GCCGCTCGACGGTTGCCAGTGCGGCATCCGTTTCCTCCTGACCGGCCTGGCAGGCAGCCAGGTAAAACATGGCGACATCTGCTGCCCCGGACTTGTTCTGGGGATCCAGGTTGCCGATCTTTTCGAAACGGGTTCGCGCCTCGGCGATCCTCGTCCGGTTGAAGTATTCCTGCCCAAGCGCCAGCAGGATCTGCACGTTCGCGGAATCCTCTTTTTCCGCCGCTCTGAGGTTGCCGAAAGACTCGGGATTCTCCCTCGCAGCGGTCAGCCGTTCGAGGAATTTTTCGGGCGGCATGTACCCCTCCAGCCTTTCGAACTCACTGCCGTCCGCATTGAGGAGCAGGACAATGGGGAATCCCCGGATTCCCAGATCCCGGCTCAGCCTGATCCCGTCGGGATCCTTTTCCGCGTCGAGCCGCAGAAACACGTGCTTGACGCTCTCGGCAATGACGGCCTCATCGGTCCAGGTGCCGGCGTCCATGCGCCGGCACCACCCGCACCAGTCCGTGAAGATGAAGGCTACGATGAGCTTCGCCTCCGCGTTCGCCTCCGACATGGCGTCCGTGAGGGTCAGTTTCCAATCGATCTGATTCGGACGGCCGAGGCCGGTACAGCCCAAGGCCAGTGTCATGGCCAGGGCGACGGCAAAGCCGGCGGCAATCCTGCGCGGGGGAGAGAATGGCATGCAAAGTCCTTTCGCGACCTGTCCCGATCGAAAGTGCAATGTTACCAGCCTTTGTTCAACGCGGAAAGGACCGGGTGAGGGAAATGTCGTCCGCGGTGCCGAGGATCCTGTCGGGACCGGCGGACAGCAGCTTCAGGGCATCGGGTCCCGCAGGTTCGGCGGCCAGCGGAACCTGCCAGGGATCCACCCGGATGAGCGGGCTCAGGTAGCGCGGGCTGAGCGCATCGGACAGCGACACATAGTCGGTGAAGCCGGGCAGCGCACTGTGCTCGGTCCAGTACCTCGCCGCGGCCTCCGCCACCCTCTCCAATTGCGCCCGGGCGGCGCGAATCTTGATTTCCGCGAGCGCGGCCAGCAGGTCGTCGAGCTTTTCCCACTCCCGGCGGCCGAGGCGAACCTCGTCCACCGCCCAGTCGTCGCCCTCCCGCTTCAGGGTGAGGGCCGCCCGGAGCTGCACTTCCACGAGTGCCCGGTCAGGGCCGGTCTGCCCGGCCGAGGAAACGTCCACTTCGTCCTTGTCGAAGGCGCCCGACGGGTGATTGACAATGATCTCATGAGCCGTCTTCTTGTTGATGGTTCTTGCCCCGCAGGCATTGGCCGCGGCGGCCAGCAGGAGGAGAGCGGCGATAAGTGCAAGCGGAAGCCTCTCGCGCATCGCGTCATATATAGCAAACGGCATAGGTCGATGCAACGAAGCTGTTTATAATGCGGCCATGGAACGTCGTGAGACCGCGGTTCCTGCCGCGACCCTGACCCTCGAAACTCCGGTCCAGTACGTCAAGGGCGTCGGCCCCCGGCGCGCGGCAGGCCTGTCCGAGGCAGGGATTCACACTGTGTCCGACCTCCTCGGACATGCCCCGTTCCGCTACGAGGACAGGTCCCGGTTCCGGAGGCTGGATTCCCTGCAGGAGGGGGAGTGGGCCCTGACGAAGGGAAGAATATCCTCGACGGGCTCCTTCGAAGGCCGGCGGGGAGGGATCTCGGTTTTCGAGCTGCTGCTGAGGGATAAAAGCGCGGCCATCACCTTGAAGTTCTTCAACCAGCCGTATCTCAGGAAGGTCTTCAAGGAGGGGCTCGACCTCGTGGTCTACGGGCAGGTGAAGCGGGATGCCTACGGCAGGCGCGTGCTCTGCTTCCTCAATCCGGAATGCGAAATCCTGAAAGCCGACGCCGAGGATTCGGTACACACCGGCCGCGTGGTGCCCGTTTACCGGAAGCTTGCCGGGCTTCCGGCCCGTTCACTCCGGCAGATCATGTTTCACATCGTCTACGGCCTCCAGGGCGATTCGCCCGACTCGCTCCCGACGGGCCTCCGGAAGAAACTCCGCCTGATGACGGCCGTCGAAGCCCTGAAGCGCGTCCATTTCCCCGAGTTGCGTTCCTCCGATTCCGCGGAGCGCGACAGGGAAATGGCGGCGCTCAACCGGGGCCTTTCGGCCGCCCACAAGCGCCTCATATTCGAGGAACTTTTTCGTTTCCAGGGCGGGCTTGCGCTGATGAGAGCGGAACGGGTGAGCCAGTCGAAGCCCAGGAGAGTCAGGTTGACCGAGGCTGTCCGCCGGGCGATCAAGCGCATCCTCCCGTTTCACCCCACGGAGGCGCAGAAGCGCGTTCTGGGGGAAATTGCCGAGGACATGGCCTCGAGCCGTCCCATGAGCCGGCTGCTCCAGGGGGACGTCGGTTCCGGCAAAACGATCGTGGCGGCGCAGGCCGGAATCATAGCCGTCGAAAACGGTTTCCAGGTGGCGATCATGGCGCCGACGGAGATCCTGGCGGAACAGCACTATTTCAATTTCCGACACCTGCTGCGCCCCCTCGGATACGGCGTAGTGCTGCTCAAGGGCAGCCTGCGGACAAAGGAAAAGAGGGAAGCAGCCGAGCGAATCCGCACCGGAGAGGCACAGGTCGTCATCGGCACTCACGCACTCATCCAGGGCGGTGTGCGGTTCCGGGACCTGGGCCTCGTAGTGGTGGATGAACAGCACCGCTTCGGCGTCGTGCAGCGCGGCGCGCTGAAGGAAAAGGGCGGGTGGCCGGACATGCTGGTCATGACGGCAACGCCGATCCCGCGGTCGCTGGCCCTGACGCTTTACGGCGATCTGGACGTTTCGGTCATCGATTGCCTGCCGCCCGGCCGGCAGCCCGTCGAGACTCTGCGGTTGACCGAAGCGCAGAGGGAGCGGGCCTATGGCGCGATCCGCGAGGCGGTGAAGGCGGGCAACCAGGTTTACGTGGTTTATCCGCTGGTGGAGGAGAGCGAAAAATCGGACCTGCGGGCGGCCACCGAGATGGCCGAACGTCTCGACAAGGAGATGTTCCCGGAGTGCCGCGTCGGGCTTCTGCACGGAAAGCTGAAGGGGAGCGAAAAAGAATCGGTGATGGCGGCCTTCGCCGAGGGATTGATCCGGATTTTGGTCGCCACAACCGTCATCGAGGTTGGCGTTGACGTGCCCAATGCCACACTGATGGTTATCGAGCACGCGGAGCGTTTCGGCCTGGCCCAGCTGCACCAGCTGCGAGGACGGGTCGGCCGGGGCGCCGCTCGCTCCAGGTGCATTCTCATCGCCAGAGATGCCGGCAACCCGGAGGCGAGGCGCCGACTGGATATCATGTGCGAGACCAACGACGGATTCCGCATCGCGGAAGTCGATCTGGAATTGCGCGGGCCCGGGGAGATCGCGGGCACCCGCCAGTCCGGTTTGCCGGCCTTGAGGTATGCTAACCTGGTTCGCGACCGCAGGGCGCTGGAGGTTGCGCGGGAGGAAGCGCAGGACTTTGTCTCCACCCTCCGCTCCCGGCCCGACGCGGAGTGCAGGAGAATCGCGGAACAGATGCGCGTCCACTGGCAGCAAACCGCCGAAGGCGGTCTGGTCGGCTGAACGTGAGGAAGCAGCACCGTGCGCGTCATAGCGGGAAAATTCAAGGGGAGAAGACTGAAGGGCCCGAGGGGTGTTCAGTTGCGCCCGACGGGGGATCGCCTGAAGGAGGCGCTCTTCAACATACTCGCGCCCCGGCTGCCCGGCTCGGTTGTGCTCGACGTGTTTGCCGGCAGCGGCGCGATCGGGATCGAAGCTCTCAGCCGGGGGGCAAGGGAAGTCGTCTTTGTCGAAACCAGCGCCGCTGCCTGCCGGTTGATCGAGGCCAATCTGGCTTTGTGCGGCGTCACCTCCGGGTATCGCTTGCTTAGGGGCGAGGCGTTCCGGACCCTGCGGGGGCTAGGCCGGCAAGGATTCAGCGCCCGGACCATCTACCTGGATCCCCCGTACGACTGGGAGCCCTACAAGGATCTCCTCGACATCATCTTCGGCGTGGGTCTGGCGGAGGAGGAATCCTCCGTCATCATCGAACACCATCGCGCAGCGAGACTGCCCGCCGCGGGTGCCGGCTACCGCCGGACCCGTATCATTCGCCAGGGCGACAAGTGCCTCTCCTGTTACAGCGTGCCTCCCGGCCCCCCGGACGGGGATGAGACACCGGGGGCTTGAGGATTCTCCTGGGGCTCGGGTGGCCGCGCTGCGGTCGGTGCGCCTCAGGGTGCTGGCCGTGCAGCCGCCCTATCCCTGATTGCCCGGAAGACATGGACCCTGAGCTTTCTGAGACCCTGAACACTCCGGTGCCGCAGGGTTGAGTAGGGGATCCCGATCTCGGAGCTGATTTCGCGTATCGAGCCTGCCCCGGAATCCATAACGGTCAGTCGGAGCGCCTCGTGCTCCCGGGCGGGCAGGCATTTCAGGCTTCTCAGCACCAGCCTCTGCAGCTGCTCGTTGGCCGCTGCCCGCTCTCTGCTCTCCAGTGCCCGGTAGGGGTCCGCGCCGTCGCGGGTCTCGGGCACATCGTCGCGCAGGGCGCAGGCACGACGCTGCTCGCGCCGGCGCATATGGTAAAACTCGATCGCCGTGTTGCTGATGGCGCGGCCGAGATACATTCTCAGCTCGTCGACGGAGGCGAAACTCCGGTTGCGCACCAGTACCCGTTTGACCGCCTCCTGGATGACGTCCTCCGCATCCTCCGGATTCCGGACCAACTTGCGCACGAAGTTGAACCACCGCAGGCGGTGGGTCAATACTAGTGCCTCCAGCATTTCCCGCAATGCCTGCTCTCCGGATTTTCCTGAACGCCGCATGTCTGGCTCAAAACGGGGTGTGCCTGGTTAGAAAGAAACGGACGACTTCCGGCGCTCTGATTGTTTCGGGCGCCGGTCCCGTATTTCATCGATTCGTGGGAGGAGGCGGAACATTGGCCAGGAAGACGGCACCGCCCTTGCAGCTTGCCGGTTTTGCCGATCTGCTGCGGGCGCTGGAACGGGCACGGTCCAGGTTTGCGGTGGCGGTAGCCTCGGAGAGCAAAACCACGCCGCTGAGCCGGAGAATCCGCTACATGGAGATGGAAGGGCGGCTGCGCCTCTGCCTGTCGCAGCTCCGCGGGCTGCCCAACGACCTCCGTGCCGTCAGGAGCGCCTCCTGGCAATACACGCTGGCAAGGCTGACGGCCCAGCTGTCGAACAGTGAGCCGGCCGCCGAGACGGGGGCCGAGATCCTCTGCGGGATAATCGGCGATGTTCTTGCGGACCTGGAACCGGGATGCGGCGGCTGGCCGGCTCAACCCCTGGCCCTGGGACCGGCACAAAGGCCGGGGCCAGCCTCCGGCACGGAGCGGGATCCGTCGCATCCCGGCCGGGATTCAATGCCTTGCAATACCCCCAGGGGAAACCTATAATGGCAGCCACTTTTTCAGGGCGCCTGCGCCGCGCACCCATCCCGCGCCTGACATCCACGGTGGGATGCAGGGTATCTGCCCGCAGGTTGTCCGGTGGGTGGCGGCCGGCAGGGGCCGCAGGCATGCCGGGGTTTTGCACCAGATGGCGTGAAACGAGATCCGATGAAGATAAGAGCCGTATACCCCGGAACTTTCGATCCCGTTACCAACGGCCACCTCGACCTGATCCAGAGAAGCGCGGTGCTCTTCGAGGAGGTTGTGGTTGCGATCCTGCGAAACGCCGACAAATCGCCGCTCTTCACCACCGAGGAGCGCGTGGTCATGCTGCAGGAGGTCGTGGCCGATCTCAAGAACGTCCGCGTGGAGACCTTCGATGGTCTCCTCGTCGACTACGCCCGCATGATAAAAGCTTCCGTCATCGTGCGGGGCATCCGGGCCATATCGGACTACGAATACGAACTCCAGATGGCGCTGATGAACCGCCGGCTGGCTCCGAAGGTGGAAACGGTTTTCATGGCGCCGGCCGAGACTTATGGCTACCTGAGCTCCGGACTCGTGAAACAGATATCGGGGCTGGGCGGATCGGTCTGCGGTCTGGTGCCGCCAAGTGTCGAGGCGGAGCTTCGACGCAAGCAGCCTGTCCTGGACAATGCGTCCGGCGAATAGGGGCAACACGGTCGGGCCCGGGCGGCCGGCAACAAGGAATGTGCGACGGTGCAACCTTCAGGGTTTGAGAAGATGCAAGAAGGGCCGGTTCCGCCGTCCGGCGTTGCCGGTATTCCTGGAATGATCTGATCCGGGGATCCGAGGGAGGAGATTTTGCCGCCTAGATTCGAGTTTTTGCGACGCCTTGGCGAGAGGCGGGGAGAAAACGGCCTTTTTTCACTTGTGGCAGCCGCCATCGCCATCCCCTTGCTGGTTCTGACCGGTATTCGGGTCATGGGCGGGGGACCGGGCGAGGATTCCCACGCCAATGCAGTGGCTCCCGTGGCAGAAGCCGCGTCGATTCCTTCGGAGCCGCTCCTCATCGAGACTTCGAGCACCTTCAGGAGGAACCAGACGATCACGGACGTTCTGTTGCAGGAGGGTTTTTCGAGCCGGCAGGTGCAGGAGTTCGTCGAGAGCACGCGCCCGGTCTATAACCTTGCCAGGATCAGGGCGGGAGGTTCCTACTGGATAAATCGCACCGCCACGGGTCAGTTCCGCGATTTCCGTTATGCCGTGGACGATGAGCGCTACCTCACGGTTTACCGTAACAGCGGAAAGTACGTCCCGGTGATGAAGAGTTTCGCCTACGAAACGGTTCTGGAATCCGTGGCGGGTACAATCTCGGGGTCGCTTTTCGCTGCAGTCACAGGCATCGGTGAGTCGGATCAGCTCGCCCTCGACCTGGCCGACATCTTCATGTGGGACATCGACTTTTACACGGACATACAGCGCGGCGACTCCTTCCGTCTGCTGGTGGAGAAGAGATTCCTGGAGGGAACTTTCCGTAAGTACGGGGTGATCAGAGCGGCTGAGATCTCCGTCAAGGGCAAGACCTACACCGGATTTCGTTTCAAGGATGGAGAGGCCGCTACCGGCTACTACGGCCCCGATGGAACGTCCCTCCGGAAGTCGTTCCTGAAATCGCCTCTGAAGTTTGCCCGGATTTCCTCGGGATTCTCCGCCGGACGGAGACATCCCATCCTCAAGATTGTCCGCCCGCACCTGGGCGTAGATTACGCGGCTCCGACCGGCACCCCGGTAGTGGCCGTGGCTTCGGGACGCGTAGCGGCCGCCGGCTACAATGGAGGTTATGGCAAGCAGGTGCACCTCCGCCACGCGAAAGGGTATGAAACCATGTATGCCCACCTTTCGCGCATTGCCGTGCGGCCCGGGGCCCAGGTCTCCCAGGGAGAGGTCATCGGTTATGTGGGATCCACGGGGCTCGCCACAGGGCCGCACCTGGATTTCAGGGTGATCCAGCACGGGAAATTCGTGAATCCTCAGAAGGCAGTGTTTCCGCCGTCTCCGCCCATTACCGAGGCTTCAATGGCGGCTTTCACCGAGCTGCGGAACGAGCTCCTGGTGCAGCTTGCGGGCATGCAATCGTCCGGGGAGAGGGCTGCAAAATGAATAGACTGGTTCCTGGCGCCGTGCTGGCGGTTGTGCTTATTTGCCTGGGCTCGGGTCCGCCCGTGGCGGGGCAGGACTTCACCGTCTTCGCCGGCGCCGCGGTGCCCGGGAACGTCACCCGGGACAATTTGCGTATTAACCTGGACAACGGGCCGGTCTGGGGATTTCGCCTCAGCACGGGATTCGTGCCGATGCTCGGGCTAGAGCACACGCTGGCCTTCAGTCCGGACTACCTGGCTCCGAGCCGGGATCCTGCCGGGCGGGATTCGAAAGGGCTGATCTACAGCACGAACCTGATCGTCAATCTGCCCAGCGGGAATGCGGTTCCCTACCTGACCGCGGGCGTGGGGCTGATCCGCCAGTACGGCGCCGGCGACCTGCCCGTCGGGACGAAATTCGCTTTCAACTATGGCGGCGGACTGAAGGCACCGGGAATGTGGGGGCCGTTCGGGCTCCGTTTCGACGCCCGGGGCTACACGGCGACCGGCGTCTTGTCGCGGAAACTGAACATCTTCGAACTGAGCGCCGGCGTGATGTTCAGCTTCTGAATCGCGGGCCGCCGGGCTTCTATGTACCGGGTTGCGATCGTAGGCCGGCCGAACGTCGGCAAATCCACACTGTTCAACCGGATCACGGGCAGCCGCAAGGCCATCGTGGGCGACGAGCCCGGGATCACCCGCGACCGGATCTACGAGACCGCGCGCTGGCGCGGCAGGGCATTCGAAATTCTGGACACCGGCGGCATGGTGCCCGATGTGAAGGAGATCCTGCCCGCGAAGATCTTCGAACAGGTGGAGCAGGCCATCGTGGAATCGGACCTGCTGCTGCTGGTTGTGGACGGCAGGGCGGGCAGGACGGCGGCGGATGAGGAACTGCTTCCATTCCTGCGCCGGACGGGAAAGCCGCTCTGGGTATTGGTCAACAAGATCGACATTCCCGAACTCGAAGCTCACGCATCCTCCTTTCACGCGCTCGGGGCGGAGCAGCTGCACGCGATCTCGGCGGAACACAATCGGGGCATCGCCGAGCTTCTGGATGCCATCGTAGCGAGAGCAGGCGAGGATGCACCCGAGGCGGGGGATGAGGAGGTCGAGGAAATCTCCGTCGCGGTGGTGGGCCGGCCCAACGTGGGCAAGTCCTCCCTCGTGAACCGGCTTCTGGGGGCGCCGAGAGCCATCGTGAGCGAGTTCCCCGGGACCACCAGGGATTCCGTCGACACGGTCATTGTGCGGGACGGAGTGCGCTTCCGGATCATCGATACCGCCGGCATTCGCCGGAAGGGCCGCACCGAGGAGCGCACCGAGAAGGTGAGCGTCATCCTCGCAAGAAAGAGCCTCGCGCGCGCGGATGTTGCCCTGCTGCTGATGGATGCCGAGGAGGGCGTGACGAAGCTGGATGCCGTCATCGGTGGGTATGCTTTCGAGGCGGGCTGCTCGGTAATCCTGGTCGTCAACAAGTGGGACAAGATCGTCAAGGACCACGCCACCATCGAACTGCATGTGCAGGCGCTGCGCCGCCGGATGAAGTACCTGACCCACGCGCCGGTGCTTACGGTTTCCGCCCTGACCGGCCAGCGCGTCATGAAGCTTTTTGAAGTAATCCGGCAGGCGCGGGAAGGCCGGCGGCTGAGGATTCCGACCGGCATGCTGAACAACCTGTTTGCGCCGGAACTCTCCCGCAAATGGGGCGAGAGCGGCTCCCGCCAGGGGATCGACATACGCTACATCACCCAGGCCGGCGTGGACCCACCCACGTTCGTGGTTTTTACCTCCGGGAAAAAGCCGCTGCACTTTTCGACCGAGCGGTTCCTCGTGAACCAGCTGCGCGACAAGTTTGGTTTCTTCGCCGCGCCGATCCGCATTCAACAGCGGATCAGGAAATAGCTCTGCGCGTTCCCCCGTGCCGGCCGGCGCCGCTCGGGGAACCGGGCCGCCCGGGTCCGGGGATTGACAGCCACCACGCCCGTTACTAGTATACAGGCGACGGAGCAATCCCGGTCGAGCACGCGAAGTACAGTATCTAGTTGAAGAAAGCACCGTGAACAAGAATGATTTGAGCAAAGCCGTTTACCGCGCTCATGGGGGCATGTCGTTTGCCGACGCACAGCGGACAGTCGACCTGATCCTGCAGATCATTAAGAGCCGGCTCATCGCCGGCGAGAAGGTCCTGATCAGCGGCTTCGGCTGCTTCCGAGTGGTGGAGCGAAGGGACAGAAAGGGGGTCGATCCCCAGACCGGTGAGTCGATTCTCATACATGGAAGGAAGGCTGTGACTTTCAAGCCCTCCAAATACCTGAAGACTCTCTAGCGGCCATGCAGTTCATCCCGAAGAAGCTGTACTACAAGATAGGCGAGGTATGCGAGATCGTCGGAGTGGAAGCGCACGTGCTGCGCTACTGGGAAACGGAATTTCCGGCGTTGACGCCGCCGAAAAACAAGGGTGGGCAGCGCACCTACCGGCCGAGCGACATCGACCTGCTTCTTCGAATCCGTGGACTGCTGTATGAAGACGGTTTTACCATAGCAGGCGCACGCAAGCAGCTCGCCCGGCGCGCCGCCGCCGAGGACGGGGAACCGGGGGCACTCCCGGCCGGGCCGGCCCGGCGGGCCGCGCAGACTGCACGCCGCCGCCGTGCGACCGCTTCACGAGGATCCGGGGATGACCGCACCGCGCAGGCGGAGAGCCCGAAGGAGGACCTCAGGCGCGTCCGGCGGGAGCTGGAGAACATATTGACTTTGCTCGAGCGCGGATGATAGTGTTTCGACTTGACAGTCGGGACGTAGCGCAGCCTGGTAGCGCACACGCTTGGGGTGCGTGTGGTCGGTGGTTCAAATCCACTCGTCCCGACCATCTTTTTCATTCAGCGTTCGCACACCGTGGCCCTCATCCTCCTGACAAACGACGACGGCATAGATGCTGACGGATTGAGGCATCTGGAGCAAAGCGTAAGGGGATTGGCCGATCTCGTGGTCGTGGCTCCGGACAGGGAGCGCAGCGCGGTGAGCCACGCGCTTACGATCCACACGCAGCTGGAATCGAGCCGTGTCGCGGAGAATCGTTACGCCCTGAACGGGACACCTGCAGACTGCGTGATTTACGCGCTGACCCAGCTTCTCCCCGCCGCTCCGGACCTCGTGATCTCCGGGATCAACCACGGCGCGAACCTCGGGCACGACATTAACTATTCGGGCACGGTCGCCGGAGCGCGGGAGGCGTTCCGGCGGGGCATTCCCGCGCTCGCCGTCTCACAGGCCTACAGCAAAAAAACACCCTTGACGTTCGAGCACGGCGCCGCTTTCAGCCGCACGCTGGTCGAAACCCTCCTGCAGAAGGAGAAGGGGGAGGGATATTGCCTGAATGTGAACTTCCCGGTCGGTTCCATACGCGGGGTCAGGGTCACGCGCCAGAGCTGCGCCTCCCACTTCCCCCATTTCAACTCGCTCGACGGCGCCGCCTTCGGCCCGGCAGGCGGCGGGCCGCGCGAAGAGGACCGCTACTGGGAGATCTGCCCCGACTACCTCGCCGTTGCCGAGCAATTCGTGTCGATCACCCCGCTGCGACGGGATCTCACCGACTACCAGGTTGCGGACTTTCTTCGGCGGGACGGCATGCGCAGCCTGTTCGGCGGCGAGGCGCCTGAATTGGGTTGATCGGCCGGGGGATTTGAGCTACGATTTTGCCCTGATTTGGGACGGGGCGTGGCGCAGTTTGGTAGCGCGTACGGTTCGGGACCGTAAGGTCGGAGGTTCGAATCCTCTCGCCCCGACCAGCTTTCCGTTTTTCATACCCGCTGAGCAGGATCTTGAAGGCAAACCACATCATCGTTCACGGACGCGTTCAGGGGGTCAGCTTTCGCTGGTTCGTGCAGCGCGCCGGCAGCCGCTTCGGCCTTACGGGCGATGTGCGAAACCTGTCCGACGGCACCGTCGAGATCTTCGTGGAGGGGGATGAGCACGCCATCCGGGAGTTCGTGGCGGAGGTCGAAAGGGGCCCGTCCATGTCGCGGGTGGAGCGTCTGGAGGTTTACGAGGTTCCGGCGGGCGGAAGGTACCCGTCATTCTTGCTCGAGGGAAGGTAAAGATGGAAGATCTCAAGGCTGCAATCCGTGAAATCCCCGACTGGCCCAAGAAGGGGATCCTCTTTTATGATGTGACCACGCTGATGAAGGACGCCGGCGCGTTTGCCCGGGCCGTCGATTCCCTGATCGAGCCGTTCAAGCGCAAAAAAATCGACCTCGTGCTGGGGGTTGAAGCGCGCGGGTTCATTTTTGCCCCGACCGTGGCCTTTGTCCTGAAGTGCGGCTTCGTTCCCGTCCGGAAGCCGGGAAAGCTTCCTGCCGCCACGCACCGCGTGGCCTACGAACTCGAATACGGCACCGATGCCCTCGAAATTCACCAGGACGCGGTGCAGCCCGGCCAGAACGTGCTCATCGTGGATGACTTGATCGCGACGGGCGGGACCGCACGGGCGGTGGCGGACGTGGTTCGGCAGATGGGCGGAACCGTGGTTGGCCTGGCCTTCCTGGTCGAGCTCGGTTTTCTCAAGGGCCGGGAAAAGCTTGCCGGATACGAAGTCACGAGCATCCTGAAATACTGATCCCGCCTTTCCGCCTTGCGGCAATCCTGTGGATCACGTGTGCGGACGCGGAGATCCCGTATTCCCGGCTGTGGGCCGATCGTGCTTTCCGGGCAGCCGGACCGGCTCTCGGCCAGGGCCAGCATCTCGTCGGTCATGTCGAGTCCGTAGGCTTTTCCGCCCGGGGCCACTCGCCGGGCCGAGAGCAGGACGTCGATCCCCCCGCCGGATCCGAGATCGAGGACGACTTCGCCGGGCTTCAGCTCGGCCAGGGCAATCGGATTGCCGCAGCCGAGGGAAGCCGCCACGGCGTCGGCCGGGAGCCCGGCCTTTTCCCCCTCGCTGTAAAGATCCCGGATTATCGGATCCGCGCCCGCTGGAAGGGCGCCGGCGCCGCAGCAGGAGGCATCTCCGGAAATGACCCGCAACGCCGTGGCGGAGGATATTTCGGGGGTTGTGGGCTTTCTGGCCTCCGACCAGTCGAAGTTTCTCACGGGCGCCTACCTCCCCGTCAGCGGCGGCAACCTGATGATCTAGCCCTGCCCGGCGAGCGAGAAAAAGTGAGCCGGGCCCGCGGGCCGGGATTATGGACACTGTGCGCTGCGCTGTGGTAGCATTCTGCCCGTTTTCAGCAGTGAAAACGCCCGATGTGCGCCTGTAGCTCAGGTGGATAGAGCAACGGTTTCCTAAACCGTGGGTCGCGTGTTCGAGTCGCGCCAGGCGCACCACCCCGTTACCTCCTCCTGCGGCACCCACCGCGCACCGGGATTGTTCCCGTATGCGCATCGTTTGGCTTGCCGCCACTTTGTTGCAGGGATGTGATATCATTTAGTCGCTGAACATCGGAGCTCGCAGGCAGCACCCGTCCCGTCTTTAATCCCTGAGGCACCTGGGGCTCCCGGCAACCGACTTTGGGATCGTTCGACCTTGCCGGCTGCGGAGTGAACATGGTCCTGCTGGTATTTGGCGATAATCCTCCTTCCCACGTTCGCGCAGCGGAGCAAGCAGGCTGAAGATTTTACCGGCAATGGGCGGACGAGGCGACAAGAGTGATCAACACCGCGCGCCCCTTCGGGGGAATGCGCTCCCCGATGCCCGGGGCATTTCCCGGGTAGTGCAGGGGGCTGGAGGATTGCTCATGGCCAAAATCCTTGTCGTGGATTACGAGAGAAACTTGCGCACTCTCTACCAGAGAGAACTGGCCGAGGACGGGCACCGGATCACCACAGCGGGCAGCGCCGGCGAGGCCCTGGCAAGGTTTTTTGAAGACGAGCCGGATCTTGTGGTACTCGACGTTCCCAGGCCCTATGGGGAGGAACTCGAGGAGCTGGGCGGCCTGTTGTCGTTCGAGCGCCATGTGCCCGTGGTATTCAACAGCTCTCATTCACATTACAGCGACAATTTCCTCTCCCTGCCGGCGGATGCCTGCGTCGAAAAATCGGCGGACCTGCTGGCATTGAGGCAGACCATCCGGCAGGTGCTGAACGCGCGCACAAGCACCACCCGGCGCTGAGGGAACGCCGCGCCGAGCGGCGACCGTTCCGGTTGATGACGATTGCGAAACTTCTCCGTGGAACCCTGACGCTCATCCTGGCCGGCGGCCAGGGCGAACGGCTTTACCCGCTAACCAAGCACCGGGCGAAGCCCGCCGTACCTTTCGCGGGCGAATACCGCATAATCGACTTCACCCTCTCTAACTGCGTCAACTCTGGGCTGAAGCGCATCTACGTCCTGACGCAGTACCTCAGTCAGTCGCTCGATCGCCACCTCAAACTGGGCTGGAACATCTTCGCCAGCGCCCTCGACGAGTTTATCTACACGGTCCCGCCCCAGTTCCGGAGGGGAAACCGGTGGTACCGCGGAACGGCCGACGCCATTTTCCAGAATGTCTACATCCTGCAGAACGAGCGCCCCGAACGGGTGCTGATCCTCTCCGGCGACCACATTTACAAAATGGACTACAGCGAGATGATCGAGACCCACGTGGACTCGGGGGCGGCAGTGACGGTAGCCGCGGTAGAATGCGAGCGCGAAGCCGCGCGCCGGATGGGCGTTCTCGAGGTAGACGGCGAAAGCCGGATCATAAACTTCGAGGAGAAGCCCGAGAACCCCAAACCGCTTCCTGGATCCGGAGGCTTTTCCCTGGTCAACATGGGTGTCTACATCTTCCAGACCGAGACGCTGGTCAAGGCCATCTCCCTCGACGCCCGCAGGGAAAGCAAGCACGACTTCGGCCAGGACATCCTTCCGGCGCTGGTTCACACCGACCGCGTCATGGCCTACCGCTTCCGCGACCAGAATCGCAAGCAGATCACTTACTGGCGCGACATCGGCACGCTGGACTCCTACTATGAGGCCAGCATGGATCTCGTGCAGGTGGACCCGGTGTTCAACCTCTACGACCGGTCCTTCCCGATCCACTCCTACATGGATCCGCGTCCGCCCGCGAAGATGGTCTTCGCCGGGGGAGAGGAAGGGCGCATCGGGATTGCCCTCGACTCCCTGCTGTGCAATGGCTGCATCGTCAGCGGCGGCCGTGTCGTCCGGTCGATCCTGTCGCCGGATGTCCGTGTGAATTCTTACTCGCTCGTGGAGGACTCGATCCTGTTCAACGGCGTGGATGTGGGACGTCACGCCCGCATCCGCCGAGCCATCATCGACAAGGGGGTCACGATTCCGCCGGGCTTTCAGATCGGGCATGACCTGGAAGAGGACGCGGCGCGGTTCACCGTGACCGAATCCGGGCTCGTCGTCGTTCCCAAGCGGGAGTTGATTTCCTGAAAACGCGCTGCAGCCCTCCTCGGGAACGCAACCGCGGGCGCGGCGTCAGAAGCCGGTGATTTTCAGCCCCACCCTCAGCCAGCGCCCCGGCATTTCAACCCCGCGGATTTCCTCGTAGCGCGAGTCCAGCAGGTTGGAGGCGTCCAGGAAGAGAACGTATCTCCCGATCGGCCGGCTGAGTCGCGCGTCCACGAGCCAGTACCGGCGCCCGTCCGCTCTTGTCTTGTGTGAGACGCGCGGTCCCAGGGCGAGCGCGAGAGGAAGGCGACAATCCCCGAAGGCCACGAAGGAATGCCGGGGATAATCCATGACATACTTGGAATAACCGGCGGGTGTCGCGGTGCGCAGTCGAAGATAGGCGTACTCGACCTGGAGCGCCCAATGTTCGGCCAACCGGCGCTGCAGCGCGACTTCCACCCCCTGTGTGTCCAGGTCGCGGAGGTTGCGTGTCTGCCACTTGTCCGCCAATGTCTCGCGCGCCCAATCGATGACATCGGCGTCCCAGCGGCGGAACAGGGTCAGCCGAGCCATCCAGGAGGCATGCGGCCACCAGTCGGCGCCGGCCTCGGCGCCCCACGACTTCTCGGGCTTAAGCGTCGAGAGCGCTTCGTGGATCGGGTCGCGATAGAAAAGCTCGGTAAAGGTCGGGATCCGGAAGGCCCTGCCCGCCGACGACCGCAGCCTGAGATTCGGCCGAATCCACCAGCTGCCTCCCAGGGATGGCGAAGGGGCGGAACCGAAATGCGTGTAATGGTCGAGGCGCAGTCCCACTGCCAGAGCAGCGTTCCCGCGCTGGTGCTGAAGCTCGGAATAGATGCTGCCGCGGCCGAATGAACGCCGGCCGAGGTTGCTGGAGACGATCCAATCCCCGCCCGCCTCCGCGCCCAGGGTAAACCGGGTGGTTGTGCCCGGGAGCCACTGCGCTTTGCCGTGAATGCCCAGCGCGTGGGTGCGGTGCGTGTTCTCGAAGATCCCGGGCCGGCCCTGATCCCAGAGGAACCGATCGCCGTGGGTCCGGTAATAAGCCCCGCCGCCGATCCTGTCTGCAACGGTCTGAGGAAACCGGCGTTCGAAGGCCGCGAGGGTGGAGTTGGTCCACTCTCGAGACGGGGAGGGGCCGTAAAAGCCATGGGCGCCGAATTCCTTGAGCTGATGGGAGAGATAGAAAGTCGAATCCTGCCCGAGATCGGACCGGCTCGAGAGTGTAAGGGTTTCGAAATCGCGGGCGTGGGTGAAGCCGGTGGACCGGTTGCCGGCGACCGAGAGCGACTGCCTCAGCCGCCCGCTCGCGAAACCGGCTGTGGCGGTGGCGTCGATCAGGCCGTAGCTGCCGGCAATCGCCTGGCCCTCTGCGCGCGCGCCGCTCGGGCGGGTGATGATGTTGATGGTTCCTCCGAATGCATCTGCGCCGTAGAGGGAGGATCCGGGGCCGTAGAGAACCTCCACCCTGTCGATATCCGCCAGGACTACGGGGAGGTCGCTGTTATGGTGACCGGTCTGCGCGTTGTTGATTCTCACGCCGTTGATCAGCACGAGCGTCTGGCCGAAAGAGGCGCCGCGGACGGAGAAGTTGGATTGCACCCCGAATGGCCCCCTGGTGTTCAGGCTGACGCTGGCCGCGTACCGCATCAGGTCGGCGACCGATTCGATCGGAAGCCGCGCGATGTCCTCGCGTGTGAGGACCGTGACAGTCCGCGAGATGCTCTGGAAAGGAACCGGATGAGCGCCTGCCGTGACGATGACCGTTTCCCGGAGTGCCTCCTGCGCCATCGCCCGAACGGCGGGCGTTGCGAGCAGCGGCATCCACACGATGATCCGGGCCGCCGGCATGAAACGCACACTGCGAAACATCGTCAACCGATCCCGCCTCCTGGCCCCGTGAAATAGAAGTGGTTTTTATAGCAGAGATCGGGCGGCTGCAGAAGGATAAATTGGGATTTGGGCGCAGTCGGGCATGGCGCGGCCGATCCGAGCATAGTACCCCCGTGCCTGAACGCGAACCGGGGGCTTGTTGACGCTTCCTGGATTCATGGGCTACCATGCGGCCGCATAGTCGATGGACCTTTTCTCCCGGGCGACCTCCGCCCGGCACCTGCAAGACTTCGAAAATCCATGAGAGTTTGCAGGCCCCGAAAGGAAAAGAGGTGATGCATGACGATCAAGATGCGACGCCGCGATTGGCTCAGGACCGGTGTTTTGGCGGCCGCCGGGATGACGCTGACCAGAGACGCCCCGGCTTCGAGGCCGGCGCGCTCCGCCGACGGGCACGACCTGATACTTCTCGACCAGAATGAGAATCCCTACGGCATTTCCAGCCGGACGGAGAAGGCAATTCTCGAGGCCCTCGGTCACTGCCATCGCTACCCGGGCGATGAAATGCGGAACCTGCGCAAGCTGGTCTCCGAGCGGGAGGGAATCCCTGAGGATCATGTGATCCTCGGGGCCGGATCCACCGAAATCCTCAGCCTCGTCGCCCTGGCCTACGGGGCCGATGGCAGGGAAGTTGTTGCGGCGGACCCTACCTACTCGGGCTTTGCCAACTATATCCCGCGGGTGAAGGGCAGGCTGGTGCAGGTGCGGCTGAACGATCGCTTCGAGCATGACTTGAACGGAATGGCGAAGCGCCTGAACGGGAGGGTGCGGCTGGTCTACGTGTGCAACCCGAACAATCCCACCGGCACCATTGTGGATGGCGCAGCCCTGAAGTCGTTTTGCGAATCGGCGGCGCAGCGTTCGCTGGTGTTCGTCGATGAGGCTTACCACTACCTGGTCGAGGATCCGCGCTATTCTTCGATGCTGGGGTTGGTGCGCGAGGGCCGGAATGTTCTCGTGGCGCGCACGCTGTCGAAGATTCACGGCTTGGCCGGAATGAGGGTCGGATTCGGCGTGGCCAGACCGGATATCATCGAGAACCTCCGCCGGATCCAGACCAACTTTGCCCCGATCAGCATTGTGAGCCTCGCCGCCGGCGCGGCGGCCTACCAGGACACCGAGTTCATCGATTCCTGCAGGATCCGGGTGGAGGAAACCAGAGCCTGGTTTGCCGGCGCGCTCGAGAAGCTCGGGCGCAACTGCATACGTTCGCACACCAACTTCGTCCTCTTCGAAGTCGGGCGCAAGCCGGCGCTCGTCGTGGAGGAATTGACGGCGAAGCGGATTGCCGTACGTGCCTTCGAGTTCTGGGGGCGGAACTGGATCCGAGTGAGCCTCGGGACCATGGAAGAGATGAAGCAGCTGGCCGCGGCCTTGACGCAGGTGGCCCTGTAAAACCTATTCTACGAGGGAAAGAGCATGAAGGTCCGGCGAACAGGCGTGGTGGCGTGGTTCTTCTCGGGTGTCTTCGTGCTGTGCGCATCCTGCGCCGCGCAGAAACCTGTCGCGACCACGGGTGCGGGCGTTGCCCCGCCCACGGCAGACCTGTGGGCCAACCCGGGATTCCAGTCGACGCTCTGGGTGCAGACAGCGGCGGAATACCGGGCCGCCGCCGAGTCGGCCTACAACGTCGCCCGCGCCGCACTGGAAGCTGGGCGGTCCCGCCCCGGCGGCAGCGCTGCCCTGGAGCAGACCGGAGACGCTACAGCGCTGCCTCCTGCCGTCATTCTCGACGTGGACGAAACCGTCCTGGACAACTCTCCCTACCAGGCGTGGATGATCCGGGAGAGGAAGTTGAGCTACACCCCGGAATCATGGGCCGCCTGGGTGGGGCGTGCCGAGGCCCAGCCCGTGCCCGGCGCGCTGGAGTTCACCCGGTATGCCGCGCGGAGCGGAGTGGCCGTCTTTTATGTGACGAACCGGGACAGGAGCGAGGAGGCGGCCACGCGGGTCAACCTGGAAAAAATGGGTTTTCCCGTGACTTCCGAGGTTGATGCCGTGCTGACCAGAGGCGAACGCCCGGAGTGGGGCTCCGACAAGACCAGCCGGCGGGCGCTCGTGGCTGCGTCGCACCGCCTGGTGCTGCTGGTGGGCGACGATTTCGGGGATTTCGTGTCCATAGAGGGACTGAGCCCCCAGCAGCGGGCGGAACTTGTGCAGACCCACCGGGGACGCTGGGGAAGAGACTGGATCATTCTGCCGAATCCCATGTACGGTTCGTGGGAAAGGGCGCTGCATGGCCATCGCCGGGATCTGCCGGAGCGTGAGGTGATGAAGCTGAAGGCGGGCTGGCTGAGAGGATTCAACTGATAATGGTCTGCGATCCGAGGCCTGCCGCGGGAGAGCGCGGGCCGCGAGGAGCCGCGCGGAAGGAGAGACCCGGTCACACCTGCGCGTTCTGCCTCCCAGGCTTGAAGATCACCCCTTCGTTCCTGATCCGCGAGAGGAAGCGGCAGCCGGAGAAGCTCCGTCGGCGTGTCCCCGCCCTGCGTTTCAGGCCGGGACAGGCTGAGCGCGCAGAAGTCGGTCTGGGAGTTCTTCAGGTATTCCCGGGGATCGGACAGCTGGAGGACCTGCCGCGGGTAGCGGGGGCAGAAGGAAAGCACCGGAGAACCGTCCACTGCCGGTGGTATCTCGGGGGTCGGGCGGGGTTCGAGTGTTCATCGCGAGCTGAGGAGATTTCGATCACCGAACGGCGTTGTTTCATGTATTATCGGGCATCTCGACCGACCGATCACGGTTGAGGTCAGGCTCCATGAATCTTGGCCACAGCACCCAAGTCCAACGAAACAACTCAGCAGGAGGGATCGGTATGAGCGTACAACTCGCGCGCTTGCCGAACGACCGCGCGCCGCGCAGGGCCGCAGCCGCCGCTTTGCTTATGGCAGGCCTGCTCGCCTTTTCGGTGCCCGCACACACGCAGGAAACGGCGGTCTGGGCCATCACCAACGCGCGCATAGTTCCCATTTCTTCTCCCACCTTGGAAAAGGGGACGGTTCTCATCAGGAACGGGATCATCGAAGCCATCGGCGCCTCCCTTAGTATCCCGGGCGATGCCAGGATCCTCGACGGCGCGGGCATGACCGTCTACCCCGGTTTCATCGATGCGTTCTCGGATGTCGGTCTCGAAGAGGCGCGGCCGCAGGCAGCCCAGCGGCCGGCCGCGGCACCGGCTGCGCCGGCCTGGCCGGGCGCGCCCGTTCAGCAGCAGCCGGACGCCGAGCCGACCGAGGAGAGCCGCGGTTTGACTCCCTACAGGCAAGCTGCCGACATGATCAGCAGCACGCACCGGAAGATCGAACCCGCCCGGAACGCGGGGATCACCACCGCCCTGGTAGCACCGCGCAGCGGTTTCTTCCCCGGGCAGAGCGCCGTGATCAACCTGAGCGGTCGTGCTCCCGGGCAGATGGTTGTGAAAACTCCGGTTGCGTACCACATCAACATGTCCCAGGCGCGAGGCGTCGGCAGGGGATACCCGGGCTCGCAGATGGGGGTCATTGCCTTCATCAAGCAGACGTTGATGGACGCCCGACGGTATGAAGCCGTCTGGAATCAATACCGCAGCACTCCCGGCGTGCCGCGCCCGGAACACAGCCCGGCCCTGGAAGCTTTGCAGGCGGCGCTGAAACGGCACTTGCCCGTGGTGATCGGCGGGGACACGCCCGTGGAAATCGAGCGCGCCCTGGCGCTGGCCGAGGAGTGGGGACTCAACCCCGTCATCGCCGGCGGCATGGAAGCCGCGCCGCTGGCTGCGCTGCTCAAGCAGCGGAATGTCCCGGTACTGCTGGCGGTCAAATTCGTGGAACGTGAGCGGGACGGGGATCCGGAGGCACGGGAAGAGCTCGAAACGATCAAACGGCGCGTGGCGGCTCCCGCCAACGCGGCCGCACTCGCCAAGGCCGGCGTCCGCTTTGCCTTCGTTTCCGACGACATGGCCAATCCGCGGGATTTCATCCGTAACGTGGGCAGGGCGGTCGAAGCCGGCCTCGACCGGCAGGCGGCCTTGCGGGCGTTGACGCTGACTCCGGCCGAGATCCTCGGAATCGCGGATCACTTCGGCAGCATCGAAAAAAACAAGACCGCCAACCTAGTCCTGGCGACGGGCGATATCTTCGCTTCAGGAACGCGCGTAAAGTACGTTTTCGTGGACGGACAAAGGTTTGAAATTCCTGAAGCGGAAGCCCCGGCAGAGCGGCCTGCGGCTGCCGGCGCAGCTCCTCCGCGCGCTTTGGACGTCTCCGGGACCTGGAATCTCGCGCTTACCACGCCCCAGGGGACCATGGACGTCACCCTGACCGTCAGGCAGGAAGGCCCGTCGATCTCGGGCACACTCAGCTCGATGATGGGAGCCAGCGAGATTTACGATGGGTCGGTTGCCGGCAACCGGATGACCTTCAAAATCTCCTTTGCCCCGCAGGGCATGGGCGGGGCCGTCGAGGTTGTGTTCTCGGGAACCGTCGAAGGCGCCCGGATCAGCGGCAGCGCCTCGATTGGCGAGATGGGATCCATGGCATTCACCGGCACGAAAGTGCCGGGTGAACAATGATGAGACGGGAGGTCCGTCATGCATAATCTCAAGAACGTCGCTTTGAAGCGGATTTGCTGTGCTCTGTTTCTGGCCGTATCGGCGTGCGCCGTCCGGGGTATCGCCGAACCGTCCCAGTCCGGCGGAGTGACCGTCATCAAGGATGCCACGGTCCTGACCGTATCGCGCGGCAACATCGCGAAGGGCTCCATCCTGATCAGGGACGGAAAAATCGCCGAGGTCGGTCCCAATGTTGCAGTGCCCGCCGGCGCAACGGTGATCGATGCCGCCGGCAAGTTCGTGATGCCTGGGATCGTGGACCCGCACAACCATATTGCCTCGGATGGGGGTACCAACGAGGGGACGGTGGCGGTATCTTCCATGGTCTCAATTGAAGAGACTATCGATCCGACCGACATCAACATATATCGCATCCTGGCGGGCGGCGTGACGACGGTGCACACGATGCACGGCAGCGCCAATCCGGTCGGCGGCATGAATGCCGTCATCAAGCTGCGCTGGGGAAAGGACGCCCGGGGCTTGCTGTTCGAGGGGGCCAAGCCCACTCTGAAGTTTGCCCTCGGGGAAAACGTAAAGCGCGCGCGGACACCTGCCCGTTATCCCAGCACCCGCATGGGCACCATGGACGTCATCCGGGACGCCTTCATCAGGGCCCGCGGCTATATGAGGGAGTGGGACGATTACCGAAAACGCACCGCGGCCGGCGATAAGACGGCACTCATGCCGCGCAAGGACCGCGAGCTGGAGTCGATCGCCGAGGTGCTGCGCGGCGAACGCCTGGCCTTTGTGCACGGCTACCGCGCCGACGAAATGCTGATGGCCATGCGCCTGGCGGAGGAATTCGGCTTCAGGATCCGCTCGTTCGAGCACTGCCTGGAAGGATACAAGATCGCCAATGAGATTGCCGCCCACGGCGTCTTCCCCTCCATGCTGTCAGACTGGTGGGCCTACAAGGTGGAGGCCTACGAGGCGACCCCCTACACCACCGCCCTGTTGACGCGGAAGGGCGCAACGGTGATGGTGCACTCCGACGGTGCGGAGGAGGCTCGGCACCTGAACCAGGAAGCCGCCAAGGCTATAAAATATGGCGGATTGAACGAGCAGGAGGCGCTGGCTCTGGTCACCCTGAATCCCGCCAAGGCTCTCATGATCGACCACCGCGTGGGCTCGATCGAGCCTGGGAAGGACGCCGACCTGGTGGTCTGGAGCCACCATCCTCTGAGCATCTATGCCGTGCCGCAGACGGTCTTCGTCGATGGTCAGATATATTTCGACATCGAGAAGGACCTGGAGATGCGAAGGCAGATGGAAGAAGAGCGCAAGGCTCTGGAAGCGCGCGAGCAGAAGTCCGCAGGGACGCCGGCCGAGCGGCGCAGGCCGCCGGCAAGCGCAGCCAGCCCAACCAACGTTCCACGGCACAACGACTGAGGAGGACACATGCAGACCAGAGTTCGAAAAATCACGATTCTGTTATCCGGCCTGCTGCTCCTCTCAGCGGTCGTCTCGCTCTCCGGCGCGGACAGCCGCGCTTATGTGATCCGCGATGCCAAGGTCTACACGATGGGGGCTGCAGGCGTCCTGGAGCGCGCTTCGGTGGTGATCATCGATGGCAAGATCGCGGAGGTGGGAGTTAGGGTGCGGACGCCCTCAGGCGCCCGGGTGATCCAGGGGAGGGGGTTGGAGGTCTACCCCGGCATGATCAACGCCATGAGCAGCATCGGGCTGACCGAGGTGGGGTCGGTCGATGTCACGGTGGACACCACCGAGATGGGCGATTTCAAGCCTCAGTTGCGCGCGCTCGAGGCGGTCAACTGGGACAGCGAACATTTTCCGGTGGCGCGGGTCAACGGCGTGACCGCCAGCATCAGCGCGCCTTCGGGAGGCGTGATCGCCGGGCAGGCGGCGCTGCTGCATCTGGCGGGCTGGACATCGGAAGAAATGGCAGTCTTGAAGTCCGCCGGCATGGTGATTAACTTCCCGAGCCTTGGAGGAGGCGGGGGGCGGGGCGGTGGGGGCGGAGCTGCCCCCGGCGGCCGTGGCCGGCCATTCGCGGAGATAAGGCGCGAGCATGACCGGCGTGTCAAGGAGCTGGCGGAATGGCTGGAAAAGGCCCGTCATTACGCCAAAGCGGTGCAGGCCAACCCCTCGACACCCAGGGACCGGGAGCTGGAGGCCTTGGTTCCGCTGGTACGGGGCGAAATGCTGGGGCTCATGCGCGCCGACACGGCGCGCGACATCCGCAACGCGGTGGAATTCGCCAAGAAAGAGAACCTGAAGGTAGCCATCGTGGGCGGTCGGGATGCCGTGGAAGCGGCAGGTGTTCTGCAAAAGGAAAACGTCCCGGTCATTCTGGGGTCGGTCTATTCCCTGCCCTCCCGCCGGGACGATGCCTATGATTCCCGATATGCAGTGCCGGCCCGGCTGGCCGAGGCCGGAGTCCGGTTTGCCCTGACTTCCCCGAGTCCCTCGGATACGCGCAACCTGCCGTTTGAGGCGGGGATGTCGGTCGCCTACGGGCTTTCCCGCGAGGCCGCGCTCAAGGCGATCACTATCAGGCCTGCGGAAATACTGGGAGTGGCCGACAGGCTGGGATCCATTGAGCAGGGGAAGGTTGCCGACCTTGTGGTGACCGACGGCGATCTGCTGGAGATCCGCACCCAGGTGAAAAACGTTTTCATAGCGGGAAAGAACATTCCGCTGGAGTCCAAGCACACACGGCTCTATGAGCGGTACATGAGCCGTCCCTGACCCCTGATTTCGGGGACAGGCGCGAATGGCCCTTAGTTGAGGGTGAGCGAAATCACCTGGTAACGTCGCCAGATCAATTGCTTAAGCCCCGAAGGTGCGGCGCGGGAAAGCCCAGGGCGTAAGCCTGGGTTGTCGGCGAATGCCGGGATTGAGCCCTGAAAGGGCGGCACAGCCAGTGTCGCCCTTGCAGGGCTCCTCTCTCCCCTTATCCCGCCTTACCCAGGCTTACGCCCTGGGCTTTCCTGTTGGACCCTTTCAGGGTCCTCGATTCCTTATTTAAGCACCTGTCCCCGAAACTGACGCATGGGGAGCGGCTGCGCGGCGTCGGTCACGGCGCCGATCTTGGCGGCGAAACCGATCTGCGCCCTGATCTCCTCGTCTCTCACCAGCCGCACATCGAGCAGTCCCGTGGTCTGGTAGCCGGTCCGCAGGAAGTTGACCTCCGAAAGACAGAGACTCCACCCTTCCAGCCACCATTGCAGCGCGGAGCGCATTTCGTCCGTCCCGTCGAAGTGGATGAGCAGGTCGATGTCGGCCGTCGGCCCGGCGGTCCCGTTCCGAGTGCTGCCGAAGACGTAGATCGCTTTCACCCCGAACCGCTTGGGGTTGATTTCCCGGGCGATCCTCTCCGCCATGCGCATGCGCCACTTGGAGTGGTCCTCGATTGATCGGGCGATGGGATCCGGCCGCGGCGCCGCAGCCTCGGCCGCCTCGCCCGGCTCCGCCAAAATGCCGAGCGCTTCATCCAGATCTGCATTCATCAGCACCCGCAGAACGCGTCCGCCGGTGGCCTTCGGGACGTCGATCACCCGGATCGTCTCCGAGAGATCGGCAAACTCCGGCAACAACTCTCCGAGGATGCCCGGTGTTCCGGTAAGAAATGCCTCCTGGAAGAGGATGCCGGGATCGTCGGGGTAGAGCGGCAGGTAGCGGATGGAGGATTCCACCAGGTCCTGGAAAAAATGGGTGCCGAACGACAGGTCCGGCACGTAGTTGCCGCGCTTGCGGGCGATTTCGACCAGGATGGCAGTGTTGCTGATGTCGGAGTAGGTAACATTTACGCCGAGCTTGATGTCCCCGCGGCTTCCCCAGCGACCCGGTCCCATCAGGATGAACCGCCGCTTGGGCAGGATCTTGTTGAGCCGGCTGATGGCGCGTCCGACGTCGCGCAGCTGCGCCAGGTCGGTGAGCCCGCTGTACCCGTCGGGATCCACGTAGACGATGTGCGTGATGTCGGGACAGCGCGCGTTGGAGATGTAGCGGTTGGCGGAAAAAACGATCCGGTCCTCCGGGATGTCCCGCGGAATTGGCGACGGGAGGCTCTCCTCGGAGTAGCTTTGCGGTCGGCACTGGAGCAGATAAAAGTCGCGGCCGTCACAGGCAAACTCGATATCCGCTGGAGATCCCAGGGATTCGCGCAGGAGCGCCAGGAGGTCTCTCATCCGTGAGACAAACGGAGTGCGCGTGATAAGCCCTTCGAAGGTGAATACGATCCTGTCTCCGGCGGCATCGATGTCCAGGAACGACGGCATACGCAGCCGGTCGTCCTCGTGAATCGAGGTCAGGTTGAAGAGGTCGGGATAATCCCTGCCGACCTGCCTGAGGAGGTCGGCAATATCGATGGTCTCAAAGGCGTTTTCGTCGAGGTTGATGACATCGATTTTTTTCGGCGAATAGCGGGCGGTCTCCTCCGGAGTCACGTTCACGCGGAGCCGCGGCTGGCCTGGGGCTACCAATACCGGGTAGTCGTCGGCCAGACGATCCACAGCCCGCGTGCCGAGGCCGGGAACCAGTCTCAGCAGCCCGTCCTCCCGCTTGATGCGGGGCGACCAGCGGAATTCGTTGTTGGAAAAACCTACCCCGGAGAATGCCGGCAGAAAGTAGCGCCCGACCTTTTGGCCCACCACCTCCTGGATCATGACGCCCATCTCCTCGTGCTGATCCAGCAATCCCCTCTCGGCGCGATACTGGATGGGATCGGGGCTGAAGACGGAGGCGTAAACCTCGGCAATGGCATCGAGCAGGGCGGCAACCCTTGCTTCCTGGTCGCCCTGGTTGGCGAGGAAGAGGCTCTTGTATTTCCCCGAAAATGCCGAACCCATCCGGTCTTCGAGAAGGCTTGAACTGCGCACGATTACCGGGCGCTCGCCGAAGTCCTCGAGCGCTGCGGAGAGCTGGCTCACGACCTCGGGCGGAAAGCGGGAGCCCTTGAAGACCTGCAGCATATGGGGGTATTCCTGGCGTATCTGGTCCAGGTCGAGATATTTCCAATTGTACACATGGTCGAGCTTGTTGTAGGCGAGGAACTGCAGCAGCACATCCGAGGGGATGTACCAGGTCTTGGGAATCCGGATTTCCCCCACGGGATTCCCTGTCCGTCGGCCCCGGCAGATGATCTGCGCGGCGAGAAATATTCCGCTGCACTTGCCGCCGAGCTTCCCGTAGCTCTTGGGCAGAAGGATGGAATGGCTGAGCAGATCGAAAAAGTCGTCGATCTCGACGAAATGCCTCGCGGTTTCGATGAAATCCACGTTGTCCGTCAGCAGCCGGCGCACGAGAGCGGTCGTGAGGCCCGCCTGTGTGGCCTTGGAGAGCTCATCCGCCCTTATGCCGGTCTGCCGGTAACGCTCCATCGCCTGTGCGATGCCCAGAAGGGATGTATCCGCCCCCTCGAGGGCCTGGACGAGGAAGTGAACCCGTTCTTCCTTGAGCCAGACTTCTACCAGGCCCAATAGCTCTTCTTCGGGGACCGCGCCCCAGGCAAGAACCCAGGTCCGCTTGGCAGCGGCGTCGAGTTCTTCGGCCTCGGCCCTCCGGCTCGGGCGGTTGTCCTCGGGCGCCTCCGAGTCCCCCGGCTGCAGGCCGGAAGGAAGGCTCAGGAGCAATTCCTTGGCCTCGGCCACTCCGCTGACGGCGAGGTGGTTCAGAAGCTTGCGCGAGACCTGCCGGAACAGCGCGGGATTGCCCGATTCGAGCAGTTCGGGGATCTTGAGATACTCCTTCGGGTCCGGCATCTCCGAGAGGCTCTCCGGCGGTGCCTTCCCCCTCCCTGCCGGGGGCGCATCCAGCCCCAATATGGTCTGGGAAATCAGCCTTGCGACGCTCGAAAGGAGTCTCCGTTCGGTCTCGAGAAAGGGTCCATCCTCGGCGTCGGGCATTTTGTGGGTGTACTGCACATGAACCCTCCCGATCTCCTCGCCCCTGACCGTGATGGGCTCGCTCATGCTCCAGGCGGTTTCCTGGAAGCCCGGCGGAGCGATCTCCCGGTCGCGGAGCGCGATCCTGGCCTGGCTGAACCTCGGGTACTGCCAACCCTCCGGAATTTTTGCTATGACGGACTTGAGGGCCTCTTCGAGTCCTTGCCCCTCCGCATCCAGCATGCGGCTGAGGGCTTTCAGCATATCCCTCTCCCTGAGCCGGTACTGAACGGCTTCCAGGACCTCTCCAATCGCGGTGGTTTCAGTGTTCATGGTTGCGGCAAGGCCTTCGAATTGATTGCCCGGAGCCGGTGCCATCATTGCCGGCAGCCGGCCGTTCTCCCTGACCGGCGCGGGGGCGGACGCAGGGAAGAGCCCGCCCCGATCATGCTTGCGCGGCGTGCGCCGGACTTGTTCCCGCCGGTCAGCGGGCTTACACCCAGCCCCTGTCTTTGCAGGCCTGCGCCACGCGGTTGATCGCAATGACGTAGGCGGCGTCGCGGGTGAACAGCCTGTTTTTCTGGGCCAACTGGTGCACCGCCGAGAAAGCCGCCGTCATCTTGACGTCGAGCTTGCTCAGGACCTCGTCCTTTTCCCAGAAATAGTTGGTATTGCTCTGCACCTGTTCGAAGTAGCTACAGGTAACCCCGCCCGCATTGGCCAGGAAATCCGGGACTACATAGATGCCCCGTTTCTTGAGGATCGCATCGGCTTCCGGAGTGGTGGGGCCATTGGCGCCTTCGGCGACGATCTTGACCCCGTCCTTTATGCGTCCGGCGTTCGCTCCCGTGATCTGGTTTTCCAGCGCGGCCGGTATCAGGATTTCAACCTCCTGATCCAGCCAGGCGTCGCCGGGCAACACCTCGTAGCCGAGTTTTGGCGCTTTTTCCTTGTCGATTCCGCCGAAACGGTTGGTGATGCCCTTCAGTTCATCGAGGTCGACACCCGAGGTTTTGCGGAAAGCGTAGGACACCTGGTCCTTCTGATCCCAGGAAGAGACGCAGACCACTTTCCCGCCCATCTGCACGTAAAGCTCGATGGCGTAAAGCGCTACGTTGCCGAAGCCCTGCACGCTTGCCCGTGTCTTTTCGGGGGCGATGCCCATGTCCTTGAGCGCTTCACGGATGGTGTAAACCACACCATATCCTGTGGCCTCGGTCCTTCCCAGCGAGCCCCCCATGCCCACGGGCTTGCCGGTGATCAGTCCCGGGTACTTACCGCCGTGGATCGCCTCGTACTCGTCGAGCATCCAGAGCATGTGCTGCGCATTCGTCATGACGTCGGGAGCCGGAACATCCCAAATCGGTCCGATATTTCGCGCGATCTGGCGCACCCATCCCCGGCAAATGCCTTCCTGCTCTCTCGGGCTCAGATGGTGCGGGTCGCATACCACTCCCCCCTTGGCGCCGCCCAGGGGAATATCCACCAGTGCGCACTTCCAGGTCATCCACATGGCCAGCGCCCGGACCGTGTCCAGGGTTTCCTGCGGGTGCCATCGTATCCCTCCCTTGCAGGGGCCGCGGGCATCGTTGTGCTGCACGCGAAAGCCGCGAAATATCTTGGTGCTGCCGTCGTCCAGGCGCACGGGTATGCTGAACTGGTATTCGCGCAGGGGATTCCGCAGCAGTTCCTTGGTAGAGGAATCCAGGGTGAGCTGATCGGCCACCTGGTCGAACTGCCGCTGCGCCATTTGAAATGCACTGAAGGAATTCTCGCTCATTGTGTTCTCCGTAAGAAAATGCCCGGGTTTGATTGTATTGCCCTGATGCTCTTGGCAGCGCCGGCCCCTGGTCCCTGCCGGGGAACCGGTTCGCCATGAAACCGCGACAAGTCAACCCGGATACCTGCTAAGGATTGCATCAACCGGGCACGGCGGGAGGTATTCAGCCGGCAACCCGCAGCTCCGGCGGACTGTGGATCTCGCAGTCCCGGCCCTATTTTAGATGAGCGCGAACCCGCTGTGTAGTGGAGAAGAGCGGGGTGCCGGCTTGCCGGCGCCGCGATTTGCAGTGATCCCGCTTCCCGAGATGCGAAAGCGGCCCGCCTGCGTGAGAGGGAACCATTTGCCGGCAGCTCGCTCAATGGATGGCTGAGGTCGGAACGCGTTCAGCCGTCCGCTGTCTTCTTCCTGGCCTGGCGCGGCCTGCGCGCCGCCGCCTTCTTCGCCGGCTTCCTGGCGGTCTTCTTAGGGGCGGCGCGGCGTTTCCGCTTCGGTTTTTCCGGCACCGATTCCGGCACGGCCGTCTCCGGGCCGGCTATTACGGATTCGGTCTCCGCGGGCGGCATGGCGGCCGCCGCTGGTTCTCCGGCACCTTCTGCGGGAGCCGCCGCCTCGGCGGGCGCCTCCTCGGCCGATTTCGGCAACAGACCGCGCCCGAGGCGATCCCCCGGATACAGGCGGATTGCGCCCTGGCGGTTGCGTTCCATGCGCAGCAGCCCCTCTTTTTGCGCCATCTTCGCCAACTCGAGGATGTTGTCGACATACCCGGCCGCTTTTTCGGTAAAGCGCGGGTCCGCCGATTTCAGAAACTGGCGGAAATTGCGGAGGTACATCGGCCAGGGCGGGATTTTGCCGGAGCTCTCCAGCAGATTCCTTATGGCGGCAAGAACCTCGGAGGCAGATCCTCGATCGGCCGGGAGCTCCTTCGCGCCCTGGGCCCGGCCCTGCGGTTCGGAGGCCTGGGCGGAGGGCTCGGCCTCGGATTCGGCCTCGTCGAGTTCCACCAGCATATTGCGGTCGGCGTGACGCAGCTTGACGAAGCCGGTGCCGGCTATCTTCTGCATGAATTCCCTGAAGGACCGGGCCCCGTAGTCCCGTTCGGAGAAAGTCGAGTCGAGCTGCAGCAGGGTGCTTTTCAGCAGACCCAGCTGCGGGCTCACCTCGCGGTCCGCGAGAATCTCCAATGCCCTGCGGATGGGCGCGAACGCGCTCTGCAGCGGCTGCCTGCCGGAGGGCGCGGGCTTGCCGGACGCTTTGCGCGATCCGGATTGGGAACTGATCAGGTTCTCGTACGCGATGAACTCGTGGCAGTTCTTCTGCAGGATGACGCTCGTGAATTCGCGGCCGCCGACCACGAAAACGGTCTTGTCGTACTGCTTGAGCTTCTCCACGAGCGCGATGAAGTCGCTGTCGCCGCCCACGATCACGAAGGCATTGATGTGCGTCCGCGTGAACGCCATCTCCAGCGCATCCAGCGCCAGCGTTATGTCCGCGCCGTTCTTGTCGCCTCCGGGCGTGAGGTTGCGCTGGACCATGTGCACCGCGTGTTGGGTCATGGCGCGGCTGTAGTCCTCCGCGCGCTTCCAGTCGCCGTACGCGATCTTGCTTACGACCTCGCCCCTCTCCTTTATGGCTTCGAGCACGTTGCCGACGTCAAAATACCGGGCCAGCGTTTTTTTCACGCCGATTTCGATGTTGTCGAAGTCGATGAATACAGCTATCTTGAGGCGTTCTTCAGTCAATGAACTCACCCCTTCCATCCCGGACTTCGGCCGGGTGTTTGTT
Source organism: Acidobacteriota bacterium (assembly GCA_037444305.1). Taxonomy (GTDB): domain Bacteria; phylum Acidobacteriota; class UBA6911; order UBA6911; family UBA6911; genus JBBIMP01. The sequence continues at coordinate 46,916 of JBBIMP010000011.1, forward strand.
GTCGTCCTGTTTTATTTTATCACGAGCGGCGCCATCTGCCGTCAGGTCTTCAAGCCGAACAACTCATGAATTGGGGAGCGGCCAACATCCGAGGATGCGGACAAACGCGAAAAGAGCCGGACCGGCTGCATTGGGGCTCAGGCGTGTCCGACGGGGGTCTCAGCGCTCGAAGATGAGGAAGGCATCGGATACCGGCCTCTCCCCCTGGGCGTCGGAGGGCGAGTTGACGATCCGGCCGCGCAGGACCATCGTCGTGGAGCCGCCGCCGTCGAGGTTCAAAGCGGAGTGGCAGCCCAAAGCCTTCATGAAGGCTGCAAGTTCCGGCAGCGTCATTCCCAGGCTGAGGTCGGGCTGCCGGCCGTCGACGACGACGAATACCCAGGATGTGCCGGGAAGGAATCCGACGGCGGTCCGCGGATGCCTGTCCTCGGCAAAGCCCGGGCGCGCGCGTTCCGGGCTGAAATCTACCACAATCTCCCCGCTTTGGATGAGGACCGGCACGCCGCCGACGATGTAGTCCGCCCGGTTCCACGCTCCCTGCTCAGCAGCCCGCCCGTCCGCCGGGATCACGCTGCCCTGGATGGTCGCCGGAAGGCCCGCCCGGAGCTCCTCGGTCCGCACCTTTGATTCCGCGCCGAGCGAGTAGACATACCCGCCCGCGGGAATTGCGGCGTCACCGCCGCTTTCGGCGCTGGAAATCCTGCCTGACGCGATGCGGTACTCCCTCCCGCCCGGGTCCGACAGGGTGCTGCGGTGGAAAGCCCAATTGTACAATACCGCCTCGGCCGGAGCCCGGGGCCGGTTGATGCCGTCAATCGAATAGGCCGTCCCGTTGACGTTCAGCTCCCACTTCATGGCGACACGGCCGATCCACCTTTCCTCCGCGAAGAGGGTCCAGCCGATGGCGCCTCGCGGCAGCGAAGGATCGGAGTACCAGTTTTCACGGATCTTGAGTATGCCGTCGGGCTCTCCGTCGAATCGCCCGCCTATCCTGAAGAAGCCGCCATTGACCGCCGCAAGGGCCGCCCTGCGCTGCGCCATGGAGGATGTCTGCTCGCGACCTATCCCGTTGCCGAGGGCCCGCTCCGCCTCAATCCTCGCCTTGGAGGGATCGACATGAAGGATGTGAATCGACTGAGGCCCGTCCATCTTCCGGTGCTCGTAACGAACCCCTGGCGTCGGCTGAGCTCCCTGGAATGCGCTGGATGCATCGAGCGCAAGCCAAAGGAGCAGGGCCGGAATTGCGGGGGAAAAATACAGTCTGTTTCTCATGGGAACTTATACCTGCACGTTATTGGCGGGGGCCAATTTGGGCAACCCAAGCGATTGCGCCCGGATGCAATTCTGTGCTATTTTTTATAGCTTGTCTACCACTTTGACAACGCAGGTGAGGAAGGTGCTGTGGGTACTACCAAACTGACTCGTAAGGAAATACTGTCCGAGAATCCGATTCACGACGGGATCCTCAAGATCGTTGGATTTTCCCGATCCCAGGGGAAGCTGATCGGCGCCATGGGGGCGGCGGTTCTAGTGATCGCAGCCGGCGTCTATTTCGGAATGCAGTACCTCGAGCGGAGGGACGCGGCGGCCCAAGTGCAGTTGAACCGCGGCATGGAGTTCTACCACGGGCTCGTGAGTTCCGAAGCGCAGCCCGGCGAGCCGTATGCGAAGGGTCTGCAGGCTTCGTTCCCGAGCGAGGAGGCCAAGTATGAGGCAGCCTCCGCGGAGTTTGCCGCCGTGGTGAAAGCGTACGGGTCTTCGAAACCAGCCGTTTTTGCGCGCTACTACCTTGGACTCTGCCAGTTGCGCATGGGGCAGCGGGAAGAAGCGGTCAAGACGCTGGAGTGGGTCAGGCACAACACCAAGGACCGGACAGCCGGCTACCTGGCAAAAAAGGTGCTTGCGGTTCACTACTTGGACGCGGGCAATGCCAAGGAGTCCCGGGACATTCTGGAAGGCATGATCCGCGACCCGCAATGCGATCTGCCCAAGGAAGCTCTGAAAGTGGATTTGGCCCGCGCTCAGACGGCTCTCGGGAGCCACGAGGAAGCTCTCCGGATCCTGCGGGAGGCGCGTGACGAAGGCAAGGCAGGGAGCCTGATGAGCCTTGTGACGCAGGAACTGGAGAGACTTGAGGCGGCTGCGGCCATGCCGCCCATGGGCGCCAAGCAATAAGGGAATCCCCCGGGGAGGCATGTCCCGCCGGGTTTCGTCGCCCGGGCCGCTCCCCTCTTCTGCAGCCTCTGCTCAACTTACTGTAAGTCGTTGAGACTTAGAGGCTTCACTCTTGACAACGCGGTGCGGCGGGTTATAATTACCGGCTTTGTCAATCCGGGAGTCCGGCTGTGTTCATTGAAATCGAAGACCTCGGTCCTGAGCCCCTGTGTGTAGAGCATTCCTACGGTGTCGATGCCCTGGGGTTCGATCACGACGACGCGGCTCTGGACAGGCCGGTATCCGCCCGATTCACTCTCACCCACAAAGAGAAGGACCTCCGCGTCGAGGGCAGGGTCGAGACCGGCATTCGCTACAGCTGTGCTCGTTGCCTGGGGGAGTTTGTACGCCTTCTGGCGACGGATTTCGAGCTCCAATATTTGCCGCAGCCCGAGGGCATGGCCGGCGATGAGGAAATCGAACTCTCCGACGGCGACCTGAACATAGGTTTTTACGACGGCGTACGTCTCGATGTGGACCTGATGGTCCTCGAACAGATCGAACTGGCGCTGCCGATGAAGTTCATCTGCAGGGACGACTGCAAGGGGTTGTGCCCCAAGTGCGGAACCGATCTGAACACCAGGTCCTGCGGGTGCATCAGGGACGAAGCGGACTCCAGATTGGATGTTCTCCGGGAATTCCGGAAAAGGATGGACGGGTAGTTCGAAGGGCCGGATACCGGAGGGAGCGAGCAACCCATATTTGAATTGAGCTTCCGGCTCAGGTCCGGAGGGAATTGCGAAAGGTAGTGGTCATGCCAAATCCGAAGCGGAGGCACTCCAAAGCGCGTCGCGGCAAGCGCCGGGCGCATGATTTTCTGCAAACGGTCACCCCGGGCGTATGCCCGCAGTGCCTGGAACCGAAGCTGCCTCACCAGGCCTGCGAAAAGTGCGGCTACTACAAAGGCCGCCAGGTGATGGAAGGTGAGGAAGAAATCTGACGCGTGAGTCGGGCAAGCTCGCATTGCGATGGGTATCCTGCTGAGATGATCAAGATCGCCGTCGATGCCATGGGGAGCGATCATTCGCCCCACAGCGAGGTGGAGGGAGCCGTCCAGGCCGCGAAGGAATATGGCGTGCGGGTAGCCCTGGTCGGAAAATTTTCGGTCCTGGAGCCTTTGCTGGAGGCAAAAGCGCGAGGTACCTCCGGGGTGGAGATCCGCAATGCTTCCCAGGTTGTGCAGATGGATGAGGCGCCCACTGCCGCCCTGAGGCGCAAGCGGGACTCCTCTATCAGGGTAGCCGCAGACCTCGTTCGCTCGGGCGAGGCGGGCGGACTGGTCAGTGCGGGAAACACCGGCGCGGTCATGGCAATCTCCAAGATGGTCATGGGCACCGTTCCCGGCGTGGATCGTCCAGCTCTGGCCACGGTGCTGCCGACGCTCAAGGGTCATGCAGTTCTGCTGGATGTCGGCGCCAACGTCGCCTGCAAACCTCATCACCTCGTGCAGTTTGCCGTCATGGGGGAGCTGTTCTGCAAGCAGATCATCGGCATCGAATCCCCGAGGGTGGGGCTGATGTCGGTCGGCGAGGAGGAGACCAAAGGGAACGAACTCACCCGCGAAGTCCACCAGACGCTCAAGAACATCCACTTGAACTTCATCGGCAATGTCGAAGGGCGGGACATTTACAACGGGAAGGCCGACGTGATCGTGTGTGACGGCTTCACCGGAAACGTCGCCCTGAAGACCAGCGAGGGGCTGATAGAAGCGGTCCTGAAGCTCCTGCGGGACGAGCTCTCCAGCAACCTGCAGGCGAAGCTGGGGGCGCTCCTCAGCCAGCAGTCCTTCAAGCGTCTGAAAAAGCGCTTGGACTATTCCGAGTATGGAGGCGCTCCGCTGCTGGGATTGCGCGGCGTCTCGATCATCTGCCATGGGCGCTCCAGCGGCAATGCCATCAAGAACGCAATCCGGGTGGCGAGGGATTTTGCGCAAAATCAGGTGAATGCAAAGCTGGAAGAGGAATTGAGTCGGCTGGATGCTGCGGCCCTCAACGGCGACGCAGGCTGAGGAGATTCCCCGAGATCAGGGGTGCGCCGGGCGCGTGCCTCCAAATTGGGCGATACCCGATCCATCGAGGAGCGCGCTCCGGGATGCGTCGGGCCCCGGAACCGAACAGGTCGGCCGCCGCCAAGGGGCGCGGCCAGCCGAACACCAATGCCTAAGGAGGATATTCATGGCATCTGTTGAAGAGAGAGTAAAGTCGATCATTGTCGAACAGCTGGGCGTCAGCGAGAGCGAAGTCACACCGGCGGCGTCGTTTGTAGATGATCTGGGGGCCGATTCACTGGACACGATCGAACTCGTCATGGCGTTCGAGGAGGCTTTCGGCATCGAGATCCCAGACGAGGAGGCGGAAAAGATCAAGAGCGTGCAGAACGCCATCGACTACATCCAGGCGCGCGCCAGTTGACGCCAGCGAGTGATGTTGTGAAGAGGCGCGTGGTTGTTACAGGGGTTGGATTTGTGACCGCCCTTGGAGTGGGCCCCAGCGAGACATGGAACAACCTGCTCGCGGGCCGGTCCGGGGTGGGACCGATTACCCGGTTCGACACGAGCCTTTATGCAAGCAGGATTGCCGCAGAGGTCAGGGATTTCGATCCCTCGGCGTTCGTGGATAGGAAAGACCTCAAAAAGATGGATACCTTTATCCACTACGCGCTTGCGGCGGCCGAGCATGCGATGAAGGACGCCGGCCTTTCCGCTTGGAGCGGCGCCGGCGGAGAGCGGGCCGGCGTGGTCATCGGTTCCGGCATCGGCGGCTTCGGCACTATCGAGAAAGAACATGAAGCGCTCCTGAGCCGTGGTCCCAGGCGTGTGTCCCCGTTCTTCATTCCCTCGAGCATCGTGAATCTTGCCGCCGGACAGGTGTCCATACGGTTCCGGGCGCTGGGGCCCAGTCTCGCGCCTTGCACCGCCTGCTCGTCGGGAAGCCACGCCATAGGCGACGCTTTCCGCATGATCCAGCGCGGTGAGGCCGAGGTCATGATCGCGGGCGGGAGCGAAGCGGCGATCACGCCGATGGCGGTCGCGGGTTTCGATGCCATGAAAGCGCTTTCGATCCGCAACGGGGAGCCGGAGCGGGCCAGCCGCCCATTTGATCGCGACCGGGACGGCTTCGTCCTGGGCGAGGGCTCGGGGATCCTCATTCTGGAGGAACTCGAGCACGCGCGGAGCCGCGGGGCCTGCATTTACGCCGAGATCGCGGGATTCGGGATGTCCAGCGACGCTCATCACATCACGGCTCCGCCGGCCGACGGAGATGGGGCGGTGCGCGCCATGCGGCAGACCTTGAAGGACGCCGGCATCGAACCGGGCGAGGTGGACTATATCAACGCCCATGGAACCTCGACGCCGCCGAACGACCGGACCGAGTCGGCCGCCATCAGGGCCGTATTCGGGGTGCAGGCGGACAGACTGGCCGTCAATTCCACGAAATCCATGATCGGACACCTGCTGGGTGCAGCGGGCGCCGTGGAGGCGGGGATCACGGCCCTGTCGGTAAAGCACCAGAAGATCCATCCCACGATCAACCTGGATACGCCGGACCCGGAATGCGACCTGGACTACGTGCCCCACCGGGCCCGTGACGCGGTCATCCGCTACGCCATGTCCAACAGCTTTGCATTCGGCGGCACCAACGCTTGTGTCTTGTTGAAAAAATACGAAGGCTGAACGGCCCGGAGAGGTTCCGGCGCCTGCACCAAGGTCTGCGCCGGCCGGCAAGGGCCGCAATCTACTGGGAGTTATGCCTATGAAAATCGCTGTTTGCGCCAAATATGTTCCGGATACAGCAATCAAGGTGAAGGTCGCACCCGGCGCCAAGGGTGTCGATGTCTCCGATGTCACGTTCGTTGTCAATCCCTATGACGAATTTGCCCTGGAGGAGGCTCTCCAGATCAAGGAACGGATTGGGGGAGAAGTAGTGGTCATCGGGGCCGGGGGCGAGAAATCTACGGCGGGGCTGCGGACCTGCCTCGCCATGGGGGCGGATTCCGCGGTTCTCATCCAGGAGGAAGCGCTCGAGGGTGCGGACTCCAGCGCCGTCGGAGCAGCCCTGGCCAGGGTTTGTGCCGAGATCAAGCCGGACCTGATTTTCTTCGGCCGGCAGGCCATCGGCGTCGACAACGGGCAGGTGCCGGCGGTTGTGGCCGAAAAACTCGACCTTCCGCAGGTCTCCGTGGTAGTCAAACTGGAGCTGCAGGACGGCAAATTCAAAGCTGAGCGTGAGATCGAAGGCGCAAGGGAAATAGTGGAAGGTAGCCTGCCCGCCGTGATTACGGCCCAGAAGGGGCTGAATACGCCGAGGTATGCCTCGCTGAAGGGAATCATGGCGGCGAAAAAGAAGACGATCGAGATCCGAACCTTTGCCTCCCTCGGCATTAAACCCGAGGAGTTGAAGCCCAAGATTTCGGTGGAAGAGGTCATAATGCCGCCCGCCCGTCCGCCTGGGCAGGTTCTTACGGGCGATCCTGCGGAGACCGTGCCCCAACTCGTCAAGCTGCTGCACGAGGAGGCCAAGGTCATTTAGTGCGCCGGATCCAGGGATAAAACTGAAATATGAACGGGGGAAATTCAAATGGCCCAGGGAATATTGGTCATCATTGAGGAGCGGCAGGGAACTGTAAAGAAACCATCATTGGAGGCCCTCGCGGCTGCGCGCGGAATGGCCGACGGACTCCAGGAGCAGGTGACGGCGCTTCGCCTCGGGAGCGGTCCCTGCTCGGCGGACCTGGCCCACTACGGCGCCGACAGGATCGTCGAGACCGAACACCCGCTGCTTTCGTTCTATTCGCCGGAAGGCTTCACGGCAGCGGCAGCGCAGTATGCACAGAAGATGCAACCCAGGATCATCCTGGGATCGTCGAGCGCCATGGGAAGGGACTTTTTGCCTCGGTTGGCCGAGCGCCTGGGGGTGGGGCTGGCCCAGGATTGCATCGAGGCCCGGCTGGTTGGGGACAAGCAATTCGAGTGCGTTCGCCCCATTTATGCCGGAAAGGCATTGGCCCGCGTGAGGCCCACCGGTGTTCCCGCGATGGCCACGCTTCGGCCCAACGTCTTCTCTCCCGGTGCGCCGGACGATGGCCGCAAGGCCGAAAGAGTGTCGTTCAGCCCCGAGATCACGGAAGATGGCATCCGTGCGCGCGTGACCGGTGTGACGGCCTCCGAGGGACAGAAGGTGGAACTTACCGAGGCCGACATAATCGTCTCCGGCGGCCGCGGCGTGAAAGCGCCTGAAAACTTCGGCGTCATTCAGGAACTCGCGGATGCTTTTGGCGGCGCGATGGGAGCTTCCCGGGCGGCGGTGGATGCCGGGTGGATCGGCCACCAGCACCAGGTAGGGCAGACCGGCAAAACCGTTTCTCCGACGCTTTACGTCGCCTGCGGCATCAGCGGCGCGATCCAGCACCTTGCAGGGATGTCCTCCTCCAAATACATCGTCGCGATCAACAAGGATCCCGAGGCTCCCATCTTCAAGGTGGCGGACTATGGTATTGTCGGCGACCTGTTCGAAGTCGTACCCGCGTTGACGGAAGCGGTGAAAAAGCACAAATCCCGATAGCCGAACCGTCCCGGCCCCGGGCCCCTGCCGAGGTGGCGTGCAGCCCGTGAGTGGGGCCTGCCCGGCCCAGGGCCGGGGAAGGACCGGGCGGCCGGGGCCGGCGGAGCCCCGACCCGCGATCCGTGATATACTGCGGACTCCTGCGCGGGGGAGAAATGCCTGCAAACGGGAAATTTGCACGGAAAGAGCGGGCGCCCAGGGCAGGGTATCGCAAGTCCTTCGACCATCTCCGCGCGGGTCTGACGGGAACCGATCTGGGCATTGGCCTGGCCGCCGCAATTCTGATCTCAGCGCTCCTGCTGGGTTATCGTTTCCAGTTCATTCCTGATATGGTGCTCATTGGAACCCGGATCATGACCTATTTTTGTCAGAAGGCGATGGACACTTTGGACAGCAAGAGGGCTGAGATTGCGGAAGCCGAATTCCGCTATCCCGGGCCCAAGCCGCAATGCAAAGAAGCTGCTATCCTGATGATGGCCGATTCTGTGGAGGCGGCCTCCCGAACCCTCAAAGAACCTTCGGCGGCGCAGATCCGCGGAATGATCGACGGGATCGTGGAGGCAATCGTGGAGGACGATCAGTTCGATGATTGCGACATCACGATGAAGGAAATCCGCCTGGCCAAGGAGAGCTTTCTGAAGATTCTGACGGGCGTCTACCACCGCCGCATCGATTACCCGGGCTATGACTTCAAACTCGTCGGCAGCAAGGAACAAAAAATCGGGACTCCGGGTCCAAGTCCTAAACCGGCAAAGGCGGTATGAGATTCGGGCTGCCGCGGTGGAGACTGTCTGCCGGGCGACCCTGGAGTCGGCGGATAAGGCGGAGGGCATGCTCACCGTGGTTTTCGTCGGGCCGCGCAAGATGCGGGCACTCAACCGCCGTTATCGGAATAGAGACTGCGCCACCGACGTGCTCAGCTTCTCTTACGGGGAGGAAATTGTGGAGGGGCGACCCTGCCTGGGCGAGGTCGTGATCGCGCCGCACATCGCCTGGGAGAATGCGGAGCAATTCGGCCAGGAACCGGCCTCGGAGGTGGTCCGGCTCCTGGTACACGGGATTCTGCACCTGCTCGGGCACGATCATGAGAGCGACGGTGGAGAGATGAACCGCATCCAGCGCCGGTTGCTCCGCGCCGTGCGAACGCGTGCCTTCCCAGCGCCTGCGAAGCCGAGGGCAGGACCATGACACTCCTGTACCTGGAACTGCTGGTAGTTGCCTTGTGCCTCGGCGCGCTGCTTTACCTCTCGCTGATCGAATCCGCGGCGGCCCAGTCGAGCCCTCTCAGCCTGAGGACGATGCTGGAGAGGGAGGAGCGGGAAGTGCCGGAGCTTCTGCACAAAGCGCTCGAAGACAGGATGGAGTTCCTCATTCCGCTCCATTTCGGCGCGCAGGCAGCCTTTATCACGGCGATCGTTCTGCTCACGCACATCATACTGACGCGCTGGCCGGTGTGGGGCCTGGCCTACTCCCTGGCGTGCGTTTTCGTGCTCTCTATCGTCTTCCGGCAACTCCTCCCCAGGCTGCTGACGCAGAACAATCCCGAATCGAAGCTGGCATCCCTGCTGGCGGCTGCCGGACCGCTGTACGCCGTTCTCCGGTTTCTCGCCTTCCCGCTCGCGGGCGTCCTCAAAATCTTCAGGGGATTCCACGCGGACCCGAGGCAGGCGGCGGACCCGGAAAGCAGCGAGGCCACGGAGGAGGAGATCCAGGCCTACCTGGACATCGGGGAGGATGAGGGGATCATCGAGGAGGAGGACAGCAAGCTGATCCAATCGGTTGTGGAATTCGGCGACACGCTCGTCCGGGAGGTCATGACCCCCAGGACGCTGATTGTGGCCTGCAGCGAGACCGCGTCGATCGGGGAGCTGCGGGACACGATGGTCAATCACCGCCACTCCCGCATTCCGATCTATCGGGGCGATATCGACCATATCATAGGAATCGCCTACATCCGGCAGCTCCTGGCCCAGTACACGCAAGGGCGGGAATCGGATGCCATTGCGAACCTCATCCAGCCTGCCCTGTTTGTTCCGGAGACCAAGCGTGTTTCCGCCCTGCTGAAGGAACTGCAGGAACGGGGAGGTCATGCGGCAATCGTCATCGACGAGTACGGGGGGGTCGCCGGCATGGTGACGCTGGAGGACCTGCTCGAGGAGATAGTCGGGGAAATCCGCGATGAGGATCAGGCCAAGATCAGCGAGATCGTGGAGGAAGGACCCCGGAGTTTCGTCTTTCGCGGCAGCACGGAGCTTTACCGCCTCGAAGAGCTGGCCGGCAGGAAGTTCGACGGGATCGAAGCCTCAACCGTGGCCGGGCTGATAACCGCGTTCCTGGGCAGGGTTCCCTCCCCGGGCGAGGAGTTCGACCTGGAGGGGCTGCGCATCCAAGTGCTCGATGCCGACCGCAAGCGGGTGCGCAGGGTCCGTTTCCAGTTCCCGTCCCCCGCCGCACCGCCGGAGTAGGTCACGCATGCGCGCCTCCGACCACCGCTTCATGCGGCTCGCGATCAGCCTGGGAAAGAAGGGCATCGGTCTGGCCAGCCCGAATCCGCCGGTGGGTTGCGTGATCGTACGCGACGGGCAGGTAATCGGGCGAGGCTGGCACGATTACTCTGCCGTGGCGCATGCGGAAACCGTTGCGTTGCGCGAGGCTGGGCGACCTGCCCGCGGGGCCACTGCCTACGTGACGCTCGAGCCCTGCTCCCACCAGGGACGCACGCCCCCCTGCGCCAGAGCGCTGGTCGATGCGGGGATTCGGAGGGTTTGCGCGGCCATGACCGATCCCAGCGCCAAGGTCGCCGGCAGGGGGCTGGACTACCTGCGCTTCCGAGGTGTGGAGGTGCAGGCAGGGCTTCTGGCGGAAGAGGCCGCTCCCCTGATCGAGCCCTTCGCCTGCCACTCCCGAACGGGGAGGCCGCTGGTGGTGGCAAAGGCGGGCATGTCGCTCGACGGCCGGATCGCCACGGCGGTCAAGGCCGGGGTGCGTATCACCGGCGAGGAAGCCAATCGCCTGACCCACTCTCTGCGACTGCAAATGGATGCGATACTGGTGGGAATCGAAACGGTCCTGTCCGATGATCCCGAGCTCACCTACCGCGGAGATGAGCCCAAAGGACGGCCCCTGCTGCGGGTGGTCCTGGACAGCCGCCTGCGCATGCCTGCGGGATGCCGCCTCGCAAAGGGCGCATCGGAAGGGCCGGTAATCGTCTTCTGCGGCACCGCGGCGCCGGCGGCCGGGCGGCGAAGGCTGGAAAAGGCGGGCGTCGAGGTAATCCCTGTCGGCAAGAGGCGGGGGCGTCTCGATCCTCTGCGAATCCTGAAGGTGCTCGGGCAGAGGGACGTGCTGGGCCTCCTCGTCGAAGGCGGGGGCGAGATCCACTGGTCTTTCCTGGAGGAACGGCTGGTGGACAAATTCTATTTCATGATTGCGCCGGTCATCCTGGGCGGCGGAAAAGCCACCTCGGCCGTCGGTGGGAAAGGCTACCCTCGGATAGAATCCGCGCCGAGGTTCGCCATCTCGCGGGTATCCAAATTGGGATCCGATCTCGTGCTGGAGGCGTATCCGTCCTATTCGAAATCTATCCTCTCCCCGTGGCAAGCGTCAGGAGTTCCTCCATCCGTCGGGCAAGGCTCCTCGCAGTCATCAGCGACGAGATAATCGCGGCGCTGGCAGCGCCCGCAGCCAGAACTGCGGGAAGGTTTGGGGCGCCGATTCCGCCGATGGCCACGACCGGATGCGGGCTTTCACGGCATGCCCTCGAGAGATTGTCCAACCCTGTTGCGGGGGTGGGAGCGTCTTTGGACGAGGTTGGGAAAACGGGCCCAAATCCCAGGTACTCAACCGGAAGATCCCGCGCCTTTCTTACCTGGTGGAGCGAGTGCGTCGAGAAGCCGATGATGCGGCCGGGACCGAGGACCGACCTCGCAGCCGCCGGGGGAAGATCGTCCTGCCCCAGGTGGACACCGGCGGCCTTGCTGCAAAGTGTCAGGTCGCACCGGTCATTGACGATCAGGCAGATTCCGCGCGCCACCGCATAGTCGACGCAGCGGCGGATGTCCTGGAGCAGTTCCCCCACGGGCGTTTCCTTGTCCCTGATCTGGACGAGGGTTGCGCCGCCCCTGGCGAGTTCCCGGAGGATCTCCAGGTGACTCCGGCGCCCGGAGAGCGCTTTGTCGGTGATCGGATAGACCGGGGGGAGTGTGAAGGGCATCGGGGCTAGGACCGGCGGAAATGCTCCAGGAACCGCGTCGTCATCCTGCCGGCGCGGAAATCGGGATCGCGCAGGATTGCCTGGTGCAGGCGAATCGTGGTTTTCACCCCCTCCACCACTGTCATTTCGAGTGCCCGCTGCATCCGGTTGATGGTCTCTTCGCGGGTCCGGGCATTCGTGATCAGCTTTGCCACCAGCGAGTCGTAGTGCGGCGTGATCATGTACTCGCTATAGGCGGCGGTGTCGATGCGTACCCCGAAACCCGAAGGGGGATGAAAAGCCGTGATCCTGCCCGGAGACGGCAGGTAGGTGTCCGGGCACTCGGCGTTGATGCGGCATTCCATAGAATGGCCGCGGAATACGATGTCTTCCTGACGGTAACCCAGTTGCTCGCCCGCCGCGATCCTGATCTGCTCCTTGACCAGGTCGATGCCCGTGATCATCTCCGTCACCGGGTGTTCCACCTGTATCCGTGTGTTCATCTCCATGAAATAATACTTGCCCTTGTCATCAAAGATGAACTCCAGCGTGCCGGCATTGGCGTAGTTGACGCTGCGGACCGCTTCGACCGCCCTCCTGCCGACTTCATCCCGCATCTGGGGAGTCAGAAACGGTGAGGGCGCTTCCTCGATGAGTTTTTGATACCGGCGCTGGATGGAGCACTCACGTTCGCCCAGATGGACCACATTCCCATAGTTGTCTGCCAGCATCTGAAACTCAATGTGCCTGGCTGCCGGCAGGTATTTCTCCAGGTAGACCTCGGAGGAGCCGAAGGCGGCAAGGGCTTCGTTTTGAGCTATTTCCAGAGCCATCGGCAGTTCGGATTGGGAATTGACGATCCGCATTCCTTTTCCACCGCCGCCCGCCGCAGCCTTGAGAATCAGCGGGTAGCCGATCTCTTCACACACCGGGACGAGATCTGCCGGCGGGCCGCTGATCTTCCCTGTTCCTGGAATAATGGGCAGCCCGGTCTCCTTCATCGTAGTGCGGGCGACGTCCTTATCTCCCATCAGCCTTATGACTTCCGGGGAAGGACCGATGAAGGTGAGGCCGCAGGCCTCGCACACGGTCGCGAAGTGAGCGCTTTCTGCCAGGAAACCGTAACCCGGGTGGATCGCGTCGGCGTTGGTGATCTCCGCAGCGCTGATCACGGCCTCGATGTTCAGATAGCTGTCGCGGCTCGGCGGCGGCCCAATGCAGATGGCCTCATCGGCAAAACGCACATGCAGAGAATTCTGATCGGCCTGGGAGTATATCGCGACTGTGGGAATGCCGAGCTCTTTACAGGCACAGATGATCCGGAGGGCTATTTCACCCCGGTTGGCAATGAGGATTTTATTGAACATAGGGCCTTCTGCCGCCTACCTGCGGAGGATGATGCCGAACAGCTTCTGCCCGTACTCAACCGGCTGTCCGTTCTCGACGTATATGCGCGCGACTTCGCCCGCAATGTCGGAGGGAATCTCGTTCATGAGCTTCATGGCTTCCACGATGCAGAGGATTGTGCCCTCCTCGACCAGAGAGCCGATCTTGACGAAGTACTCTGTTCCCGGCGCCGGTGTTCTATAGAAGGTGCCCACGATGGGTGATGTGATGACGTGAAGGTTCTCGTCCTTCTCCTCGGAAATCCCCGCGACCGGTGGTGCAAGCAGTGGTGCCACGGCCGGGCCCGCTACGGGTGGGATCAGGGTTGCCGAAACCTGTGTCGGCTGGGTTGCGAGCGGAGCTTCCTCCTTCGCCGAAAACCCTCTCTTGATTTTGACCCTGGTGCCGGTGTGCTCCAGCTCGAAGCTGGAGATGTCGCTTTGCAGGATCTCCTGTATCAGATCTTTGACCTCTTTGATGTTCATAGTCGATTTGTTGCGTCCCGTGATTAGATTTCGGTGCAGCCGGCCTCCGTTGGCCGTCTCTGCGGCGGCCCCCGGCTCATCCAAAAGCGCAATAATACCAGCAATCGGATCGGCGGTCATGCGATTCCTGCCGGCGCGCACGGGACCGACCGCGCGCGGCAGGGGGAAGATGGACGGCGGGACCGGCGGTGCGCCCGGACTGGAGGTTGTGTTCCGGGGGACTATGGATGCAGACCTTGCGGTCTCAGAAGGCGAGCTCGACCTGGATTTCCTGCCGAGCCCGCGAGATCTCGAAGAGGGCCTGTCCCGCGTGGGCCTCGTGTTCCAGCAGCATCAGGAGGAAATAGTCCGGCACAATCGTCTCCAAGAGGAGTTTTCCTTTTTCGGTAACGAGAATTGCAGCCTGCATGCTTCCGATCCCGGCGTTCGCCGAAGCTTTGCCGCAGGTTTTCAGGACGGCGGCAAATTCCGCCGCCAGCAGGTCGTCGCAATCCCTGCCGGCGGCGGTGTGCGCTTCCAGGAGGACGCCGTCCGTCCCTGCCAGGATGACCCCGACCGTTCCCGGGACGCGGTCGGCCAGATTCCTCAGGAGGGTTTGGAACATCTCGGCCTATTTCACAATCCTCGGGGTTATGAAAAACAGGACTTCCTGGGTTGTATTGTACACCGAGGAACGCTTGAACAGGTTGCCGACGATCGGGAGGGAGGCCAGGCCCGGAACCCGGTCTTCCTGGGACTGCTCGCTCTCGATCAGGATGCCGCCTATGACGGTGGTGCCGCCATCGGTCACCAGGACACGGGTGGCGGATTCACTCGTCCGAATCGAGGGGATGCCGTTGACCGACCTCGAGAAATCCGGCGTGTTGTTCTCCACCCTGAGGTCCAGGACTATGTTGCCTTCATAGGTGATCTGCGGAACCACACGCAGCGTCAGAGCGGCGTTCTGGAACTGGATGGTCACGGTGTTATTGGCGATGATCTGGACCGGAAACCTCAATCCCTGCGTGATCGTGGCCTCGCTGTTGTTCTGGGCCGTGACTTTGGGCTGGGAGATCAACTTGGCCAGGCCTTTGGATTCCCCTGCCGTGATGGCCGTATCGAGAAGGAAGGTGTCAAAAATGTTGCCGATGGAGAGCCCTACTCCGCCGAAGGCCTTTGAGGCCGGCAGGTTGACATTGAAATTTCCCCTGTCGTTCTCCGAGGTGCCGGTGCTGATGCTGGCCGATTCGGTGGAACTGCTTTCGGAGGCGCCGCGGCCCGTAAGGGGATTCCCCGTGGCATAGGTATTTTTCGGCGTGGCCGACGGCCGCGATCCGCCGATGGTGCCGAAGGTGTTAGGGCCGCCTACGGTCACTCGATCCAGATTGCCCTGCACGAATCCGAACTGGATACCCAGGTCGCGTGCGAAATCGCGGGTGGCGGAAACGATCCGGGCCTCGATCTCGACCTGGGGTTGGGGTATATCCAGAGTCTCCACCAGGGCGAGTATCTTGTCTACAGTCGCCGGAATGTCCGTTATGACGAGGGAGTTGGTGCGCTCATCCACCACCAGGGTTCCCCGGACCGTCATCTGATCCTTCAGCGGGCTGATCACTTCCGCGGCTTTCGCGTAGTTGAGACGCTTGACGCGGGTGTCGACGTCGGCTGCCAGCAGATTGGCTTTCTTCAGATCTTCGCTCTGCTTGGCTTCCTTCTGAAGCGTGGCCTTTTGGGCGATCCGGATCAGGTTGCCCTCCACTTTTTTGTCGAGGCCATTGTTGGTCAGAGCTGCCTCAAATATCTGATCCCAGGGCACTTTTACTACCTTGATCGACAGGGTGCCCTTGATTTCCGGATCCATGACGATATTTACGCCGCCCTCTTCCGCCATCAGGCGGAAGAAGTCCACCAGGGAAATGTTGACCAGGTCGAGCGTCAGCGGATGCCCGCCATACTGCGAACTCGCGGAGCCTTTCATGGCGATGAGCGAAGGGGAGGGGAGTTCGGCCGCTGCGGGCGGCAGCGACACTACCGGCGATCCAGGCCTCGGTGCGGGGGCGGATTTGACCGGCGCCGCTTCCGCGGTTTTGGCGCCTTTGAGGGCGCTTTGCGGTATTTCCGCCGCCGACAGGTCGCTGATTACGGGCACCGTGGCCCTGGAGGGGATCTGAGCAGCTGCCGGGATTGTTCTGGGCGCCTGGCTTGGAGCACCGGCGGTGCTCAGGCTCCTGCTGCTCTCGGCCGGGTGGCTGGTGTGGCTGGAATTGAACACCAGGCTGAACTTGTCCGTTCCATGGACAACCCTGTGCTCGCCATGTCCCGCTTCGAGATCTATGACCATCCGGGCAATCTTCGGTTCGGAGTTCTGAAACTGGCGGACACGCACCTGTTTGACCGCGGCATCCTCCACCGGAAGATTCAGCACCGGGATTCGGTTTTCCACGTTCAGAAAGTCGATCACCAGCCGGGGAGGATTCTCGAGCATGAATTCCTGGTGGGTTACCGGACCGCTTGTGGACACGGCGATGACGAGATTCCCGCCCTCCTTCGAGGTGGAGACGCCGCTGATGTATGCGTGCGGGGCCTGCAGGGCCTTGCTCGACAGCGAATCGGCGTAGGGGAGCGCCGCCGGGCCTGGAAATTCCGAAGCAACGGCGGTTTTGCCGGGCAGTGTGGATCTCTGTGAGGGGATGTCCTGGGCGAAGCCGGACATGCCCAGAGAGGTCAGGAGCAGCAGGAGCGTCATCCCCGCCCTCGCCTGTGATTTCACAAAGTCTCTGTTTTCAGCGAATCGCATTGTCATGGTTGCCAGTCCTATGGAGTTCTGAGGTGCTTGGTGACTTCCTGAGTCACGAGCTTCCCAGACTTGAGCTTTGTTTCCCTGGTCAGAACCGCGGAATCAACAGTTATGGATTTGAGGAATCCGTCGAACAGCCTGTCTCCCTCCCTCAGGAAATAGACCCGCTGATCGGTGCCGCGGAATACGGCCGTCCGAGCCTGATCGCTCACGGATGTTCCGAGGAGGTTTACCTGGGCAATGTACATGCCCGCTATCCCGGGAGGGGCTGGTCCGCGCGGCGCTTCCGCGTTCAGGTCCTCCTCCCTGGACTTCAGGAGCAGCGGATTCAGGAATGGATCCCTCCGGTTCACGGGTTCATACCTGACTCCCTGGTACTGCGGCGGCTTGGGCGGTGACTGCGCGTCCCGAACGGAAGCTTCCACCTGCGGACCGCCCGTTTGTCCGATTGCCGCCTGGGCGGCAAGCAGAATCACCCCGCACGCTGTTAGCCATTTTAGAAGCGAATGTCTGGACATGGTCATTTCAATTCCCGGGTTGCGGCGGCTGTTCTTCCCGATATACGAAGGTCGTCGCCTTGCAGTTGGAGATCAGCGTCCGGTTGGAATCGGTGGAGCCCTCGATCCCCTTCATGTTGATATTGTCCACGTTGATGATCCGGGCATAGCGGCCGATCTTCTCGAAGAAGGCGCCCAGCGAGTTGTACGATCCCTGGACCTCGATCTCGATGGGCCAGTCGGAGTAGAACGCCTTCGGCACCACCGGCTGAGGGTTGAACTTAATGATCTTGAGGTTCGAAGATGCCGCCATCTCCTGCACGTTCCGCATCACCTTCGGCGTCTCCTTCTGGTCGGGAAGGATGGAACGGAGCTGGACCAGTCGAGCGTCCAGGCGGGCGAGCTCCTGCTTGAATTTTTCGAGCTGCGTCTGTACCGCCGTCGCCTCCATGACGGATATCTCCAGGCGCTTGATCTCGCCCTCGAACCTGCTTTTGGAGGCCAGGAGGTCTTTATAAATCAGCATATAGGCGGCGACGACGAATCCGATCCCGAGGAGCGCAAACAGGAGAACCTGCGTCGAACGGGGTTGGTTTTCCAGCTTCAGGTCGAGAGGCATTTTTTACTCCGTGGGCATCTTCTTCTTCGTTGTGCACACAAGGACGAATTTCGCCGGATCCTTCGGGGACGACTCCTTTGCCAGGTCCTCGTACAGCTCGAGGTCGACCGTGTGGAAGAAGCCGGTGGAGATGAGATTGCTCATGAAATCCGGAATGGTCTCGCCGCGCACCGTGTGGCCCGTGAGTTTTATCTTGTCCTGCTTCTGATCCACAAGCGTCAGCCAGATAGCGGCGTCGCGGGGGAGGCTGCTGATGACGTGGTTCAGCAGCAGCACGGGGCCGGTCTGGAGGTCCTTTAGGTGCTCGATGACCTCGATCCGGCTTTCCGTGTCCTTTTTCTTGGCCTCATAGACGGCCAGCTGCTTTTTGAGACCCTGCAGGCGTTGCTCTTCCCGCCGCAGCTCGGCGGCCCTCGCGCTCAGGCCGTCCACCTGTGACTTCAGGTAGTACCAGCCGGCGCCGAGCCCCCCGACCAGCAGGAGGACATAGACCAGAAGGAGAGTGGCGACCGGCGGGATCTTGACCGGTGCCGTGGCGAGACGTTTGCGGTCCCTTTGAGCCCGGAGCAGGTTGACCTTTATCATGACGGCTCTATTCCTCGGTGGTTCTCATGGCCAGGCCCACGGCGATCGCCAGGTCCGGCGCACGCTCAGCGATGAATTCCGGGGGAAATCGTTTCGGATCCACTGAGATGTTGATGAATGGGTCGAACTTATCGGCCGGTATGGCAAATTTTCGGGACAGGGTGTCCACCAGGCCCGGCGTGTGGGCCGCTCCCCCGCTGACCAGCATCCTGTCTATGTGAGCTACGGTCGAGGTGGATTTGAAGAAGTCGAAAGTCTTCTGGATCTCGAGGCAGATGATCTCGGTGACAGATTCGATGACGTGCCGCGCATCCGACGGCTGGATGCCGTCGACCGCCTCGCCGTGCTTCAGGGCCTGCGACTGGTCGAAATCCAGGTTGAATTCCTTCTGAATGAAGTCCGTGTAGTGTCGTCCGCCCACGCCCACGTCGCGGGTGAAGAGAAAATCGGTCCCGGAGACGATGTTGATGGTCATCACGCTGGCGCCTATGTCTAGCAGGGCCACGGTGTTGCGCGAGGTGGGCTCGTAGCTCTGCTCGTAGGCGTTCTGGAGGGCGAAGGCATCCACGTCGACGACCACGGGATTGAGGCCGGCCATGGAGATGACGCTGGTGTGATCGGTGACCTTGTCCTTCTTCACGGCGACCAGGAGTATGTCGAGGTTGCCCGAAGCGGCGCTCTCGCCGAGCACCTGGTAGTCGACATGCACGTCGGCGATGTCGAACGGAATGTACTGTTCGGCCTCCCAGCGGATGGACTCGGCCAGGTCATCCTCGCTCTGGATGGGAAGCGCGATCTTCTTCACGATGACGGAATGGCCGGAAACGGAGGTGGCGATGCGCCGGTTCTTGATCCCCTGCATTTCGAATATGCGGCTGATGGCGTCCGCCGCGGGATTTTTCGAAATGATGACGCCATCCACGACGCAGTCGGAAGGCAGCGGCTCCAGGCCGAGGCTGACGAGCTCGTAGCCGCCCCGGCGAAGGGATTTCAGTTCGACCGCTTTAATGCAACTGGAGCCGATATCCAGGCCCACGACGAGTTTCTTACGGTTTAATAGGGTCAGTGCCATTCGCTGTCACTTTCGGCTTTCCCTCGCGGGCGATTGCCGTCCGGAAGGCAGCCTTTGAAATTGGCATCAGAGTACTGGGGCCTCATGACGATCGCATTCACACCGGCCGGATCTGCAACCTTCGGCGCTCCGCTCGGCGGCCGAAGGTCGCCGGCCGTCACAGGAACCTTATCGTTCGGAGCACCCGCAAACGTTTCCTTTTTTTTCGTCTCCCCCGGGAAACGGCCGCAGGCGCGCGGACGTGCGAATTATCTGGCCCTGCCGGCGGTGATCAGGCATAATACCCCGCCCGGCGGCGGACAAGCAGCCGCCCACGCCGCCCGCGGGCGTTTCACCCGGGGGCTCCGGGCGTGGCGCCCGCACGACGAGCCCGGTTTTGAGCGGGCGGCGCCGCGGGGGCCTCGCGGCGCGGGCAAATTCGCTTGACACATAGAAACCCGTTGGATAGCCTATGAGATTATTCTGCTGACCATCAGGTTTGGGGTGAAGAATGAAGAGTTTTGTACCGAGCGTGAAGGAAATCGAGAAGGAATGGCATCTGGTGGACGCCGAGGGCCAGACTCTGGGGAGGCTGGCCACGCGCGTGGCCCGGCTGCTGACCGGGAAGGACAAGCCCGCCTACACCCCTTTCCTAGATACCGGCGACCACGTGATCATCATCAACGCGGAGAAGGTTCGACTGAGCGGCGCCAAGCTGAAGGACAAGTTCTACCGTCATCACACCGGATATCCCGGAGGGCTCAAGGAGATCTCCGCAGGCGATCTTGTGGCGAAGAAGCCCGAGAAGCTGGTGAGCGAGGCCGTGTTCGGCATGCTGCCCAAGACCAAGCTGGGCC
Organism: Acidobacteriota bacterium; assembly: GCA_037444305.1. Taxonomy (GTDB): domain Bacteria; phylum Acidobacteriota; class UBA6911; order UBA6911; family UBA6911; genus JBBIMP01. The sequence continues at coordinate 67,139 of JBBIMP010000011.1, forward strand.
GCGCCATGCGCAAGAAGCTGCGTGTCTATCGCGGGCCGCATCACCGGCACCAGGCGCAACAGCCGAAGGCGCTGACGCCCTGAAAGACAGGCCGGGACCCGGGGAAGCCGTCTTCCCCCATTTGATTCAAGGAGCTTCGGTTTGACAGACACTTACTACGGGACAGGGAAAAGAAAAACCTCCACCGCCCGGGTGTACCTGCTTCCTGGAACGGGCGAGATCATAGTAAACAAGCGGAGCCTCACGGACTATTTCCGGAACGAGGTCCATCGCACCATCATCCGCTACCCGCTGATGATCACCGAAAACCTCGGGAAATTCGACGTCCGGACGACGGTGGACGGGGGCGGCGTCTCCGGACAGGCCGGCGCCATCCGGCTCGGCATCGCCAAGGCGCTGCTGGAGTTCAATGCCGAACTGAGGCCGAGGCTCAAGAAGGCGGGCCTGCTGACGCGCGATTCCCGAATCAAGGAACGCAAGAAATACGGGCAGAAGGGCGCGCGCAAGAGATTCCAGTTCTCCAAGCGGTAACCTGAGGGAGGTCATACTTGGTTTCCATTAATATGAAACAGCTGCTGGAGGCCGGAGTGCACTTCGGCCACCAGACCAGGCGGTGGAACCCGAAGATGAAGGAGTACATCTTCGGGGAAAGAAACGGCATTTACATCATCGACCTGCAGAAGAGCCTGCGGCTCTTCAGGAATGCGATTTCATTCGTGCACGAATTGGCTTCGCAGGGCAAGACCCTCCTCTTTCTCGGAACCAAGAGGCAGGCTCAGGATGTGATCCAGGAAGAAGCCCAGCGGTGCGGCATGTTCTATGTCAACCAGCGATGGCTCGGCGGCCTGCTGACCAATTTCACGACCATCCAGAAGAGCGTCAAGCGGTATCGCGAGCTGGAGTCGATGCGCACCAACGGGCAGTACGACCTTTTCTCCAAGAAGGAAATCGCGCGCTACGAGCGCGAGCGCAAGAAGATGGAGAAGAACCTGTTCGGGATCAGGGAGATGAGCCAGCTGCCCGACGCCCTCTTCGTCATCGATACCAAGAAGGAAGCGATCGCGATCAAGGAAGCGCGGAAACTGGGGATCCCCATCATCGGAATCGCCGACACCAACTGCGATCCGGACGACATCGACTACCTGATCCCGGGCAACGACGATGCGTTGCGCGCCATCCGTCTGGTCACCGGGACGATCGCCCAGGCCTGCATAGACGGGAGGGCGGTCTACGAGGCCCAGCAGAAGGAAATCGCCGAGCAGATGGAGCGCCAGCGGCAGCTCCAGGCGCAACAGGCAGCGGCCGCGAGAGTGGCCGCAGCCGCAGCTGCAGCCGCGGCGGCGGCAGCCCGCAAGGCCGCCGAGGGAGCCGAAACGCCCGAGGGCCAGGCGGCAGCGGAGGAAGCCGGAGCGACCGCGCCGGCAAAGCCCAGGACTACGGTGCGCAAGACGCTGCAGCGAAAGCCGCGCGCGAAGAAGCGGGAAGCGGGGGCCGCCGAGGCTTCGGCAGCAACGGACGATGAGGACGCCGGGAAGCAGGCGCCGCCGGCCGAAACGGCTTCCGCGGACCCGGTCGAGGCCGCGGAGGAGCCACCTGCCGGCGAAGCCGAGCCTGTTCAGGTCCAGGCGGCCGAGGAAACGGGTCCTGCCGCTCCCGGCGAAGAGGCTGCGGCACCGGAGAGCGACCAGGAAAGCGTGGGCGGCTAGCCGCCGGCGCGTTTCCGCCCAATCCATATTTCAACATTAATATAGCGCGGCCCCTGCCCAGGGGCCGTTCTGCCATTCCGCACCTCGGATTGTCGATCAGGACCGCGCGAGGGGCGAGCGACCGCAGACAGACCGAGTTGGGAGATCAGACATGACCATTTCTGCAGAACTCGTCAAGGAACTACGCGAAAAGACCGGCGTCGGCTTCATGGAGTGCAAGACCGCACTCCAGGAAGCCAAGGGAGACCTCGAAAGCGCCATCACACTGCTACGCAAGAAAGGGCTGGCCTCGGTGGCCAAAAAGGCCGGGCGCGAGACCAAGGACGGCCTCATCGGCTCCTATGTCCACAACGGCAAAATCGGCGTGATGGTGGAGGTCAACTGCGAGACCGATTTCGTGGCCCGCAACCCCGAATTCCAGGCGCTCGTCAAGGACATCGCCATGCACATCGCGGCCAGCGACCCGCGCTTCGTCCGCAGGGAAGAGGTGACCCAAGAGGTGCTTGCCCACGAGCGCGAAATCTACCGCGCCCAGGCTCGCGCCACGGGCAAACCCGAGAATGTGCTCGACAAGATTGTCGAGGGACGCATGGCCAAGTTTTTTGCTGAAACCTGCCTGCTGGAACAGCCCTTCGTGAAGAATCCCGATCTTACGGTGCAGGAACTCATCGCCGGGCACATTCAGAAGATCGGCGAAAACATCCGGGTGCGCCGTTTCGTCCGCTTCAAGCTGGGAGACTGAGCGGCGGAGCGGGCCACAGGAGGAACCATGGTGGCAGAAGCCGTTGACAAGCCTCGTTACGGCCGTATCCTGCTGAAGCTCAGCGGCGAAGCCCTCATGGGCGAGCAGGGCTTCGGCGTAGATCCGCGCATGGCGGACCGCATCGCGGAGGAGATTCAGGAAATCCACGCCATCGGCGTCCAGATCGCCGCGACGATCGGCGGCGGCAACATCATCAGGGGAATCGCCGTAAGCGCTGCCGGCATGGACCGGGTCAGCGGCGATTACATGGGCATGCTGGCGACCGTCATCAACGCCCTGGCCCTGCAAAACGCCCTGGAAAAGCGGGGCGTGCACACGCGGGTGCAGTCGGCCATCGAAATGCGGGAGGTGGCCGAACCCTACATCCGCCGTCGCGCCATCCGCCACCTGGAAAAGGGCAGGGTCGTCATCTTCGCCGCCGGCACGGGCAATCCTTACTTTTCCACCGACACCGCCGCCGCGCTCCGGGCAATCGAGATCGGAGCGGAAGCCATTCTCAAGGCGACGAAGGTCGACGGCATCTACGATTCCGACCCCAAATCCAACCCGTCGGCCAAGATGCTGAGGGAACTCACCTACCTCGAAGTGCTGGAGAAAGGACTGAGGGTGATGGATACCACCGCGGTCACCCTCTGCATGGAAAACCAGCTTCCCATACTGGTCTTCAACCTGCTTCGCCATGGTAATATCAGGAACGTCATCCTGGGGCTGGCCGAAGGTTCGATCATACGCGCGTAGGAGTTCTGCTTCGGGATCGGGGAGTGCGGATCCCAACGACAAGGAGAGAGCCAAATGATCCGTGAGACGCTGGACACCACCAAAAAGAGAATGGGCAAGTGCATCGAAGACATGCAGAGAAGTCTGGGAGCCATCCGCACGGGCCGCGCATCGCTGAGCATCCTCGACCACATCCAGGCCAACTATTACGGCACTCAAACGCCCCTGAATCAGATCGCTTCTCTGTCGACGCCGGAACCGAGCATGATCCTGATCCAGCCCTGGGATCCGTCCACGATCCCGAACATCGAGAAGGCGATCCTCACCTCCGACCTGGGATTGAACCCGACCAATGACGGTAAGGTGATTCGCCTGCCCATCCCCCCGCTCACCGAAGAGCGGCGCAAACAGTTGGCGAAAAACGTAGGGCACATTGCCGAGCAGCACCGCGTCGCCGTCCGGCAGGTTCGCCAGGACGCCAATCACCAGCTCAAGTCGATGCTGAAGGAAAAGGCGGTCTCGGAGGATGAGGAGAAAGATGCGCTCAAGAAGGTCCAGGACCTGACGAACGAGTTCATCGAAAAGGTCGACGCCCTAATGAAGCAGAAGGAAGCCGAAATCCTGGAGATCTGATTTTCCGGCCGCACGGGCGGCGGGCCCCGGCCCCCGCCGCGGCGGATGCGGAATCCCCGGATTTAGGATCGTGGCTGTCCCTCAGGAGAAACCGCCGATCCCCTACACGTGCCAGGGTTCGAGTCGAATCCGCCGCCGACCGGAACGGCTCGGGCCGGAGCCCTGTGTGCCCACCCGTCCCGCCGCCGGCGCCGCGGATCAAGGGTTGATATGCCGCAAAACCTCCGCTACCATAATGCGTTTATCAATACGAATTTGAGGCTTATCTCGATGATCTCTGCAACACAAATCAAGCGCGGCATGACCATCAAGCTCAACGGCGAGCTGTACCGGGTCTTCTCCTTCCAGCACATCACCCCGGGCAACTGGCGGGGAATGGTGCAGACCAAGCTGAGGTCCGTGAAATCGGGCTCCATCATCGAACATCGGTTCCGCTCCGAAGACCGGATCGAGCGGGCCTTCCTCGAAACCCACGAAATGGAGTACCTGTACTCGGACGGGACCGACCATCATTTCATGAACACCGAATCCTTCGAGCAGATTCACCTGTCCGCCGAAATTCTCGAGGATGCCATCCCCTTCCTGATCCCCAACCTCCGGATCCAGGTGGAATTCTACGAAGGAAAACCGATCGGCATCACGCTGCCGGGATCGGTGGAGCTCAAGATCGTGGCGACGGAACCGGCGCTGAAGGGGGCCACCGTCAGCAACGTGAACAAACCCGCGACGATGGAAACGGGGCTGGTTGTGCAGGTGCCCCCTTTCATCAACGAGGGGGAGATGATCCGGGTGGATACCAGCGACGGGAAGTACCTCGAGCGAGTCAAAAACTAACCTTCCTGCTCTGGGGGACGGTTTGATGAGAGAATCGAGTCAAAGCCTGAGGCTCTCACCCAGCGAGATACCGAACCGCGTCTACGGGGTGGAGAACTGGGGTGCCGGGTTTTTCAACGTCAACGAGCAGGGAAACCTCACCATCCACCCAACCCGAAATCCGCTGATGGGTCTCGAGATGGTCTCTCTGGTCAACACCCTGTTGCACAGAAAAATTGGCGCACCGTTCCTGCTGCGCTTCCCTCAGATTCTGGATACGCTGATGAAGGAATTCCACGAATCCTTCCGCAACTCCATTGCCGAATACGGGTATCCGGCCCGGCACCTGGGCGTCTACCCGATGAAGGTCAACCAGAAACGCAGCGTGGCGGAGCGCCTGCTCACGGCGGGACACAAGTACGAATACGGCCTCGAAGTCGGGACAAAAGCGGAGCTGGCCGCTGCAATGACGCTCCCCATCCACCCCAACGCCCTCCTGGTATGCAACGGAGTGAAGGACCGGCGTTACCTGGAACTGGCGATGAAGGCCGCGCACATCGGCAAGAATCCCGTGATCGTCATGGAGGGCGTGGACGACCTGGCCAAGATCGTGGAGGTGAGCCGTGCGATCGGCCTGAGCCCGACGGTCGGCGTGCGCGTGCGCGTCTTCTCGCGCGGCGCGGGCAAATGGGAGGAATCGGGCGGGGAAACCTCCAAATTCGGCATCAACACGATCCAGCTCCTGGATTGCCTGGGCCAGGCGCAGCGGAGTCATCTGGAGCGGAAGCTGAAAATGCTGCATTTTCACATCGGTTCGCAGATCACCGACATCCGCCGGATAAAAAGCGCCATCAAGGAAGCGGCCCGGGTGTATGCAAAAGTGCACAAGATGGGCTACCCGGTGGTATACCTCAACGTCGGCGGCGGGCTCGGGGTGGATTACGACGGGAGCCGCACGGCCTCGGATTGCAGCGTCAACTACAGCATGCAGGAGTTTGCCAACGACATCGTCTACACTATCAACGAGATCTGCCAGTCCGAGAATGTCCCGCCCCCGACCATCGTCACGGAGAGCGGCCGCGCGCTGACTGCCCATCACGCCGTGTTCCTGACCAACGTGATCCGCATCCTGAATCCCGGGCTGGGAGGCACCGAGATCAGCCCCTCGAAGGTCGATTCCGAAGTGGTGCTCGAGATGGTCGACCTGCACAAGGAGATCAACCAGAAGAACTTCCGCGAGTACTACCATGATGCCCTGCAGCACCGGGAGGAACTCCAGTCCCTGTTCAACCTGGGCTACCTGAACCTGCAGAACCGGGCGCATGGAGAGTGGCTGTTCTGGGAGATCTGCCGCAAGGCGATCAAGTACTCCCGCCTGATGAAGGAAAGGCCCGAGGAGTTCATCGACCTGGAGAACATCCTCGCGAGCAAGTACATCTGCAACTTCTCGGTTTTCCAGTCCGCTCCCGACACCTGGGCGATGGATCAGCTCTTCCCCATCATTCCCATCACCCGGCTGACAGAGGAGCCCGCCGAACGAGCCACCCTGTGCGACATCACCTGCGACTCCGACGGCCAGATCGACAAGTTCGTGGATCTGCGCGATGTGAAGCAGGCGCTCGAGCTGCACAGCGCCGGTCAGGAGCCTTACTACCTGGCCGTGCCGCTGGTAGGCGCCTATCAGGAGGCGCTCGGAATGAACCACAACCTCCTGGGCACCGTCAATGAGGCGCATTTCCTGGTCGACGATCAGGGCCGGCCCCACCTGGACAAGGTGGTTCGCGGGGAAACGCTGGGGCATGTCCTGCAGGGTGCCGGGTACGACCTCGAGACCCTGGTGGAGAGATTTGCGGATTCGCTGCGCGCCGCCGAGGGGCAGAGCCGGATCACGGCGGAAGCCAGCCGTGAGCTCGCCGACTACTACCGCAGCGCGCTGGACAGCTACACCTATATGGAGGACTGAGCCTCGAGGTTTCTGTCCGCGGGCGGAGCCCGAGGTCCCGCGGCGCGGAATCAGCCGGTTGCGTCGGCCTCCATTCCCATCCGTTTCAGCTTTTCCACGAAGGTCGTGCGTTTCAACCCCAGGAGCGAGGCCGCCTTCTTCTTGTTCCGGCCGGCATACTCGAGGCTTCTGAGGATGAGCTTCCGCTCCAGCTCGGAGATCATGCCGTTGAAATCCACGCCGTCCTCCGTGATTTCAATGTCCTGCACCGATTCCAGGTTCCGGGCCGAGCTCGCAGCCACGGGAAAATCCTCGATGTCGAGGCGATCCCGGTCGCCGGAAAGAGCCACGCCCATTTCCATTGCGTTCTCCAGCTGCCGGATGTTGCCGGGCCATTCATAGGCCATCAGGCACTTGACGGCATCGTGGGAGATCCGCTTGAGCGGGACCTCCTGATCGGAACAGAACTTCTTGAGGAAATGCGCGGCCAGCAGCGGAATGTCCTCCCTGCGTTCCCGCAGCGGAGCCAGGTGGATGGGGATGACGTTCAGCCGGTAGTAGAGGTCTTCCCGGAACTCGCCCTTGCGCACCAGGTCTTCCAGGGCGCCGTTGGTCGCCGCGATGATGCGGACATTCACCTTGACGGTGCCCGTGGCCCCCAGCTTCTGGAATTCGCGTTCCTGCAGGACCCTCAGCAGCTTTACCTGCAGATCCGGCGGCATGTTGGAGATCTCGTCCAGAAAGAGGGTTCCGTTGTGGGCTTCCTCAAACCTGCCTACCCGGTGCTGCTGCGCCCCGGTGAATGCCCCCTTGACGTGCCCGAAAAGCTCATCCTCCAGCAGGTTTGCCGGCAGGGCGCCGCAGTTCACGCATACCATCGGTTTGTCCCTGCGCGGACCGTTGTAATGAATGGCGCGGGCAATCACCTCCTTGCCGGTGCCGGTTTCCCCCGTGATGAGAATGGTGCTGGTCTTGGGCGCCACCAGGCTCACCATCCGGGATACCTGCTGCATGGCAGGGCTGTTTCCAATCAGGTTGGAGAACTGATAGCGCTGCTGCAGTTCCGACCGCAGCAGCGAGTTCTCGAATCTCAGCCGCCGGTCCTTCAGCCCCTTTTCCACCCGCATGGCCATCTCTTCGAGCTGAAAAGGCTTGGGGAGGTAATCATACGCGCCCGTGCGGATCGCATCGACGGCCGTCCGTATGTTCCCGAATCCGGTCATGATGATCACGATCGTTTCGGGAAAAATGGAGAGCGCCTCTTCCAGGACCTTTTCCCCGGGGGCCCCGGGCAAGCGCAGATCCGTGATGACCACATCATAGGCGTGCTGCCGGATCATCTGGATCGCACCGGCGCCATCGGCAGCTTCTTCCACCTTGAACCCCTTCCCCTCAAGGGTCTGCCGGACAATCTCCCGCATGTAATCTTCGTCGTCGACCACCAGGACTTTGACGTTTTCTAAACCCTCCATGCGCGTTCCCCCCTCAGCGGCACTTCCGTACCGTCAAATCACGGCCAAAAAACTCACACAGACTCCTGGAAATGAGACTTAAATTTGACAGCTGTCAAAAAATCAGAGAGAAACGGCAATTCATTGGCGCTGTCAGTTGAGCCACTATATATCCCAGCCTGTTCTCGGCTGTCAACAAGAGTCTTTAACAAAAATATGGCGTTCTATTTCCCGATGATCCGGCTGATCCAAATTGACCCCAAAAAGGCGGTCCCACGGCCCGGCTTCGCCTGGGCTTCTCCAACGGCGCCAATCCGTCTCGTGTGAATGGTGCCGTGCGGGTGCTCTGCCGTGAAATACCGCAACAGCCAAACAGAGGGAGAGTGCTTATTCACTCGCTGTATGTCAAAGGCAAGCCTCAGGAGTGTCAAAGAGCCGTCTCGATCCTCTGGGATCCGGTCGCACCCGGCGGGTTTAGGGTCGTGACCTGCTGATGCAATTGCTGTAAATGAAACAGTTAATCGACCACAGATGGCGGAGCCAGCTGCAGACGGTCACCAATGGCACGGTAATTGCCTCGGTTGTGCAGGCGGACTGCGCCGGAGGTCGGAACGCAGGACATTCCACAACGCCCGAGAGGAGCCAGGATGGCAGGTGAAGCTCAAGCGAAACGGTCCATTTCCACCTCCCCGGGTTCCGGCGGCGGAGCGGCGGTTCCTCCGCCGAATCCCGCGGCTGCCAATCTTCTTCTGGACGCCTTCCAGGTCTTTACCGAGGCGTCGAACTCCCTGGAATCGGCCTTCTACCAGCTGGAGGCGCGCACCCGCAGGATTTCGGAGGAGCTTGCCGTCACCAACCGGGAGCTGAAAAAGAGCCTCCGGGAGAGGGAAATCATCCGGAACTATCTCCGGAGGATTCTCGAGTGCCTGCCTTGTGGAGTTCTGGTCTTTGACTCGGGGGGGCACCTCATGATGTGCAATCCCGTAGCTGCCAGACTGCTGGATCAACCCCGAGGCAAGGTCTTCGACGGGAGCCGCGGCGGGTTCCCATTGAGCCAGAGCATGCGCGATTACCTGGCCGCGTTTGCCTGCCAGAACAGGGAGGGCGCGGAGATGGAGATCCCTCTCGTGGCCCGGTGTGGAATGAAGATCCTGGCGGCTTCGTGCGCCCAGGTGAGGGGTCGGGGCGGCAGGGTGCTGGGAATGCTCCATATCATCCGGGACGTCACCCAGATCAAGGCGCTCGAGGAACAGAACAAGCGCGGAGAGCGGCTGTCGGCGATGGGGGAAATGGCTGTGGAGCTGGCCCACGAAATCCGGAATCCGCTGGGCAGCATCGAACTGTTCGCGTCCCTGCTCGAGCAGGAACTGCCGCGGGAAAGCGATCCCGGGCGCTGGGCGGAGAATATCCGCATCGGCAGCCGGTCATTGAACACCATCGTTTCCAACATGCTGCAGTTCTCCAATCCCCATGCGCCCGAATTCACCGCCGTGGACCTGCACGAACTGGTGGCCGAGATCATGCGGTTCACGGATCCGGTCCTGCGGCAGCGGGAGGTGGCGGTTCAACTCCGGTTGGAGGCTGCCGATCCGATCGTTGCCGGGGACCGCGAACTGCTCCGGCAGGTTCTGCTGAACCTGGTTTTCAACGCCCTCCAGGCGATCCCGTCCCGCGGCGCCCTGGTGGTTTCGACCCTCACTGCGAGCCGCCTCCCCGGCGGCGCGTTTTGCGACGGCGTGGAGCTGCGAGTCCGTGATACGGGACTCGGAATCCCGCCGGAAAACCTGGAGCGCATCTTCGATCCCTTTTTCACGACGAACAAGAACGGCACGGGACTCGGGCTCTCCGTGGTCCACCAGATCGTGGATCAACATTCGGGCTTCATCGAAGTCGAGAGCGAAGTCAACCGCGGAACGACCTTCAGGATATACCTGCCGGGGGTGCGCCTGCCTTCGGGGGGCGTCCGGGAGGAGGATGGATGCGAGAAGAGATACTGATCGTGGATGATGAGCCCCAGATGCTCATCGCGCTGCAGGAAACGCTCAAGCGCCAGGCCTTCCGGATTACCGCCGCCGCCAGCGGGACCGAGGCGCTGGTGAGGCTGGGCGAGAACGCCTACGATCTGGTCATCACCGACATGCGGATGCCCAACGTGAGCGGCCTGGACCTGCTCCGGCGCGTGAAATCCACCACTCCCCAAACCCCCGTGGTGCTGCTCACGGCGTACGGCACCATTCAGAATGCGGTGGAGGCAATGCGGCATGGAGCCTTCGATTACCTGCTGAAGCCCTTTTCTTCCGATTCGCTGGAAGCCGTGGTCCGCCGGGCGCTGGGTTCCTGCCGGAAGGCGGAGCCGGGACAGCCGCACGAGATCATCACCCATGATCCGGATTTCCTGGCGATCCTCGACCGGGCCGGACAGGTGGCTTCCAGCACCGCCACTGTCCTGGTCGAGGCCGAGAGCGGAACCGGCAAGGAGCTCCTGGCGCGGCTCATCCACCGCGGGAGCCCCCGCCGGGAAGCGCCCTTCGTGGCCGTAAACTGTGCCGCCCTGCCCGAAAACCTGCTGGAAAGCGAACTTTTTGGCTTCGAGAAAGGCGCCTTCACGGGTGCCTCGGCCTCCAAACCGGGAAAGTTCGAGTTGGCGCATCGCGGCACGCTGCTTCTGGACGAAATCGGGGAAATGGCTCCCATCCTGCAAGCCAAGCTCCTGCGGGTCCTGCAGGAAAGAGAAGTGGATCGGATCGGCGGCCGCGAGCCCGTGAGAATCGACGTGCGCGTCATCGCCACCACCAACCGCGACCTCGCGCAGCTGGTGCAGTCGGGCCGGTTTCGGGAAGATCTCTACTACCGCCTCAATGTGGTGAGGCTGTGCATCCCCCCGCTCAGAAAGCGCAAAGCTGACATTCCGCTGCTGGTGGATTTTTTCTGCCGGCGTTATGCCGGGGAATTTGGGCGGCCCGATGTCCGTTTCAGCCGCGAGGCTGTCGAACGCCTGGCGTCGCATGACTGGCCGGGCAACGTGAGGGAACTGGAGAATGCCGTCCAGCGGGCCGTGGCGATCTGCCCGGGGACGGAAATCGCCCCTGCAGATCTCTCCCTCGCCGAGTCCGCGGGTCCCGGCGAGGCGGCGATCGCCCCGGGAACCACCGTGAGGGAGATGGAGCGGCAGCTGATCTGCAGCACGCTCGAGAAGACCGGCGGCAACCGAACCCAGGCGGCCCGTCTGCTGGGAATCAGCCTTCGCACCCTCCGGAACAAGCTCAACGAGGCGGGCGCACGAAGCCGGGCGGAAAAAGTTGCCCAGGCGAGAGCATTAATTTGACACACGCGTGGCGGCATTCCGGCCCCGCCGTGGACTGAAAATGTATAAAACCTTGAGATATAAGAGTTTACAAATTGACCCATGATTGGCATTCGGATTGCATGAATTCAATGGGCCGTGTCCCGCAGAGTCAGGAGCACCTCGAATGAAGGTTGGATTTCTGGAGAATGCAACGCTGGAAGCGATGGAGAGCTACCTCTCCCGGTTGTCGAAGCGCCAGCAGGTCATTTCCTCGAATCTTGCCAACATCGACACCCCCGGGTACAAGGCCAAGGACGTAAGCTTTCACGCCGCGATGGAGGAGCTGATCGCGGCGGCTCCCCGGAACGCTCCGCTGCGCCCGGCCGAGACCGGGAGGATTCTGCCGTCCACTTTCGTTCACCTGGAGCCGGAGGTTTACGAAACGAGCGGGCTGCCGCTCCGCAACGACAACAACAACGTCAACCTGGAGAGCGAAATGCTGAAGCTGGGTCAGACCTCCTTCGGGTACTCGATGACCATCCAGCTGCTTCGTTCCAAGTTCCGGATTATCGCCTCCAGCATCAATGAAGGGAGGGCCGGCTGATGACACTTTCCCGGGCCACTGAAATCAGCGCCTCAGGATTGGCCGCCCAGCGCCAGCGGATAGAGGTCCTGGTCAGCAACCTCGTGAACGCGCACACCACGCGGGCCGAGGGGAACGAGCCCTACCGCCGCAAGGATGTGCTCTTTGCGGCCGCGGAACCGCAATCCAGTTTCGGCAAGGAGCTCAATGCCGCCATGATCGGGGTGAACGCGGTGGAGGTCACCGGCGTCATCGCCGACCGGGCCGACCCGGTCCGCCGCTACGAGCCGGGGCATCCGCATGCCGACAAAGACGGCTACGTGCTGTACCCCAATATCAATCCGATGGAGGAGATGGTGAACATCATGTCCGCCAGCCGGTCCTACGAGGCCAATCTCCAGGCGATCAACGCGGTCAAGGAGATGAAGGCCAAGACGCTCGAACTGCTGCGCTAGAGGGATTTCCATGAAAGAAACGCTCTTAGGACAGATCAATCCCAACCTACAGGTGCCGGAGATAGCCAGGCCGCGTGGCCCGGAGCGCGCCCAGCCCGGACCGGGATTCGGGGAAATGCTCAAGGACGCCATCTCCGCCGTCAACCAGGTTCAAAAGCAGTCGGATCACGAAATCCAGAAATACATGTCGGGTGAGAGCGCGGACCTGCACACGACCATGCTTGCCGTGCAGAAAGCGGATCTCACTTTCCAGATGATGATGCAGGTGAGGAACAAGATCGTGCAGGCCTATCACGAAATAATGCGCATGCCCGTCTAAATGGTTTCGGCCGGATCCGCTGATCGGCGCGGCCCTGTGAACATTTTCGCCACGGAGAAACGACATTGCCCGCAACACAAACCAATCCAGGCGCGCAAATAGCGGCGATATGGTCGCGGCTGCAGTTCGCCCAGCGTGCAACGATTCTGGGTTTTGCGCTCGCGGCGCTCGCCGGACTCGGCTCGCTGGTCTTCTTCATTAACAGGGTGGACTACGAGATGCTCTACCGCGACCTGAGCCCCGAGGATGCCCAGGCCATCGCGGCCAAGCTCAAGAGCGAGAAGAGGGACTTCCTGGTATCTCCCGACGGATCCACCATCCGCGTCGCCGCGGCGCCGGCGGACGTCGACAAGCTTCGCCTGGAGATCGCCGGCTCCGGGCTCGCCCGCAGCGGCAAGGTCGGCTACGAAATCTTCGACAAGAGCCAGTTCGGCATGACCGACTTCGCCGAGCAGGTCAACTACAAGCGGGCCCTCGAAGGCGAACTCAGCCGCACCATCTCGAATCTCTCGGAGGTGGCCCAGGCCCGGGTTCACCTTGTGCTGCCCAAGGACTCGCTTTTCGAAGACAAGAAGGAAGCCGCCAAGGCCAGCGTGCTGGTGAGGCTGCGACACGGGTCGGAGCTCTCCCAGCACAGCATTGCCGGGATCGTCAATCTCGTCGCCGGAGCGGTCCAGGGGCTGCAGACAAGCAACGTGTCCGTGGTGGATGAGGGCGGAAAGGTGCTCTCCCGGCTGGCACCCGCCGGCGGGCTGCGCGGCGAGGTGGAGTCGGGACTCCAGCACCAGATCGAGAAGGAAATGGTGGCGAAGGTGATCTCCATTCTCGAACCCATTGTCGGGAAGGGCAAGGTTCACGCCAACGCCTCCGTGGAACTGGAGTTCAACAGCTCCGAGCAGACCGAGGAAACCTACAATCCGAATCCGCCAGCGATCCTGAGCCAGCAAAAGAGCGAGGAGAGGGTCAGCAGCGCCGCCAGCGCAGCCGGGGTGCCCGGAACGCGCTCGAACCAGTCGGACGACAGCACGCAGATGACCGTCCGGGGCCCGGAACGACAGCGCCAGAGTGAAACCACCAATTACGAAGTCAGCCGCCTGGTGCGCCACACGGTGCAGCCCAAGGGAGCGGTCCGCCGCATTTCGGTAGCCGTTCTCCTGGACAACAAGACGGTCTATGCCAAAGGGCAGGACAACCAGGTCAGCGCGACGCCGCAGCCACGGACGAAGGAGGAACTGGACGCCTGCCGCGAACTCGTCCTGGCCGCAGTCGGATTCAACGCCGAACGGGGCGACACCGTCACGCTGGAGAACATCGCCTTTTTCAACGAAAGCATGCCCCAGGAGGAAACGGCCCCGCTGCCCTGGCATGTCCGGTGGCAGTCCTACCTCATCCCGGGGATGAAGTATCTCGCCTTTCTCGTTGTGTTCCTGGTCGCCTATCTGGCCGTGTTCCGTCCGCTGCGCAAGCGCGTGACACAGAGCATCGCCGCAGCCACGGAACTGCTCAGGCAGGAAGGCACCAGGGGACGGCTGCCGGGCGGGCCGCCGCTGGCTTTGGCGAGCGCGAATGCCACGGCTTTGCCTGCGGCGACCTCCGTGTCCCAGAGTCTCGCCCGGTACGGCGGAGCCGCCGAGGAGGTCGTGGACGAGGAGCAGATCGTGCGGGACATGCTGAGGGAGGCCGAACTGGCCAATCCGGGCATCAAGAAGTACGAGGTTCTGAAAAAGCGAGTCCGCGAGCAGGCCACCAAGGATCCGGAACAGGTGTCGCAACTGATACGCACCTGGATCAGCGAGGGCAGGTAAATGAACATGGAAGCGGAAATACCGGGTGTCAGGAAGGCCGCAATTCTGCTGGTGCTCCTGGGCGACGAGGCCAGCGCCAACCTCTTCCGCTTCATGGAAGAAGATGAGGTGCAGGAAATCAGCCGCGAGATTTCCCAGCTGGGGAAGATCGAACCGGAGACCGCCGACCTGGTTCTCGATGATTACTACAAGATAAGCGTGGCCAAGGATTATATCGCGCGCGGCGGCATCGACTATGCCAAGAAGCTGCTGGTGAAGGCCTTTGGCTCGGATTCCTCGCGCAGCCTTCTCGACCGGGTGAGCATGTCGGTCCACAGCACCAAGGAGGGCTTCGACAGCCTCCAGAAGGCCGATCCGTCGCAACTGTCCCGGTTCATCCAGGACGAACACCCACAGACGATCGCGCTGGTCCTGGCCAATCTCAAATCGACGCAGGGCGCGACGCTGCTCGGCTCGCTGCCTTCCACCCTGCAGGCAGAGGTCGTCATGAGGATGGCGAGCCTGGAGCAGATCTCGCCGGACATCATCTCCAAGATCACCAGCATCCTCGCGCAGCGGCTGGAGTCGCTCGGCAACATGAGCCGGGAATCCTACGGCGGGATCCGTGCCGTGGCAGAACTGATCAACCGGATGGATTCCAAGGCCGCCGCTGTGATCCTGGAGCGGATCGAGTCCGACAATCCCAACCTCGCGATGAGCATCCGCAACCTCATGTTCGTATTCGAGGACATCCTGCTGATAGAGGACACGGGCATGAGGGAGGTCATCCAGCGGATCGACAAGAAGACGCTGACGCTGGCCTTGAAGGGAACCAGCGAGGAATTGCGAAACCAGTTCTTCGGCAACATGTCCCAAAGAGCAGTGGAGATGCTCCGGGAAGACATGGATGTACTCGGACCCGTCAAGATCAAGGAAGTGGAGGCGGCCCAGCAGGAGATCGTGGCGGTCGTCCGCAAGCTCGACGAGGAGGGGGTCATCAGCCTCCAGGGCGGCCGAACCGAGGAGTATGTCAACTGATTCTGAGAACCGTTCCCTGACACCATGCCTTTGAGACTCATTCGTCAAAACGATCAAGCGGCGGCTCAGGTGCGCAAATTCAGTTTTGCGGATCCGGACATGGCGCTGGCCGCACCCGAGGGCCCGGAAGGCTCGTGGATGGAGCTGGGGGGGCTGGCGCCCCCGCCCTCCGCAACGCTCTCTCCGGCAATGGAGGGCATCCTGGGGCAGGGGAATTCACCGGCGCTCAGGGCGGCCTGGGAGGACGGATTCAGACAGGGCGAGAGAGCGGGTCTGGCAAAGGCGGAACAGCAGGCAGAGGCGCTGGCCCATCGCTATGCCGAAGCCGTTGCCGAACTGGACGGCTTCAAGGCGGCCCTTTTCAAAAGGGCGGAGCAGGACGTGGTGCGCCTGGCAATGGAAGTGGCGAAAAAAGTCGTGCACCGCGAAATCCATCTCGACCGGGACATCATCCAGACGCTGGTCCGCGTGGCGCTGGGCCGGGTGACCGTACGGTCTGCGGTGACGGTCAGGCTCAATCCCGCGGACTACAACTACCTGCTGGAGCACCGCAAAGAGCTGAGTCCGCACGGCGACGAGGCGCGGGAAATCATCATGGTGGCCGACCGGTCGGTGGAGCGCGGCGGGTGCCTTATCCAGAACGAATCCGGTGATGTCGACGCCCGGATCGAGGAACAATTCAGGGAGGTGGAGCGTGCTTTCTTCGCCAACCCGAGCTGACAAGTCGATGAGCCGGAGGTCACTCGACCTTTCCCCTTATTTTCACCGGCTTCACGGCCTCAATCCCATCAAGACCATAGGATCGGTCCGCCGCGCCGTCGGCCTGGTGGTCGAATCCCAGGGGCCGCCGGTCTCGGTCGGAGAGCTGTGCGAGATCGTGGGCGATGAGGGGAATCACACCATTCCGGCAGAGGTGATAGGATTTCGCGACAATCTTGTGCTCTCCATGCCGCTGTTCAAGGTCCACGGCGTGAAACTGGGCGACAAGATCGTCTGCCGCGAAAAACAGGCCGCCGTCCCGGTCTCGCCGGAGTTCCTCGGCCGTATCGTGGACGGCCTGGGCAACCCGATCGATGATGCCGGCCCCATCCATGCGGATAAGCAATACCCGCTTCAGCCCGGCGGGGCCAACCCGCTCAAGCGGAGCAATATCGACCAGCTCATCGGTACCGGCATCCGTGCGATCGACAGCCTGCTCACCTGCGGAAAAGGCCAGCGCATCGGGATTTTCGGCGGAAGCGGCGTCGGCAAGAGCACGCTCCTCGGCATGATGGCGCGCTACACCTCGGCAGATGTGAACGTCATCGGCCTCGTCGGTGAGCGGGGCAGGGAAGTCCGGACTTTCATCGAAAAGGACCTCGGGCCGGAAGGCCTGCGGCGGTCCGTGGTGATCGTCTCGACATCCGATCAGCCGCCCCTCCTGCGCATCCGCGCTGCCCTCGTCGCCGCCACGCTGGCCGAATATTTCCGGGACCAGGGCAAGCACGTCCTCCTGATGATGGATTCCATCACCCGTTTTGCGATGGCGCTGCGCGAGGTGGGCTTGGCCGCCGGGGAACCGCCATCTTCCAAGGGCTACACACCGTCGGTTTTTTCGGCGCTGCCCCGGCTGGTGGAACGCGCCGGCAATTTTGTCTGCGGCGGAAGCATTACGGGCTTTTACACCGTGCTGGTGGAAGGGGACGACTTGAGCGATCCGGTCGCCGATTCCGTGCGCTCCCTCCTGGACGGTCACGTCATCCTGTCGCGGGAGCTGGCCTGGCGCCATCACTTCCCCTGCATCGACGTGCTCGGCAGCGTGAGCCGGCTCATGCCGGACCTCGTAAGCCCGGCCTACGCGCAGCAGGCCGGCAAGATCCGCGAAATGCTGTCGGTCTACAGCCGGGCCGAGGACATGATCAACATCGGCGCCTATGCCAAGGGATCCAATCCGAAGATAGATATGGCGCTGGGCAAAATCGATGCCGTGAATGCCTTTTTGAAACAGCGCTACGATGAGCGGGTGACCGTTGAAGACGCCGTCGGCGGGATCGAAGAACTGACGAAGGACATGTGAGATGCGCGGCTTCCGATTCAACCTTGAGACGCTGCTGAAGCACCGGAGGAACATCGAGGAGCGGGAGAAGGCCAAACTCGGAGAACTCAACGGCCAAGTGCTGGCCGCCACGCGGCGCCTCGAGGACCTGCGCGCCCTGCGCGATGCGCTTGTGCGTGAACTGAGCGCCACGCAATCGGCGACCTTCAACGCTGCAGAATTGGGATGGTACTACTCCTACCTCGACTGGCTCGCGAGAGAAATGGGATCGGCTGCCGATAGAATCACCGAGCTGAGCCGCCGGCTGGAGGATCAGAAGCTCATCCTGCTGGAAGCGTCCAAAAACAAAAAGGTGCTGGACAGGCTCCGGGAGAGGAAATGGAAGCAGTACCTGCAGCTGCTCGAGCAAGATGAAAGGAAAGCGGCCGAGGATTTCGTGGTCATGCAGTTTGGTCCGAGAACCTGAGAGCCGGATGACCGGCGGATCGGAGACGAGGGAATGAGAGTCGAAATCACGCCGATGCCTGGCACGGCAGACAGTGATTCGCGGTATGGCGCGTCCGATGAGAGCGGGATCGAGCTATCCTTCCTCTCCATGATAGGGGAGGCAACGGCATCGATCGAGCCGAACGGGGACGAAACAGCGGTTGAGGGCCGCCCGCCGGAATTCTGTGGAGGAGCGCCCGAATCCCCAATGGCGCAGCCTGCGGCGGTCAATCCCTTTTCCCCTGCCGCACAGCCAGGTTCGACGGGCACGCCGATTGGCGGCCGTGCCGCTGACTCCGAGGCCCATTCGGATATGATCGCCCCCCCCGCGGCCGCTCCGGCAGAACCTCCGACCGGGCACTTGCTTGCGCAGCTCCGGCAGAGCCGGGCGGATGCGGAATCGGGTCGGGAGGATTCGGATGCGCCCGCCGGTCCGTCGCTCGGGCAGGCCAGTACCCGGACTAACGCTCCCGCAGGATTCCAATCTGTGGGGAACGCTCCCGCTGCAGAGGACCCGATCCACCGACCGGAACACGCGAATTCCGGGCTCATCCGGGAAGTACAGACGCAGCCGAACGCCTCCGCAGGGCATCCAGCCGGCATGGGGGCGGGAGACGGCTACAGGTTCGCGCCAGTCCTGGAAACAACCGAGGGCCCGGGCTTGGTCCCGCCCGCAAACGGGATTCCCCGCTCCGGCATGGAATCCGCACTGCCCTCCCCCCAGCCGCCGGATAACAGAGAAACGCGAGGGATTGATAGCTACGAAGTCCAAGGCAACCAGGCCGATCCTGCGTCTCCCTTGTTTGTCGGATGCAGGGTGACGGGACGAAATGCAGCCGGCGCCGTCAGCGCGCCGGCGGCCGAGTTTCCACTGGAAGTAAGCGCCGAAGCGGAACTCGCCTCGGGCGAGGATTGTCCGCAGGCCGACTCCCTGTCCTTCAGCGCGCATGCCGGCCGGCCGGGCGCCGGGCTGGGGGAGCAGGCGGGTCAGGAAAACCGGGGGGCTGAGAAATATCATCTGGCGGCGCCAATGCACTTCGGCAAAGAGGGGAGAATATCCTTCCGATCGGAAGGCCCTGCGGTCAGAAGCGTACCCTCGGAGGCCTTGGCGCTGAACGATCCCGACTTTCCACAGGCACTGGCCCAGCGGGTGCAGATCCAGGTCCGGGGCGGCGACGGCAGCGTTCAGATCCAGCTCAAGCCCCACGTCCTCGGACGCCTCGAAATCAGGGCCGAGACCTCCGGCGGGGCAGTGAGAGCCAGCATCATCACAGAGTCGCAGAGCGTCAAGGACTTCCTGGAGCAGAATCTGCACGTGCTCAGGCAGACCTTTCAGGAGCAGGGGCTAAGGGTTGACAGGGTCCAGATCACGGTGGCAGATCCCGCCGTGTCCGAACACTCCTCCGGGGGCGGATTTCCGCACCAGCCCCACTCCGGCCGCGGGGAAGAGTCGCGGCCAAACCTCGGGCGAGGGCAGGGAATCGGACAGGAGAAAGGTGCGGACATCGAGAAGGCAAATCCTGCGGTATCCATTCTGCGGCCTCACAGTACCTTTTATACGGTGGCATGAATTGCCGCACCGGCAGTCTTTGCCTGGCCGGATCGCATTTGTAGGTGCGCGCTGCAGACTGGATTTCGGAGGCACAGCACGTAAGTGTTGGGAGGAAAGACCTTGAGAATGGAGTGCGAAAACCGAAGTCGGCACTCGCCGTTGGCACGCGGTGTGCATTGCTTTGTGTGCGCTGCCGGACCGGCGCGAAGCGGGCGCCAGGTGCCGCGGAGGATGGATTTGTAACTGGCAGATGGAGGGAGGAATGAGGAAATGACAGTGATCAATTCCGCCGGCCCGATGGATTTGCCCATCGGCGCCCTGACAAACGAAGCCGGGACGGAGGGCACCAGGAAAACGGGCTCTGCGCAGGCTCTCGGCCGAGATGAATTTCTGCGGCTCCTGGTCGTCCAATTGCAGCACCAGGATCCGATGAATCCCCTGAAGAACGAGGAGTATATCGCTCAACTCGCGACCTTCAGTTCCCTGGAACAGCTGATAGCCATCAAGGCGGGCGTGGAAAAGCTGGCCAACGCAGCCGAGGCGGATCAGGAGCCAAAAACCGGCGTCGTCACCGGCGCTTCCGAAAAACCATAGAGGAGAACCAAGATGTTTACATCTTTTTATTCGGCTCTCACCGGCCTGAACATGAATGCGATGTCGATCAACGTCATCGGCAACAATCTGGCGAATATCAACACTACCGCCTTTAAGTCGAGCAAGGCGAACTTTGCGGAGCTGGTAGGCGGTTCGGGTGGAGTTGCGGCAGGGAACGGCAACCCTGTCCAGATCGGTCTTGGTTCGACGGTGGCGGGAGTCGTCCCCGTATTCAACCAGGGCTCCATTCAATATACCGGCAGACCCACTGATGTGGCGATCAGCGGCAACGGTTTCTTTGTCCTCTCCACGGAGGCAGGATATGCCTATACACGTGCCGGCAACTTCGGACTCAATGCTTCGGGGGAACTCGTGAATGCCGACGGCTTCAAGGTCGCAGGATATCTGGCAGCCAACGGGGTCGTGAATACCAGCGTGCCGCCTGCCCCGATCACGATCGAGCTCGCAACCAGCCTCCCGCCGCAGAAGTCGTCCAACGTAAGCATCACCGCAAACCTGGACAACAAAGCCGCCGTGGATTCCAAGTTTTCGACCGCCGTGCAGATTTTCGACAGCGTGGGCTCTCCCCATACTGTTTCCTTTACCTTCACCAAGAGCGGCCCTTCGGAATGGGGTTGGTCTGCGACGATCCCCGCGACGGCCACGGGGGGAAGAGCAAGCGATCCGGCGGTGGAAATCGGAACCGGAACATTCACCTTCAACAGCCTGGGCATCCTCTCCAGCCCCACCCAGGATGCGGATCTCACCATCAGTGGACTGGCGAATGGCGCAGCCGACATGACCATCAAATTTTCCCTTATTGATCCTACGGGCAACCCGCGCTTTACCGGTTTCGCCGCAGCCTCCAGCGTGTCCTCCGTCACCCAGGATGGATTCGCCTCCAGCGTCCTGCGGGATATCAGCATCGATAACCGTGGCGTCATCCGCGGAATCTACGACAGCGGCCAGGTAGCACCCCTGGCCCAGTTGGCGCTTGCCAATTTCGCCAATGTGGAAGGACTGGTGAAGCTCACCGGCTCTACGTTTACAACTTCACCGACGTCCGGCGAACCGTCCATCGGTGTCGGCGGTACCGGCGGTAGAGGTATTATCCAGGGTAGCGCCCTCGAGCTCTCCAACGTAGACATCGCGCAGGAATTCACTAACCTGATCATCGCCCAGCGCGGTTACCA
Source organism: Acidobacteriota bacterium (assembly GCA_037444305.1). Lineage (GTDB taxonomy): Bacteria > Acidobacteriota > UBA6911 > UBA6911 > UBA6911 > JBBIMP01. Next base: position 88,489 of record JBBIMP010000011.1, read on the forward strand.
GGCGAACTCTCGGGTCATCAGCGCCACCGACGAGATTTACATGGAGGCCATCAACCTCAAGCGTTGATGCCTCACCGACAGCGCCGGCCCGCGGGTACGGTTCGTTGTCCGTATCCGCGGGCCCACTCCCCGCCACATCCTTCCGGGCCATGCCCCGCCTACGTCAACTTTTTGGCGAAACCGGCCCCTGAGCTTGACACCCGTCCCGGCCGCGTGAACCCGCAGGCCTACCGCCAAATCTCCAATGTCACGTCCTGGAAACTGGCGGACACCGTAATCCATAGATAATGCGTAATTTATATCCTCGCCGCTCGAATTGGAGCTGAAGCGGCTACGGAACGGCATTTTGCGGAGCGGATCAGGGATTGGCATGGGCTTTGCATTACTGCTAAGGGCGTTGAACTGCAGTTGCAGCCAATTGGAGATCAGAGGTCATGGCCGAAGAAGAGAAACCTGACGGGGCGGATGTTCAGCAGGAAGCAAAGAGCAGGAAGTGGCTCTGGATCGTGGTTGCGGCCATGGTTTTCCTCGCAGCCGGGGCAGCGGGTGCCTACTTTCTAGGCTACCTGCCCGGTACAGCCAGCGCCGAGGATGCGGTGGATTCCGGTCCCACGGATGACGCAGGGCCTCAGCCGCTCACCGATCGCGTCAAGTCCGTCATGAAGCTCGATGCCTTTCTCGTGAATCTGGCCGATCCCGACGGTGCCCGTTTCCTGAAGGCCACATTCCACCTCGGCCTGGACCAGCCCAAGGTGGGGGAGCAGTATGCCGGCGATCCGGTCGTGCTGGCAGCCACCCGCGACCGCATAAATTCCATCCTCAGCACCAAGACGGCGGAGGAGATCCTCTCGCCCGAGGGCAAGGACGCGCTGCGCCGCGAAATCCGTGACATCCTGATTCCGGTCTTTCCGGCAGGCAAGGTTGTGGACGTCTACATCCTCGATTTTGTCGTGCAACTGTGAAAGGAGCATGCCGATGTCCGAATGGCCAGCGAACGCAGGCGCAGCAGCCGTAGTGAATGGGGACGCCGATTTCGGCGCTTTTCTGGATGTGCCACTCACGGTGAGGGTGGAACTCGGCAGGCGAACCATGAAGGTCCGCGATGTCCTGCAGTTGAAACCGGAGTCGGTCATGACGATCGAAAAATCAGCCGGTGAAAACGTGGATGTCTACGTGAACGACAGGCTGGTGGCATTTGGTGAAATCTTGGAAACAGAAGGACATGCAGGAATAAGGATTACGGACCTGCTGGAACAGCAGTGACGGGGAAGACCTCCTATGCAAAAGACCAAACGATTGAGCTTTCTGGGATGCCTGTCATTTCTCCTGGTTCTTGTCCTGTCGCCGGCGGCGGCTGCCGCCCAGGATAACCCGCCGGCGGAAGAGCCCGTGACGACACAAGTCGTGGCCGGCGCGGAAGAAGGTCCTCCCCCGGAAGTGGCTTCGTCGCAACAGGAGATCGTACCGGTGGCGGACAATGCGCCGGCAGAGGCGTCGATTCCGGGGGGGCCGGAGATTCCGGGGGAGCCGGCGATTCCGGAAGAGCCGGCGGCCGAATGGGGCAACACGATCTTTCCCCTCATGAAGGTTGCCGGCGGCATCGGGATCGTGATTGGCTTGATCCTCGGCGGATTCTGGGCCATGAAAAAAGTGGCGCCGCAGTATTTTGCCAAGCGCGGCGCCGGCAAGATGCTTCGCCTCATCGAGACGCTCTCGATGGGTGAAAAGCGCACGATCGCCATCGTCGAGGTGGCCGGAAAGAGCTATCTCATAGGCAATACGCCGGGTCAGATTTCGCTGCTGGATGCTCTACAGCACCTGCCCGAGGCATGCGCGGCCCGCGAAACCCGTGCGGGGGCAGATCTGCCGGCGGGAAATGGCAGCCGAAAAGGGAGTTTCCTGGACATCTACGAGGCCGCAAGAAGCACACCCGCCCAAGCGGCAAGGCCGGCGCAGATTCCGCCGGACATACGCGGGAAAATGAGGGAACTCAGGCAGGCGCTGGAAAAATAGGGAGCGGCATTCCCAGCGGGGCGGATATGAAAAAAACAGCAATTGTCCTGATCTGTGCCGGATTTTTCCTCCTCGCGCTTCAGCCGGCAATTGCGGCCCAGGCGCAGAACGACCGCAGTTTTTCGGGCATCGAGCTGCGGATCGGCGGCGGCCGACAACAGGAGGGGCTGTCCACGCCGCTGCAGATCCTGATCCTGCTGACCGTCCTGTCGCTGCTGCCGGCCATCCTGGTTTCGGTAACCTCTTTCACCCGTCTGATCATCGTGGCTCATTTCCTCCGCCAGGCCCTGGGCACGCAGACCATGCCTCCCAACCAGGTCCTGATCGGTCTTTCGCTGTTCCTGACCTTTTTCATCATGCAGCCCGTGGGCGAGCGGGTTCACAGGGAGGCGCTCGAACCCATGATGAACGGACAGCTCACGGAAATGCAGGCCCTCGAGGCAGCTTCCGGCCCGGTCCGGGAATTCATGCTGCGGTATACGCGGGAGAAGGACCTGATGCTCTTCATGAACATTGCGAAGGAGCCGCGCCCTGCCAACAGCAAGGACCTGTCCATGCGCATCGTGATCCCCAGCTTCATCATCTCCGAACTGAAGACGGCGTTCCAGATCGGTTTCGTGCTGTTCATACCGTTCCTGGTTATCGACATGGTGGTGGCTTCGGTCCTGCTGTCCATGGGCATGATGCAGTTGCCTCCGGTGGTCATCTCGACCCCCTTCAAGATCCTGCTCTTTGTCATGGTGGACGGCTGGAATCTCGTGGTGGGGTCGCTGGTCAGGAGCTTCTTCTAGCGCCGCCCCGGGACTGCATAGTTGTCTTTTGTGCTGACTTTGCGGCGGGGCTGCCCGCCGGAGAATGTTGAGGCCTTATGAATCCTGACACGGTATTGACACTGGCTAGAGAGACTCTGCAGATGACGCTCATGGTGAGCGGCCCGTTGCTGCTCGTATCGCTTGTCGCAGGCATTCTGGTCAGCGTTTTTCAGGTGGTCACCTCGATCCAGGATATGACCCTCTCCCTGGTGCCGCGGATGCTGGCTGTTTTTCTGGCTTTCCTGTTTCTGCTCCCGTGGGTCATGAGCCTCCTCATCGGATTCACCTCAAGGCTTCTGGGTCATCTCGAACGGTTTGCAATTTGACGGCTGCCCGGTGGCCGGCGACGCGGCCGGGAGGCGCCGGCTTCTTGGTTCTCGGACCTTCAGGCTAAGCCAGCAATGACGACTATTTCGTTTTCTCCTGGGGACGTCGCGAGCTTCGCGGTCGTGCTGTTCCGGGTTGCGGGCATCATGGTCTTTGCCCCCTTCTACAGCTCGGGCGGCTTTCCCATTCAGGTGAAAATAATGCTGCCCCTCTGCGTAGCGCTGACTCTGGGGCCGGCGGTGCCGGCCGCACAGGGGATTCAGAGCATGGCGTTGGGGGGGATCGTGCTCTCGCTTCTCGGAGAGGTCCTGGTAGGGATGGTACTGGGACTGACGGCGGCTTTTGTCTTCAGCGGACTCCAGCTCGCAGGCCAGATCATGGGGTTTCAGCTTGGCTTTTCGATCGTCAACGTGATCGATCCGCAGACCACCGTTCAAACCTCGGTCCTGGCGATCCTGCAGAACTTTCTGGGTTTGATCTTCTTTCTGATGATCAACGGCCACCACTGGTTTTTCAGGGCGGTGGCCGAAAGCCTGGATTACCTTCCGGTTGGCGGGATCCGAATGAGCGGACCCATCGCGGGAGAGATGGTACGGCTATCCTCCCAGATCTTCGTGGCCGGAATACAGATTGCGGCGCCGGTGCTTGCCGTCACGATGGTCGCCGACGTCATTCTCGGGATCATCGGGAGGGCTGCGCCACAGATCAACATTCTGATCGAGGGCCTGCCGGTAAAAATCCTGGTCGGGCTGGGCGGAATGAGCCTTGCATGCTATTTTCTTCCGGGCCTGCTGGGCTCCTATTTCATGCAGTTGTCGCAGGATCTGCTGACCATCCTGCGCGGACTGGTTTAGAGCGGCGTCATGGCGGAGCTGAAGGAGAGCCGGACAGAAAAAGCCACTCCGCGCAAACTGCAGAAAGCGCGGGAAAAGGGTCAGATCGCGCGCAGCAAGGAGGTGCCCGCCGCCGCCGTGGTGCTGGGGGCGTTCCTGTACCTCTTTTTCGGCGGCCAACACCTGTTCGACAACCTGCAATCCTGCACGCGCGACCTGCTCCGGCTACCTATGCCCGAGGAGGTGACCATTTCCTTTGTCACCTCGATGGCGCGAGATATTGCGCTGCGTTTCGCGATGATCGTCGGCCCACTTTTTCTGGTGGCCATGACTCTGGGCGTAGGGGCCAATGTGGCCCAGGGAGGCATCACAATCTCCTGGCATCAATTGCGCTTCAATTTCGGCAAGCTCAATCCCAAGAACGGCCTGTCCAGGCTTTTCTCCAAGTACGGTCTGGCGGAGCTGGCAAAGAGCCTGGCGCTGATCGCCGCCATCCTTTTCATAACCTACCAGGTGATCGAAGACCATCTCGCGCTGTTTCCCCGTCTCGCCAACATGGATTCGCGCCAACTTGTGTACTGGACGGCGGGACTCTGCTACAAGATCGGTCTCCGCATCGGCATATTCCTTCTGGTAGTCGCCGTCGCCGACTATGCGCTGCAGCGGCACCGTTTTCTCGAGCAGTTGAAGATGACCAAGCAGGAGGTCAAGGACGAGGTCAAGGAACTCGAGGGAGATCCGCTCACCCGGTCCCGTATCCGGAGGATCCAGCGGGAGTTGGCCCGCAAGCGGATGATGGCCGACGTTCCGGCCGCCGACGTGGTCATCACCAATCCCACCCACTACGCTGTCGCGCTCTCCTACAAGATGGAGGCCATGGAAGCTCCCAAGGTGGTGGCCAAAGGTGTCGGATTTTTGGCGATCAAGATTAAGGAGTTGGCACAGGAGCACGATGTCCCAAGGGTGGAAAACCGGGAACTGGCCCGTGCCCTCTACAAGGGCTGCGAGGTCGGTCAATTCATACCGGTTAATCTGTACCGTGCCGTGGCCGAGATCCTCGCATATATCTACAAGACGCGCAATAGTTTGCGGTACTAGTCGCACCCCCGGATTCTCGCCGGGGGGCCTTGCCGCGCCCTACCCCTCGCTTGTCGTCTCCCGATGGCATGGAAATTGCCTAAACCCCTCCGGATCGATAGTGCTGTAACCGGACAGGGATTTCAGACCGATGGCTACGGTGGGCGGGACATCATTTCGGGGTATGCAGGGGCTGGCGAGCAGGATTCACCTGGTGATCCCGGTGGCGGTGATGGGGATTCTCCTCGTGATGACCCTCCCGATGCCGACAATCCTGATGGATCTGCTCATCAGCCTGAACATCACCCTTTCGATCATCATCCTGCTGGTCTCGATGTATATCCTGAGACCGGTCAGTTTCTCGGTCTTCCCCTCGCTGCTCCTGATCATCACCCTTTTCCGGCTGGCGCTTAACGTAGCCAGCACGCGGTTGATTCTGCTCAACGGGGCTACCGGAGAGGATGCCGCGGGCCGGGTCATCCAGTCGTTCGGCCAGTTTGTGGTCGGGGGCAATTACCTGGTCGGGATCATCGTGTTTCTGGTGCTGATCGGCATCCAGTACATCGTCATCAACCACGGGGCGGTGCGCATCTCCGAAGTCACCGCACGGTTCACGCTCGATGCCATGCCCGGGAAACAGATGAGCATCGACGCGGACCTGAACGCGGGCCTCATCGATGAGAATCAGGCCCGGGCGCGGCGCGAGCAGATATCGCGGGAGGCGGAGTTCTACGGTGCGATGGACGGTGCGATCCGGTTCACGAGCCGGGACGCCGTGGCCTCGATCCTGATCACGGGGATCAACATCATCGGCGGCCTGCTGATCGGTGTCCTCCAGTTCGACATGGGGCTGGCGGATGCTGCAAAGCGTTTCACGATCCTGACGATCGGCGATGGCCTGGTGACGGCGATACCCTCGCTGCTGATCTCCGTGGCCGGCGGCATCATCACCACCCGGGCGGCCTCCGAATCGAATCTCGGCGAGGAGGTAGCGACGCAGTTGTTCCGCAATCCTATTCCGGTGGCCATCGGGGCGGCCTTCCTTTTTCTCATCGGCCTGGTGCCCGGACTCCCGGCGATGCCCTTTTTCCTGCTCTCGGCCGTCACCGGCCTGGTGGCCTACCAGACGCGGCAGGCCCGGACGACCGAGCAGGTGCAGCTCGAGAAGCAGATCGCGGAAAAAACGGAGGCCGAGAAGGCCGGTGAACGCATCGAGCGGCTGCTGAGGGTGGATCCGCTGGGCCTGGAGGTGGGGTACGGACTCATCCGCTTCGTGGATGCCAGCCAGGGGGGCGACTTCCTGAACCGGATCAAATCCATCCGGCGCCAGATAGCGCTCGACCTGGGCATTGTGATTCCTCCGGTTCATATAACCGACAACCTCCAGCTGGATGCGCGCTCCTACTCCATTCTGCTGAAAGGGGTGGAGATCGCGCGCGGCGACCTGGTGCCGGAGCACTACCTCGCCATCAATCCGGGGACTGCCCGCGAGGAGATCGCAGGCACGGTGACCCAGGAGCCGGCGTTCGGCCTGGAGGCCCGCTGGATCCTGGCGGCGGAACGCGAGCGGGCCCAGGTCGCGGGTTACACCGTGGTGGATCCCACGACGGTGCTGGCGACACACCTCTCGGAACTGGTCAAGACCCACGCGCACGAGCTCCTGGGACGGCAGGAGACCAAGGCGCTCCTGGACGCCGTCGCCGAGACCCACCCGAAGGTCGTGGAGGAACTGATCCCCAAGGTCCTCTCCCTGGGCGACGTGCAGAAGGTGCTGCAGAACCTCCTCAAGGAGCGGGTCTCGATTCGCGACGCCGTCACGATTTTCGAAACGCTGGCGGATTACGGCACGATGACCAAAAACGTGAACATTCTCACCGAGTACTGCCGGCAGGCGCTCGGCCGCTTTATCTGCAGGCAGTACCAGAACGAACGGAACGAGCTCCTGGTGTTCACGCTCAGTCCCGAAATCGAAAAGAACATCGCCGATGCGATCGTGCACACCGAGCAGGGATCCTACCTCGCGCTGGATCCCCGAATGGCCAAAGACACCATGCTCCGCATCCGGCGCACGGTGGACGGCGCCGCGGCGGGCCGCAATCCCGTGGTGATCTGTTCGGCCAATGTCCGCATGTACGTCCGGCAGCTCCTCGAGCGGTATCTCCCGGGGGCTGCGATCCTTTCACACAACGAAATACCTCCGAACCTGCAGGTGACGCCGGTCGGAATGGTCAGCTAGCGGGTGAGCCCGGATGAAGATCAAGACTTTCTACGCAGCGAACATGGCTGAGGCGCTCCAACTGGTGAAACGTGAATTTGGCAGCGACGCGCTGATCCTTTCCTCGAAGGAGTCGGCGAAGCGATCCGTGTTCGGGCTGCCGGGAAGTGCGGGAGTCGAGGTGGTGGCAGCCGTCGACACCGCCACGGATCGTGTGGCAGACCGCTGCGAGGTCGCCAAGGGAGGGGTGGAGGCGGGAGACGCGGTTTCCGCGGCCGTCCTTGCCGGGAGCGAAATCCCAGGCCGGGGAGTCTACTCGCCTTCCTTGCTGGCGCGGAGCAGGAGTGCGCGGCAGCGGGCGGTGCAGCTGGACGGCGAGTACAACGAAATGCGCCGCATGCTGTACTCGCTCACGCGGCCGGCCGCGCTCACGCCGGCGATGTTTGCCGATGTAGTCGCCTACGAAGTCTACCAGGACATGGTTTCGAACGAGGTCAACGACTGGCTGGCCTACAAGCTGATCGATGAAGCGCAGCGGGAGCTGCCGGAAGCGGACCGGAAGGAGCGAGCCAAGCTCTCCCGGTCGGTGAATTGCGCAGCCCGCAAACTCGTGGCCCGTTCTCCGCACGGCGACGGCCTGCCGGGCAAGCGGGTTGTCGCCCTGCTCGGGCCCACGGGTGTCGGCAAGACCACCGCCATCGCGAAACTGGGGGCGCGCCTGGCCCTCGAGCAGAAAAAGAAGGTCATGCTCGTGACGCTCGATTCCAACCGCATCGGCGCGGCGGAGCAGCTCAAGACGTATGCGGGGCTCATGGGTCTTCCTTTCCGGGCGCTGCAGCATGGCGCCGAACTGGCGGAACTCGTGCGGGAGCAGGCCCAGCGCGACTATATCCTCGTCGACACGGCCGGCCGGAACCAGCGCGATACCGCCGCGGTGGGGGAGCTGTCCGACGCGCTGCAGGATTCGCTGGGCATCGAGCGCCACCTGGTTCTGAGCGCGACCACGAAAGCCGTCGATATGCAGGAAATCGTCGACCGCTTCGGCGTGTGCGGGCCCGATCACCTGCTGTTCACGAAGCTGGACGAGACCTCGACGTTCGGCCCGATCTTCAACGAGCTGGTGCGGACCCGGAAGCCGCTGTCCTACCTGTCCGACGGCCAGCGGGTGCCCGAAGACCTGCACGCGGTCCGGGGTGAGCAATTCGTCGACATCATCTTCAATCCCTGAAGAACAGGAGAGTCCATTGAAAACCACGCGGAAGCTGAATTCATCGCACCCATCACCGGGAGCCAGGATTGACGGGACCGCTCCCGCAATCGGAGCCGAGCCGCGGAAGGTGCACGCACCCAGAAAATCTGTTCGCGAGCGGAAGACGCGCGTGCTGGCGGTAACCAGCGGAAAAGGCGGCGTGGGTAAGACCAACGTCGTGGCCAATATGGCCGTCACCCTTTCGGACATGGGGAAGAAGGTGGTGGTGCTGGACGCCGATTTCGGGCTGGCCAACCTCGATGTACTCCTGGGGCTTACCCCGAGATACCACCTCGGCCATGTGCTGTTCGGCAACAAAACCCTGGCGGAGATCATGGTTCAGGGACCCAAGGGGATACAGATCATCCCGGCAAGTTCCGGCCTGCAGCGGCTTGCCGACCTCACCGTGGCGCAGCGCAATTTCCTCGTGGAGAGCTTCGCCGAGCTGGATGCCGATACCGATTACTTCATCATCGACACGGCGGCAGGCATATCGAGCAATGTGCTCCACTTCCTGCTGGCGGCTCACGAGGTGATCGTGGTGAGCGCCCCCGAGCCGACGGCCATTGTGGATGCCTACGCCCTGATCAAGATCCTCCTGGGCGAGCAGCAGGACAAGCTCATCCGCGTCCTGATCAACTCCACCCAGTCCGAGGAAGAAGCCCGAGAGGTATTCCGGCAGATCAACTCCGTGGTCCGGCGCTTCCTCGACCGCGAGGTCCTTTACCTCGGCCACGTGGAGCGCGATCCGCACGTGCTGCAGGCAATCAAGAGCCAGGTCCTGGTCACCCACTACTACCCTTCGGCGCCGGCCAGCAGGTCTTTCCGCCGGATCACCCGCAGCCTGCTCGCCGACGGTGCCTCCCCGGCAGCGGAGGACGGCCTGGTGTGGGAGAGGTTCCTGAATGACTGGATCAACTGAGGTTTCTCGAAGGCAATGGCAGATCTTCCCATGCCCGCGGACGTGAAGCGATATCGAGCCGATTGAATAGCCCGCAAGGCGCGCCAGCAAAGCGCGGCCCCGCCTTGCCTGTCCAGAGGTGACGTCATGCAAGAAGTTGCACGCCGAGCAAAAACGTACGATGCGAGGGCCTCGCAGGATGCTGCGCGGGAGCAGCTCATCCTCGAGCACCTGCCCCAGATCAAATACATTGCCCACCGCATCTCCACCAAGCTCCCATCGCACGTCGAGCTGAACGACCTGGTGAGCGCCGGTGTGCTGGGACTGATGGACGCGGTCGAAAAGTTCGATCCTTCCCGCGGAGTCAAATTCAAGACCTATGCCGAGCTGCGGGTCAAGGGCGCCATCCTCGACAGTCTCCGGAACCTGGACTGGGCGCCCCGCTCTCTGCGGAAACGCAGCAAGGACCTGGAAAAAACCTACAAGGACCTGGAGCAGCGCCTCGGCAGGCCGGCGGCCGACAAGGAGGTCGCCGACCAGATGGGGATTCCGCTCGAGGAGTTCTTCGAGCTGATCGACCAGATCAAGGGGCTGCACCTCGGAAGTTTTCACGAGATGGCCTCCCAAGAGAATGACCGCAATGCCGAGCCGCTGATCAAGTACATCCCCGATTCGCCGCAGATGGACCCGTTCTACCTCTTTCACAAATCGGAGATCCGAACCCTGCTGTCGGGGGCCATCGAGGCACTGCCCAAAAAGGAGCGCCTCGTCGTCTCCCTCTACTACTACGACGAGCTGACCATGAAGGAGATCGGGCGGGTCCTGGGGGTCAATGAATCCCGCGTCTCGCAGCTTCACACCAAGGCCATGCTCAGGCTGCGGACCAAGCTGCGCAAGGTCCGGGAAGACGAGCACTGCTGAATCGAGAGGCCATGATGGAAAAGATCCTTTCACAAGACGAGATCAACGCGCTGTTCTCGACGATGGCATCCGAGGGCGCCGCTTTCGGGGATAACTCCGAGGGAGGAGCGGGAGTGCCCCGGCAGGTCTCCCGGTACGACTTCTGCCGCTCGGACAGGGTGGCCAAGGATCAGATCCGTTCCCTTCACGCCATTCACACCGGCCTGGCGCGCTGCCTCTCGGCATCGCTCTCGGCCTACCTCCGGAGCGTAGTGGAAGTGAACCTGCTCTCGGTGGACCAGGTGGCCTATGCGGAGTTCCTCAAACTGGTCTCCGATCCTACGCTGATCTGCAGCGTGGGCATGCAGCCGATGCACGGCAGCCTGGCCCTGGAGGTGAATCCCGCACTGACCTTTCCGATGATCGACATTCTCCTGGGCGGGCCGGGAAACCCAGCCGCCGAAAACAGGGCCCTGACGGAGATCGAGATGCACATCGTGGAAGCCGTCACGCGTCTCATCCTGAGGGACCTGAAGGAGGCCTGGCGGCCCGTGGTGGAACTGGATCCGCGGATGGAAGCGATGGAAACCAAGCCGCAGATGCTCCAGCTGGTCGCGCCCTCGGAGGCCGTCGTGTCCATTGGCTTCGAAGTCAAGCTTGCGGAGAACACCGGGATGCTCCACCTCTGCATCCCCTCCGTCATGCTGAAGGTCAACCGCTCCAAGTTCGACCAGCAGCGGCAACAGCGCACCAGCGAGACCAACCGCCGGGACTGCGCACGCATCGGGGAACTGGTGCGGGATGCCCGCGTGAAGCTCTCCGGAGTCCTGAAGGAAAGCAATCTGCTCGTGGAGGATCTTCTGACCTTCTCGGCCGGCGATGTGATCCAGCTCAACCAGCGGCTGGGCGACCCGGTGCTCGTGAGCGTGGGCGGCCGGGCAAAGTTCCTGGCCCGTATCGTCGTACGGCGCGGCAAGAAGGCCCTGGAGATCACCCAACGGTATAACTCTTAACACCCATGTAGCGAGGATCAGCGTGAATCAAGAAACGGAGTACAGGGACGTGCAAGGGATCGAGAAGGCGGCATCGGATCTGGCGCGGGCGATCGCCGCAGGCCTGGCAGGTGCCGCCCAGGATGCCACTCAGATCGAGGCCTCCGCATCCTGCCTGCGGCTCGAGAGGTCGGGTTTGCGCGAGGTGCTGCTCCTCCAGCCCGCGGTGGCCGTCGAGCTGCAGTTTCACAAGGGGCTGCAAGGCGGCGCGATCTTTCTGATCGAGCGGAGCGAACTCCTGCGCCTGGCCAGGCTTATCGGCGGTCTCGAGGAAGCGGAGAACTTCGACCCGGCCGTGACCGAGGCATGCCTGCAGTATTTCACCGATGCGCTGGACAAGGCGCGGACAGGCTTCTCCGGAGCTGCACCCGGAGGTTTTGCCGCCGGCAGTCCGCGGCTGGTCAACCCGGACGGCGGCGAAGAGCGCCTGAATCCCTTCATGGAAGCCTACCAGGACGGCCTCTGCGCCACGCTCCAGCTGAGCGTGGATTCCAATCCCGAGTTCCTTATGCGCGCGGTCTTCGACCGGGCCGCCACGATGTCGCTGGCGCAGGCGGGGGCGCAGGGCGCGCGGTCCAGGGCGGCCAAGGCGCAGAGCGCCGGTCACGGCCGGGCTGCCGGCGGGAGAGGCTCCGATAACGCCTACCCCAAGTGGAACATGGACCTCATTCTGGATGTAGAGCTGGGTGTCATCGTGGCCTTCGGCGAGGCCGAGATGCCGTTGAAGGATGTCCTGAAGCTCGGGATCGGATCCGTGATCGAGCTCGACAAGGGAGTGAACGAGCCGGTAACCGTCATCGTGAACGACAAGCCGATCGCAAAGGGCGAGGTGGTCATGGTGGACGGCAATTACGGAGTGAAGGTGCTTGAGGTCGAAAGCACCGCCGAGCGGATCAGGTCGCTGGGCTAGGAAAAGAAACCGGAGGTTCGGGAGCTGACATGACACCTGTAGAAACAAAGCTGATGAGCCTGGAGGAGGTAGCGAAGAATGCGGGGGACCTGCCGTCCTTTCCGGCGACGGCCTTCAAGGCAATGCAGATGAGCGAAGATCCCCAGGTCACGGCGCGTGACCTGCAGGCGGTCATCGCGAGGGATCAGGCTCAGCCCCCTGGATGTCGAGCAACTGGCTGCCGAAGCCGCGACCATGATTAAAAACCTGTCGGGCATGGAGGGGTAGCGGGCTCCCCTTCGCGCTCCTGCCGAGGACGTGACCATGGATTTGTCAAACCCGATCATCGCCGGCCCCGTGATTGCGCTTTCAGCCAGTGCCGTGGGGCTTGTCGCTCTCCACTGGTTCTGGCAGCGGCGCTTTCAGCGGCTGCAGCGGCAGCTCTCCAGGAGCGCCGAGGACATGCTGCAGATGGCGGAACTCCAGGTGGATGCCTACAAGCGTTTCAGCCGCCACCTGGCAGAGGTCGAGGATAGGCTATTCCACCTCGCCGTTCCGTCCGCCGACTCCCCACTGCCACTGGGCCGCAGGCACCAGGTGGTAACTCTTGCCAAAAAGGGGCTGGGCGCCGAGGAGATCGCGGACCGGCTGAAGATGCCGAGGGGCGAAGCGGAATTGATCCTGAACCTGCGGCGGTTCATGGACACCAGGGCGGCGGATTCGCCGCCCGACTGCGGGTTGCGAGTCGGCCTGCGGTGCAGGGAAGGGGCGCCGGGGATTCCGGCAGCAACCATAACGGCACCGGCCCAGGCGGGACGGACCTGAAACCGGGCAACGGTTGCCAGCCAAAATAGGCAAAAGCTGCCGGCCGGTATCGGGTTTTTGACGCAAGCTTGAGCGTTTGATCTGGAAGATGTTGACTGAAATAGGGTTAATCGCTTGGTGATCATTGGCACAAATCTTGCTAGACCATAGTGGATTCGCAAAGCTGGCCCGGCAATCCCCGGACGATTGCGAGGAAAAATGAACAACGGCATCCATGTCGCCTATTCGGGAATGAAGGCCCAGATGGAGGCGCTGGACCTGCTCGCCAACAATCTGGCGAATGTAAACACTGCCGGCTTCAAAGAGCAGCGGACCTTCTTCAGCCTGATGAACCAGACTATCGGGGATGCCGGTGGACAGACGCCGGGAGGTGCGGCGAATGGCCGGGTGAAGATCTCGGAGGGCGGCCTGAACCTGCAGGACGGGTTGCTGCGCGAGACGGGGCGGGACCTGGATGTCGCCCTCGTGGGCGCCGGCTTCCTCACGGTTCAGACCGACCGGGGCATGCGCTTCACGCGCAACGGAAACCTCAGGACCGACGCCCGGTCTGTGCTCTGCACCTCGGAAGGGCACCCGGTGCTGGGGGAACAGGGTCCGATAAGACTCGGTCCGGGGAAGGTCAGCATCACGGAGACCGGCGAGGTCCTGTTGGACAACCAGCCGGTCGAACGGTTGAAGCTGGCCGCCTTCGGCAACGGCGGGGACCTGGTGAGGGAGGGCAACTCACTGTTTGCCCCGGCCGGGCCGGGCGCGCAGCCCGCGGCGGCGGATGTGTCCGTGCGCCAGGGCTTTCTCGAGCAGTCCAATGTCAACCCCGTACAGGCCACCATTCGGCTGGTGGAGATCATGCGCCACTTTGAAGCCATTCAGAAAAGCCTGAATCTGATGATCAACGATCTGGACGCCAAAGCCATAGCCAGGCTTGGCCGTTAGGAGGACCCTATGTTGCGAGCTCTGTACACGGCGGCGAGCGGGATGGAAGCCCAGCAGCTGAACATCGACAACATCGCCCACAACCTGGCGAACATCAACACGACCGGGTTCAAGCAGAGGCGGACGCAGTTCCAGGATTTGCTCTACCAGAACGTCCGCGTACCCGGTACCTCCGCCACCGCCAGCACGGAAGTGCCCGTGGGACTTCAGATCGGGCTCGGTACCCGGCCGGTGGCGACCGAGATGATTTTCACCCAGGGAGATATCATTTCTACGAGCAATCCGCTGGACATGGTCATCGAGGGTCAGGGCTTCTTCCAGGTCCGGTTGACCAACGGCCAGATCGCCTACTCGCGCAGCGGCAACTTCCATCTGAACAGGGACGGGGCTCTCGTGACCACCGAGGGTGATCTGCTCGACCCGCAGATTACCATTCCGCAGGACCAGGTCGGCATCACCATAGGCGCCGACGGCACCGTCACCGTGGTCCAGGCCGGCCAGACGCAGCCGCAGCAGGTCGGGCGGATTGAAATCGCGCTCTTCCAGAATCCTGCCGGACTGCAGAGCATCGGCAAGAATCTCTTCCTGCCGACCCAGGCTTCGGGCGATCCCATTACGGGAACCCCTGGAGAAAACGGGCTCGGCACCATCCTCTCGGGTTTCCTCGAGCAGTCCAATGTCAGCGTCGTGGAGGAGATGGTGGGCATGATCATGAGCCAGCGGGCCTACGAGGCCAATTCCAAGGTCATCCGCACGGCGGATGAGATGATTACGCAGGCCAACAACGTCGTCCGGTAAGAGTGTGATTTGATGCAAGCTTCGAATTCTCTCCTCAAACCACGCCCCGCCTGTTTCGAAGCGCGGCCTTTTTTCGGCGCGGAGCCTGCCGGGTCCGCTCCGAAGGCCGGCTTCTCTGCAACGCTTTTCACCCGTGGACAGGAGCGCCTGCCGGCTCAGAAAAATCCCCTTCTGTCCCGTCCCTTGCTGCCTGAAATGGAGTCCCCCCTCAGTGTGGTTGAGGGGAGGATTCGGAGCTTGCCGATAATGCTGCTTTTTGTATTGTGCTGTGCCTCCGTGCTGCGGGCATTCGGCCCCGGGGAGGTTGTGGTGACGCTGCGGGATCAGTCGGTCGTGCGGGGCACCTTGGTCCTGCTCGGAGACCTCGCCGAGGTGACCGGCGACGACTCCGGTGCGGCCGATAGGCTCGCTGCGCTCCCAATCAGACTTGAACCCGGATCCAGGTTGCTGAGCCGGGCCGATCTCGAAAAGCTCCTGGAGAAGGAAATGGCCGGGCTGAAAGGGGTTCGGATCGAGGGCGCACCCATCAGCCGAGTGACTGTCGGCGCCGGCGGACCGGAAGCAGAACCAATCGCGCAACTGCTGAAGGCACGTCTCGCCGCCGTAACGCAGTGGAGCGAGGAGGAGATTCTCGTCCGGCGGATCTCGGGCCTCGATGACCTGGGCCTGCCCGCTGCCGGAGTCGAATACAGGGTGGCTGGGCACATCTCGCCCGGGGCGATGCGGAATCCGCTCGTACCCTTCGAAGCTCTGATCGATGGCAAACGGGTGCGCACATTCTGGGTGAAGGCCGAGGTCCGGGTGGTAGCCAGGGTCGTCAAGGCCCTCAACCGCATCGACTATCGGTCCCGCCTGCAGGCCGCAGACCTGGAGGAGATTGTCTGCGAGATCGAAGATCCGGGCCTGATCTATGTGAGGGCGCTGGCCGAAGCAACCGGAGCGATTGCCAAAAGGACGCTGGCGCCGGGCGATTTGATCCGGAAAAACTGGCTGGAGGCGGGAACTATGGTGCGCAAGGGGGATACCGTGCGCCTTGTCGCCGTGCGCGATTCCGTCAGCCTGACCGTGCTGGCCCGCGCGCTGCAGGACGGTAAACTCGGCGAGCAGATCCGCGTGCAGAATCTCGATTTCAACCGGCCCGTGACCGCACAGGTGACGGGCGAGCGCGAAGTGCGCGTGGGCAATTAAGGAGGACTGATGAAGAAAATTCGTTGGAGGACCTCGATGGCGGTCCTGCTCGCCATTTTCCCGGCCATGTTCTTTGCCGGCTGCGGCCAGAAAAATGTCCGGAACAATGCGGCCGACAGCCTGGCTGCCTATGTCGAGGAGGCCAAAAACCAGGCGGCGAAGGACCAGACGGGCGAAGGCTCGCTCTGGGTCAACAACGGACGCCAGTCCAATCTGTTCAGGGACTTCAAAGCCAGGAACGTGAACGACATTGTCACCATCAGGGTTTACGAGACCACACAGGCGACCACGAGCGCCGACGCCAAGAGCGGTCGGAGCACCGAGGTGGATTCCGGGTTTGACAGCATGTTCGGGGCGGAAAGGCTGGTGAAGGAGCTTGCCTCCCCGGTCTCCGGCAAGAGCGATTCCAGC
This sequence comes from Acidobacteriota bacterium, assembly GCA_037444305.1. Taxonomy (GTDB): domain Bacteria; phylum Acidobacteriota; class UBA6911; order UBA6911; family UBA6911; genus JBBIMP01. The sequence continues at coordinate 104,912 of JBBIMP010000011.1, forward strand.
TTCCAGGGCGAGGGCTCGACCACTCGGGCCACGGCCGTGAGCACCACTCTCAGCGCCCGGGTTACCGACGTGCTGCCCAACGGCTACCTTCTCGTCGAGGGGATCCGGGAAATCCGGCTCAACAACGAAGACCAGACGATTTACCTGACCGGAGTAGTGCGCCCGGAGGATATCGGGGCGGGAAATGTGGTTTCCTCCGCGGCGATCGCCCAGATGGAGATCCGCGTCCAGGGACGGGGAACCGTCAGCCAGCCGCTGAAACCGGGATGGCTTTATAAAATCCTCACCGCAGTGATGCCCTTCTAGGAGGCCGGCATGCGCAAGTCACTGAAGTCGATGGTTGTCCTGCTTTGCCTGCCGGTTCTTTCCGCGCCGGAATCTCCGCTGCTTGCCGCCAGCAGGATCAAAGACATCGCATTTTTCGAGGGGGTCCGGGACAACCAGATTGTCGGCTACGGACTCGTGGTCGGCCTCAACGGCTCGGGGGACAGGCGCCAGACCTTTTTCTCCACCCAGACGCTCACCAACATGCTCGAGCGGAGCGGGATCACCGTTCCGGCCGACCAGATCCGCGTCAAGAACATTGCGGCCGTAATGGTGACTGCCAACCTGCCCCCCTTCATACGGCGGGGGAGCCGGCTGGACGTGACCGTCAGTTCCATCGGGGATGCGGAAAGCATCCAGGGGGGTGTCCTGATTATGACTCCCCTGCGCGCGGCCAACGGCGAAGTGTATGTGACCGCCCAGGGACAAGTGGCCCTCGGGGGATTCAGCGCCAGCGCAGCGGGCAGCAGGGCGCAGACGAACCACCCGACGGTCGGCAAGATCATGGATGGAGGGCTGGTCGAGAGAGAAGTCCCGGTGAACATCGCGGGCAAGACCGAGCTGACGCTTGTCCTGCGGGAAAGCGATTTCACGACGGCCATGCGCGCCGTGCGCGCCGTCAACGAGACCGCAGGTGCGGATGTGGCACGCGCCGTGGATGGCCGAAGCATAGCGATCCGGATTCCGGAGCAATACGCGGGCAGGGTCGTCGAGTTCCTGTCCCTGATCGAGAACACCACGATGGACGTCGATTTCAAGGCGCGCGTGGTGGTGAACGAGCGGACGGGCACCATCGTGATGGGGAAGGATGTCCGCATCACGGCCGTCTCCATCATCCATGGAAGCCTTTCGCTGCAGGTCGGGACCACCTTCGAGGTTTCCCAACCGCCGGCTTTTTCCAAGGGGCAGACCACGGTGGTGCCCGAAACCACGCTTTCGGTCCGCGAGGAAAAAGGCCGGACGGTGAGCCTGGGCGCCGGAGCCAACGTGGAGGAAGTCGTCCGGGCTCTCAACTCCATCGGTGCCGGGCCGCGCGACGTCATTGCCATCCTGCAGGCGATCAAGGCTGCCGGAGCCCTGCAGGCCGAACTGGAGATCATCTAGGCATCGGGACGGGTGAGACCGGGTATGGGAGACGTATTCATGAGTGCCCAGACTAATCTTCTGGCGGGGGATCCACTCTCCAGGTCGGGTGACAGATTCCAGTCCCAGGTCCGGGGCCTGCAGGTCGGCCGCGATGCGGACCAGGAGGGGCGGCTCCGGGAGACTGCCAGGGAATTCGAGTCCCTGTTCGCCGCCTACCTCCTGAAGGTAATGCGCGAGACGATCGAGGAGTCAGGCCTCGGGGGGGAAGGGCTGGGCAAGAACATTTACTCGGAACTGTTCGACCAGGAAATCGCGGCGCTGATAGGCAGGCGCGGCGCGCTGGGCATCTCCGATATTCTTCTGAACAGGCTGTCCGAACCGGCGCCGGCCGCTGCCGATCCGCACCAGGCCCCCGGCCTCCGCCGGGGCGGCCGGGCGCAGCCGGATGCGCCGGAAGGAGAGATCCCGGATTTCCGGATGCCGGTCCAGGCGCCGATCAGCTCCCACTATGGGCCCAGGCGGGATCCCTTCACGCGGGCTATGCGTCACCACAAGGGGATGGATATCGCTGCGCCGTCGGGGACCCAGGTCATGGCTGCGATGGGCGGCGAGGTAGTGTTTGCCGGACGCAAACCGGGCTATGGCAACACCGTCGTGCTCCGGCACTCCGACGGATTTGAGACCCTCTACGCCCACCTGGAATCGGTGGCCGTGCGGGAAGGCGAAGTCCTGAACGTGGAGCAGGTTCTGGGTAGGGTGGGGAGCACGGGGCGATCCACCGGCTCGCATCTGCACTTCGAAGTGAGACGCTTTGGGGACAGCATCGATCCCAGGCTGGCGCTGGCTGAGTGAGGTGCAGTACGCCTGACCATTTCCGGGGCACCCGTTGATGGATGGTTGCTGCGGCGACAAGGGAAGAGCGAGCCAACCCGGCCCCTCGAACGGGATTTCGGGAATTGAGGCGGCGTTCCCGGGTGTAGTAAGATTTACCAGCCGCCTGCGGCTAAACCGATAACGGCTAAAGTGTTATGCCTCGGCGGACGATAAGATGTCTCGAGTAGACAAAACTCTTGAGGCAAACATGGAAATAGATGGCAAATCCCACCTGATAGACCTGGGGACCAGGGTGTCCCGGCTCGAGGTTCAGGAGCAGCAGGCGCAGCGGGTTCGCAAGGAAGTCCGGGAGGCCGCCGAGGAGCGGGCCGACCGGATTGAACTCTCCGTGCGGAGCCGGGAGCTGCTCCAGCTGGACAAACTGATTCAGTCAGTTCCGGATGTCCGCGAGGCAAAGGTAGAACAGGTCCGTCGCTCCATTGAGAACAGCACATATAACGTCAGGGCCGAGCGTGTCGCCGACAAGATCCTGGGCGGGAATGTGCTGGACGAGTTGTTCTGAATTACGCTGCAGGGAGGCAGCTATGCCGGAAAGCCTCCGCCGAATCCAACCTGTCCACTCGCACTTTCTCGACAGGGGAGCGGGTGACGAAGCTCGCCGGGAGAAGCGCCCGAAAAAAAGTGCCGGCGATTCGGGCCTGCCTTTTGCCCCCGATGACGCCCGCGATGGCGGGATCGACACCGGTGCCGCCGAACCATCCGTCAACCTGCTGGATGTGAGGATCTGAACCATGGAAGAGAAGATCTCCGCGTTGATGGCGGTTATGCGCGAGGAAATCGGGCTGTACCGGGACCTGATCGCGCATGCCCGGAAAAAGACCGCGCTGCTGGTCCGGGGCTCACTCGATGCGCTCATGGAGAGCAACAAGGTGGAGGAAGCATTCAACTCGCGCCTGCGGGTGCTCGAGAACGATCTCAAGCGCCTGTGCTCGGAGATCGGTCAGCTGCTCAACCTCTCACGGGAGGAGATCACCCTCCTCAGGCTTGCCGACGGAGTGAAATCGCCGTACGCCGACGAGATCAGGAGCCAGTCCACCCTGTTCAAGAACCTTGTAGAGCAGCTCAAGCAGGTGAACCGGAGGAACATCAGGCTGCTGGAGAGTTCGCTGCAATACTCGCGCGGCCTGCTGGATTTCATCGCAAACGCAACAGGTTCCTACGAGGACAGCGGGCTGCTCAAGCCCTGCACGCCCCACCAGACGAGAATATCGAGCAAGGCCTGATCCCCCTGCTCCGGCTTGGGAGCGGTCGAGTGGACGGCGCGGGGCAGGACAACGATTTGGCGGTCACCCGCAAGGGGAGACCCGGAAGGCAGAAGGACAATGTCGTCATTATTTGCGAGCCTGGGGATTGCCAGGCAGGCCATCATGGCCCAGCAGATGGGCCTGGATGTCACCCAGAACAACATCTCCAACGTCAACACGCCGGGCTATACCAGGCAGCGCGCCAATTTCGCGCCGCGAGATCCTGTCGCGCACCACTTTTACCAGGGGGGGATGGGCGTGCTCCTGCAGTCGGTCGATTCCTACCGCGATCGCCTGCTGGATTACCGTCTCAACCAGGAGCTTCAGCGGAAGGAGGAGTACAGCTCCTCTCTGGCAACCCTCCGCCAGGTCGAAGCGATACTGAACGAACACTCCGGTGCCGGTCTCCAGGGGGACATTACGGCGTTCTTCACCAGTTTCAGCGCGCTGGCCAATGCGCCCGAGGACGCGCACCTGCGCCGGCAGGTCCTGGCGCGGGCCTCACAGCTCGGCTCCCGATTCCAGGCCATATACGAACAGATCCAGGCGGTGCGGTCCCTGCAGGACAGGGCCATTGCCGACTCCGTCCAGGAGATCAACACCCTCACAGCCGGGGTTGCGCGCCTGAACGTGGAGGTCGCCTCGGTGCGCGGCTCGATCGGCAACGACGCCATCCTGCGGGACCAGCGGCAACAGCTCTTGAACCGGCTGGCGGAACTGGTGGATGTCACCTATTTCGAGACCGAGTCGGGCGGCGTCAACGTCATGACCCGGCAGGGCGTGCTCCTGGCAGTGGGCGCGGACAGCCATGCCCTGGAGGTCTCGGCCTCCTCGGTAGGCAACCGCATCGAGATCCGCTCCGGCGGCGTGGATGTCACCTCCCGCATCGACTCGGGTAAACTCGGCGGCCTGCTGAAGACACGGGACGACCTCGTCGCGGGCTACCTTGAAACGCTTGACGGCCTGGCCGCCGCCATCGTCTCCCAAGTCAACGCTCAGCATGCCCAGGGCATCGATCTCAACGGCGATGTTGGCGGCAATTTCTTCGTGCCCTTTGCCCAGCCGGAGCCCGGGTCCAACCTGGGCGCCGCGCGCGCGCTCCAGGTGGCCATCAGTGACGTCGCCAAAATAGCCGCCGGCGAACCCGGCCTGGGACCGGGGAGCAACGCCAATGCGAAGCTGCTCGCCGGGCTCCAGAATGCGCCTGCGTTCGCCGGGGGGAAAGCTACCTTCGAGCAGGTCTATGCCGATTTCATCTTCAGGATCGGCCTGGATGCACGGACAGCGCACGATTCGCTGACAACCCAGGAGACGCTCCTGGCGCAGCTTCAGTACCAGAGGGACATGTACTCCGGGGTCAGTCTGGATGAGGAGGCCGTCAACCTGCTCCGCTTCCAGAGGGCCTACGAGGCCAATGCCAGGCTCATCCGGATTCTGGACAGCCTGACGGAAGAAGTCATGAGGATATTGGGGGGCTGATCATGCGCATTGGAGATGCAGCGAGCTATCGTAACGTTCTTGCCAACCTGGGCATGCTGAACGAGCGGATGGAGAATGCCACGATGCAGGTCTCCTCCGGAAAACGCCTGACCCGGCCGAGCGACTCCCCCTCGGAGAGCGCCGAGGTGACTCACCTGAAGGGGCAGCTCATCCGGATCGACCAGTATCGTACGAATGTCGATTCGGGGAGATTTTACCTGCGGATCGCGGAGACCGCTTTGAGCTCGGTGCATGATGGCCTGACCGCCGTTTTCATGAGGGGCAGCCAAGCCGGCAGCAATTTCAACGATCCGACCGCGCTGGCCGCCCTCGCCTCCGAAATCCGGGCGATCCGCGACCAGATCTTCGAACTTGCCAACAGCCACATCCAGGGCCGTTACCTATTTGCGGGTTCCATGGTACATCAGCCGGCCTTCGCGATTTCCGGAGACACGGTCTCCTACCGGGGAGACAACGCCGTCAATACCGTCGAGATAAGCGGCGGCCTGCAGGTAGAGCAGAACATTTCCGGTTCCGCCGTGTTCGATCCGGTGTTCGAAAACATCCGGCTGCTGCTGGACGGCATCGACAGGGACGACAAGACGGCGATCCAGGCAGCACTGGACCGGTTCAAACAGACCTTCGCCGCCGTGGGCACAGTCCGATCGCGCCTGGGTGTGGAGCTGGCCAAGCTCGAAAACGTCGAGATTCACCTCCAGGCCCGCGAGGAGAGCCTCGTGCTGCGCAAGGCGCGGATTGAGGACGCGAACATGGCGGAAGCCATCAGCCGGATCAACCAGACCCAAGCAGCATTGAATGCCGCCTTCCAGGTAGGTTCGCTCGTCCGGCGCCGGAGCCTCTTCGACTATCTGGGCTGATGGCGGAACTGGTCTGCGCGCGCAAAAACCACTCAATCGGGAGTTTCATAATCGTATAGAATAGGGCCGGCTCGAGACTGCGCGAACCGGCGCGGCGGGAAAGTGAAATGACGGATACGACGGCGCTCAGGATTCAAACTCCCAACTTCGGCGAGCTGGAGGTTCCGGCGGATAAGATCATTCAGTTCCGCGGGGGGATTCCCGGATTTCCTTTTGTCCGAAGCTTTGCCGTTCTCGAGTTCGACGACCTCCGCCCCTTCCGCTACCTGCAGTCGCTGGAGGAGCCTCCGATCGCGCTGCTGATAGTGAATCCCGGACTGCTGCGTCCGGAGTACTCTGTGCAGCTTGCCGAGGGAGACCTGAAGGATCTGGAAGCTGCCGATCAGCAGGCCCTGAGCACCTATGTCGTGGCGACCATCCCCGCGGCCCCAGGAGACGCCACCATGAACCTGATGGCTCCGATACTGGTGAATGAGAGCAAGCGCCTTGGCAAGCAGGTTATCATGATCGACAGCGGCTACTCCGTGCAGGAGCCCATGCTGGTTGGGAACCAGTGAACTCGGCGCGGGTAGAATGCTGAGGTCCGAGACGCTCGCTGCCTGCAAAAGCCAGCCATGGAGGGATGAAAGATTTGCTGGTCTTCAGTCGGAAGAAGGGCGAAAGTCTAATGATCGGCAATGAAATCGAGGTCTCGATCCTGAACATCGGATCCGGCGCCGTCAAGCTGGGCATCACTGCCCCACGCCACATTTCCGTTCACAGGCACGAGGTTTATGAGGCGATCAGCCGCGAAAATCTGGCGGCCGCCCGGTCGCAGCCGCCGGACTCCCGCATTCTCAAAAAGCTCTTCAACAAGTAATCCGCAAGGCATCGCAGCCCCCTCTCAATCGATGACCGGCTTTCTCTGTATGCCTGCCGGCACAGGAAGCCGTGTTCAGGGGCCAAACAGACCGGTAAAGGGTATGGGCGTTTTTCACGATAAGAAACAAGGGTCCGCCTTTGAGAGGCCGCTCGGCAGTCCCGCCGGGATATGCGGCATCGCCGCAAATCACGCGCGGGAGGTTTTTCTGAACGTTCGCCCAGGCGAACAGATAGAGATTTCTGGAAGGAAATGCCCAAGAAAGTACTGACCATCGACGACAGCAAGACGCTGCGCATGATCGTAGCCAAAAACCTCAATCCCTTCGGCGTCGCCACGATTGAGGCGGAAAACGGAGCCATTGGCCTGGAGCGTGCGCAATCCGAAAAGCCATCCCTAATCCTGCTGGACTGCAACATGCCGGTGATGGACGGCCTGAAAACCCTGGAAAAACTCAAGGCAGATGCCGCGCTCCGCGATATTCCGGTGGTCATGCTCACGACCGAGACGGGCGAGGATAGCGTATTGAAGCTCATCAAGCTCGGAATCAGCGATTTCATCGCCAAACCCTTCTCCCGGGACAACCTGTTACGGAAACTGAATCCGATCATGGGTTTGTATGAGGGAGATATCCCCCCGGAAGTCACGGCCGGCGCCGGGGCGGTGACGGTCGAGCGCGACGACCGGAAGGTGGTCGTCGCGGTGGACGACAAGGAAAACATCCTCGACCAGCTGAAGCAGTTCCTGCAGGAGGAGTACCGCGTGCTGACCGTGACCAACGGGACCAATGCCGCCGCGCTGATCCGCTCAATCCACACGGACTGGCTTCTGCTGGACACGGAACTGCCTGACATGAGCGGCGTGGAGCTTTACAAGCGAACACGGATCCAGCTCGAGGAGTACAGGACAAAGGTGATCTGCATGACGCTGAGGACCTCGGAGTCGGATGTCCTGAGCGCCCGGCAGGCGGGCATCAAGGGTGTGCTCTACAAACCCTTCAGCAAGGCGGAGGTGATGGCCGCGATGGCGGGCCTTGCCCAGGCTGAGGCCTACCTGCAGTGCCTCGGCGCGGACCAATTACAGTTCTTGGGAGGCAAGAAGGTCAAGATGCTCACCTTCCCCGAGGAGGGGCACCCCTCGCTGAAGAGGTTCTCCAGCGCCCTGGGTTTGGAAATACTGAAGGAATTGAACGAAATGGCGGATGAGGGCGTGGGCTGCCTAATTCTGCAGCTGACGCCTGCCGTCATGTCTGACCTGGCGATCGTCAGGAAATTCATAGCCCTGTTGCAGCACGCCGAAAAGCTGTCTCTTTCTGTCCGGCTGGTCGCAGAAAGCGAGCGCATCAGGGAGCGGCTCAAGCTCTTCCTGGAGACATCCGCCGTTCGGACTTTCAATTCTGTGGACGAGGCACTCGAGTCCTTCGCCTAGCTTCAGCGCACGCTATGGCTGTCCGACTGCCATCCCCAGTTCTTCGGGATCGATCACGCGACCGATCCGCCCGTCGCCCAGCAGGGCCACGCAGGAAAAACCTGGAATCCTCTCCTGGCCGTTCTGCCGCCGCCGTGTTATTACAATCTGTTCGCCGAGGAGGCGGTCGACAAGGAGCGCCAGGCGCCGCTCCGCGGACTCCACCACGACGAGCACGCCTTCGGCCGGATTCTCAGCCCCTCCGGCCACTCCCAGGTGCCGGTGCAGGCGAACGAGCGGAATCTGCTCGCCGCCGTCTGTGATCGCTTCGCCCGGACCGCAGATCGATGGCGCAACCGGCGGGAGTGCATCGAGACAGGTGCGCACCATGCCGCGCGGGATGATGCAGACTTCCGGACCCACGCCTGCCAGCAGTCCATCGATGGTCGCCAGCGCGAGCGGGAGCCTGAGCGAAAATGTCGAACCCCGCCCCGGCTCCGAGGTGAGACGGAGACTGCCCCCCAGAGCATCCACGCTTCGCTTTACGACATCCATGCCGACTCCCCTGCCGGAGGTCTGGGTTACGGCCTCGGCGGTGGAGAGCCCCGGTGTGCAGATCAACTCGCAGGTGTCGCGCATTGCAGGATTCAATTCCGGCGTTGCGAGACCGAGGGTGACCGCCCGATCGATAATCTTCTGCCTGTCGATGCCGTTGCCGTCATCCTGGAGCTCGACGACCAGACTGCCTCCGCTTTGGTACGCGCACAGCAGCACCGTTCCCGTTGGCTGTTTGCCTCGCGCCTCCCTGACTTCCGGCGATTCGATCCCGTGGTCCACGGCGTTCCTCACCAGGTGGGCCAGGGGATCCTCCAGGGTCTCGGCCATTCTGCGGTCGATCTCGGTGGATTCGCCCAGCGTGACGAAATTCACCTGTTTTCCCGCTTTCCTGGCGGTATCGCGCGCTATGCGCGCGGTCCGCAGGAACGTATCCTTGAGGGATACCATCCGCATGGAGAGCGTGAGCGCCTGGATCTCCCGGATAACCTGTCCTGCATCCGACACGTTTTGAAAAAGGTCCTGGTGCGTGTTTTTCAACAAAAGCGGATCTTCGAAGACACGCCGCTGTATGCCAACCAGCTGGTTGACCAGATCGAGAAGCCTATCCACCTGTTCTGTCCGCACCCGGAGTGACGCTTCATCGGAGGATGCCTGGGATAATCGCTGTTGGGTCCGAAGTGCGCGGGCGACGTCGGTCAAGGAGGCAACTTTGGATTTCAGGAGTGCGCGGCCAAGCGGCTCCGCTCCCTGGCGGGCCACGACCGCTTCGATCTGCTCCCGCGTGACTTTGCCTTCGGCCACCAGGATGTCGCCCAGGCGCAGGGGGTTGCCCGGGTCCCGCTTGGAGGGGGGCTGGCCGCTGCGAGGATCGAAGCGGCTCAAGGCCTCGACCAGCCCGGCATAGGCAGCAGGCAGTGATGCGGGCTGGCCACGGATTTCTCCGGCTATTTCTTCCAAGAGCTTTCTCAGCATGTCCACGGCCTGCAGGGCCAGGTCGGCGGCAGGGCCGCCGAATTCCACCGAACCGTCGCGCACTCGGTCCAGCAGCGATTCGGTGCGGTGGGACAGCTCGGCGACCGACTGCAGCCCGGCCGAGCCGGCAGAACCCTTGATCGAGTGAAAGGCGCGGAATACTGCGTGGACGTCTTCACGGCTGCCCGGAGACGTTTCGAGGGAGAGAAGGGCCGTTTCCGCGACCGCTATGTGCTCGCGGACCTCCAGGATGAGTTCGGTGATGATCTCGAGGTCCGGGTCCGGAGGGAGGAGCGTAAACGCTGATCCGGGGTCGTCTGGGCATCCTCCTGCGGAAAAAGGTGAGCGGGTGAAGTCCAATTCAGGCTTTTGTCCGCTGTAAGAGGGCATGACACCAGGTCCAAGATTACAGGGCTCTCCGGCCTCGGCCGACACGAATCCGGAAGCCGCTCGGGCACACCACCCTTTCTCATCGGCCGTCGCGAGCCATACCATGCGAAATGTTCGACACCTGGATTTTTGGCTCGCGTTTCCATGCCGGCCGCGCGCGGCGCAGCGAGGCTGCAATCGGGGAAAGCCGTTGCGGATTAGGGGCACAGCCGGCTTGCGGGAACCGGATGGACTCTCACTCCCGGGTGTCGAGAAACCGGGGCTCGTTCGGCGATCCCGAACTCATGCTCTTCAGGAAGCGGGCTCCGTTGTGGATTTCGCCCAGGGATGCCAGTGCTGCCTCCTTCATCCTGTGCAGGGCGCGTTCGAACTGCCGGACCTGCCGCTGCAGGTGGCTTGCTCGTCCCTGCAGCTGTTGCGCCCGCGCTGAGAGGCTGTTGGCCTCGTCGGGCTGCAATTGCCCGCGTTCCGCCTGCCAGGAATCAGCCAACTCGGCGAGGCTGCGGTCGAGCGCGCAGGACCGCACTACGATTCCATCCAGGCTGCCCAAGGGATCGTTCCCGTCCGAAGCGGCGGCCTCCACGGACCGATCGAGGGCGCGAAGCACGCTCTCGAGTTCTTCGTACAGCGCTTCGACTGAAGACAGTTCCTGAGTGAAATCCCGCATGGCTATGCCGTAAGGCTGATGCTCGCCGGTTGGGGGGTGCAGGCGCCGCCGACGGTCGGGTGGCGGTGACTTGCTGCCGGATGCGGAACGGAGGCGGATTGCCGGCCGGCCTGGGCCTCCTTGCGCGCCACTTCGACCCAAGCGGAACGCAACTCGGTCATGAGCTTGAGGATCTCGTGCAGCGGAGCGGGATCCTGATCCCTGTTGGCCTTGAACAGGCGGTCGCGCATGTAGTTGTAGAGGCGGTCGAGCGTGACCGACAGGTCGCCGCCCGCTTCGAAATTGAGTGCGGCCTGCAGCTCGGTGAGGATGGCGACCGCCTTGTTGATGCTCTGAACGCGGCTCTGTATGTTTCCGGCCGCCATCTGGCGAAGAGCGCTCTGGACGCTCCCGATGGCTCCGTCATAGAGAAGGACCACCAGTTCGGCCGGCGAGGCGGTCTTGACCTCGATTTCAACGTACTGTCGTGCGTTCGCGTTCATCTGCATCAGGATCCTTTTCTTGAATGGCTAGCGGAAATTCTTCAGCGAACTGACCTGTCCTGCAATGGATGCCTGCAGGGCGCCGGCCTGCCGGAGCGCCGCGTCAGCGCGGGCAAACTGCGCCAGCAACAATTCGCGTCTGGCCGCCAGTCGGTCCTCCATCTGGGAGATCTGCTGGGCGATCCTATCGATATTCTGCTGGATAGCGTTTCTCGAACTGGTGACCGGACCGGCATAGGTGTCGGTGAGGTTTTTCAGCTGGGCTCTGAGGTCAGGGCCGATGCTGATGAAACCGCCTCCTCCGTCCGGCGCATCCGCGAGGAACATCTCGGCCACGCCGGTGAGGTTGGAGGTGAGCATTTCGCGGAGCTTCGATTCATCCACGCTCAGAGAGCCGTCATTCGCGAGCTTGAAGCCGATCTGCCATAGGCCGGCCATTGCCGAGCCTCCCGGGGACACGCTGCGCATGATCACCCCGCTCAGGGTGCCCTGGGCCTGGCGGAGGACGAAATCCCCGGCCAGCACGCCCGCCTGTTTTTTGGCGGCGTCGTAGCGTGACTGGGATGCGATGTAACCAATGATATCGGTATACTTGCCGGCGAACTCCTTGAGCGCTGCCGCGATCGCGTCGAGGTCGCTTTCGAGGCGGACGGTCGCGCTGCCCGAGGCAGCTCTCAGGTTGAGGGTGACGCCTTCGATTGCATCCGAGACGGTGTTCGACGAACTGACGACGTCGATGCCGTTTACCTGCAACAGCGCGTCGCGAGCAGCCAGCGTTTCGGTGAAGTGGATCGCTGCTCCGTCCCCCTGGTCCAGGTTGGAGGTTATGCTGAGGGAGTTGGCAGTGCCGGTGCTGCTGCTGGTGATCACGAGCCGGTAGGGCTCGGCGCGGCCATCCCTGACGATGGAGGCGACGAAGCCTGCGTTCAGGCTGTTGATCGAATTGCGCAGGCCCTGCAGGGTGTTGTTGGTTTCGTCGACGGTGATGGTGACGGCCTCATCGGAGCCCTTCTGGATCACGAGCGTGCCGGTCTTCAGGAGTGTGGCAGTGTCGGAGGCGAAATTCCCGGAGGCGTGCGCAGCGGCCTGGGCCAGCTGGCTTACTGCTATGGCAAAGCTGCCCGTGAGGGTTCCTTTGGCGGCCGTAGCCTGAAGGACCGATTCATCGGATGAGACCGCCTTCCTGAGAGAGAAGACGCTGTGGCCGAGCCTGCTGCCCAGGCCGGACGGATAGTTGAGAGGGAATCCCGCTCCGTGGAACAGGATTCCCTCGATGCCGGTTTGCATGGCAAGCAGCTTGCTGTTGAACTCCCGGTAGGCCGAAATCCGATCCTGATACGCACGGGACTGCCTCTCCAAACGCCGGATCGGCTCCCTCTCGGCGTAGATCAGATTGTCGACTATCCCCTGGACATCCAGGCCGCCGCTCAATGAGTTGACGGATCCCATGGTTAAGCCTGTCTCCCCTGCTAAATTCTCACATCCACCCTGGCTGCCGGCTCAACTTCGGGTTCGGGGATCTTGAGATAGTCCTTGGGGATCCGGTAAAGATCCTCGCCGGTGCGCTTGTCCTTGACGTGGAGATACATCTTCCCGTCCTCGGCATCTCGCGCGTAGTAGACGGATGTCCTGCTGGCAAGTGCGGTCTGCTGCAAGCGTTCCAGGACTGCTGTGGAGTCTTCGCGCTTCTGTGTGATGGTGAGGGAATCGCTCGGCGCATCTTGGTCGGAAGCTTGTCCCGACTTGGGATTCTTTCCAGGACCGTCGGTGCTTTTGACGGCATCGGCGGCTTTCCTGGAAGGGGACCCGGCGGGGAAAGGGACCGAATCTGCCAGGACCGCTGTGTTCGAGTTGATTTCGTTCACCATGGCGTCTCACCTTGCTCTGGTGCATGTCCGTTGCCCCGCCGTTCGGGCGTGGCACACGGCTCAAGCTGGGGATTCCCCCTCCCTCCATATCGACCGGGCGGCAGCAGAGGATTAGTCTGTGATGGTCGAATGGAGGGGGGCGTGCCGTTTATTCGAACGGCACGCCCGGAGCCTCCCTTTTCTTCAGAGTTACTGCCGCAGGAGCGCCAGGACCAGCTGGCTGTTCGCATTGGCCTGCGAGAGGGCCGCGATGCCGGACTGGGCCAGGATCTGGTACTTCGCCATGTTCGCGACTTCCTCGGCCATATTGGCGTCGCGGATGGTCGACTCGGCGGCCTGGGTGTTCTGCGACTGGTTCTGAAGAACCGCCACAGCGGACTGCAGGCGGTTGATCCCCGCTCCGATCGCCGCTCTGCTGGATGAGATATCCAGAAGCGCGAGTCGCAGTGTCGACAAGGCGGAAGCAGCGTCGGTCTTCGTATCAAGCGCCACGGCCGAGATGTCGGTTCCGCCTGTCTTAAACCTCGTCACCTTGTCACCTGCGGTGGTTATCACGTTGACGGTGACCGAAATCGAACTGGACGATGCCGTGTCGCCCACGAAGACGCTCAGCGCGCCGTTGAGGCCGGACGCGGAGAACAACTTCACACCGTTGAAGTTGACCTGGTCTGCGATGCGCGCCATTTCCGCCTGAATCGACAGGAAATCATTGTGAATCGCAGTCCTTCCGGTGGCATCCACCGTGTCCGTGGCTGCCTGTTCGGCCAAGGTAAAGGCGCGGGTCAGCAAGTTGGTGAGCTCTGACAGTGCGCCGTCGGCAATCTGCGCCACCGAAATGCCGTCGTTGGCGTTCCGGATGGCCTGGTTGAGGGCCCGGACGTTGGCGCGGAGGTTGTCGGCAATGCCGAGGCCCGCCGCGTCATCGGCGCCGGAGTTGATGCGTTTTCCGGACGACAGCCGAAGCAGGGTCTGGCTGAGGGAAATGTTGTTATTGACCAGCTGATTCTGGGCAGCTATGCCCGGCAGGTTATTCAGTACGCTAAAAGCTCCCATTGTGAATTCCTCCCTGAATTCGTGTGTTTTTCAAATATCCGTTTTGAAACCGGCCGGAGAGCCCGGGATCAACTTGTTTGATCCCGCCACCCGCCCGGGCCGGGAAATCTCTTCGATTCAGGGCTGCATATCGGCGGGCTCCCTATCCGCCATTAGCGGAAAATCGCGACGATCCGTTCTTGGCGCTCCCGACAGCGGCTGAAGCCAGGCGGGTGGCTTCAGCCTCGTACAGCGTGTAGGGCTTGGCGCGGTCTTCCTGTCTGCTTCTGATCGGTCTGGAAACTGGATGTTTCCGCTATGCGGCCTCGGTTGCGCCAGGAGGAACAAGAAATGGTTGCGGTAATGTGAGGGCGAGGAGAGGCGGGCGTCCCGTTGGAACGCCCGCCAGTCGGCTGCCTGTGCCTGTTTCGAGCTCTCTGACCCGTTGGCCGGATTGGTAGGGAAGTGCGTGCGGGTTCGCGCCGGAACGCAGCTTGAATGCACCTCTCCCGTCCCACCGATTCCCGGGAAGTTTCTGGATCTGCGCTGCCGGCGCCGAATCCAGCCCAAAACTGCAGTGTCCCGTATCGGCCTGGAGGGGGCTCGAGATTAGGCGAAAATGACTGGACGGGATTGGCATGGATCTTGCCTTTGATTTGCTGCGCAGGCGGACGTGTTTGTGCGCCTGAGGAAAGGAATTGCCATGACCCAACTGATAGTGGATCAGCAGGAGATCACTCCTGTACCCAAAAATCTTGTGTCGCTGGATGCTATTTTGAAGCACGTCGAAGACACGCATCTCGCGTCCGACACGGTGATCCGACAGGTCCATGTCGATGGAAGGCCTCTGATATCCGGCGAACTGGATTCGGAGGTGGCAGCGATGGGGGGGGCGAAGCTTGCCGGCGCCACAGTGGAAATCTTCACCGGAAAAATCGCAGAAATTGCGCGGGAGTCCCTGAAGGAAGCGGCGCTGTACTGCACGCGCATACAGACCGCAATTCCTTCCCTGGCAATGGGTTTGCGGACAAATCCAAGCGCCGCGGTTTTCGAGGCGCTGAAACAGTTCTGCGACGGCTTTCTCTGGCTCAACCTGCTGCTTGAAAAGATGAATGCCGTTGGAGACCGGCAATCTGCCGGTGGCCCAGCCAACCCGGCGGCATGTCAGAGGCTGGTTTTATCCCTGAACGAGATGGTCCAGGCGCAGGAGAGGGGCGATAACACCCAGGTGGCGGACATCCTGGAATATGAAATCCTCGAACTCCTCCCAGGATATCGCCGGCAGTTCGTGGATCTGGAACAGCGCCTGGTCGAATAAGTGCGCGGCGCCATCGCACGTCAAATGACTGATAGAGGCGTCAAATACTTGACTGATTCCTGTCGGGGGCTCCCAGCCCACTTGGCATGGGATTCTAAGGTCGCAAATCCCGCACGCGGACAATGCCTTGGAAGGAGACACTCCCCGATGGCCGGCTTGGCTGAAGCGAAGACCTTGCCGGCGGCAACTCCCACCCCGGCGCGGAACGGGAGCTGGACGCTGAAGGTCGCGGACGAGCAGGGCCGGGAGAAGTGCGTTCACAGTCTCTATGATCCTGAGAAAGAAGCCCGCGGGATAGTGGAATCCTACAGCTGGGAGGGCGAGGGCCCGCTGCTGGTGCTAGGTCTCGGTCTTGGCTACCACGTTGCAGAGCTGTCTGCCCGGCACCCCAGGGCCAGTATCATCGTGATTGAAGCCAGCAATGAGATCAGCGCTCTGGCTACTAGGCTGCGGGGTCCAAAACTCGGGGATAACGTCGTCCTGGCGACCGGTCTGCCGTTGGCGGAAGCCCTTCAGTGCATTCACCGCCTGAGGCTTTTTTCGGCCGGGAAGCCTCTCGCGGTCTTCCCCTTTCAGGCGCTGGTCCGGGCATTCCCTTCGTATTACTCGCCCCTCCTGGCTGAGGCTGAGAAGCAGGTTCATGAAGGACTGTTTGACCCCTTCCGGTACGCCAAGTTCCGGAGCGACCGGGTGTGCATCGGCCTCCTGGATGTGGGGTACTACCTGCTTCCGGAGATATCCCGTGCCATCGCGGGCATGGGGCATAGCGCCATCAAGATACCGGTCGGAAAGGGCGAGGAGGGCGAGGGCGTAGCCTACCGTCTGATGCGGACATTGAGCGAATCCCGGCCCGATTTCCTGCTGACGGTCAACCATCTGGGCTTTGACGATCAGGGCATCCTCACGTCGTTTTTGCGATCGATAGAGCTTCCGGCGGCATCCTGGTATGTGGACAGTCCCAACCTGATCATCAAGGGGTCGAACGCGAACATCTCTCCTTTCGTGTCGGTATTTGTCTGGGACAGGGGCTACGTGCAGGATCTGCGGAAAATGGGCTTTGAGAACGTCCACTATTTGCCCTTGGCCGCCGACGAGACGGTATTCAAACCCCTTGAGCTGTCCAGCGCGGAGCGTAAGCGATACGCAGCCGAAGCCGGCTTTATCGGGGATTCGATGTGCGAACCGGTGCGGCGTTGGCTCCAGAAGGTCCCATTCTGGTGCGAGCCCCTGGTGGAGGAACTCGCATCTGCAATACAAACTGGCCGCGCCTCATTCTCCTCGGCGCTGGAACAGTGGGACGTGCCAGAAGAAGTGAAGGGCTTCTCCCAAAAGGAGATGCTCGACTTCGAGGGCGCGGTGCTTTGGCGAGCTACACAGCTGTATCGCCTTGATTGTGTGAAGAGCCTTGCTGGATTCGAGCACCGCATACACGGCGACGAGGGTTGGCAGAATTTGCTGGGTCCGCGGTTCAAGGTGCGGCCTCGTTTGGCCTACTACACGGAACTGCCGCGCTTTTACAATGCCTGCCGAGTGAACCTGAATGCCACAAGCCGGCAAATGGCGAGCGCCGTAAACCAGCGGGTGTTTGATGTTCCTGCCTCCGGTGGGTTTCTGCTCACCGATCATCAGGATGAACTGGCGGAATTGTTCGAGACTGGAACTGAGGTTGTTTCGTATCAGGATCCAGGGGAGATTGCGCGACTGGTGAAATATTACCTGGAGAATGCGTCGGCGGCCCGCGCAATTGCCTTCAGGGCCAGGGCCCGGGTGCTGACGGAACATACCTACCGGCACAGGCTCGAAAGCATGATCGGGCAGATGAGACGGACATTTGGAGTTGGGATTGGATAACGGACCGGCTTCCGCATGACGAGGCCTGCATTGTGGATTTGGCCGGGTTCTTGCAGGTGCAGGTCTGAAGGAGGAATGGAATGGCGAAGGTCTTATTGGTGAATCCCGCTCTCGCTTATTGCAGTTGGAAAGCCGATCTGAGCAGGCCTTCGCCTGACAGCGTTTTTATCCGACTCGGACTTGCCTATCTTGCGGGGGCCCTAAAGGCAAGGGGGCATGAAACCAGACTGGCAGACTTAAGGACTCTCTCCGGGTGGGAGGAGTATGCAGAAATAGTAAAGGACTTTAGTCCCGACTATCTCGGTGTCTCAATCCACTCCGTGGAAAATGCCTACGCGGTCGAGGCTGCGAAAATAGCAAAACAGGTTGCGCCCCCGGTCATCTCCGTTGCGGGCGGTATTCATCCCACGATGTTCCCCGGGGAGTGCCTCCAGACGGGTGTTTTCGACTATGTCATACAGGGCGAGGGGGAGTTGAGTTTCCCAGATTTGGTGGAGAACCCATCCCGTTTCCCAGACCATTTCTGGGGTGAGACCCCGGACCTGGACCTGGTGCCATTTCCCGACCGGGAGATATGGCCGGATTACAGGCAGCGGATGCACCGCGAGCCATTCGGCCTCGAAGGCTTCAGTTTTCCCCTGCCAATGGCCGAGATCATAAACACCAGGGGTTGCCCCTATAACTGCACCTTCTGCTGCGGGCCGGGTGAGCACCAGCTCTACACAAGGGTCAACTGCAACGACAAACGAATACCGTATATAAGAGGCCGGAGCGTCGGAAGCGTGATAGCTGAAATCGAGACGCTCATGGGCAAGTATGGGATAAAGTCGGCGATGTTCCACGACGACCAGTTCATAGTTTCGCGCAGGTGGGTAGAGGAATTCGTCCATGAACTGCACAAAAGCGGCATTGTGAAGAGCGGATTCAAATGGGTGACTTCCAGCAGGGCGGACCTGATCTGTCGCAACGAGGACTTGGTGGGGCGGATGGCGGAGGCAGGGCTTGCGCTCCTGATCATCGGGTTCGAGTCATTCAGTCCCCGCATCCTCAGGTGGTTCAACAAGGGCACCAAGGTCGACGACAATTTCAGGGCGGCCGCAATCTGCGACAGACACGGGATCAAGGTCTGGGCCAACTATATCCTTGGTGTGAGAACCGACACGGGGTGGCACAAGGAGGACGATCTCCTCACGGTTGCGGGAGCCCTCAAGGTCAGGCCGGTCCATTTTTCACCGGCGCTCTATACCCCTGTGCCTGGTAGCGAGCTGTTCGGCTTCTATAAGGATAATGGCCTTATCGATTCGTCTCTTTCCTCGGTCGAGGATATGTCAGACAGGGGGAAGATGGTTATGAAAGTAAAGGGCGTCGGGTATCCATTCCTCGAAAGCGTGATGATCAATGACTCTGTGCTGAGCGAGATGGCGGGCATTGAAGAGGTCATGAAGGATTACCACCCCGAGATGGGGGACACAGCGGAGGAGGAGTATATACGAACAAAGGCCGTGGATGCAGCCGCCAGCATCATCAGAGTTTTGCATGGCAGAGCTCGAAAACTCGGCGAGCGCTGCATGAGTCTCCAAATGGGGAGGGCGACGCTGCAGGGTCCGGTGCAAACCGTCTCGATGACGCCGGATGACGCAATGGACAGAGTACTCAGCTCTGTCATGGTGCTCGAATCTTTCGCCGATCAGAACGCAGGCGAGTCCGTGAAGGGGCGCATCTCCGTGGTGATCCCGGTTCTGAACGGCGGCACAAAACTGGGTCTGCTACTTGAGAAGCTTGGTAGGCAGAAGAAGCTCTCTGGCTTGGAGGTAATCATCCTCGATTCAGGTTCAACCGACGGCTCGCTTGAGAGGGCGCGGGCATCGGGGGTAAAGGTGGTCGAGGTGCCCGGAGGCAAATTCAGCCACGGCCTTACCCGGCAGTTTGGGGCCAGCATGGCGACGGGAGATTATATCTTCTTCACCGTGCAGGACGCCGTTCCCTCGAGCGACTATATGCTTTACAAGATGGTCCGGGTTCTCCAAAACAACCCGGAAGTCATGGTCGTATCCGCAAGACAGATAACAAACGGCGAAACAGACCTCCACAGCCGCTGGACTGCAGAAATGACATATTTGTCGTTTGGACTCGGCAAGGATATGAAGTACGCCATGCGATATCCCGAGCTATTCGATAGCCTGCCCTGCAGGAATAAGCGGGCCGTGTCATTTGTCGACAACGTCTGTGCCTGCTACAGGGCCGAGGCCATCAGAAAGTACGGGTTTGCCGCGGTCGAGAACGCAGAAGACATAGAGATAGGCGTGCGGATGATCAGATCGGGTGATCGCCTGGGCTTTCTGCACAGCACCGGCGTGTATCACTGGCACAACATGCCCGCCGATTATTTCCTAAAACGGAGTTTTATCGGTGTGAAGTCCATGGTGGAGATACTTGATCATCCGCTCCCACCGCTGGGCTCTCTCGGGGTGAATTCTCTGGGGGATGTCAGGCTGAGGTGCGGCAACCTCTATCAGGCCGTGCAGATGTCGCTTGACGGCATGGCCGGAGATGCGCCCCTCACCCAGTCGGACATGCTGCAGTTTCTCAGCCGGATGAACGGGGCGATGCAGGGTGGCGCAGACGCGCACCGGACCTGCCCGGGGGGAAGCCCCGCACTCGAGGCCATTCTCAAGGCCGTCGGGGCGCTAGATGAAAACGGATTCGACCGGTCGGCGCTCAGGTCCAACCACCTGGTGGTGAGCTTTGTCGAAAAGGTCGGCAGTCTTGCGCAGTACCTCGTGGCCAGCGCCCAGCCCGGCGTAACAAGCAGGTCTAGTTTCGCCGATGCTGTGCACAAGACTGTAGCGGCGAGTGCAGGGGAACTCCTGGGTCAGTGGTACATGAAACTCGCAACCGAGGACAGGCAGTCGGAGATGGAGCCCATCAGGAAAATGCTCCTCAAGGGTGTCTGCACAGGCTGAGGCCAGGCTGGAGAAGATGGAAGTGCGGGTCATCCAGGATCTTGTTACGGCGAAATGAGAAGGCCCATCGGGATTTTGCCTTTTCGTCCCGAATCCGCGATTCACCGGGGACTTCGAATCTGGATAGTGCCGGGTTGAAGCCGGCGCGTTGAGGTCAGGCGTCGGCAGGGGAGAATGTTGTGACAGATCTGACAGCAAGCGAAAACCCGGTTCTGTTGGATGATGCTGAAAAAAGCACCGGGGAAGGCAGAGCAGCGGAGAAGGAGGAATTCTTGAGCATGCGTGACCAGTCAGCCGTGGAGGTACGGAACCGGCTCGCCTCGTCACAAATTGAGCCAGAACAACTTCGGGGGGCGGTCGAGTACCTCGGGGCAATTCTGGGGATACAATCCAACAATGTCCCCGCGATGGAGAATCTGAGGGAGGCCTGCCGCGCGCGTTTGTCTGACAATCATCCGGGGGCTTACATCAAATACGATCTGAATATCCCAGACCTGCGACGGCCGGTGACCGGGATTTCGGTTTTCGAGGGATGGGCGTTTTCCCAAGACGGCGTGAAACGCATCCAGGTTGTGGTGAACGGAGCATATCTTTGTGATGCGGACCTCGGTATCCCGCGACCCGACGTTGTCAGAGCGTATAACGCACCTGTGGCGGCGGCGCGAAGTGGATTCCGTTTTTACATAAACACAGTCTCCATCGGGAATGGCGTACACGAACTGGAATTGCGCATAACCACAAAAACAGGTGTGAATGAGAGGGTGCAGCTCTTTTTCGTTGTGGCCAATCCGGCGCTCTCTGAAGATGAGCGCGCGATTGTAAACGGGTATTGTGCAGCCGGCGGGGCGCCGGTCATGGACAAGTCGATATTTCTTCCCTCGTATTTCTCGCTTGAGACAACCATCGGCTGCCCATCTGACTGCGTCATGTGTCCACGCGAGCGTGTCAAGAAGACGCGGCGCAACGCGCTCATGCCAGAGAGGTATGTCGACAAGATTCTCGACGAAGTTGACTGGCCGGCCATGATTAACTGGGAGTGGATCAACGATCCCCTTTGTGACCCCAGGATATACAAGTTTATGACGCGCGCCAAAGCTCTGGGTTTCGAGAACTGGATCACAACTACCGGCCAGATCCTAAACGAATGGCATGCCCATAAGCTGCTGGAGGGCTGTGTCGACGTGATTGTCTTTTCGGTCGATACGCTGAATCCACGGCTCTACAAGGCGATTCGGCGCGGAGGAGATCTCGAGGATGTGCTGCGACAGATCGGCCGGTTTATGGAATTGAAAGAGCAACTCGCCGCCCGAACCGAAGTATGGATCACCAAGATCCAGTTACCGCAAACCCAACATGAGGATCATCAGGCATTTGCAGACTTTTTCGACAAAATGGGCATCCACAAGATCCAGCGGCCAAGTTATCGATTCCGGGGCGGAGCGTCGGATAAAGATCCTGCCTTGGAGCACACCGTTCCCAACCGGATGCACTGTTATTACATAGAGAATGAGATGGCCATCACCACCGATGGCAATGTCATCCTCTGTGCGTGCGAAGCAGGGGCGTGGGATGAGCCAGAAGCCAATATCGGAAACATGTCGATTCGAGAGGCTTGGCTGACGCCAAGGCGCCTGCAGACGATTCAGCGGATTCGATCGAAAGGACTGCGCTCCTATGATGCGTGTCGTGAGCACGAGAGCCTCGACGGCCCATAATCGGACCTGGAAGCAGAAATCGAAGGTAGGATTGCGGGAGTCCACCCCTCGCCGCCTTTAACGACCGTGCAAAACACGGGATGTGGCGCATCCGGCTGCCGGTTCCCCGTTTTCTTTTGTTCTCCCGCTAAGGAATCCTCCCTTCTCCGCCGATATGGCCTTGGGGATTACTAACAAAAGGACGGGGCCATGATCCGATTGACCAAGATCAACGGGGCGAACATCGTGTTGAATCCCGATCTCATCGAGTACATCGAAGAAACCCCCGACACCGTGATCACCCTCACCAACAATGACAAAGTCGTGGTGCAGGACCGGATGGTGGAGATCATCGACAAGGTTGTGCGGTACCGCAGACTGATCGCCGGCCTGGTGGAGGCGGAGTACGAACGGCAGCTTGCCAAGGTCTGACAAAGCGGACTTGTTCAGGAAGGATGAAGGGGAGCGCAGATGGATCTGGCGACAATCCTTGGACTGCTGGTGGCTTTTGGCGCGATCCTGGTCGGGCAGCACCTCGAGGGGGGACACGTCGGCTCTCTCCTCCAGCCCACGGCCGCGCTCATCGTGATCGGAGGCACCTTCGGGGCCTGTCTTGTGCAGTTCCCGATGTCGGTATTCATAGGCAGCCTCAAGGCCATTCTGACCGCGTTCGTCGACCCCAAGGTCAGCAACCGGGAACTTATCGCCGAAATCATCGGATTCGCCAACAAGGCGCGGCGGCAGGGCATCATCTCCCTGGAGACCGAAACGGAAAAGGCCTCGGATCCGTTCCTCAAGAAGGCACTCAACATGGCCGTCGACGGCATCGAGCCCAAGACACTCCGTGAGACCATGGAAATGGAGATCGGCAACATGGAGGAGGAGGGCGAGTACTCGGTGAAGTTCTGGGAAGCCGCCGGAGGGTACTCGCCGACCATCGGGATCATCGGCGCCGTCCTGGGTCTGATCCACGTCATGGAAAATCTGTCCGATCCCAGTAAGCTGGGCGGCGGCATTGCCGTCGCCTTCGTGGCAACCGTCTACGGCGTGACCCTGGCCAACGTAGTGTACCTGCCGGTGGCCGGAAAGCTCAAGGTCCGCCACCGAAAGGCGATGATCGCGAAGGAGATCATCCTCGTGGGGGTCATCTCGATTCTGGAAGGGGAGAATCCCCGCCTGATCGAGGACAAGCTCCGCAGCTACATGAATGAGAAGGATCAGTCCGTTTCGGCGGCGGAGGGCAAGGCTGCGCAGATCAAAGCGGCCTGAGGCACAGGCAGGAAATGGTTCGAAAGCGCAAACCGCCGGAACACGTGAACCACGAGCGTTGGCTCGTCTCCTACGCGGATTTCATCACGCTGCTCTTCGCGTTTTTTACGACCATGTACGCGATTTCCACGGTCGACGCGCAGAAACTGGGCAAGATGGTGATGTCGGTGAGGGCATCGTTCGACAGCACGGTGTTTCCTTCGGGCAGCGACAAGCTGAGTCTGAGCAGCGGCATGGGGGCAACGTCGGTGCTGGGGCCCGACGTGGTGGAGAACGTCAACGTCCCCAAGGAAAAAGTGCTGGAGAGCAAGGTCACGGCACAGGTCAAGGACCTGAAAGCCAACTTCGTGCCGAATCCGCTTCCCCGCGGGGAGGTGATCGCCCTCTCGCGCCTAAGGACCAATGTCGAACTGCTCGCGCAACAGAAGAACCTGAGCCGGCAGGTGAGCACGCGCATCGAATCCCGCGGCCTGGTCATCAGCCTCGGGGAGGGGGGCTTTTTCGACTCGGGATCCGATCAGCTGAAGCAGGAGGGGCTCGACCTCCTCGACGACATCGCCGTCAACATCCTCGGCATGAAAAACCAGCTGCGCGTGGAAGGCCACACGGACAACGTCCCGATCCACACCTCGCGTTTTCCTTCCAACTGGGAGCTCTCCACCTCGCGGGCCACCTCCATCGTGGCCCACCTTGCGCGGAAGCACGCCTTCAGTCCCGAGCGGCTCTCCGCGGCGGGCTATGGAGAGTTCCGGCCGATCGACACCAACGATACGCCCGAAGGGCGGGCACGCAACCGGCGTGTGGACATCGTGGTCCTGAACTCCCTGTATTCCGGCGCCGAGCCGAAGTGAGGCAACGCCCTCTCCCCATACCAAGGGAGTTGCGGGCCGGGAATCCCCGTCACAAACCCCCTCCATGCCCGGCCGGCATCGCCTCGCCGGGCTTCACCCAGACGTAGGCGCCGAACCGGGTGTGCTCGCGGAATCCGAGCCGCCGGTACCACTCCAGGGCTCTGCGGTTTTGCTCGGTGACCGTCAGTCTCACGCTCGACAATCCCGCGGCACGCAGCCGGGCAATCGTCTTTTCGATCAGCAGAGCGCCCAGCCCGCGGGACTGGAATCCGGGGTCGATCGAAATCTGTGGAATCATGGCGGCAGAGGATGAAATCGCGGATGTCAGGATGAAGCCGCAAGGCGCGCCCGCCTCGTCAAGCGCGACCAGGGAATCCGCGGGGAGAAAAATCCCGCACCCGGGATTCTCCACCAGGCTGCGCAGGTAATGCTCGCAACCCTGGCGGGAGGTGTAGTCCTCCGAGATAACGGCATCCAGCTCGCCCTGGTAGCATCGGAAAGCCACGCCCGCACACGCGGCGAGATGCCGTGAGGCCCAGGGGACAATGCGCAGCGATGATTCCCCCATCTCCCGCGGGCGGAACCCGGCGATGTCCAGCTCCATGTAGAATCGGGCATAGGACTCGAATCCGTGGCTTTCAAACAGCGGGGTCAGGTCCAGGCCGTTGAGCGGCAGGATCTGCGACTCTATTCTCCGGATGGCGCGGGAATCCCGGAGGCCCTGCGCGGCAACGGCGATGAGTCGGTCTGCGGCCTCGTTGTCGCCCGTGCCGGCCACAAACACGTTCCCGACCACGCCCTTGTGCTGGTGAATCAGGAAATAGGTGTAGCCGACGGCCTGCCGCGCCCGCATGGCCACGTACCCGGGCAGGAGTCTCTGGTCCATGAAGCGTGTGAGGATGCGCCGTATCGGGGAGTAATCCCAATCCAATTCCGAGAGCCAGGCGCGCTCTTCACTCTCCATGAGCGCAGCCATGAACCGGCGTTCAGTCTGGCTTATCGGAAATACCTTCAGCTCGGACATGGAAGGTCAGTCCATCCGGGCCGCCGTGACTCCGGTTCACTTCATCGTGGATGCCTTGCCAGGAACTCGCGGGCAGGCTCAAGAAGGCAGCCACCACCGTCGGGTCGAACTGAGTGCCGGAACAGCGCCGAATTTCCTCCAGTGCTGTCTGAAACGGGAGCGCTTTCCGGTAAGGGCGGTCGCTGGTCATTGCGTCGAGCGTATCCACGACCGCAAAGATGCGCGATCCCAGCGGGATGTCGCTTACAGCGAGCCCCCGGGGGTAGCCCTTACCATCCCACCGCTCCTGATGTGTCAGCACGATTTCCGCCGCCGGAGCGAGGAATTTGACGTCCTGCAGTATCTCATAGCCGATCTGGGGATGTCTCTTCATTTCCATCCACTCCTCAGCCGTGAGCTTGCCGGCTTTGAGCAGGATCGAATCCTGCACGCCGATCTTCCCGATGTCGTGCAGGAGCGCGCCGCGCCCCACCTGCAGCAATTCTCCCACCGGCAGACCCAGGCAGCCCGCGAGCGTTTGCGCGTATTCCCGAACGCGCTGCGAATGGGCCTGTGTTTCATGCTCGCGCGCATCCAGCGCGGAGGCCAGAGCCTCGAGCGTGATCTGGTAGCTGTCCTCGATGTTCCGGAGGGTGTGGTTGAGGTCCAGCGTCCGTTCGCGGACCTTTCGCTCCAGCTCGCGCTGGTAGTAGCTGTTCAGCGACACGAGGCGGTGACGCTCCAGGGCGTGCTGGACTGCGCGGCGGATGGCGAGCAGATCGAAGGGCTTCGTGATGTAGTCGCACGCCCCGTTGCGCAGGGAGGCCACGGCCGTGGAAACATCGCGCACCCCGGTGATCATGATAACCGAGGTCTCGGGCGCCTGCTGCCGGATCAGCCCGAGCAGCTCGACACCCGTCATTCCGGGCATCATGACGTCGCTCATGACCACGGAAAAGCGGTCCCGCTCGATCTTTTCCAGCGCCTCGTGGGCGCTGGAGGCTTCCACGCACTCGAAGGAATCACCCTGGAGCTGGCGGGCGAGGATGAACCTGATTTCCGGTTCGTCGTCGACGATGAGGATTTTTTCGCGCGTGGCGGCCGTGGGAATCATGGTGTCTCAGGCGGATTGCAGGCGCGCCACGGTGCCTTCGATTTCGCGGATCACGCTCAGGTGTTGGCTGCGCATCTGCTCCCCGATCTGCACTCTGCCGTCGGCGTCGTGAGCATTCTGCGGGTAGTCCGCGCGGGTGGAAAAGAGCACGCGCCCGTTGCAGAATACCTGGGTGACGATGCACCGTCCCGTATGCCCCAGATCCTCGGTCTGCACGTGCAGCTCTCTCCCGAGGAAATCCAGGTTGTCGTTCAGCCCCGGCGCGGCGGCCGCGGTGCCTTCCCCACTCCCCGGCGGAACTGCAACCGGAGCGCCTCCGGCATGCAGGATGCGGAGGGCGACGTTTTGAATCTGCCGCAGGGCCTTTCTCTCCGGGTCGCTGAAATCGAGGGCCGTGGCGTTCGGTGCCGACCGGCCTATTGCCGGCTCGAAGAGCACCGGGCCGCAGAGGCGCAGGTCGATATTCAGGAATTTGCGGGAGGCGGCGTGGATGATCTCCGCCGCCCTCCGGTCTTCTTCAGCCTCCGCCATGTTGGTCAGCAGGAGTGGCCGAAACGAGTCGACGATGGCTGCCGCGCGCTCTGCGGCGCACGGATCGACCGCGCTGAGCCTGTCGTAAAACTCCATCATGGTCGGCGGTTTCGCAGGGCCGGGCCTTTGCCACCAGTGCTTCAACGCCGCGATGACCGATTCGTGCTCGGCAAAAGCCTGCTGCACGCGCCGGTAGGCGGCATTGCGGATGAAGCCATAGGCGTTTTGCATGGCCGAGGGATCGGCGGTGGTCACGAGAAAGCCCTCCCGGGCGGCGTTGAAGAGGTCCAGCACGCGGAACGAGGCGCCTCCGCCCAGGTCGGCGATGACCACAGCGGCCGGCAGCTCCGAGAGCGCGCGGAGCACGCTCTCGAACTCGCCCCGGGGGAGGTCGGCGGCGCCGGGCTGGTCGCCCGCGCAGCTCAGGAAACGGAGTCCGGGCTCGGCGGTGGGGACCAGCGCATCCTCCAGCACGCTGCGGCTGTCGAGCACGTCGAGCAGGGTAGGGCTGGATGCCTTCACGCCCAGGAAGGCGTGGAGATGGGGAACCCCCAGGCTGGCATCCACCGCTATCACCGACCGGCCCGTGCGGGCGAGAACGGTGGCCATCGAAGCCACGAGGAAGCTCTTGCCGACGCCCCCTTTGCTCCCCCCGACGGCCCACAAGACATTCCTGGACAAATCCCCACCTCTGCCTGTTTTGGCTAGTTGTCTTATCGTCCCCGGTCGGATTTACTTTACCGGGTGAGGACCGGCGGGGAGCGGGGCACGGCGCGCCTCCGAGGCTGATTTGCCCGGGTTTTCCCGCGCCCGGCCGGATCAGGCGCCGGCGGCGCCGCCATCGCTGTCGTTTTGCCCGGGGGGGGAAGATCTACGGCAGGCGCGGGGCGGCGCTGCGTGACCTTACCTTGGATCCCGGCCGGCTGCACTCGATGTTCAATTCCGCCGGCCGTTCCCGGCTGCCGGTCGACTGGAAGCCGAACGTGTAGAAAGTGCGGATGTGGTTGTGCAGTCGCCGCGTGAGGTCCTCCAGGTGGTCCCCGTAATTGGCCGTGAAAAAAGCTTCGCCGGCCGTGGTGTGCGCCAGTTCTCGCAAGGCGGCTTCGCTCAGCCGCGCGGGCATGTACCCCGGCAGGCTCTCCATCCGGGAGGCGAAGCTGACGACGAAAAGCTCTACATTGCTGGCGGAAAGCAGGTTCTTCAGCTGCGGCAGTCGGCCGGAAGTGCCGGTGTCCATCAGGTTGAGAAAGACGATCAGCACGCGCCGCTTCTCGTGTCGCTGGTTCAGTGCCTGCACCGCCGAGAATATCCCGGCATAGAGGAAGGAGTCCGCAGGCCGCCTTCTCCCCTGCAGCTGCTGAATGGCCTGCTTGGCCGCGAAGCCATCGAGCGTGAATGCCATGGCCGTGCCGGCCCCCTGCTCGTATGCGCCCACCCAGATGGCCTGTCCGCGGAGCGTTTTGTCGATGAGCTCGTAGGCCAGGTTTCTGGCGTTCGAGGCGCCGGAAAACCTGAGAGTGCCCCGCCGCTCATCCTCCGGAAACTCCCCCAGGAAGGAGAGGTTGAAGAGCAGCGCGTAGGCGACCGGCAGCTGTGCCTTGGCCATGAACTCAATCGTGCGCGGTTCGCCGTTTTCGCGTATGGTCACCTCCCCCTCTTCCAGATCCTCGATATACAGGTGGTTGCGGTCGACGAAACTGGCGGTCACGTAAACGGGCGTGACCGACTGCGACGCCGAGGCGGCACCCCAGGCAACGAGAAGCAAGGCTGCGGTTGCCGCCAGTAGGGGGCGGATTCCGGCCCGAGGGGCCTCAGGCGCGGTGGGCTGTGGGCTCGGGGAACAGGAGCGGATACAGGACGGTGGACTGCAGGAAGCGCCAGACATACCGCGGCCTGAGGTGGTAAGAGACATAAGCGTACTCCCGTAGGGCGTGCAGCTGGTCCGGGCTGATCTCGGGATGACGGTACACGCTGGTCCACCCGTTGAAGTGCTCCCAGTTCGTGTCGAATATGCGGTGCCTGACATTTTCGTAGAACTCGGTTCCCGGGTAAGGAGTCGTAACGGTGAACTGGATCGCGAAGGTGTTCAGCTTCTTCGCATAACGGATGGTCTCGCGT
Organism: Acidobacteriota bacterium; assembly: GCA_037444305.1. Lineage (GTDB taxonomy): Bacteria > Acidobacteriota > UBA6911 > UBA6911 > UBA6911 > JBBIMP01. The sequence goes on from JBBIMP010000011.1 coordinate 133,764, forward strand.
ATGTTCGCCACCGTATCGTTGGGCAGTCCGAAAGTATAGTTCGCGATCACGCGGACACCCAGCCTGTGGCAGTGCCGGATCACCTCTTCCTGGTGAGGCTTGGGCGTGGCCTTTCGCAGGTTGCCCTGAAGCATCCTCTCATTGGAGGATTCTACACCCACCTCCACGCTGCGCAACCCGGACCGGTGGAGCAGGTCGAGCAGGGGCTTGTCGAGACGGTCCGTCCGGGCCTCCATGCTCCAGCGAATGTCGACATTGCAGCTGAGCAGCAGCTCCGCGAACGCCCGCGCGCGTTCGGGATCGAAGGTGAAATTGGGATCGCGGAAGGAGATTCCCCGGATGCCGTAGCGGTCGACCAGGTGCCGGATTTCCTCGACGATGCTGTCCGGGGACCGGAACCGGTACCTGGAGTTCACCAGGTACGGGCAGTAGTTGCAGGTGTATGGGCATCCCCTGCTGCCCAGCAGCGGCAGCGTGGCTCCCCGGTTGGTGATGATGTGGTAGCGGAACCGCGAGATGTCGAATTGCTCCCAGGAGGGAAAGGGCAGTGCGTCCAGATCCTCCACGAAGCCCGCGGAGACTATGCCCTCGGGTATGTCGCCGCGTCCCAGGCGGGGCGCGAGGTTTTCAATCTCCCCCTTTACGAGGAAATCGGCGGCGCCGGAGAAGAACTCGGGCACGGCGGCGGCGAATGTGCCGAAAAAGCCGACTTTGGCGCCATAGCGTCGTTTCGCTTCCTCGCCGATCGCGCGCTCGAAACGGCAGTCGACGATGGAAGAGGCAATGAGATACAGATCCGCGGGGACGAGCTGGCTGGCGCGGCGGATGTCCAGGACGCGGACCTCCGCTCCCTCTGCCGCCAGGATCGCGTCGAGGTATGCCAAGCTGATGTTGGGGATGGCTGCGATTCTGCGCTTCGCAATCTCCAGCAGTCTGGCGAAGGGCGAACTGCCGACCGTAAAGACCGTGCCGAATCCACCGGCCACATCCTTGAGCGTGCAATTCTTCTGGCGGCTTGCGCCGACCACTGCGATCTTCATGGGACTCCGGCGGTTTGGCAAACCGCTCGAATGCAAACACCGCGAGCGCACGGCGATGCCCGCGGGCGAAAACCGGCCACGCAAGCTCCCCCAATGAGCGAGAGAAGAAATGCGATTATAGCAACTGGGCACCGGATTACAAGCTTCTCACACAGGTGCGGGCGAGTGTGTTCGGCGGCCGCCGGTTCGAGGCCGTCGAGAGGGGCTGCAGCATCCGGAATTGGGCACGAGCCGGGGCGGGCGCTCCTCCCGGTTGCGGCTCGCGGCTGCAAATTTGGTTGTGTTTTTGCAAACCCTCTGCTAATTTTTGCTGCGGTCCGCCTACGGCCGCCAGAGAGCGTCGCTTTGGACTAAGGAAGGAATGGAAGAAAGAATCTCCTCGTCGCGCGAAGCCCTTGCCGCACAGGGAGAGGTGCTCCCGCCAAGCCCAAGTTTCCTCGGTCACTTGAAGGTCTGGCTCCGTGATATCGCCATGGCCTGCGCCATGGCAGTCTTCATCGTCGTTTTCGTCGTACAACCCGTAAAGGTCGAAGGCAACAGCATGGTTCCGCTCCTGCAGGATCAGGAGCGCATTTTCGTCAATCGCTTCATATACCGCTTTTCCGATATTACCAGGGGGGACATCGTCGTTTTCTGGTATCCGCGCGACCGGCGAAAGTCCTTCATCAAACGGGTGGTTGGCCTGCCCGGCGATCAGGTGGAGATCAGGCGCGGAGCGGTGATTGTGAACGGCGAGAAGATCGTGGAATCCTATGTCAGGAAGGAGTACAGGGATTTTTCGTCCTTCCGGCGCGTTGTGGTTCCGGGCGGCCACTACTTTGTACTGGGCGACCATCGCAACTCCAGCAACGACAGCCGTAATTGGGGTTTCGTGCCCGCCGCCAACATTTACGGGAAAGCGATTTTCTCCTATTGGCCCGTGGAGCGGTTCGGGCCGGTGCACTGACGACAAAGCCTGATTCTCCTAGCGTGTTCCCGGGAGAGCGTGAGTCGCCCGGGATTAAATTATCACTTTCGGGCGCCAGACCGTCCGAATTCCAGCAAAGAGGAAGATGAGAGCCATACTCGCCCTTGAGGACGGAAGTGCATTCGAAGGAAGGGCATTCGGGGCGGCCGGCGAGGCCGTCGGCGAAGTCGTGTTCAACACGTCGATGGCCGGCTACCAGGAGATCCTCACCGATCCCTCCTACGCCGGCCAGATCGTCGTCATGACCTGCCCCCACATCGGCAACTACGGCACGAATCCCGAGGACGAGGAGGCGGCCAGGCCCTTTCTCACCGGCTTTGTGGCGCGCCAGTTCAGCCCGGTGCACTCCAACTGGAGGGCGGACGAGTCCCTGGGGAGCTACCTCGAGAGGCACGGGATCGTATCCATCCAGGAGGTGGACACGAGGGCCATTGTCCGCCACATACGCCGGCACGGAGCCATGCGCGGGGTGATCGATTCGGCCTCGCCCGATCGGTCGCGGCAGGTCGCCCGTGCGCGTGAGATCCCCGCAATGCTGGGGTGCAATCTGGCCGCCGGCGTGAGTTGCCGGGAGGCCTATGCCCACCCCGCCCCCTCCGACGTGTTCGATTTCCATCCGTTCAAGGTGGTGGCCTACGACTTCGGGATCAAGCGCAACATCCTCGAAAACCTGCGCAGAGTGGGCTGCGCGGTGACGGTCGTGCCGCTGCCGACGAGCGCGGAAGATGTGCTTGCCCTCAAACCGGACGGTGTCCTGCTGTCCAACGGGCCCGGAGATCCGGAACCGCTGGAGCTCGCCATCGGCAACATCCGGCGCCTGCTGGGGAAGGTCCCCGTCTTCGGCATCTGCCTCGGCCACCAGCTCATGGGCCTGGCCCTCGGGGGCAAGACCTTCAAGCTCAAATTCGGCCACCGGGGCGGGAATCATCCCGTCAAGAATCTCGACTCGGGGCGGGTGGAGATCACGGCGCAGAATCACGGCTTTGCCGTTGATCCCGACTCGCTCGGCGGGCGGGACACGGAGCTGACCCATGTCAACCTGAACGACGGGACGCTGGAAGGACTCCGTCACAGGTCGCTGCCTGCCTTTTCCGTGCAGTATCACCCGGAGGCCTCCCCCGGCCCGCACGACTCCCATTACCTGTTTGAAGATTTCAAGCGGCTCATGGCCGAATTCCGAAGGTGATCCATGCCCAGGCGCACAGACATCCGAAAGATCCTGATTATCGGGTCGGGGCCGATCGTCATCGGCCAGGCCTGCGAGTTCGATTACTCGGGAACCCAGGCGTGCAAGGTCCTGCGGTCGGAGGGCTTCGAGGTGGTCCTGGTGAACTCCAATCCGGCAACCATCATGACCGATCCGGAAGTGGCCGACAGAACCTACGTGGAGCCGCTGAACTGCGAAACGGTGGCCGCGATTTTAGAGCAGGAGCGACCGGATGCCCTGCTCCCCACCGTTGGGGGGCAGACGGGGCTGAACATCTCGGCGGAATTGGCCAGGAGCGGAGTGCTGGACCGCTTCGGCGTGGAGATGATCGGCGCGAAGCTGCAGGCCGTGGAGGTCGCCGAGGACCGGCAGCTTTTCAAGGATGCGATGACGGAGATCGGGCTGCAGTCGGCCCAATCGAAGGTGGTGAAGAGCCTCTCCGAGGCCACGGGTTTCATGGAGGCGATCGGCCTGCCCCTCGTGATCCGGCCCAGCTACACGCTGGGGGGATCCGGCGGCGGCATTGCCTTCAACACCGAGGAGTTCGAGGCCATTATCGAGCGCGGGCTGGAAATCTCGCCCGTCCACGAGGTGCTGGTCGAGCAGTCGCTGCTGGGCTGGAAGGAATACGAGCTGGAGGTGATGCGGGATCTTGCGGACAACGTGGTGATCATCTGCCCCATCGAAAACTTCGATCCCATGGGGGTGCACACGGGCGACTCCATCACGGTAGCCCCCGCGCAGACGCTCACCGACAGGGAGTATCAGGCGATGCGGGATGCTGCGATCCGCATCATCCGCAAGGTCGGGGTCGAGACCGGGGGCTCCAATATCCAGTTTGCCGTGAATCCGGAGGATGGAGCGCTCATCGTGATCGAAATGAATCCGCGGGTTTCCCGCAGTTCGGCCCTGGCTTCCAAGGCCACCGGTTTCCCGATCGCGAAAATAGCCGCCAAGCTGGCGGTGGGCTACACGCTGGACGAGATTCCCAACGATATCACCTTGAAGACTCCCGCATGCTTCGAGCCGAGCATCGACTACGTGGTGGTCAAGATTCCCAAGTGGAATTTCGAGAAGTTCACCGAGGCCGATCCTACGCTGGGCACCCAGATGAAGTCTGTCGGCGAGGTCATGGCGATGGGCCGCACATTCAAGGAAGCGCTCATGAAGGGGGTTCGCTCCCTCGAAAGCGGCAAGAGCCTGGTTTCGGAGAAGATTCACCCGGGAAAGCTGGTGCACAACCTTCTCACCCCCGTCCCGGAGCGGCTGGCTTACATCCGGTACGCGCTCGCCACGGGCCAGAAGGTGGAAGACATCCACGTGCTGACGAAGATCGACCGCTGGTTCCTGCGCCAGCTGAAGGAAATCGTCGAGCTCGAAAACCGGGTCGGGCAGTACGCGCTGGGGGACATTCCGCCCGACCTGCTGCGCGAATGCAAACGGAGCGGACTATCGGATCTCACCATTGCCGAATTGAGCCGCGTTGACGACGGGGCGCGGCCGACGGCGCGCGCCGTCATGGAGCGGCGCCACCGCGATGGTCTCAGGCCCGTCTACAAGAGGGTGGACACCTGCGCCGCGGAGTTCGAGTCCTTCACGCCGTATCTCTACTCCACCTACGAAACCGTTTGCGAGGCCGAGCCCACCGACAGGAAAAAAATCATGATCTTAGGGAGCGGACCCAACCGGATCGGGCAGGGGATCGAATTCGACTACTGCTGCTGCCACGCTTCCTTTGCGCTGCGGGAGGCGGGATTTGAGACCATCATGGTCAACTGCAATCCCGAGACGGTCTCCACGGATTACGACACCTCGGACAGGCTCTATTTCGAGCCTCTGACGTTCGAGGACGTGATGGAGATCGTGCACGTGGAAAAACCTGCCGGTGTGGTGGTGCAGTTCGGCGGCCAGACTCCCTTGAACCTGGCACTGCGCCTGCAGGCGGCGGGAGTCCCCATCATAGGCACCTCTCCCGAGGACATCGACCTGGCGGAGGACCGCAAGCGCTTCGGGCGGCTCCTGGAAGAGCTCGGCATTCCTCAGCCCATGAACGGTACCGCATGGTCGGCGCAGGAGGCCGGGATCGTGGCTGCCCGCATCGGCTTCCCCGTCCTCGTGAGGCCCTCCTACGTGCTCGGCGGCCGCGCTATGTCCATCGTGTACGACCACGAATCGCTCGAACACTACATGGCGACGGCGGTGGATGCCTCGCCCGAACACCCGGTTCTCATCGACCAGTTCCTGGAGGATGCCTTCGAATACGATGTGGATGCCGTGAGCGACGGGGAAAAAGTCATAGTGGCGGGAGTGATGGAGCACGTGGAAGAGGCCGGCATCCACAGCGGCGACAGCACGTGTGTGCTCCCGCCGATCATGATCGGACCTCACCTGCTCGAGCTGATGAAGGATTACACTGTCCGTCTGGGCGCGGCGCTGCGCGTGGTGGGGCTGATGAACATCCAGTTCGCCGTGAAGGACGACGTGGTCTACGTCCTGGAGGTCAACCCCCGCGCCTCGCGCACGATCCCCTTCGTGAGCAAGGCTGCCGGCGTGCCGCTGGCCAAGATCGCGGCGAGGGTCATGACCGGTGAAAAACTGGCGGATCTCGGCCTGACCCGGGATCTGGAGGTGCGTCACTGCTTCGTCAAGTCTCCCGTCTTCCCCTTCAACAAGTTTCCGCGTGTCGACCGGATCCTGGGTCCGGAAATGAAATCCACCGGCGAAGTCATGGGCGTGGCGAAGGATTTCGGCATCGCCTTCTTCAAGGCGCAGGCGGCGGCGGGCGTGCTCCTGCCCACGCGGGGTACCGTGTTCATGAGCGTCAACGAAAACGACAAGGCGGGATTGCTGCCCATCGCCGCGCAGTTCCGCGAGCTCGGCTTCCACATCATCGCGACTTCGGGCACGCGCAAAGCCCTGATGGGGAGAGGAATCGCCGCCGAGCACGTCTTCAAGGTCGGGGAGGGCCGGCCGAACATCGTCGACCACGTCAAGAACGGCGATATCCACATGATCATCAACACGCCGCTGGGCCAGCAGTCGCGCTACGATGAAAAGGCCATCCGGAGATCCGCAACCGAGCACGTGATCCCGTGCATCACAACGCTGTCGGGCGCGGCGGCGGCCGTGCAGGCGATACGGGCCATGCAGCGCGAAAAGCCGGGGGTGCGGTGCCTGCAGGAGTACCACCGGATTGACGGCGAGGACAAGCCCCGCTGAGGCGGCCGGTGCCTTCAGGAGCCAGGCTCGGAAGGGGTTTTCTTGCCCTCGGTGCCGGGCTTGCCGGGCATACCCAGGGAGGGGAACAGGTCGAACACCTGGTTGTTCTCGATCAGCTTGATGCCTTCCGTGTGCAGGCGAACGAAGTGCGTGCAGTATTTCCTGCTGGAGCCGCCGAGGCAGTGATCCACGCAGAACAGGTCCGTGTCGGTGCAGTTGACGCACTCCCCCAGCGAGACGCACACCTTGGGAACCGTGATCCTGCAGGAACAGCAGATCGTGAACAGGTTTTCGCTTTCGACGTAATGCGGGCATTCCTCGAGGGCGGTGTTGTTTTCGATGAATCCGTAAACCTTGCAGCCCATGAAGATATGCGGGGAGCCGGCCCTGTCCGCCTCTATCTGCTCGAGGCTCTCGTCCAGCCAATTGATGCAATTCCTGCAGTTGATCATCTAATTCTTCCTTCTCAGGCGGCGAGCCCATCCCTCCTTGATGGTCTGCCGGCTTCTGGCGACGGCCAACGCGCCCTCCGGGACATCCTTGGTGATGCAGCTGCCCGCTGCCACGTAAGCCTCGCGTCCGATGCGGACCGGGGCCACCAGCTGGGAATCGGTGCCGATGAAGGCGCCGTCCTCGATGATCGTAACATGTTTGCGCGCGCCGTCATAATTGCAGGTGATGGTGCCGGCGCCGATGTTGACGTTCTTGCCGATCACCGCGTCGCCGAGGTAGGCCAGGTGGGCGGCCTTGGTGCCGTCGCCGAGAGCGGTTCTTTTCAGTTCCACGAAATTCCCTACGCGGCAGGAAGCGCCCACGCGGGCGCCGTCGCGCAGATGGGCGAACGGGCCCACCACCGAGTTGTCGCCGACGCTCGAATCCGTGATCAGGCAGGAATCCAGAATCCGCGCGCCCCTGCCGATCGTGGAGCAGGAAAGGCGTGAGCCGGAGTAAATCACGCTGCCGGCTTGCACCTGCGTGGGTCCCTCGAGTGCGACCAGGGGGAGAATCACGGCTCCCGCTTCGACGCGGGCGTCGAGATCGATGAAGGCCAGGCCGGGCTCGGCGATCTGCACGCCGGCGGCCATCAATTCCCTGCATTTGCGGAGCCTGAGCAGCCTGCAGGCATCCGCCACGTCCTCCTCGGAGGCCAGCGGGCGCAATACTTCGGCGTCCTCCGGCAGGAAAATCTCGAATTCCCCGGCCGGCGGCCAGCCGCCGGCGAAAAGGCCTGTGAGCGTTAGAGGCGTTGCCTGGTCCCGAAGGCGGTTATCCTCAAGAACCTCCAGGAACCGGGATCCGGCAAAACAGCAGAGGGATGGCGGCACTCCTTCGACCGGGCGGCCGGCGATGGTCAACCGGGCTTTGGTCCTCCGGTGGTGGGCAAGTACTGCCTTGATGCACTCTTCATCGATCCGGGGGGCGTCCGCGGCGAGAGCGACGACGTCATCCGCCGACGCGGCCCGCCCGGCAGCCGCGCGCGCGCCGTCGGCGCCGACAAACTGGACCGGCTCGTCGCGCAGCGAATCCTGGAGGGCCTCAGGATCAGGGCCGACCGCCACGAGGACGGCAGCCGGCGATGCTCTTCGAGCGGCGCGGCAGACAATCCGGATCGCCGGCAATCCGCACAGCCGGCGCAGGACAAATCCGGATGCTTCCCCGTGGCGGATTTCCATGGGCAGGATAAGTATCAGCGTGCTGCTCATGCGGTGGCCTTCCCCCCTTCTTTCACGCGGCCGCTCAACCGGTACCACTTGAGATATGCGAGCTGAATTGCGTCGGCCAGGCTATCGGGCTCGTGCCGCACCACCCGGCCGGGGGCCAGCAGCGGATATTCCAGGACCAGGTAGCCCGATTGCCTCAGCCGGGCGGCGTTTCTTGCCACAGGCACTGCGCCTTCGCGCCTGTAGCGCTTGAGCACGGCTCTGGGAACCGGCGTGGAGTTCAGAATAACCGCGTCGATGAATTCCAGGCCGGCATGATTTCGCATGGCCTCCAGATGATCAAGGGTGTTGAAACCGGCCGTTTCGCCCGGCTGGGTCATGAGATTGCCGACGTAAACTTTCATGGCCGGGGATTTCTTCAGGGCCCGCGCGAGCCCCTTGACGAGGAGGTTCGGTATCAGGCTGGTAAACAGCGAGCCCGGGCCCAGGGTCACGATGTCGGCCTCCCGGATTGCCTCCAGAACAGCCGGTACCGGCCTGCATTTGCTGGGCGTCAGGCCGACTCGGAGAATGCGGTCGGCGCTGCGGGAGATGGTGGATTCACCCCGCACTCGTCCGCCGCCGGCAGTCACGGCCTCCAAATGCACGTCGTGCAGCGTGGAAGGGTAGATCCTCCCGCGGATTGCCAGCACGTCCGAACTCACCCTGATGGCCCGGAGGAAATCCCCCGTCACGGCAGTCAACGCGGTCAGAAAGAGGTTGCCGAAACTGTGATCCCGCAGGTCGCCTGAACCCGCAAAGCGAAACTGGAAGAGATCTGCGAGCAGCGATTCGTCCGTCGCCAGGGCGACCATGCAGTTCCGGATATCACCCGGCGGCAGAACCTTCAGTTCATTCCTGAGCCGGCCGGAACTGCCCCCGTCGTCGGTCACCGTCACTACAGCCGTGAGATTCGATATCCAGGGTTCCCTTACCGGGGGTTCCAGCACCGGGGGTTCCAGGAGCCTGTGCTTGAGGCCGCGCAGAAGGCAGGACAAGCCGGTGCCGCCCCCGAGGGAAACAACCTTCAGCAGCTTATCGGAAAATATCATCTTCAGGGCTCGCCGCTCTCAATCGGATTCATACCAACCAGATCGGCAAAGTCCCTGTTGTTGTGCAGAGATGAGAAATCGCTTTCGTTCTTGGCATAGATGCGGTTGTCCGAATTGAGCTCTATGGCGCGCTTCAGACTTCCGATCGCCTCCGGGATGCTCCCCTTCCGGGCGAACGAGGCAGCGATCGAATAGTGCACGAAATCAGCTTCCGGCTGCTTCGCGAGCAGGTCGCGGAAGAGGCCAATGGCCTTGTCATAGGCGCCGCGGTTGTGCTCCATTATGGCGAGACTGTAAACCTGGTCGGAACTGGCCGGAGCCTTTCGCGGCTTTCGGCTTTCGCGTTCGCATATGCTTTGGTACCTGCGCGCGGAGGCCACGATCTCGGGTTCGCCCGGGTAGTTTTCAATAAGGGCTTCGAATTCAGCGTTGGCTTTGGAAAAATCCCTCTGGTGAATGAATTTGATGGCCTTTTCTAGCTGGCCGAGAGCCGCCTGCGTTCTCTTGGATTCGCTCAGCAGGCGAGGCGGTTGTTCGGGCTCGGGCGCAGCTTCCTCGAGCACCAGGCGCTTGATTTCCTCCACAGCCATTTTCTTCTTACCCTTTGTGGGGACCTTTGCGGTCTTTGTGACCCTCTTCATTCCCTTCGCAGTCGCCGCAGCCCGTTTTTTTGCCTTTGCGGCGGTGGTCGGTTTGGCCGCCGGCTTTCTGGCGGAAGCCGGCCCGGACTTCGGCTTTGCCCGGGATCTTTCCGTGCCTTCAGTCTTGGCCTTCGAGGATGAAACCTTTCGAGCCTTTTCCTTCTTCTTTTTTTTGCCAGCCGAAGCCTTCGCCATAAGCTAGCCCCTAAATATAATTAAATCAGTATTATACGGCTCGCCCGATAGCGTGCCCTCAATTTGAGAGTTATTATTAGGAGAAATCGGCCGATAAGTCAAGCGTCTGGGGTCTTAGCCGTGTCGGAGCTCTGCGGGTGGGTGGCGCGCGCGAGCTCAGGGGACCGCCGGGGCGTGGCTGTCCACGCTTTGGCGCTCCGCCGGCTTTCGGCCGGCAGAAGACCTGATGGGAGACGGCTGTTGACTAGCCCGCGAAATCTGTATCTGCACGAAGCCGAACACCTGCGCCTGAAGTCCATCCTGACGGTGACCCAGCGGGACCTGCAGGCCGATCTCGTGCTGCTGATCGACCGTAATGGACAGCAGATCGCACGCGAGGGCCCGGCGGCCGACATCGACCTGACGGCACTGGCCTCATTGGCTGCGGCCAACACCGCGGCAACGGAGAGCATGGCCCAGTTGATCGGGGAAGAGGACTTTTCGGTCATCTACCACCAGGGCAGGAACCGGAGCATTCACATATCGGATGTCGCGCGGAGGTTTTCTCTGGTTCTCGTTTTCGATGAATCGATCTCGCTTGGACTGGTCAGGCTGAGAGTGAAACGCGCGACAGCCTATCTCGAGGAGGTCCTGAAAGGATTCATGCGCAAGGCGACCCCCGCCCCGGTTGCGCACAGCGAAGGCGGAAATCCCGCCTCGCCACTGCACTTTACAGACGAGGAAATCGAGGTTCTGTTCCGATACATGAAGCCTAGAGCCCACAATTCAAGGAATGAGAGGTAAGCGGTGACCTTCATCAATTACGTAGCACGTGAAATCAACTGCAAGATTGTCTACTACGGGCCGGGTCTGGGAGGCAAGACGACCAATCTGCAGCACATCTATGACATCACGAATGCGGAGAACAAGGGGAAGCTCGTGTCGCTCGCCACGGAGACCGAGCGGACGCTGTTCTTCGACTTTCTCCCTCTCGACCTCGGGCAGATTCGCGGCTTGCGCACACGGTTTCATCTGTACACGGTGCCGGGGCAGGTCTTTTACGATGCCAGCAGGAAGCTCATCCTCCGGGGAGCCGACGGCGTCGTGTTCGTGGCCGACTCCCAGGAGGAGCGGCTGGACGCCAACCTCGAGTCGCTTTCCAATCTGAGGGAGAACCTCAAGGAGCACGGCTTCGACCTGTTGAAGATTCCCTACGTGCTGCAGCTCAACAAGCGTGATCTGCCCGGTGTTCTTCCCCCGGAAGAACTCACGCGGTGCCTGCACGTGAAAGGGGAGCCTGTGTTCGAGGCGGTGGCGACGACCGGCGAAGGAGTGCTGGAAACCCTGAAGGCTGTGGCCCGCCAGGTTTTGGTGGAGCTGCGCAAGAGCGCCTGAGGAGAAGGAAACCGCCGCCCTGCAACCACCCTGCCGTTCGAAGCCCGCTGCAGGCCGGCGCCCGCCGCCCGCAGGCTCAACCCTTCGGCGGTCGCCGGAGTCCCGGCTCAGTCCCTTTCGAAAAACTCCTCCGTAGCCCTCATGAAGACCTCCGGCTGGTCGTGATGGACCCAGTGCCCGGCATCGGTCTATTCTACGCCGCAGACTCCCCTTTGCCGGGCGTCGCAGCCCCCGCAGGGCCCCGGATCCGCGGGCGTGCGGCCCGACGACACGCTCACGGCAAAACTGGACAGCAGCCGCGTGACCTTGGAACTGCCGCATTCGCGGCACTTGACCTTCGTTTCGGCGGCGGGAACGATGGTTTCAAAACGGCTCCGGCACTGGCGGCACTCGAATTCGTATATCGGCACTTCATTCCTCCGGATCGGGTTTTTCCCCGGCCGATTCTACCAGAGGCGCGGGGGGAATTGAAGCCGCGGCCCTGCGCCTGGACTTCAGAAGCGACAGGATTATGGATCCTCCCAGGATCACCGCCACTATGGTCAGAGAGGCCACGATTGGGACCTTGTAAAGGTCTTCCACGAGCATCTTTATGCCGACGAATACCAGTACCAGGCCCAGGCCAGTTCCCAGGTATATGAATCGGCGCATGACCGCCGCCAGCAGGAAAAACAGCGCCCTCAGGCCGAGGATGGCGCCCACGTTCGAAGTGAAGACTATGAAGGGATCCTTTGTGATCCCGAATATCGCCGGGATCGAGTCCACGGCGAAAACCACGTCGGTCGTTTCGACCGTAACCAGGACCAGCGCCAGCGGCGTCGCCATGAGCTTCCCGCCCTCGCGCACGAAGAACTTTCCGCCGCTATACGAGGGGTGCAGCGGCAGCAGCCGCTGGAAGGCGCGCACCACGGGATTGGCCTCCGGCGACACCTGGGTCTCGCCCTGCCGCATGATCTTGATGCCGGTGTAGACCAGGAAGGCCCCGAAGATGTAGAGCACCCCGTGAAAAGTGCTGATGAGAACCGCGCCGGCCAGGATGAAAGCCGCGCGCATGACGAGCGCTCCCACAACCCCCCAGAACAGCACCCGGTGATGCAGTTCCGCGGGCACGACGAAATACTGGAAGATAAGGATGAACACGAACACGTTGTCCATGCTCAGGGCTTTTTCGATCAGATATCCCGTCAGGTATTCGAGACCCGGCTTCGGCCCGAAACCGGCATAGATCCAGTAACCGAAGGCAAGCGACAGGACCACCCAGACAATGCTCCAGATGAGCGCCTCCCGCCCGGATACTACGTGCGCCTTCCGGTGGAAGACACCGAGATCGAGCAGGAGCAGGAAGAGCACTATCAGCGTGAATATCGTCCAGAGCCAGGGTGTGCCAATGCTTTCCATAGACAGCCTTTTCCGGTATGGGCACGGCCGGCGGTGCCGGCCGGGCGACATCCCCTTACGACGATTTTCCGAGCGACTCCGCGTACTGCTCCAGGACTGAGTAATAGGGCTGGGACGGGCGCCGCGACGTCACGTGCTCAAGGGCCTGCAACGCAGTCAGGCCCAGGGCGCGGATGGCGTACGCGGCGGCCACCGTCGGCGCGCGGTTCAAGCCGGCAGTGCAATGCAAGTAGACGCGCGCGTCCCTGCAGCCCATGATTTCCTCCAGCAAGGCCACCGCTCCGGGAAGCCCTTCCAGCAGAGCATTGCGGTCGAAGTCCGCAATCGGAAACCGGCGGAAGGCGATTCCGGCCTCGTCATAGGCCCTGCTGATCAGGCGAAGCTGGATCCGGTAGCTGGCCAGATCCGCGTCGCTCTGGAGGTTGACGACCGCCGTGATTTCGAGGCTCTTGAGGTATGCCACATCCTCTGGCATGGGATACCCCCCCACCCAGAGGCGCTCCGGGATGATCTCGTGGCAGAGGAATATCATCGGTCGTGTTTCTCCCCGCGGCTCCGGTCGGCAGAAGCGCCCGGGTGATCGCCCGCAGACCCCGCAGCGCACCTGCGGAGCCGGTCCATGATGGCAAGGCCCAAACCCTCCTCCGGCACCGGATGCGCAACGATCCGGTCCAAACCCAAACCGTCCAGCCGTCGAAGAGCGGCAAAGAGATTGGCGGCCGCTTCCCTCAAATTCCTCCGCTCCGAAAGAACCTCCACAGCCGTGTAGCAGCCGGGGCAGTCCGGCGGTTCGAGGGTGAGCAGTCCCACGCGTTCAGCGGGTGCGGGTACGGCTCGATCGTTCTCTTCCGGCAGGATCTCGAGCGGCGTGTGCGTGGCATAGTGACGCTCCATCTGGCCCGGCGCCTGCGGGCTCTGCTCCCGCCGGGTCTCCCAGTCCACGGCTCCGATCAGATCTTCAATCTCCGCCGGGATTACTCCTCCCGCGCGAAGAATGCACGGCCTGGACCCCGCCAGAGACAGGACGGTGGACTCTACCCCTACCGGGCATCTTCCCCCGTCGAGGATGAGGTCGATTTGCTCCCCCAGGTTTTCCTGCACGTGACGCGCTTCGGTAGGGCTCACGTAGCCGAAGGGATTGGCGCTCGGTGCCGCGATAGCCGTGGCCGAGGCCTCGATCAGCGCCAGCGCTGCCGGGTGCGCCGGCATGCGGACCGCGACCGTATCCAGCCCCGCCGTGACGATGGGCGGGACCGCATCGGTCTTGCGACTGACCAGAGTAAGCGGGCCCGGCCAGAATCTCTTCATAAGCAGCTGAGCTCTCGGGTCAAGGAGCTCCGCATACCTAAGGGCGGATTCCGGCCTGGCGACGTGCACGATCAGAGGATCTATCCTGGGCCGGCGCTTGACCTCGAAGATCCGGGCCACGGCCAGGGGATTGCAGGCATCCGCGCCCAAGCCATACACGGTTTCGGTGGGGAACGCCACCAGCCCCCCGTTGCGAATTATCTCTGCGGCTTCCTCGATGGCGCCGGGAGTGGCTGCCTCAACTATGCGGCCCTGGCTCAATCTTCCTCCTGCTCGATCGGCGCCTCCTCGCGGGCGACCGGGACAGTATGCCCCTGGCCAACCCTCGAAACAATACCCCTCAGCGCTCCGCCTTGACAGGTGTCGGGCCGGTGGCTACATTACCCGAGATTCATAGGCGCCGGCTGGGCCGCTTCCGAGGCCCGGTGATAGGCCGGCCTGGAGCGAGGGTAACTCTTGCCGAAACCCGGTCCCAAGCAAAACAAGCTTGCGGAAGATTCAATGGTCCTGGACGAAAATAGCGGCCTGTATGTCCCCGCATCCCGCGAGGGGCTCGGCCGCGAACCCGCGTGGTATGCGGTATGCACCCGCAGCCGGTTCGAGAAGAAGCTCCTGGCGGAATTGAGCGACCGCTCCATCGAGGTTTTTCTCCCAATGCGGGAGGTGCTGAGCCGGTGGAAAGACCGGCGCAAACGCATCTGGATGCCCGTCTTTGCCGGATATATTTTTGTCCACCACGCCCATACGCCCGAAAACCGGCTCAAGGTGCTCAGCGTCCCCGGGGCGGTGCGCTTTGTCGGCTTCGGCGGGCGGGCGGTGCCCGTGCCCGAAGAGCAGATCGAGGGCGTCCGGCGGTTTTTGGAGGCCAGTCTTGCGGTCGATCCCTATCCTTACATGACAGTGGGAAGGAAGGTGGAGATTACGGCAGGTCCCCTCAAGGGGATCCGTGGCATACTGGTCAAAAAGAAAGGGCGTTTCCGCTTCGTTCTGCAGGTTGATCTCATCCGGCAGGCGGTCTCCGTTGAGATCGATGCCTCAGACGTGCAGCCCTTGTATTGACACCGTCGCGGCGGTGGCCGGGCCATAGTTGCCGGTGATGAAGGAGGGATTTGTGCCGCACAGCCACATTGCTCGTCTTCTCGTCCTGTTTCTCCTGCTGCCGGCGGGCGCGCAGGCGGAGGACTTCAGGCAGGACCTGATGGAACGCCGGGCCCGGGCCATGCAAATGATGGGCGCGGACACCATCATGATCCTGTGGAGCGCCCCCTACCGGACCTACTCGCGGAATATCAACTACGAATACCGGCAGGACAGCGATCTCTACTACTTCACCGGCGTCGAGCAGGATGGGACGATCCTTGTCCTCATGCCGGGCAACCCGTCCCGCCGGGAAATCCTGTTCATCAAGCGCAGGGACCCTGCCAGGGAGCATTGGCAGGGAAAAATGCTGACGCCGGAAGAAGCTGCGAGCGCAACCGGCATCGCCACCGTCTGGCTCAACAGCGAATTCGAAGCCTTCGTCGATGCCATCCTGAGCGCCAGGCCCTACGGCTTGCCGCCGGATTCCGTCTCCGCCGAATACGACGCCTTTTTCAAAGCGCTTTCCACCAATGCGGGACGTCTTTTTCTTCTCCTGGACCCGCGGCCGCGGAGCGGCGGCACGCCGGGACCCGCTTACGAGTTTTCCAACAAGGTCCGGGAACGCTTCCCGGGCATCAAAATCCAGGACGGCACCGCGATCATGCGCGACCTGCGTATGATCAAGACCGCCTATGAGCAGAAGATTCTCCGGCGGAGCGTAGAGATAGCGGCGGAGGCGCAGAAGGCGGCCATGGCCGCCGCCCGGCCCGGGATGCACGAATATCAGGTGAAGGCTGTCCTCGAATACACCTACCGGTCGATGGGCGCGATGGGCTGGAGCTATCCGCCCATCGTGGGCAGCGGGCCCAATGCCAACATCCTGCACTACGAAGGATCAGCCCGGCTGATGCAGCCGGGAGACCTGCTCCTCGTGGATGCGGCGGCCAACTACCAGTACCTCACCGGGGACATCACGCGGACCTACCCCGTCAGCGGGACTTTCACCGCGGAACAGAAGGACGTTTACCGGATCGTACTCCGGGCCCAGGATGAAGCCCGCAAGATCGCAAAACCGGGCGCGACGCTGGGCGAGCTGCAGTCGAAGGTTGCCGCGGTGATCCGGGAGGGCCTCCTCCAACTGGGATTGATCACCGATCCCAAGGGGGATCAATACAGGACCTGGCTCACGCACGGCACCAGCCATTTTATCGGAATGGATGTGCACGACGTAGGCAATGCTGGGAGCCCGCTCGTCCCGGGGATGGCATTCGTCATGGAGCCTGGGATCTACGTGCGCGAGGGCGCGCTCGAAAACCTTCCGAAAACACCGGAGAACGCGGCCTTCATAGAAAAAGTCCGGCCGGCATTCGAAAAGTACCGGAACATCGGAATCCGCATCGAGGATTCCTTCCTGATGACGGAAGCGGGGCTGGAGTGCCTTTCGGCCGGAGTTCCGCGCACCATCGAGGAGGTCGAGGCCTTCATGAGGTCGCGGTCCCCCATTCCCGGCCGCATCCCGTGACATTCGTAGCGCGGCGCTCTCGGTCCGGCTCTTCCCGTGTTTGTCGGCATTCTTTCGCGTCCTTGGATTCCTGCCACCCCACAATTCATGAATGATTCGGGCTAAAGCCGCCCGGCGATCAGCCGGGCGAGGCGGATTCCTCTGTTCCTGCCGCCGGGCACCATCCGCAGATCCAGCTCGATGCCGACATCCCCTTTGGAAAAGACAAGAATGGACGCCATCGGACCCAGCCACGCTTCGTCGCCGATCCCCGTCAGCTTTTCGAAGCCGGAGTCCGAACCGAACAGCTGCGCGGCCATTCGAGTTGCCAGGACCGTCGTCGGACCGTCCTCCCAGCGCCCCGGTCAACCCCGCCGCGATGGATTGCCGTGCTACCAGGCATGGAATTGCCGGGATCGGCCTGTCAGGCAACCAGGTTTATGAAAAAGGTGATGATCAGGGCGTTGGTGAAATCTATGAAGAAGGCCCCCACCATCGGCAGCACAAGGAAGGCGCGCGCCGCCGGTCCGAACTTTTCCGTGATGGCTTCCATGTTGGCCACGGCGTTCGGCGTGGCGCCCAGCGCGAAACCGCAATGCCCCCCCGCCATGACCGCGGCATCGTAGTCCCTGCCCATCACCCTGAAGGTGACGAAGTAGGCGAAGGCTGCGACCATCGAAACCTGCACCACCAGGATAATGAGCATCGGGATCGCCAGGTCCAGGAGTTCCCACAGTTTCAGCGACATCAGGGCCATGGAGAGAAACAGGGAGAGACAGATGGTGCCGATGTCGTCCACCACCCGTTGCTCAATCCTAATCAGCTTGACGAAGTCGTCGGCGTTTCGCAGGAGGGCGGCCGCAATCATCGACCCGATGTAGGCGGGCAGCGTGATGTAGAGGCCCAGCCACTTGCTCAGGAGCGAACCGATCCACATCGCGGCGAGGATGATGGTCAGCACCTTAAGCAGGGAGTAGGAAGTAGCCGGCTTGCCCGCGGGTTCGGTGTCGATTTCGGCGTCGAGCGAGGCGTGCTCGAGAGAACTCGCCGCCTTCTCCACTGAGGGCGCTGCGCCGCCGTGACGAGGGTTGAACACCCGCAGCAGCCGCGTGGCCACCGGGCCGCCGATCAGTCCGCCGCTCACCAGTCCGAAAGTGGCCGCGGCCATGGCCAGCGCGACTCCCCCGGTGAAGGCATAGTCATCCTCCATCAGCTTGCCGAAGGCGGCTCCGGTTCCGTGTCCGCCCGTCATGGTAATGGAGCCGGCGATGAGGCCGAGGAATCCATGCACACCCAGCGCTTTGGCCAGAAGCAGCCCCACTCCGCTCTGCAGCGCCGCCAGCGCCGACGCCAGCAGCCAGAACAGGAGCACCTGAGGACCGCCCACCTTCAGCAGTCCAAGACTCGCGCCCAGGCCTATGGTGGTGAAAAACGCGATCATGAGGGGGGCCTGCAGCGCCGTGTCGAACTCGAAGGCCAGCCAACCGTTCAGCCGGAGCACCAGGGCAATCGCTGCGAAGAGAAAACCGCCGACCACGGGGGCCGGGATGTTGTAGCGGTCCAGCACGCCGACCCGGCGGCGGATCCCGTTTCCGATGAACAGGACGACGGCCGCCAGTGCGAGCGTCTGAATCATGTCCAGCTTGAGTGCGAATTGTGCCATGTCACCCCACAGTTGTTCGAGAACCAGCATCATTCCACATGGAGCCGTCTCCAGGCCGTGATGTGCCGGTCAGTCTACCAGCATTTCCGGATTCTGCGAGGCGGATTCCATGAGGGAGGAAGGGAACCGGCCCGCGGTCGCGCGGCTGGAACGACAGCCACGGCGGGGTGATGCGGCCCAGATTGCGGTGATCGGCGAAGAGGGAAAACACCTCGGAAAGCGGGCGCGGCAGCCATTGCGCAGGCGCAGACTAGATGGTAATATTTCTCATGTGGTAAACAATACCATTAAAAATCGCGGAACGATGTCCGCCCGCGAAGCACGCGACGTGGATCACTGGTGCCGCCGCTTCGAGGACAAGTGCCGCAGCCGCGGTATCCGGGTGACCTCGCAGCGACTGGCCGTCTACCGCGCCCTGGCGGAGGATCTCAGCCATCCAACGGCCGACGCGGTTTACGCGCGTCTGCGGCCCGCGATGTCCTCCCTGTCCCTGGCTACAGTCTATCGCATCCTCGAATCGCTGGAAGAGGAGGGACTCATACGCAGGGTCAGCACTACCGACGGCGTGGGCCGGTTCGACGCCAACATGTCGGTCCACCAGCACCTGTACTGCAGGCTCTGTGGGAGACTGGCGGACGTGCGGGTGCAGGAGCTTTCTGATCTTGAGTTGCCCGGGATCGGCGCCGGCGGATTCGATGCGGAAGAACTGGACATCCGCGTGGTGGGCACGTGCAGGGAATGCCGGCCCCCTAAACGACGAAGTCTGCGGAAAAAATCCAACAATTAAGCTAATATCCAGACAACCGGGGTGCCCGACGCGCCCCAAACAGAAGGAGAACCAATATGGCAGAATTGAAAGGCTCCAAGACCCACGACAATCTGAAATACGCTTTTGCCGGAGAGTCGCAGGCAAACCGCCGTTATCTTTATTTCGCCAAGATCGCCGACGTCGAAGGCTACCCGGAAGTGGCGGGTAACTTCCGCGAAACCGCGGAAGGGGAAACCGGCCACGCGCATGGACACCTGGATTACCTGAAGAAGGTGGGCGACCCCGCGACGGACCTGCCGATGGGCAGCACGGAGGATAACCTCAAGGCTTCGATTGCGGGCGAGACCCACGAGTACACGGACATGTACCCGGGAATGGCCAAGACGGCGCGCACCGAGGGCTTCGCGGAAATCGCCGACTGGTTCGAAACCCTGGCCAAGGCGGAAAAGTCCCACGCGGGCCGGTTCGAGCAGATGCTGAAATCCATCAGCTGAGGTTTATTCCACCCAGAGTTGAACCGAGCGGGGCGAGGCCGTGTGCGAGGTTTCGCCCCGATTTTCCGCATAAACCGCGAATCAGGCCGCTGGGGGACCTATGAGCAATCCCGAAGGCAACATCTCGTACCAACCCACCGACGGGCTTTCCTACGACCCGAATGAAGCCAGATACTGGGAGGAATCCGCGCTCGCCATGGAGCTCACGCGGGCCTTCGAGATCTGTCACGGCTGCCGGATGTGCTTCAAGTACTGCGACACCTTTCCCGGGCTCTTCTCGCTTCTCGATGAAGAGCACGGGGGCGACGTCCGGAAACTGGCCGCGGCCGAGATCGAGCGGTTTCTCGATACCTGCTTCCAGTGCAAGCTGTGTGACGTCAACTGTCCTTACACGCCGCGGGACAATCACGAATACCAGCTTGATTTTCCGAAGCTGGTGCACCGGTACCGGGCCGTGCGAACGAGGAAGTCGGGCGTGCGGATGAGAAACAGAATCCTGGCCGATCCCGATGCGGTCGGGCGCGTGGCGCGCATGAGCTTTGGCCTGGCCAACCTGGCCAACCGCGTGGGGCTCGTCCGGTGGTTCCTGGAGAAGCTGGCCGGCATCCACCGAAAAAAGCTGCTTCCCGATTTTGCGTCCCGGACCTTCGAGCAGTGGGCCGAGCAGACGGGAAGGATCGCCTCCCGGCCCGGATGCGAAGCGGTTCTCTTTCAGACCTGCTTTGTGCAGAACAACAAGCCGCAGATCGGCGTGGACACCATCGAGGTACTCGAAAAGAACAGTGTCGATGTCAAGTGTGTCAAAGGCCTGGTCTGCTGCGGAATGCCGTCCTGGGAGCACGGCGACCTGGAATCGCTCCGGTTACAGGCCGTGCGGAACCTTGAGATACTTCTCCCGTTCGTGGAAGCCGGGGCGAAGGTCCTGGCCGTCAATCCCACCTGCTCGATGATGATGCGCCGGGAATATCCGGAACTTGTGGCCGCGGAAAACCGCGAAGCAGCGCGCAAAGTGGCGGCCGCCGTCATGGACCCGAGCGAGTACCTCTGGTCCATCCGGGAGGAGCCCCGATTCAACACCGAATTCAAAAGCACCCCCGGCGGGAGCGTGAGCTACCACGCGCCCTGTCACCTGCGGGCGCAATCGGTCGGTTTCCGGGGGCGCGATCTCCTGCGAAAGATCCCGGGCGTCAAACCCGTGCCGGTAATGGAATGCTGCGGCCACAATGGGACCTACGCGATGACCGTCGAAGGTTTCGAACCGTCGCGTCGCCTCGGCCGGAAAGCGTTCGAAGGCATGCGCGAACCGGCCTCAAAAGTGTGGTCCACGGACTGTCCCCTGGCGGCGCTGCAGTTTCAGCAGCACGCGGGTGTGAAAGCACTGCATCCGATGTCGATCCTGGCCCGCGCCTACCGGCAGGACGGTTTCGAAAGCAAGGTAGCCCCTGCGGGAGAGACGGGCGGCAGAAAGGAGTCCGAATGAGCGCAAGACAGGTCCAGCGGAATGAGATCGTGGATTACCAGTCCTACGGAGACATCCGGCCGGCTTTTCAGAAAGAGGTCTTTGCGGCCAAGTCGGTGCGCCGGATCCATGTGGGAGAGCGCTTCACCTTTCTGTTCGAGAATGCACTGACAATCCGGTATCAGATCCAGGAGATGATGCGTGCGGAAAAGATCGTCCGGGAAAAAGACATAGAGCACGAGCTTAAGACCTACAACGGAGTGCTCGGCGGGGACGGCGAGCTGGGCTGCACCCTCCTGATCGAGATCGACGACCCCGACGAGAGGGCCGTGAAGCTGCGCGAGTGGCTCAGGCTGCCGGAGCATATTTACGCCCGGATGCCCGACGGCAACAAGGTGCGTCCCTCATTCGACGAGAGCCAGCGCGGGAGCGAGAGGGTTTCCTCCGTGCAGTATCTCAAATTCCCCGTTGGCCACCAGATCCCGGTCGCGATCGGCATCGACCTGCCGGGGATCGAAGCGGAGTCGGAACTGAGCGATGCCCAGCGGGCCGCGCTGGGTGAAGACCTAGCTTGATTTTTATTGAGGGGGCGCGTCTCCGCCTGCGGATAAACGCTGTCGAACGCCGGGTGCAGGGCCTCAGCGGCTGCAGCCGGGTTCGGGCCAGGAGTGTTTGGGGTAGCGCCGCTGCAATCGACGCCGGAGTTCCGGGTAGTGGCGTTCCCAGAAGCCGGCCAGATCCTGTGTTACCTGTACGGCCCGCCGGTTGGGCGCCAGGAGGTGCACCGTGAGGGGCGCCCGTCCGCCGCAAACCGACGGCGCAGATTTCATCCCCCAGAAGTCCTGCAGGCGGGATTCGATCCAGGGCGGCCTGTTCTCCTCATAGCGAACCTTGAGGCTGCGCCCCCCGGGCAGGGTGATCCTCTCGGGCGCCTCCCTGTGGAGCAAAGCCCTCTGAGCAGGTGTCAGCCGCTCGAGCACTCCGTGCACAATGGATTGATCGCCCAGTGCGGCGAGGCCGTTCGCGCTGCGGCTCGAGGACCAGGATTTCCCCATCCCGGGCAAAGCCCGCTTCGAGGAGGGCCCGCGGAACCCTCGTGGTCTTGCCCGCGCCCGGGGGCGCCGTAAGCACCAGAGCTCCGGCTTTTCGCAGCACCGTTGCGATTTCCGGAAGCAGCGGATCGATCGGCAGCGGAGCGACCATGGCGTCATTCCCGTTGCGCGGGCAGGCGCGCTCAACGCCCCGGTGTGCCTTGCTGGGTGGACAGCACCCGCATCACGGATTCGGAGATGCCGCGACGGACCTCGTCGATCTTCTGGTTCTGCCGTGTGGGGTGCACACGGTTGCTGAGCAGGAGGATGAAAGCCTGGCGCTGCGGATCGATCCAGAGAGATGTCCCGGTGAAGCCCGTGTGCCCGTAGGCCGACGGGCTGAAGACCGCGCCGGTCCAGTTGGCCGCCGAAGGTTTTCTCCAGCCCAGCGCCTGGTTCCCGGCTGACCCAACCGTATTCCCCGTGTAACGGTCGACTGTTTCCTGCTTGAATACCCGTACGTGATCGTAAATCCCGCGATTGAGCATCATCTGGGCAAACCGGGTCAGGTCCCGCGCGCTGCCGAAGAGGCCGGCATGACCCGCTACGCCCCCCATCGCGGCGGCGTTTTCGTCGTGGACCTCCCCACGGACAACCCTGCGGCGCCAGGGATCATCCTCCGTCGGCGGTATGCGCGGAAGCAGCGCGCGCGGCGGATTGTATAGCGTGGACGTCATGCCCAGCGGGCCAAAAAGCCTTGCGGCAACAAGCCGGTCGAGGGAGGCGGCCGAGGCGCGCTCGATGATCTCTCCGAGCAGGATCATGCCGAAGTCGCTGTAGACCATGCGTGTCCCGGGCTCATACTCCAGGGGGATTGCATAAACTTTCCCCAGAAAATCCTCCCGATTCCTGGATTCCCTGTAAAGGGCTCCCCACGCGGGCAGGCCCGACGCGTGCCGGAGGAGATGCTCCACGCGGACCCTATCCTTGTTTTCACCCTTGAATTCGGGAAGGTAGTCCTGCACCGGCGTGGCCAGCAGAAGCCGGCCGGATTCGGCAAGCATCATTGCGGCCGAGGTCGTGCCGATGACCTTCGAAAGGGAAGCGAGGTCATAGACGGTGTCCCCCGTCACCGCCGGCGATCCGGCATCGTAGTCGAAGCGGCCCGCGTACGCTTCCAGAACCATTTCTCCCTTGTAGCCTACGATGAGCGCCGCGCCCGGAAATGCGCCGTCTCTCACATGGGACTCCAACATGGACCTTGTTGCCTGGAATGCCGTGGCCCACAACTCGGCCTTTTCCCGAGAGGGCACCCCCAGCGTCATGTTGCGGCGGGCAACCGCGAGTCCCTCGCCGACGGACGAGTGTCCGGGTATGGACACCGGCATGCGGCCGCCGATCGCGATCTCTCCGGCCAACGCCTTGGCCGCCGCCGATTGGGATACATCGGAATAGCTGAACGTGCACATATAGGTCGGGAGCTGGGGGAAGAGGCTCAGGATGTAGGGATTGCCGAATGCCACCCAGACCACCGGCTTTCCGGCCGCCAGGATGCGCTCGATCACGGCTTGCTGGTTGGGAGGCAGGGCGACGTTCCCCTTTCCGGAGACCACCCGGACAATCGTGGCGATCACCACTAACTCGGCCTCCGAGGCGTTTTTGACGATCCCTGACACAAGGTCCTCGGGAGTGCGCGGGTCCAGTGATGCCGTTCTTACCGCCGGAAAGCGGGCTCTCATTTCCGCCTGGAAGGTCGCGCCGGGCGAAGCGTCCAGATCGGAGGAGAGTACAAGGCTGTAGATCCGGGGCGGGTTGATTACGTCCAGCGGAAGCAGCTGTTGCCGGTCCCGGAGGAGCGTCATCGATCCTTCTGCCATTTCCTGCGCGAGTTTCCGGCTTTCGGGCGAGGCAACCACGTCATCGATCCTGTCTATTGGAACCATCCTTTCCTTGTGCAGCCGTAGCCGGGTCTTGATCATCAGGACGCGTTCCACGGACCGGTCGATCCGGTCTTGGGGTATATCCCCCCTCTGCACGGCTCTTACAACCTCGTTGATTGCAACATCGTTGTCCGGCGGGAGCAGCAGCATGTCGGCGCCCGCCTGCAGTGCGCGGATCGCGGCGAGGCCGGTCCAGAATTTTGTCGTGATTCCCCCCATTTCCATGGCATCGGTCACGATCAGCCCGCCGAAACCGAGCGAATCTCGCAGGAGATCCGTCAGGATCTTCGGCGACAGGGTCGCGGGAACTCCGGGTTCCGCTGTGACCTGCGGGACGGCCACGTGAGCGGTCATGATGGAATCCACGCCTGCGTCGATGGCGCTTTTGAAGGGGACGAGCTCGACGGCGTCGAGCCGGGCCCTGTCGCTGGGGATGACCGCGAGGCCGATGTGGGAGTCGACCGCCGTATCGCCGTGCCCCGGAAAATGCTTGGCGGTGGTCATCACCCCGCGATCCCGGGCTCCCCGGATGAACGCCGCCCCCAGCCTGGCCACCAGGGCGGGATCCTCCCCGAAAGACCGGATGTTGATGACCGGGTTGTCCGGGTTGTTGTTGACATCCACCACCGGCGCGAAAATCCAATGAACGCCCAAAGCCCTGGCCTCTCTCGCGGTGATGGCTCCCTGCTGGTATGCAAATTCATCCGAGCCGGCCGCCCCCAGAGCCATGGTCCACGGAAAGGATGTCGTGTCGGCGATGCGGAACGAAGCCCCGCGCTCGAAATCGGCCGAAACGAGGAGAGGAATGTCCGAGGCCGCCTGCAGATTGTTCAGCAGCAGGGCGGACTCATAGACGTTCCCCGCAAACAGGATGACGCCGCCGATGCCGTTGCGCCTTATCTGGTCCTCTATTTCCAGGTATTCCGGGCTGCGCCGGTTGAGAAAACGGCCCGGAACGCGGATCTTGACCAGCTGTGCAACCTTTTCGCGAAGCGTCATCTTCTTCAGGGCTCGAGCAACCCAGCCCCGGTCCGGCTCGTGGAACCGGTACTCCGCCGCGGCCGGGTCGCCGGCCGGCGTCGAGGAACCGGAAAAAAGGAACAGAGCAAGCAGGGGCAGCGCGATGGTAAAGTAGGTTTTTGCAGGCATCGGAATCACGATTCTCCGTTCATGGAAGTGCTACGGCCACATACTAGCACGCGACCTGGACATTTTCTGATCATCGGAGCCTGCGGCAGGGGCAGCGCCGGCGTGTTCTCGGGACGGGACCGGCATATCTTCCGGCGAATCCAGCGGCTGCCGAGGAATGCGCCTATCGGGGCGGGCCGGCTCTCTGGCTCGAAGGCCTCGGCAGAGCCTTTCGCGGCAGCATTTCATCGGCCATCGCGGTACAGTAGGCAAAGACCGCGGCCACAGTGGCCTGCTGGATCATGTTCTCCCTCTGGACCCGGTCGAACACATCCATGTTGGAATGGTGCGTGCGCGAGCGGTATTCCAGCCTTTCCACCAGAAACTGGAACGCGGGCAGGCCGACGGCATCGAAGGCTGCATGATCGGTGGACCCGACCGACCTCGGTCCGATGATCGAAACCCCAAGGTCGCTCATCTTCTGAATGGCAGGATAGTCCAGCCTCTCTTCCGAAACCGCGTAGATCCCCAGGACGAGAGCAATCACAATCACCTGGACTGGCAGAAATCTGCGCATGGCACGTCCCCCTGGCTTGAACTCCGGTTGAATGATCTCCACAATAGACCAGGCCGTGTTTCCAGGCCAGGATTTTTCGGGAGAATCCGTTGAACGGCAGCAGCACCGGCCGGAGTAACGGAGTACGCCGGGATCTGCAGCCTGCGTCGTGTGCGGCTCGAATGCAACCTGAGTTCAGACAACGGGAGCCATCATGGAGCAGATCTACTATGCCTACCTGGATACGCCGGTTGGACGGCTCCTGCTCGCGGGCACCGCGCGGGAGCTGCGTCGCATTGAGTTTCCGCGGGGCGGGGCTGGTCGGAAGCCCGAGCGTGGATGGGTTGAGGATCCACAGCATTTTACCGAGACAGCGCGGCAGCTTCGGGATTACTTCAACGGCAGGCTCAGGAAGTTCGATCTCCCGCTGAATCCCGAGGGCACACCATTTCAGCAAAGCGTCTGGCGGGCGCTGCGGCACATTCCCTATGGCGCCACGAGATCCTACGGCGAAATCGCCGCTGCGATCGGCAAGCCGCGGGCCGTGAGAGCCGTCGGCGCTGCCAACGGGCGCAACCCCCTGCCGATAGTGATACCCTGCCACCGCGTCATCGGCGGCGACGGCAGCCTGACCGGGTTCGGTGGGGGGCTGGATGTCAAAAGGGCCCTGCTCGAGCTCGAGGCGAGCCATGCGGGGAAGTCCAGCTGAGCGGCATAGGGAGAGACAGGAGCCGGCTTAATGGAAATCACGAAAAAGGACACCAGGCCTTTCCAGGATCAGCGTCCGGGCACCTCCGGGCTGCGCAAAAAGACCCGGATATTCATGCAACCCGGGTACATTGAGAACTTTGTCCAGTCGGTCTTCAATGCCGTGCGCCAACAGGACCAGACGGATTTTTCCCGCGAGATCCTTGTCGTCGGTGGCGACGGCCGGTATTACAACCGGACGGCCATTCAGACCATTCTGCAGATGGGCGCGGGGAACGGCTTCGGGCAGATCCTGGTGGCGCGCGGGGGGATCCTGTCGACGCCGGCGATGTCCGCGGCGATAAGACGCCGCGGCGCCATGGGAGGGCTGGTCCTTTCCGCCAGCCACAATCCGGGCGGAATCGACGCCGACTTCGGCATCAAGTACAACATCCGCAATGGCGGGCCGGCGCCTGAAAAGGTCACCGAGGCGATTTACGCCCACTCCCAGAGAATCTCACGCTATCTGCAGGCCGATTTCCCCGAACTGGATCTGGACCGGGAACAGACGGTTACGGTGGGGCAGACCCGCATTTCGGTGATCGATCCCCTGGCAGACTACGCCGCGCTCATGTCGGAATTGTTCGACTTCGAGCTCCTGCGGGGCCTGTTCAGGGGCGGATTCCGGCTGCTGTTCGACGCAATGAACGGCGTGACCGGGCCTTACGCGCGGCACATTTTCTGCGGGCTCCTGGGCGCCCCCGAGGGAAGCGTGATCCGCGGCACGCCGCTGGAGGACTTCGGCGGGTGCCACCCGGACCCCAACCAGGCGCACGCGGCGCAGCTTGTCGCGCACATGTCAGGGAGCGACGCCCCCGGGCTGGGTGCAGCCTGCGACGGGGACGGCGACCGCAACATGATCCTGGGCCGCAATTGCTTCGTCTCGCCGGGCGACTCCCTGGCGGTCATAGCCGAGCACGCGCAGAATTGCATTCCCGGTTATGCCGGCGGCCTGGCGGGCATCGCGCGCTCGATGCCCACGAGCACCGCCGCAGACAGCGTGGCCGAGAGCCTGGGGATCGAGTGTCACGAGACCCCCACAGGCTGGAAGTTTTTCGGCAACCTCATGGACGCGGGGCTGTGCACGCTCTGCGGCGAGGAGAGCTTCGGCACCGGCTCGAACCACATAAGGGAAAAGGACGGTCTTTGGGCCGTGCTCTGCTGGCTGTCCATCCTCGCGCGGGAAGGCGGCGGTGTCGCCGGGATTCTCCAGCGGCACTGGGGGCGCTTCGGCAGGAGTTACTTCCAGCGCCACGATTTCGAGGGTCTTAAGTCCGATGCTGCGGCTGCCATGATGGACGAAATGCGCGGAGCGCTCGCCTCGCTGAAAGGAAGCTCCCTCTCAGGTCGACGCATTCAAGGAGCGGAGGATTTTGAATATACCGACAGGGTGGATGGCAGCGTGAGTTCCAGGCAGGGCATACGGCTCTTGCTCGAGGACGGCTCGCGCGTCATTTTCCGCCTTTCCGGGACCGGCACGGAAGGCGCCACGCTCCGGCTCTACCTCGAGAGCCGGCTTGACGATGGCAACCTGATTCCAGGAGACGTCCTGCAACCGCTGCTCGCGGGAGCCCGCTCTCTTCTGCGCCTGCGGGAACGATTCGGCCGCGACCAGGCCGACGTCGTCACGTGAGGCGCATCGGGCCCCCGCATCCTTCGCAAAATTCGCTGGAGTCTTAGGCCGTTAGTAGCGCAAACTAGGCGCGGCATTCCATTTCCACACCCTAGGAGGACACCATTCATGTACCTGACGCATCCCCCCAAAAGGAGCAGACACGCGCTGGTTCTGGCGGCCTGTCTGCTGCTCGGGCTGGCACCGTCGGCGCTCGCCCAGAAGGTGAAGATCACATTCGATGATTTTCACGGCTTTACCGGCACGGTCGACTACCTCAAGAAGGTTGCCGCGGCCTATCCGGAGATAACGGAACTGAGGGAAATCGGCCGCAGCACTCTCGACCGACCCATCTACGTCCTGGTCATTTCCAACATGAGGACGGGCACTACGGTGGACAAGCACGTGGCTCTCAGGAATCCGCGGCAGGAGAACGTGCAGAACGTGACCCCGATGAAGCCCTACCAGGGAAAGCCCGGACACTGGATCGACGGGGGCACGCACGGCAACGAGTTCACCGGCACCGAGGTCTGCCTCTACATCATCGACAAACTGCTCGCCGGCTACGGGAGCAATCCCGAAATCACCCGCCTGGTGGACGACAACACCTTCTACATCTGCCCCATGGTGAATCCCGACGGAGTCTACAACAGCGTCGAGGGGAGCATCTCGCAGCGGCAGAACTGGCAGATAGAGGACACGGACAAGGACGGCAAGGTGAACGAGGACGGGCCCGACGACCTCAATGGCGACGGACTGATCACGCAGTTCCGCTACAAGGATCCGGAGGGCCGGTTCGTTCAGCACGACAAGGATCCCAGGGTGATGGTGCGGCTCGAGGCCAACCAAACTACCGCCAAGGAGCGCTGGTCGGTCATCCAGGAGGACAAGGACAACGATGGCGACGGGCAGCGCGGCGAGGATTCCGGGCGCGGCATAGATGTCAACCGGAATTTCCCCGAGGGCTGGTTCAGGGACGACGATTCGCAGGGCGGACAGGGCTACTACCCCTCCTCGTCCCCCGAGGCGCACGCGATCCTGGAATTCTTCACCAACCACACCAATATCCTCATGGTGCAGTCGTTCCACACGTCGGGGGGATTCACCTACCGGCCCTTTGCGCGCTGGCCGGACAGCAGGATCGATCCCAAGGACCTCGCGGTCTACGACCGGGTGATGGGGAAGAAGTACCTGGAGCTGATCGGGGATGAGGTGCCGGAAGCCTGGAGAGAGAGAAGGGAAGCGGCTCCCGAACAGGCGCGGCAGGCCCGGCCGCAGGCCGGCCCCGCGGGACCGCCCCGGGGCTGGCGGCCGCCTTACAACGAAGCGCAGAAGACGCCTTACGGCTACGGCATCTTCATGGATTGGGCGTACGGCCAGTTCGGAGCCTGGGCCATGAGCACCGAGCTTTGGAATTGGCAGAAGGACACGAAGGGGATCCCGGGCTATGCCGGTGAAAACGACCGTGCGCTCTGGGAGAGCGCCTACATAACGCACCAGGAGAAGGCTTTCGGGGGGAAACGATTCGTCCCCTGGCAGAAATACGTCCATCCGGAGCTGGGCGAAGGGGAGATCGGCGGCTGGGTCTCAAAGTACTCCACCGGCAACGCCATTCCCGGGGAAACCCTGATCGGCATCTGCGAAACCCACTGGCAGTTCGAACTGTTCAAAGCCCTGATGCTGCCCCGGATGGAGATCGCCGATGCGAAGGCAAAAGTGCTGTACACCACCAACAGCGCCGGGACCGCGACGGTGCAGCAGCAGGGGGACACGATAACGATCAAGAAGGATAGGGACGGAGGCAGGTACAAGATCGTCGAGGTGACCGCCACGATCAAGAACACGGGGCAGCTGGCGACTCAGGTGGCCCGCGGAGCCCAGCTCGAGGGCAATCGTGAAGACGTGGTCTGGCTCATCGGCGACCGGGACAGGGTGAAGTTCCTGCAGGGCTCGCCCTGGATGCGGTTGGGCGTGATCGAGGGCACGATGCCGATTCCGGAGCCTCAAGGAAGAACAGCCGAGGCCCCGCAGGCCGGCGCGCCGCGGACGCCCGCAACTCCCGCAACGCCGGGCCCCCCCATGATGCCCGGGCCGCAGCGGCCCGGCAGAACCCCCGCCGCCGAACAGGAACTGGTCAAGCAGGACGGCAATTCGCGGGAGGTCACCTGGGTCGTCGCCGTGGAAGGCGATGCCCCGCTCAAAGTGTTGGTCACGTCGCAGAAGGGCGGGACCAGGGTGCAGGAAATTTCCATTAAATAGGGAGGCGGCCATGCACAACAGGATTCTGTATCGAGGTATTTCTCTCCTTGCGTTGGCCGTCGTCGCGCTGACTGCCTTTCATGCGCCCCTGACGGCCCAGAAGAAACTCCAGACCAGCCCCGGTGGCTATCACGGCGAACTGGATTTCCCCATCAGCTGGAAACGGTACTACTCCTATGCCGAGTGGACCAAGATCATGCACGACCTGCAGAAGCAGTACCCGCAGCTGGCCGACATCGCCAGCATCGGCAAGAGTCGTATGGGACGGGACCAGTTCCTCCTGACCATCACTGCCAAATCGACGGGCCGCCACGACGAAAAAACGGCCATGTGGGTCGACGGCGCCATCCACGGGAACGAGATCAACGGCATCACCTGCTCGCTCTACCTTGCGTGGTACCTGCTGACCCGCTATGACTACGACCCCTACGTCCACGAACTGGTCAACACCCGGACCTTCTACATCCTCCCGGGATTGAACGTCGACGGCAACGAGTCGTATGCGTCCCATCCGAACACCGCCAACAACCCGCGCGAACCTTACCGGCCGCAGGACAACGATGGCGACGGCCTCTACGACGAGGACCAGACCGAGGATGTCGACGGCGACGGCGAGCTGTCGATGATGTGGATCGAAGACCCTGCGGGAGACTTCAAGCTCTCGAGCGACAAGCGCAGGTTCATCCCGGTTGCCGACAGAAACGAGAGCGTCCAGCGCTTCCGGCGCCTGGGGCCCGAAGGATTCGACAACGACGGCGACGGCAGGATCAACGAGGACGACATCGGCGGCCCTGATCCGAACCGGAACTTCGCCTACGGCTGGAACCTGCAGGCTGGCTGGCCCTACCCGATGTCCGAGATTGAAACGCGGAACGTTTACGAGTTCCAGCGGAAGCGATCCAACATCTTTGCCAGCTTTCACTATCACAACACGGGCAGGCTGATCATGTTCCAGGCTCCCCCCGATACCCGGGGCCGGACGATGACGGCCGAGCAGAGGCGCGAGCAGGAGGCCCGCGTCGCCGCCCAGCTGGAGCAGATGCGCAAGGCCAACAAGTATGCCCAGCTCTTCAGCCGGGTACCGGCCCCCGAACACCAGCACGACATGGACACCCAGGTCGCCATCGTCACGCAGGGCACGCGGATCCTGAAGGACTACACGGCGGTCATCGGCGGGCTCAACGGGCAGGCCCACGCGGCGACCTACTACATGCTCGGCGCCTACTCCTACCTCATGGAGCTCTGGGGGCGGCCGGTGGCCGAGATGGATGTCAACCGCGACGGCTCGGCCGATGAAAACGAATACCTGCAGTGGGTGGACATAGATCTGACGGGACAGGGCTGGATCGTCCCGCGCAGATTCAACCACCCGGATTTCGGCGACATCTGGATAGGGGGAACGTCGAAGAAGCACATGGACCGCACCCCGCCCGCACGCTACATGGAGGAAGAGGCGCTGAGGAACACGCTGTTCGTCCTGTACTGCACGAGCCAGTTTCCCAAGGTGGAGATCGAGAAGGTAACGGTAATCCCTGCTACCGGTGATCTCTTTTGGCTCGACGTGGTGGTGAAAAACGACCGCGTCTACCCGACATCCTCCGACATGGCCGTGCAACTGAAACTCGACGCGAAGGACAGGCTCGGATTCGCTGCCTCGTCCAACATTTCGCTCGTGGAAACCCCTTCCGGCAGCACGCGGCTGGATCCCTTCAATCAGCAGTCGACCGCCACGGTCCTGGGGAGTCAGCCGGCGGAATTCCGGCTGAAGGGAAAGGACTCGAAGAGGTTTCGCTCCCTTGTTAAAATGTCTGGGACCCAGGGATGGGTAGAGTTCACCCTGGAATCGAAGCACGGAGGCAAGGACAAGAAGCGGGTCGCAATCAATATCGGGGACTGAGACCATGCAGGGCCCGGTTCTCACGGCACATTGCTACAAAGGAGAGTTCAAATGAAAGGTAATGCCGACGTCATCAACGCGCTCAATGAAGCCTTGAGCGAGGAACTAACAGCAATCAACCAGTATTTCCTGCATGCCGAGATGTGCGAGTCCTGGGGTTTCGGCAAGCTGTCGGCCTTCATCAAGAAGGAGTCTGTCGATGAGATGAAGCATGCCGAGGCGCTCATCGAGCGGATCCTCTTCCTCGAGGGCACGCCCAACATGACGAAGTACCAGCAGATCACGATCGGACAGACCGTTCCGGAAATGCTCAAGAACGATCTGAACCTCGAAGCCGGCGCCGTGGTCATGTACAACAAGTTCATCGACATCGCCGCCAAGGCGGGCGATAACGGCACGGCCGAACTTCTGAAGAAGATCCTGAAGGATGAGGAGGGCCACCTGGACGGCCTCGAGGAACTCCTGGACCAGATTGAAAAGATAGGTTTGCAGAACTTCCTCGCCCTGCAGGTCTGACGCCCGGGCGGTCTCCGCTGCCGGCCGGTTGTTCCCGCCACGGAATCCACCCGAGTGTGAATTCCGTGGCGGACTGATTTCAGAACGAGCGATTTGCCGGCTGCGGGCGCATCAGAGAGGTGCATATCCGCGTAACCCCCGCCTGCGTTCTGTATACAGGACCTGGAGGGTACGTTTCCAGTTTCGCATCGTCAAGAAAATCAACGAGATCTCGGGCAACTCAGGCCTGTCGCAAGCGGTCGGACCGCCCTGAGTGCATTCCGGGGTCAGACATTAATCTGCGTTCGAATCGAATTCTCCCGCAACCACATTCTCCCGAAGTATTTGTGTCTTAATGAGAACGGGGTTCGGCGGCCCCGCACTCATGATGGGCATGCTATTTGCTTAAAGTCACAGTGGCACAAGCTCGAAGCTTGCTCAGACTCTTGATATTCGCCCCATAGCACCTTTGCATTACTGACGCAGTCGGGTAACCGGACATCAGAGGAGGTTGGCCATGATCGAACTTCTGATCGCCAAAACCTTCTGGCTGACCCTGACCAACATCAGCCTCGGCATAGCCACGCTGGCCGTGCTGGTGGTTGCGGGGTACAGTCTGATCAGGGATCTGCATGCACGGCCGAAAAGACGCTGAATTTCGGGCAGGGCAGTCGCTTATGGAAGCCGGGAGGACGTTCCCCCGGAGGAATGGGGATGGGCAAGCGCCGGATCCCATGCGGGATCAGTGCATTCCGCAGCTTTTTCCGCCCTGCTTTTGGAGATACTGCTGGTGATATTCTTCAGCCCCGTAGAACTCCGCCGCAGGTTTGATCTCTGTGACGATCGGTGCCCGGTAGCGGTCCGAATCCTGCAGAGCTTCCCTTGATTTCCTTGCGGCCGCCTCCTGCTGCGTGTCGTGGAAGAAGATGGCAGACCTGTATTGAGTGCCGACGTCCGGCCCCTGACGGTTCAAGGTCGTGGGGTCATGGATCCGCCAGAAAACCTCCAGGAGAGTTTCGTAGGAGACCTTTTCGGGATCGTATTCCAGGCGAACTGCTTCCGCATGCCCCGTGTTCCCGGTGCACACCTCCTCGTAGCCGGGATCCGCTGTTGTTCCGCCCGTGTAGCCCGCCGTGGTGGAAACCACGCCCTCGACCTCCCGAAAAGCCGCCTCCACGCCCCAGAAGCACCCTGCGGCGAAAGTCGCCGTCTTCGTTCGTATTTCCATCATGAACCTCCTTCCGTCAGAACCCACCTGGTCATAAAGGATAGCACGCCGCAATCACCGGACGGCACGGCCGCCAGGGATCCGCGCACCAAAAACCCAATGAAACATGGGTGCGGCGGGATTCGGACCGAGACGACCGAGGAGCAAGACCCCTTGCGCAGGTGCACGCGACAGGTTAGAAATACACGGTGTTGCACAACCACATTTGCCTTCCCTGAGCCTTCCGGATTGCGGGAAGTCGATTCAATGAGAGGATCTGGGCATGAGTGATCTGAAACAAACCGTGTTCCACAGCCGACACCAGGCCCTGGGCGCCAAAATGGCCCCGTTTGCCGGCTGGGAAATGCCGATTCAATACGAAGAAGGAATCGTCGCCGAACATCTCGCCACACGCAGATTCTCGGGGCTTTTCGACGTGTCCCACATGGGCCGATTTGTGATACGCGGCCCGAATGCCCGGCCGTTTCTGCAGTACGTCCTCACTAATAACGCGGAGTCGCTGGATTCTTCAGAAACCGGCGCCCAGTACACTTTTATCCCGAATGCCGCCGGAGGGGCCATCGACGATGCTTACCTTTATCGGTTTACGGAAGACGAATATACGCTGGTCGTCAACGCATCCAACCGGCAGAAGGACTGGGACCATTTTCAGGAGGTCATCCGCGGCTTCGAGGACGTCGAATTGACCGACCGGACCCACGAAATCGTCATGCTCGCCCTGCAGGGCCCGTCGTCGCGATCGCTGCTGGAAGGGATGATCGAGAGCGGAAGCCTCCCGTCGCCGATGCGCAATGCCGTGAGCACGGTGCAGATCGGCGGCTTGCCGGTCACGCTTGCGCGCACGGGCTACACAGGGGAGCCGATCTGCTTCGAGCTGTTCGCCAGCAGCGAATCAGGCCCCGCACTGTGGGACCTACTCGTGGACAAGGGGGCCACGCCCGTAGGGCTCGGCGCCAGGGATTCGCTCCGCCTGGAGGCGGGATTGCCTCTCTATGGGCACGAACTGGGCACGGATCCCGAAGGGCGGGAAATACCCATCATGGCCTGCCCGCTCTCGAAGTTCGCCGTAAGCTTTTCGCCGCTGAAAGGCGACTTTATCGGTCGGGAGGCGCTCGCAAAGCAGCACCGGGCCCTCGAAAGGATAATTGAACAGGACTACTCCCGAATCGCCGATCTTCCCCGGCGGTTCTACCCGGTGGCGCTCCTGGGCAGGGGCATTGCCAGGCAGGGCGCGCGGATTGGAAAGAACGGGAAGCAGGTCGGTTTTGTCGGCAGCGGCACGATGGTCCCGTACTGGATCTGGGAGGGCCAGGGGCTGGCCTCGCGACTGACCGACAAACACGATATGCGGTCCATATGCCTGGCCTACCTGGACAGCGACACCATCGAGGATGACAGGCTTCAGGTGGAAGTGCGCGGCCGGGAGATCGAGGCCGCGGTCGTCAAATGCCACCTGCGGAGCGAGGCTCCGCCCTACGCGCGGGCCATTCTCTACGAACCACAGGCGCCGGCCAGGGAGATTCCCCGCCTGGACAACAGGACCCGGGCGCTCGACCTCCTGGAGAAGGCCATTGCCAATACCAAATGGCGCCAGGAGGAGTGCATCAACCTCATCCCCTCCGAGATGAGCACGTCGCCGATGACACGTCTGCTGTCGATTCTGGATCCGTCGTTCCGCTACGCGGAGCACAAAGACATCAAGGCCTTCTGCGATCAGGAGATCTTCTACTACCAGGGCACCGACTTCATCGCGGAGGTCGAGAAGCTGCTCGGGAATGAAATTCGCCGGTTCCTCGGCTGCCGGTGGGTGGAGCTGCGTGCCATCAGCGGGCAGATGGCGAACACGGCTGTTTTCAGCGCTATGGCGGACTACATCAACCGGGCGGACCGCAGGTGCGAGCCGCGCCGCATCCGCAAGGTCATGAACCACTACCTGGGGAGGGGAGGCCACCTGAGCGCCCAGCCCATGGGAGCACTGCGCGACTATGTGGCGCGCGATCCACACACCGAGAGGCCCGCAGTGGTGGCGTTCCCGGTGCGGCCGGAAAATCCCTACAAGGTGGACGTGCCCGCCACGCAGGCCCTGATCGAGGAGCACCGGCCGGAGTTGATCATCTTCGGAAAGAGCATGGTGCTGCACAAGGAACCCGTTGCCGAGGTCTGCCGCTTTTTGGCCGAGCAGCGCCTCGATTCGGTGGTCATGTACGACATGGCCCACGTTCTGGGTCTTGCCGGACCGCACTTTCAGGAGCCGTTCCGCGAGGGGGCTCACGTCGTCACCGGGTCGACGCACAAGACGTTCTTCGGCACGCAGCGGGGGGTGATTGGAAGCAACTACAACGAACACGAAGCCCACTTCGAGCTCTGGGAAGCCGTGCGGCGCAGGGTGTTCCCCGGCTCGGTCTCGAACCATCACCTCGGCACGCTGCTCGGCCTGCTGATGGCGGCCTACGAGCTCAATCATTTCAAGGATGAGTACCAGGCTGGCGTCATCGCCAACGCCAAGGCGTTCGCACGGGCGCTGCACGACTGTGGCCTGAAGGTCGCGGGTGATCCGGGCATCGGCTTTACCGAGACCCACCAGGTGGTGGTGGAGATCGGCTATGGACGGGGGGCCGAGATCGCGCGCCGGCTGGAAGAGAACAACATCATCTGCAACTACCAGGCGCTGCCGGACGAGGAAGGATTCACGGCGGCGGGCGCTCTCCGGCTGGGTGTGGCGGAGATGACCCGCTTCGGGATGGGGGGGGCCGACTTCCGGGAGCTGGCGCCGCTGATGTGCGCCGTCGTCAAGGGCGGAGCCAAAGTGGTGGAAGAGGTCAAAGCGCTGCGCAGCCGGTTCCGGGAACTCCGGTTCTGCTTCAAGGACGGGGATTTCGATCCTCTGATACAGAGGCTGCACCGCTGCCTGTAACCGGATGTAAATGAAGGAGGTAACGGCCGGGGAGCGGACGGTCTCAAACGCCCGGAATTTCGTCTCCCGACCGGTTCACACTGGAGCCGCCCAGCGAATCCCCGCGGCCGCCGATGCCCTCTCTGGACGCACCGGTGCCGCCAAGCGTGTTCAGCCGCACCAGGTGAATTGTGACCCCGACTCCGACGAGCAACAGGAGCAGCCGAATTGCAGTCGAAGTGAAAACCGCAAATCCCGTGTAGGCCAGCGTTATCCAGAGCAGCAGGAGAGTCCCGATCTTCGCGCTCAGGGGAATCGCCCTTTTCTCCCGGTAGTTGGTGATGTAGCGTCCGAACCACCTGTGGTTGACCAGCCAGCGGTACAGGCGCTCCGAACTTCTCAGAAAGCAGGCGGCCGCCAGCAGCAGGAATGGCGTTGTCGGGAGCAGCGGGAGAAAAATTCCCGCCGTGGCCAGACCGACGGATGTGATTCCGGCAATGATGAAAAACGCCTTGCGCACAAATTCTCCGGTCTTTTCTCGGGAGTGAAATGATACCTAAATTTTCCAGCGGGTGCGCTGGAAACTGCGCCGAAACACCCGGACAGGAAGGCGTATTAATGGGTAGTCGTCCCGCGGCGGGCCGGGGAAGCTGCCTGCGGCCTTGAGAAACGGCGCAAAGCAGGGCAGGATTATTCCATGTCTTTGATTTGCACGATAGAGGAGTTACATGAAAACACTGGCGCTTAAATGGACTCTCGCGATCAGCATTGTGCTCGCTCTTGCGGGCTCCGCACTCACGGTCGAAAGTTCGACCGCGGCGGAAAACATCGATGACAAGGTCAGAGCCCTGCTCCAGAAAATGAGAAACCGCTGGCGTGACATGAATGTGCCCGAGCAGGACGGGAAGGCGCTCTACAACATTGTTCTCGAGAAAAAGTATACGAAGGCCCTGGAAATAGGGACCTCCACCGGTCACTCGGGAATCTGGATTGCATGGGCCCTGAGCAAGACGGGCGGCAGGCTGATCACGATCGAGATCGACGAAGGTCGCCACCGCGAAGCCCTGCGCAATTTCAGGGAGGCGGGCCTGGACGGCTACATCGATGCGCGGCTGGCAGACGCGCACCAGCTCGTGGAGGCGCTCCCCGGGCCGTTCGACTTCGTCTTCATCGACGCCGACAAAGAGTGGTATACGAACTACGCCAAGGCGGTGATTCCCAAGCTAGATCCCGGGGGCTGTATTGCTGCGCACAACGTCAGCGAGCCGAGGGCAGGGGGCCGTTGGGGGCGCCAGCGTGGAACGGATCAGTACTACCAGTACATGAAGAGTCTGCCCGGATTCGAGAGCTTCATCGACCCGCAAAGCCGGGGCGACCTGGCCGTCAGCTACAAGAGACGCGATCGGTAAGTCACTCTGCGCCGCCGGCAAAACCGATCCAGAGCTCCATCGAACGGCGGGAAATACGGCAGCCACGGATTACACGGCTAATCCGATTCAGGATGGAGGATAATCAGTGTAATCCGTGGCTCAACAAGCCTTAATAGAGCGAACTCAAATCTGGTGGAGGCACATGAGAAAGCTGATCATCATAGGATCCGGGCCGGCGGGATACACGGCTGCCATCTACGCTTCGCGCGCCAGCCTTTCGCCGTTGCTCGTCGCTTCGGAGCCAAAACCGATGCAGATCCCCGGGGGGCAGCTGATGTTCACGTCGGAGGTCGAGAACTATCCCGGGTTTCCAGAGGGGGTCACAGGGCCGGACCTCATGGAGGGCATGCGCAAGCAGGCGGAGCGTTTCGGGACCGAGATTCTCGAACTGGATGTGACCGACGTGGATTTCAAGCCCCGCGGGCCGTTCCGCCTCCGCACGGGGGACATATGGCACAGTGCGCGCAGCGTCATTGTCGCCACCGGGGCCACGGCCAAGTGGTTGCAGCTGCCGGATGAAATGAAATTCCGGAACAAGGGACTGTCGGCCTGCGCCATCTGCGACGGCATGTTCTTCCGGGGGCGCGAGGTGATGGTGGTGGGCGGGGGTGACACGGCCATGGAAGAGGCGATCACCCTGGCCCGCCACGCCTCCAGGGTGACCGTGGTGCACCGCAGGGACGAGCTCCGGGCCAGCAAGGTCATGGAGGAGCGGGCGAAGAAGAATCCCAGGATTCACTTCCTGTGGGACTCCGTGCTCACCGGCTACATCGGCGGCGACGCGCTCGAGGCTGTGCGGGTAAAGAACGTCCGTACCGGCGAGGAGCGGACGGAACCGATCGAGGGGGTCTTCATGGGTATCGGGCACGCACCGGCGACGGAATTCCTCGGAGGAGCTCTGGAACTGACCGCCGGCGGTTACATCGCGACGCACGATCACGTGAAGACGAGCATTGAAGGGGTTTTT
The DNA here is from genome assembly GCA_037444305.1 of Acidobacteriota bacterium. Classification (GTDB taxonomy): domain Bacteria; phylum Acidobacteriota; class UBA6911; order UBA6911; family UBA6911; genus JBBIMP01. The sequence continues at coordinate 173,014 of JBBIMP010000011.1, forward strand.
GCTGCCGGCGACGTGCATGACCACCAATACCGGCAGGCCGTCACGGCGGCGGGTTTCGGTTGCATGGCGGCTCTCCAGGCGGAGCGCTGGCTGGAGTCGCAGCCGGAGGAACCCTAGGAGCCGAGGTGTATCCCGTCGCCTACTACGTCAGTTCACACGGCTACGGACACGGGGTGCGGTCGTGCGACATCATTCGCGCGCTAGGCCGCATACGCCCCGACATTGAAATCTGCATCACGAGCGAGCTCCCGGAGCCCTTCTTCCGGAACCGCCTCCCCGACTCCCGCCTGGGGTTTCGCTCCCGATCCTTCGATGTCGGGATGGTGCAGCTCGACTCGATCCGTGTAGACATTCCAGCGACGCTCGAGAGGATTTGCACACTCTACGATCAGCACGAAGAGCTGATTGCCCACGAGACGCGGCTATTGCGCGACCTGGGAGCCCGGCTCGTGGTTTCCGACATTGCCGCGATTCCCCTGGAGGCGGCTTCACTTGCGGCTATTCCGGCGATTGCCGTGGGGAACTTCGGCTGGGACTGGATTTACTCGGCCTACCGCATGCTGGATTCCCGGTGGGAGAGGATAATCCGGTGGATCTCCGCCGGTTATGCCAAGGCGGACCTGCTGCTGCGCCTCCCCTTCAGCGAGGAAATGAGCGCGTTTCGCCGCGTAGAGGAGATCGGTCTGGTAGCCTCGCCCGGCAGAAACCGCCGGGAGGAGATTGCCGGACTTGCCTGCTGCGACTCTCAAAAGAAGTGGATCCTGCTGTCCTTCACTTCACTGGAGTGGGATGAGCGGGCCCTCGATCGAGTAGCCGCTCTGACGGAATACGAGTTTTTCACGGTCCTGCCGTTGTTCTGGCGACGGCCCAACATCCATGCCATCGACCGGGATACAGTGTGCTTTTGCGACGTGGTCGCCTCGGTGGACGCCGTGATTTCCAAACCGGGATTCGGCATTCTTTCGGACTGCGCGGTGAACGGCAAACCCCTGCTCTATGCCGAGCGGACGGATTTTCTGGAATACCCGGTCCTGGTCGAAGGGATGGGGAAATATCTGCGCAATGCACACATCCCCGCCGAGCTTTTGTATCGCGGTGGCTTGCGGGAAGGCTTGGATCGGCTCTGGCGCACGCCTGATCCGCCGCTGCATCCGGAGGCGGGAGGCGCTGAACGCGCTGCGCGCCGCCTGGCCGGCTATCTCTGATCAGTCTTCACCAGGCAGAGCCCCTCGCGAATGCCGCTCTCCCTCAGCGCCCGTTGCACCTGGGGGGTGATGTGACGGAGTCCATTCGCGAAGCGACGTGGAACTCCAGTGTCTGGCGATAGCTTTTCATGGCCTGCTCCAGGGCGGCAAACCCCAAGCCGCGGGATCGAAGTCGCAGAGGCTCTGCAGTACCTGGTCGGCGCCCCGGCAGGCTCCGTTGCCCAGCGCGCGATCCGGCACCGCGATAACCGGCATGCCGGCCGCGACCGCGGCCTCAACCCCGGCCGGGGAATCCTCGAAAACGAGGCAGTCGCCGGGGGCGGTTCCCAGGCGTGCGGCCGCGACCAGGAAGATATCCGGCGCGGGCTTCCCCCGGCCGACTGCGGGATCGTCCCCTGCAACCAGGCAGTCGAAAATGGCGAACCATTCCCCGTGCCTCGCCGTCTTCAGGTCGAAATTGCGCCTGTCTGAACTCGTGGCCAGCGCCTGCGGAACCCCGCAGGCGTGAAAGTGCCGGGTCAGTTCCCGGGCGCCGGGCAGTGGCTCCGCCCGGGGAAACATCTCGTCGAGCAGTCCTTTCCTCTCCTTCAGATACTCCTCCGCGGACAGGGGCAGGCCGAGAGCTTCGGTGAAGATCTTCGCCGAATCCAGCGCCCTCTTGCCGATCATCCGTGCCTTCAAGCTCCAGTCGAACGACTTGCCATACCTGCGTGCGATGACCATCGCGGCTTCGGTATAGTACTGCTCGGTGTCGAGCAGAAGGCCGTCGACGTCGTAAATGAGGCAATGCACGGACTTGATTGCTGGCATGGCTGATCCTCGGGATTTCGAATTGCAGGCGCCGCGCAGGCAGCGCGCACTCACTTCCAGATAACAAGACCTTCGCGGAAGGCGTTGTCCAGGTCGGTGTTTTTCGGCAGCACCCTCACGGTGCATCCGTGCCGGCCGCTGGTGCGGGGCTCGATGGAGCCCAGGAACATATGCACCGAGCCCTCCGGCTTGCCGTCGGGGTGCATGGTGACGATCTTGGACTGCAGAATTTCGCCCTTCGCCCCAATCGGTCCCTGGAAGAGCTGGACGGACACATCATCGGGCGTCAGCTGGCTCAGGTCGATCCACGCCTGGACCTTGAGCGACATGCCGACCTTCAGGTCTTCGGGCATGTGCCCCTTGACCTCATGGATGCGGATGGCCGGCCAGTGGGACTTCACCCGCTCCTTCCATGCGGCGAACACCCTGGCCCGGGCGAAATCCTCGGCCGCCAGCTCCTCGTAGCGCCGCCTTGCGGGGTGATAGAGGTTTTCGGTGTACTCGCGCAGCATCCTCTTGGAATTGAATTGAGGGCCGAGCGCCCTCATGGCTGTCTTCATTTTGCCCAGCCACCCGCGCGGCAGCCCGTCGGCGGCCCTCGTGAAGAAGAGCGGCACGATGTCCTTTTCGAGGAGATCGTACAGGGCGTTGGACTCGACCTCGTCCTGGTAATATTCGTTGCCGTATTCCTCGTGGCTGCCGATCGCCCAGCCGGTGCTCGGATTGTAAGCCTCGTCCCACCACCCGTCCAGGATGCTCAGGTTGAGCGCGCCATTGAGCGCCGCCTTCATGCCGCTGGTGCCGCTCGCCTCCAGCGGGCGCCGCGGGGTGTTCAACCAGATGTCCACGCCCTGCACCAGGTAGCGTGCGACCACCATGTCGTAATCTTCGATGAACACCATCCGCCGCCGCACGTCGGGCCGGCGCTCGAAGTGAATGATCTGGCGGATCAGGTCCTTGCCCGTGTTGTCCTGAGGATGGGCCTTGCCGGCGAAGATGATCTGAACGGGCCGTTTCTCCTGGTTTAGGATCCGAATCAGGCGTTCGGCATCCCGGAACATGAGGGTGGCGCGCTTGTAGGTGGCGAAGCGCCGGGCAAATCCGATGGTGAGGGCCTCCGGATCCAGGATCTCGTCTGCCTGATGCACCTCCGTCGTGGGCGCCCCCCGCCTTTCCAGCTGGCTGCGCAGCCGCGCGCGGGCAAAGGCGACCAGGCGTTCGCGGCGTCGTTCGTGCGTCCGCCAGAGTTCCTCGTCCGGGATGTTGTGGATGCGGCTCCAGAGCGCGTAATCTCCCGGATCTTCACGCCAGCGCGGCCCCAGGTAGCGTGTGAGCAGGCCGGCCATGTCGCGGCTGACCCACGAGGGAGCATGCACGCCGTTGGTTACCGCGGTGATCGGCGTCTCCTCCTCAGGGAGCCCCGGCCAGACATTCCTCCACATTCTCCTGGATGTCGTCCCGTGAAGCTGGCTGACACCGTTGCTGTAGCCCGCCATCCTGAGCGCGAGGACGGTCATGCAGAAATCCTCGTGACTGTCCTCCGGGTTCTGCCGGCCGAGGGCGAAGAACCGCTTCTGGTCCAGGTGGAGAGACTTGTAGAAGGCCTGCAAGTATTTCTCGACCAGCGCCGGCGAGAAATAGTCATTGCCCGCTATGACCGGAGTATGTGTCGTGAAAACCGTCCCCGCTATTGTAGCCTCGCGCGCCTCGGGGAAAGTAAGTCCCTGGTCCGCCATCAGCCGCCGGCACCGCTCCAGGGCCAGAAAGGCAGAATGTCCTTCATTCATGTGGTACACCAGCGGCTTGATGCCGAGCGCCGCGAGTGCCCTGCAGCCGCCGATCCCCAGCAGGATTTCCTGCTTGATCCGGGTTTCCCTGTCGCCGCCGTAAAGCTCGTCGGTGATGTCCTGGTCCTGCGGGGAGTTGGCCGAGATGTTCGTGTCCAACAGGTAAAGGGGAATCCTGCCCACCTGGACCCGCCAGATCTGCGCATGAACCTGTCTCTCCGGGAAATCGACTGCCACCGTGAGAGCGCGACCGTCGCTGTTTTTCTCGAGGTGCAGCGGCAGGGTGAAGAAGTCATTTTCAGGATACATTTCCTGCTGCCAGCCATCCGCGTTCAGGTACTGGCGGAAGTAGCCCTTCTGGTAAAGAAGTCCGACACCGATGAGAGGGATCCCGAGGTCGCTGGCCGACTTGAGGTGGTCGCCGGCAAGCACGCCCAGGCCGCCCGAATATATGGGGAGGCACCCGGCAATGCCATACTCGGCCGAGAAGTAGGCTATGGCCGGCGCGCCCTCTCCGTTGTGCACCCGCCGATACCATGTGGAAGGCGCATGAATGTACTCGCGGAACCTCTCGGTGGCTCTTTCCATCTGCGCGATGAAAGCGTCATCGCGGGCAGCCGCGGTCAGCTTCTCCTGCTTGATCCGTCCCAGCATTTCCACGGGATTGTGATGGGTATCCTCCCACAGGTCCGGGTCCAGGCGCATGAACAGCTCGAGGAGTTCGTGATCCCAGGTCCACAGCATGTTGTAGGCCAGCTCTTTCAGCACGGTGAGCTCTTCCGGCAGGGCGGGCGACACGGAAAAAGTGAAGATGGGCCGAGTCATGTTTCCTCCTAGGCTCTCCAGCGGGGGCTTCCCTAAGACCCGAGTTCCGGGGCCGACGACAGCAATCCATCAAGTCGATAAGGATAGGCAAAGGCAGTGTTTTACACAATATAAAAGGTCGGTTGAGCGTGACGGTTTCCATGGGTGCGACGCTCGCAAGGCCGGAGGACGACCAGAAGAGCCTTCTCAGGAGGGCCGACCAGCTGCTCTACCACAGCAAGGAGGCGGCAGAAACCGGGGCGCAATGGACTGGGAGCTGTCGCAACACGACAGCCTCGCACGCGCCACACCCCGGCCTCCCGGCCATGGAGCCTTGTGGTATCATGCGGCTCCGGGGAGGATGGGATGCTGGTGGACAGCCTGAACCGGCCGATCCGCGATCTGCGGATCTCAGTGACCGACCGATGCAACTACCGCTGTAGCTACTGCATGCCTGGTGAAGGCTACGAGTGGATCGAGCGGAGCGAGATTCTCTCCTTCGAAGAAATTGCGGCTCTCGCGCGCATCTTCGTACGGCTGGGCGCCGCCAAGATCCGGATCACCGGCGGGGAACCCCTCCTCAGACGCGACCTCGAGCGCCTCGTTGAACAACTGAGCGAAATCCCCGGAATACGGGACATCTGTGTCACTACTAACGGCTCGCTGTTGGCGCGTCTGGCCGGCCGGCTGGCGGCGGCCGGCCTGCGGCGGGTCAATGTGAGCCTGGATTCGCTCGATCCGGAGCGATTCCGGAGGATCACTCAAAACGGGGAATTGCGGCACGTCCTCGACGGATTGTTTGCCGCGCGGCGCGCCGGCCTGGGACCCGTAAAGCTCAACACCGTGGTTGTCCGGGGGGTCAACGACGACGAGGTCCTCGACATGGTGGATTTCGCGCGGAGCCACGGCTTTTCGCTCCGCTTCATCGAGTACATGGATGCGGGCAATGCGACGGATTGGCAGACCCGGAAGCTGGTGCCCCAGGCCGAAATCCTGGCGCGGATCCACCAGAAGTTTCCCTTGATCGAGGCTTCCGGGGCGGAAGCTTCGGCTCCTGCGACGGCCTATGAGTTCGCCGATGGAGCGGGAAGCATCGGGATCATTCCCTCGGTCAGCGCGCCCTTCTGCCGGGGCTGCAACCGGGCGAGGCTCACGGCGGACGGCCATCTGGTGACATGCCTCTTTTCGGACAGGGGGCACGACCTTAAGGGCCTGCTGCGCGGCGGCGCGGGCGAGGAGCGGATCGCGGGTTTCATCGAGTCGGTCTGGTTCTGCCGCAGCGACAGGTATTCGGAGGAGCGCTTCGCGGCCATGAACTCGGACGAGGGCTACCAGGCCGCTGCGCGCCGCAAAATCGAAATGATCAGGCTCGGGGGGTAGAGGCAGACTGGAGCGCCCCGCGGGGCGTCAGAGGGTTGCACCGTGCAGCAGCGAGGCCAGGATCGATAGCGTCGTGAGCCCGATGCACGCCAGCGCTGCCAGCATGTGATCCCCCCGCTCGGGCTCGAGCGGATCCAGCCACCGGGACATCCCGTAGCCGCCGATAAAACCTCCCAGGTGTCCGTAGTTGTCCACCCCCGGCATGGCGAAGCCGAACAGAAAGAGGATCAGGGCATAGGTCCAGGCCTGCCCGCCGATGTGGCTGCTCCCCCCCCTGCGGCCATAGTAAACGAGCGCTCCCAGCAGGCCGAAGATCGGCGCGGAGGCGCCGATCGTGAGCTGCGCGCCGCGGAGGAAGGGGATAGGCATCCAGCCGAGGAAGTAGCCCGCCGTGCTGCTTAGCAGAAACCCGGCAATCGAGGACGCCGTGTAGATGATCACCATGCGGGAGCCGCCGTAGAGCTCTGCCGTGGCAGGAGCGAGCTGGCGGACCCAGAGCATGTTGAACAGGATGTGCAGCAGGCCTCCGTGCAGCCAGGCGGCGCTCAGCAGTGTCCACCAGCGGTTGAGATGGAAAACGGGGATCGCTCCGCTGGCGCCGAAGAGAAAAAGAGACTTCGAACTGGGAGAGAGGAATGAGAACATTCCCCCGCTGCGGATGCCGGCTGGGTCCACCAGCAGGGTCGCCACGTACAGCGCCGCGCATCCCCCCATCACCAGCGGGACGAAGCCGAGATCGCCGCCGAATCGGCGCAGCAGCGGAGCGAAGCCCCACATTCCCGGATTTCTGCGCCCGCAGTTCCAACAGACCGGGTCGCGCACCCCGACGAGCTTGCCGCACGAAGCACAAATTACCGATCCTGATCTCTGGCGTCTGAACATGGGGGCCTCAACTGCCGGGGATTCCCGGTGCCTGGGTTTCCTGCCGGCGATTGTCTTCTCGCCTCCAGGGCTCGAAGGCGACCGGTGCCAAAAACAACTGCGTGCGGCCTGCCTACCGGGGTGTGGCGTCGGGGAGGCCGCCGTCCACCGGCAGGGTAGCGCCGGTGGTCGGGGTCCGGCGGGTCGCGAAGTAAAGCACGGCGTTCCCCACGTGCCTGGCTGTCACCCTGGCCTTCAGCAGATTCCGGTTGCGATAGTATTCCTCGAGGCCCTGCTCGTCCAGGCCGCGCGCGCGCATCCGGCCGGGTCCCACCGCGGCCCAGAGCCCCGATCTCCGGCCTTCATCTCCGAACACCGCATCCGGGGAGACCATGTTGACCCTTACTCCCAGCTCCGCCAGCTCCAGGCTGGCGATGCGCGCGAGCTGGTGCGCCCCGCTTTTGGTGGCGCTGTAGGCGCCGAAGTTGGCGCCCGGAGAAAAAACGTTTTTGGTCGACACCAGAACGATGTCACCTCCGGTGCCCTGCAGCCGGAAATGCCTTGCCGACTCCGCCAGCACCAGCAGCGTGCCTTCGAGGTTTATCCGCTCGAGCCTGCGGAACTCCTCCAGCTGCATCTCGGCCAGCGACGACACATGGGCCAGGCCGGCATTTACGATAACGACGTCGACTCCTCCCCACGCAGAGATCACCTGAGCAAAGCCGGCCGCCACCGATTCGGGCGCTGTGACGTCCAGCGGCGCGCCCATGACGCGCTCGCCGAAGGACGGCCGCAGCTCTGCCACCAGGCTGTCCAGGCGCTCTCCGGGCAGATCGGTGAGGGCCACGTGGCAGCCCTGTTCCAGCAACACCTCGGCCACACCCGCACCGATCGCACCCGCGGCTCCGGTGACCAGGGCCACGTGGTGGGACAGGGGCAGGATCGAGTTCCCCCCGAGCTTCGCGTGCTGCAGACCCCGGTATTCCATGTCGAACAGCTCGGCTTCCGGGATCCCGAGATAGGTGCCCATCGCCGCCACCATCGACTTGACCGCAAGCGTGTGGGCAGTGACATCCCGGACGATGCGGGCCGCGTGGACGTCTTTCCCGGCACAGATCGCCCCCACCCCGGGCATCAGAATCACCCGGGGCATGGAATCGAGACGCGAGATTCCGCCGGGCATCCGCGCGGCATGTCGCGAGACATACGCGTCATAGGAGCCGCAGTAACCGGCGATCGCATCGGCCATCAGCGTCCGGAGTTCTTCGGCTTCCCTGAAGTCCGGCGCCTCCACCCAGAGCGGGAGAGCCTTGGTGCGGATCAGGTGGTCGGAGGTCAGCGGCGGAGAAAGGGCGAACTCCTTCCCGCGGTCGGAATCGACAAAATCGAGGACTTCGCGGGTGATGAGCGGCACCAGGATGGAGCGGATGAAAGGATCGTCGGGGCCGCCAGACGGCCTTGCGAGAAGCCCTCGGATGAGCGGGCCGATCCTGGCGTAGCGGGCCCCGGCATCCTGGACCGGGGTGGCCGAGGCAACAATCAGCGGGCGCCGGGACCTGCGGGCGATGAATGCCTCGGCCCGGTTGATCAGCTCCACGCTCGCTTCATAGGACTGTCGGGCTGTGCTCCCCCAGGTGAGCAGTCCGTGCCGCATCCACACCATGCCCCGGCAATCGCCGGCCTGGTCGTAGGCCACGGCGGCCGCCCGGGCGAGCTTGAATCCGGGCCTGACGTAACCGAGGATCGAGACGTCGGAACCAAGCGCCTCACGCACGAGGTCCTCGCCATCCGGCTGGTTGGTAAGGGCGAGGATCGCATCCGCGTGGGTGTGGTCGACGAATTTCTCCGGAATGAAGGCGTGCACCAGCGTTTCGATCGATGGCACCGGACCCCTCGACTCCAGCAGGTGGGTCCGCAGCTCGCGGATCATGTCCTCGTCGGACAGGTCCTCCAGCGTGCGCAGCCTCCTGAGATACTCCAAATCCAGCCGGACATACCCCTCGGGTTCGCTGGAGGCCATGTTGAATCCCGAGGCCTTGACGAAGATCGCCGGGATGATCTCGCCGAAGATGTTGGCGTATGTGGTCTTGACCGAAGCGTTGCCCCCCCCGTGCAGCACCAGGCACTCTTCCGCGCCGATGAGGGTTGCCACGTAGAGACGCAGGGCGAGGTCCTCCCCCCACTTCTCACCGTACGTGGCAATGCACTCTGCCGCGCGTTCGTCCGACCAGCGGTTTTCCATGGATATCCCGGATCGTATTCGGTGGGGCGCGCCCCTGTTGTTACTTGCTTTCCTTCAAAGTCCGGTACAGGTCATACGCCTGTTCCGGCTTCATCATCTCGTGCACTACTCTTCCCACCGCCTGGATCATGGCCGCCGGAGCCTCCGACTGGAAGATGTTCCTGCCCATGTCCACGCCCGAAGCACCCTGGCTGACGGCGTTGTAGGCCATTATTAGGGCGTCGCGCTCCGGCAGCTTTTTGCCGCCGGCCATGACGATCGGAACCGGACAGGAGGCCGTGACGGTTTCGAACCCCTCGGGCACGTAGTATGTTTTGACCACGTGCGCCCCCAGCTCCGCGCAGATGCGGCAGGCAAGCCTCAGGTACCGCGCATCCCGTGTGAGCTCCTTGCCCACCGCCGTCACCCCGAGAACCGCCATGCCGTACCGGTTGGCGATATCCACCAGGCGGGTCATGTTGTGTATTGTGCGGGTTTCGAATTCGCCGCCGATGAACACCTGCACGGCCATGGCGGCGACATTCAGGCGCAGGGCGTCCTCGATGTCCACCGCGATCTCCTCGTTGGACAGCTCCTTCAGGATGCTGGGCCCCCCGCTCGCCCTGAGCACCACTCCCTGCCCGAAGGTCGACGGAATAGTGGTGCGGAGGATGCCCCGGGTGAGCATCAAGGCGCTGGCGTATTGGAGCAGCGGCACGATGTTGACGTCGATCCGCTCAAGGCCGGTGGTTGGCCCCTGGAAGTAGCCGTGGTCTATGGCGAGCATTACGGTTCTGCCGGAGGCCGGGCTGAATATCCGGGACAGGCGGTTCTGCAGTCCCCAGTCCAGGGCATTGGAACCCTTCAGGAAAAATGCCGTGTTTTTGGCAGGAACATCGATATGAAAGTCTTTTGATTCGCCGGCGTCGTCGATGTCAGGCATGCTTCGATTCCTTTCCTTGTTTCATCGGAAGTATCAGGGCTAATGCAAGCCAATCAAAGATAGATACTTTGACAGGCTGTTTCAATTGTTTTCAGCTCCGCGCGGGCGCCCGGGACGGCCGGAGAGACGAATAAACGAGGCCCCACGCGGAGATCGGGAATCCTCACTGTTGACACCCGGCCGGAATCCTGCTTAATGTCTCACCAATGGCACCCAACTGGATCACGGCAATCCGAGGTCAGGTCCCTCGCACGGCATCGATCGTTCTGGGGCTGCTGCCGATCGCGCTGCTTGTCTTTTTCTGGTGGCTGGCCACGCGGGGAATCCCGGAGGAACGCGTCCTGGGACCGACCATCCTGCCCAGCCCCTCGGAGGTCATCGACAGCCTCAACGATCTTCTGACCACGAGCGATCTCGACAACCGCGGCCTGTTCGACCACGCGTGGATCAGCCTGCGGCGGGTGGCGCTGGGGTTTCTCCTGGCGCTTGCCATCGTGCTCCCGCTCGGCATCCTGATGGGCGCCTTCGGCAGCGTCCGCTCCACCTTCGATCCTTCGGTCACGGCCAGCGGCTACATTCCGATAGCCACGCTCGTCCCGCTCACGATGTCCTGGTTCGGGTTGGACGAAACACAGAAGGTCGTGTTTCTGGCCATGGCCTTCGGCATTTTCCTGGCCCCGCTGGTAGTCAAGGCGATCAATTCGGTGCCCGATGTCTACCTGAAGACCGCCTACACGCTCGGTGCGAGCCGCTGGGATGTCATCCGGAGGGTTCTTGTGCCGGTGGCCCTGCCCGACATCTGGCACTCGATGCGGCTGGCCTTCGGTGTGGGCTGGACCTACCTGGTCCTGGCAGAGGTGGTGGGGAAGACCGGGGCGCGACCGCGGAATGATCTTCCAGCAGTACAGCTCGTTTCTGCATCTGACGGTGCGGGAAAACGTGATGTTCGGACTGCAGATAAATCGGCGGAGCATGGGTCTGAGCGCCACCGAACGTGCCGCGAAAGCCGAGGCGCTGATCACGGAAGTGGGGCTCGAGGACCACATGAAGAAATACCCGCACCAGCTTTCGGGCGGGCAGCAGCAGAGAGTTGCCATCGCGCGCTCCCTGGCCATGGAGCCGAGGATCCTGCTGATGGACGAGCCCTTCTCGGCACTCGACGAGCCGACGCGGCTGGAGATGCAGGAACTCGTGGTGGAGCTCTGGAACCGGACGCACCCCACGATCTTCTGCATCACGCACAGCGTGACGGAGGCCGTCTACCTGGGAGAAAGGGTCTGGATTTTCACCCAGGCTCCCGGACAGATCGGCTACGACATCCGGGATGCGATTCCGCCGACGGTGGGCGTTCCGCCCCTGGTGGCCCAGGAACAGCCGGAGTTCAAGGAGGCGGTCCTCGTAGTCACCGAGGCATTCCGGCGGGTGTCCGAGCCGGGAGCGGCGGCAGGCAATCTTCAAACATCCTGCAAGCGGGCCTGAATATGCAGCCAAGATTCCGGGACTATGTGAAACATGCGTTCAACGCGCGCCCCATAGGGATGTTTGTCCCTCCGAACTGGATCGGAGTGGGCCTGTTTGCCCTGCTGGGCCTGGTCAATCCCGGCTTTTGGGTGATGGGACTCGGGGAGGAACTGCGCAAGAGCCTCGCGGGCCAGATAGAGATTCTCCAGCAGCGGCTGGAGAAGCGAAGGGAGGCCAGGGACAAGCTCGTCTTCCTCGATGCCGAACTCACGCGCCTCCAGGAACAGGTGGAGCTCATCCGCGAGCAGGCCGTGCTCTCCACCGATCCGGAAGTGCTCTCCGACCGGATCGACCAGATCACGGCCACGCTGGGCGGAACCACGCAGTGGATACGCGAACAGCAGCAGATCTACGGGGCGGTCGAAGACCTTCTGGCGGAGCCGCCGGCGCTCAGCCCGCAGCTCCCCGCCAGGGAATCCCAATAGGCCGGCGCCGGCCACCGGGCCGGGGGCGGTGAAGGAGATCGGACCCGCGGGGGACTCCCAGAAGCCGGCGGGAGAATGAATCCGGGACGGCCGCAAGAACCGGTGACCGTCTGAAAGGGGGAAGCAAATGGCAGATCAGGGCGCGCGATTGACACCGTTGGGCAAGATCCTATCCATCCTTCTGATCGTTGGCCTCGTTGCCGTCGGCGGCTACATCGTGTTCCGGACCGGCACGGGAGGGAAGTCCCCGATGGGCGGCTTCTTCGGGGAAGGTCCCGAGACCGAGGCCCCCGACACCTCCGGGGTTACGACGGTCCGGGAATACAAGTACGTGCCCTCCGACCGGCTGCCCGAAGTCAAGGGGATCAGCCAGTACAAGTGGGACGAGAAGGAGAAGATCCTCCGCTTCACCTACAACCTCTGGGCCGGCTGGCTGCCGGTGATCGCGGCCAACGGCGGCACCAAGCCGAACCCGGAGAGCGTATTCGCGAAAAAACACGGCTTCCGCGTGGAGATGATCCTGATGGACGATCCGGTGGCGGCGCGCGACGCCTTCGCCGCCGGCGAGGTCCACACGCTCTGGGGAACGGTGGACATGATGGTCCTGCTGGCCCCCGAGCTGGTGAAGGATTCCCGGACCGCGCCGCGCATCGTGCAGCAGATCGACTGGTCCAACGGCGGCGACGGGATCGTAGTCCGGAGCGCGATCCGGTCGGTGGCCGACCTGAAGGGCAGGACCATCACACTCGCCCAGAACTCGCCGAGCGAGTACTATCTGACCTCGCTCCTCCTCTCCGCGGGACTGCGGCCCGCTGACGTGAATGTGAAGTACACCGCGACGGCATTCGAGGCGGCGGCGGCTTTCGTCTCCGACCGGAAGGTGGACGCCTGCGTTTCATGGGCGCCCGACATCTATAACATTCCGGACCGTGTGGCGGGGACGCGCATCCTTTCGAGCACGAGCGATGCCAACAAGCTGATCGCCGACGTGTACGCGGTGCGGGCCGATTTCGCGCGCGACCACCCGGCCGTCGTCGAGGGCCTGATCGCGGGGATCTTCGAGGGAATGGATCAGGTCAAGACGAATCCCGGGCAGGCGGCCAAGTGGATGGCGGACGCGTTCGGCATGAAACCCGACGAGATCATGTCCATGACGGGCGACGCGCACGCCACGAATTTTGCCGAGAACGCACAGTTTTTCCTCAACTCTTCGAATCCGACCAACTTCGAGCGCACCTGGATGAACGCCGGCTACGTTTACCGGGAACTGGGCCGGATCAGTGCGCCGGTTCCATTCGACCAGGTGATGGATTTCTCGTTCCTGCAGAAAATCCAGAAGAAGGGAATCTTCGCGCACCACAAGGATGAGAGCGTGGCTACGTTCACGCCTTCGAGTTTCCGCAAGGTGCCGGCCGAAGCGCCCATCCTGACCCAGACGATCCGGATCAACTTCTATCCGAATTCGGCCAATCCCTACGAACCCGCGCGCGACGAGGTCGGGACGCCCGTCCAGGGGAAGCTGTATGATCCCAATGTCAGCGCCACGCTGGAACAGGTCGCGCGGCTCTCGGGCCAGTTCGCGCGCGCGGTGATCCTGATCGAGGGGCACGCCGACGCCAGCATGAAGGGGCGGGTGCCCGTGCAGGCCGTGCGCGAACTCAGCCTGGCGCGGGCCGAAGCGATCAAGCGGGCGTTGATCGACAAGTTCAAGTTCGATCCGGACAAGTTCAGCATCGAAGGGAAGGGCTGGGATGCCCCGGCGGATCCCAACGACGCGAACAACCACGCGCTGAACCGCCGCGTCGAGATCAGCGTCTACCCCCCGGAACAGAAATAACATCGGCGAAAACCAGGGGCGGCAGCGCCGCCCCGCGCTTTTTACAGAAAGAGAAAGATGAAACACCTGGCTTGTCTGTTGCTTCTTCTGTCGGCGGTGACTTCCGCCTGCGACAGTTCCGGCACGCGCCGGAACCGCTTCAACCGCGCCGGCGAAACCGAGCCTATCCGCGAACTGCTCCAGCCCCGGACCGAGGCGCCTGCCAGAGAGGGCATCGCAGCCGCCGTGCTTATCGACACCTCCGGAAGCATGAGGGATGCGGTCACGGAAGGGGGCGACCCGAAACCCAAGATCCTCATCGCGCAGGAGGCCGTGGTCAGCGTTCTGCGGCAGTTCGCCGAATACGCCGAGAAAAATCCTGAAATGCCGCTGCTGGTGGGCGTTTATGAGTTCAGCGGCCGGGAAAAGCAGCCTGCCAGCCGTGACGTGGTGCCGCTGGGCCCGCCGGATGCCAGGGCTGCGGGCGAGTTGGTAAAGAAGATGGTGCCCGAGGGGAGCACGCCCATCGGGGACGCGATGATTGCGGCCAAGCGCGAGCTGGATGCGACCGGGATGAAGCATCTTCACCTGCTCGTGGTCACAGACGGCGAGAACAACCGGGGATTCACGCCCGGTGACGTCGCCGCCGTGATGGCCGCGCTGCCGCCGGAACACCAGGCCGGGATTTACTTCATCGCCTTCGACACCGAGGCCGAGTTCTTCAATACGGTCAAGGATGCGGGCGGGCTGGTTCTCGCGGCCGGGAATGAGGCGGATCTGCGGCAGACGCTGGATTTCATCCTCACGGGCAGGATTCTCGTGGAACGGCCCGTGGTGACGCCCTCGAGCCCGCGCGCTCCGCACCCATAGGAAGATTTTTCTCCTGCCACGGATTGCACGGATTATTCCGCACCCGCCTGTGGACTTTCGTGAAATCCGCACGACTAATCCGCAAAATCTTTCCCGCGCGCGAGGAGAGCTTGACAACAACGGCCGTACGTCGCCATTTCTACCGTCTCTGCTTGCCGGCCGGGAGTCAACGGGGCCCGGAGCGACAGCGACGGGTTGTGTGGCTTGATCGTGCAACCCGACCGCTCACTGGCGTTCGCGGCTCCGTTTACTCCCTCCCTGCAAAACGGCTTTCCTCGATTGCAGCGAGGCTGCGCCGTTTTTCCGGCATATCAGCCTGGTAGCGCGGAACCGGCCGCCGCCGCTCCACAAGCACGCTGACTTGCACCCCGAGAGCCCTTCCCTGTGAAAGCCGGGGCTTGACAAACACTATACCGATCGGTATGGTCTCGCGGACTCTTCAAGGGAGGCGTGCGATGCCGGGCGGAAAAGCGGCGATTCTGGAAGCGGCGATGCGAATATTCGCCGACAAAGGCTACGCGGCCGCCAGCACGCGGGAAATCTGCGAGGCGGCCGGGATCACCAAGCCTGCCCTCTACCACCACTTCGGCAGCAAGGAGCAGCTCTTTCATGAACTGGTGATCGATGCCTTCGCCTACTTTCACAAGGGCCTGCTGCGCTCGGCACGGGCCCAGGGGAACCTGCGGGAGCGGCTCATCAACGTGACCTTTGCCGATTTTCGGGCCGCCCGCAAAGACCCCGTGCGCGTGCTTTTCCTGCTGCGCATGGTGTTTTCGCCCGAGGAACGCCGACCCCATTTCAATTACATCGAGCAGATGGAGCGCGAACGCGAACTGCTTGCCGGCGTGTTCCGGGAGGGCATCGAGAGCGGGGAGCTGCGAGGAGACCCCAAACGGCTCGCTACGGCCCTGATGGCGATGCGCCTGTTTGCGATTCTGGAGAATCTCT
The DNA here is from genome assembly GCA_037444305.1 of Acidobacteriota bacterium. Lineage (GTDB taxonomy): Bacteria > Acidobacteriota > UBA6911 > UBA6911 > UBA6911 > JBBIMP01. The sequence continues at coordinate 188,605 of JBBIMP010000011.1, forward strand.
TTACGGGCAGGGCAACGCTCACGCGCCGCCGTGCCGCGGAGATGGTCGACCTTCTGCTCGAAGGTTCCGTTTCGGGCTGAAATATATACCGCGTGGTATATGACAGGTGTGCACTATGAATAGATTTCGGAGATTCTCACCAATGCTCCTGGGCTTGCTTCTGGTCGGCGCGCAGGCGCGCGCGCAGGCGCCTGCGGAACCGCTGCCCCTGGAGGAAGCGGTCCGCTTGGCGCTGGCCCGCAATCCGGAGGTGCTCCGCTCGGCCGAGCAGCTGGAGGAACTCAAGGGCAAGATAGGGGAGGTGCGGGCGCAGGCTTTTCCCGAGGTCACCATCCAGGGCTTCGGGCTGCGACTGCGGGATCCCAGCATCCTCAACAGCGCCAGCTTCGACCGGGTGCCCCAGGAATTCCGCGACGCTTTGGTGCCGCGCGCCGCCAACCTGTTCGATATCGGGCTGAGCGTGCGCCAGCCGATCTACACGGCCGGCAAGGTGCGCAATGCCATACGCCTGGCGGAAGAAGGCCTGCGGGAAAAGGAAGCGGCGCTCGAGGCGGCGCGGCGCCTGGTGACCTTCAAGGTGGTCCAGGCATTTCACGACCTGCTGCTGGCGGAGGAAAGCGTGGCTGTCGTGCGCGACACTTACGAGCAGCGGCGCCGGCACCTGGAACTGGCGCGCAGCCGCCATGCCCTGGGGGTGGCGACCGAAATAGACGTCCTGCGCTCCGAGGTCAACCTCGCCAACCTCGAGCCGGAGCGGATCCGCGCCGACAACCGCGTGCGTCTCGCGCAGGCAGCCATCAACAACCTCATCGTGGTGGATATCGACCATCCCACGAGGGCGGCCGGCCGACTGGAGTACAGGCCCTGGCCGGCGCCGGCGCTGACGCAGCTCCAGGCGGGAGCGGTGGAGGCGCGACCGGAAATCGCCGTGGCCCGAAAGCAGGTGGACGAGACGCGGTTGCTGCTCGCGCTGGCCGAGGCGGAAAACCGGCTGAGCGTGGACCTGGAGGGGCGCTGGGGCATGTCCGCCCGCGAACCCAACAACCTCTTCGACACGGACTTCAACCGCTGGACCGTGACGCTCAATTTCAAGCTGCCGGTGCACGACGGGGGCCGCAAGGCGGGACTCGTAATGCAGGCAGCGTCCCGGCTGCGGTCCGCCGAGCTGAACCTGGCGCAGCTGACGAACAACGTCCGCCTGGAAATCAAGGCGTCGCACAACGACCTGCAGTCCTCCGAGCGGGCCATTGCAGCGGCGCGCCTCAGCCTGGTGCAGGCCGAGCGGGTCCTGGGCATGATGCAGTCTAATTACCGGTACGGCGCAGCCACGACCCTGGACGTGGTGGATTCGGAGACTTCCCTGACCGTGGCGCGCAACGCGCTCGTGAGCGCGACCTATGACTACGAGATGGCCAAGGCGAGGCTTCGGCTGGCGGCGGGCCAACCCATCCTGGAAAGCGAGGCGGCACCCAAATGAGAAGAAGCACAGCAGGATATTTATTGGCGGTCATCCTCCTCCTTGCCTCCACCGGCCATCTGGGCTGCGGACGCCGTGACGGCAACGCGGGCGTGAACTCGGGGGAGGCGCCGGCCGTTGCGGAACTGGCGGTTAAGGCCGTCGCGGTGAGTTCCCGCGAGTGGGCTGTGACAGTCCCTGTGTCGGGCAGCCTCCGCTCGCAATCCGTCGTCGAGATCCGGACGGAAGTGGCCGGGCGCCTCGCGGAGGCGCGCTTTGAAGAGGGGGATAGCGTGAGCCCGGGACAGCTCCTGGCCGAAATCGATCCCGCCAACTACAGGCTGGCCCTCGGCCAGGCCCTGGCGGCGCTGGAGGTGGCGGAGGCGGGCTTGGCGCGGGCCGGCGTGACCCTGGACCATGCGAAAAGGGAAAAGGACCGTGCCGACAACCTGCTGCGCACCGGAGGGATTACCGAGAAGGACCACCAGGAGGCGGTCACGGGTGTACGGGACGCCGAATCCCTGGTGAAGCTCGCCGAGGCGCAGCGGGATCAGGCGAAGGCTGCAGTGGCCATCGCCGAGAAAGCGCTGGCAGACTGCCGGATCTTTGCGCAGACCGCCGGGCAGATCCAGAAGAAACACTTCGACCGCGGATCGCTGCTCGGCGCAGGCTTTCCCGTGTACACGCTGGTCGACAACACGCGCCTGGAACTGGAATGCCTGGTCCCATCCTACCGCCTGGCGGAAATACGCACCGGCCAGAAGGTGCAATTCACGACACCCACCTGGGGCGACAGACCCTTCGGAGGCACGGTGGCGTCTATCAACCCGATGGTCGAGAGCGCCAGCAGGGCCGTCAAGGTGCTCGTGCGGATTGTCAATGCGGGCGCCGTGCTGAAGAGCGGGATGTACGCCCGCGGCGCGATCGAGATCCGGCGTGAGCCGGCGGCGCTCGTGGTGCCGCGGTCCTCCTTCACCGCGGCCGCAGACCGCGACACGTCCGGCCACGTCTATGTCGCGGAAGGGGGCAGGGCCGTGCAACGGGCCGTGACTATCCTGGACAGCAGCGGGGATCTGCTCCGGATCGGCGAGGGCTTGCGTGAGGGCGAAAAGGTGATTACCGAAATCGGGCCGGCGCTGAAAGACGGCAGCGCGGTCCGTGTGGCCGGGACCGGCGGAGGCGAGGTGCGCTAGGCCATGTTTCTTTCGGATTTGTCCATCAAGCAACCCGTTTTTGCCACCATGATGATGGCGGCGCTCGTGGTTCTCGGCCTCTTCTCCTACAAGGATCTGAGCACCGACCTGTTCCCGGACGTCGATTTTCCCGTCGTCAGCATTCTGACGGTCTATCCGGGAGTGGCTCCCGAGACCGTGGAAACCGAGGTGACCCGGCGCATCGAGGAGGCGGTGAATCCCATCGAGGGCGTCCGGCACATCAATTCGACCACAACCGAAGGCGTCTCCAGCATCGTGGTTGAATTCACGCTGGGGACGGACATCCACACGGCGGCGCAGGATGTGCGCAGCAAGGTGGCGGCGCTCAGGCGGGATTTTCCCGAGGGCGTGGAGGAACCGGTCATCCAGCGGCTGGACCCGGCCGATCTGCCGATCCTTTCGCTGGCGGTCGACTCCGAAACGCTGTCGCCGGTCGAACTGACGACGCTGACGGAAAAGGTCATCAAGCGGCGCCTGGAGAACATCGAGGGCGTGGGCTCGCTGTCGATTGTCGGCGGGCAGCGCCGCGAGATCCAGGTCCTGCTGGATCTTGCCAGGCTGAAGCTGTACGCGCTGACGGTTCCGGAAGTCGTGGAGGCCATCCGGCGCGAGAACCTCGAAATCCCGGCGGGCAAGATCGAACACGGCCCGCTGGAGGAGCTGGTCCGGGTGCAGGGGAAGATCACGGATCCGAAGCTCTTCCGGGACCTGATCGTGAAGAATGCCGACGGTGTTCCGATCTACCTGCGCGAAGTGGCCCGGGTCGTGGACAGCCACGAAGAGCAGCGGACCCTGGCCCTGGTCAATGGCGAAAGGGCACTTGCGCTGGAGGTCCGCAAGCAGTCGGGCAGCAACACGGTGGAAGTCGCCCGGGCGGTCAAGTACGCCCTGCCGCGCCTGAACCAGGACCTGGAGGGGCGTGCCCGGCTGAGCGTCGTGAAGGACCTGTCCGTTTTTATCGAGGATTCGATCCACGACGTGCAGATCACCATGATCCTGGGCGCGATCTTTACCGTCATGGTGGTCTTCGTCTTCCTGAACTCCTGGCGCAGCACCGTGATCACGGGGCTGACACTTCCGGTGTCCGTCATTTCCGCCTTCATCGTCATGCGGGCGATGGGCTTCACGCTCAATGTCCTCACGCTCATGGGCCTTTCGCTGGCCATAGGGCTGCTCATCGACGACGCCATCGTCGTGCGCGAAAACATCGTGCGCCACATGCAGCGCGGCCGGGATCATTACGAGGCGGCGCGCTTCGGCACCTCCGAGATCGGCCTGGCCGTGATGGCGACCACGTTCTCCATCATCGCCGTTTTCGTGCCGGTGGCCTTCATGGGCGGGGTCGTCGGCCGCTTCTTTTTCGAATTCGGCATCACGGTCGCGTTTGCGGTTCTCGTTTCGCTCTTTGTCTCGTTCACGCTCGATCCGATGCTCTCGTCGCGCTGGTACGATCCCGCGGTCGAAACCAGCATGCGACGCCGCGGCCTGGCGCGGCTGCTGGAGGCCTTCGACCGGAAATTCGAAGAACTCCACGTGGTGTACAAGCGGATCATCGCGGCGTCGCTGCGGCACCGTGCGCTGGTCGTCTTGCTCGCGCTGGCGCTCTTCGTGGGGAGCCTGGCCGCCTTTCCCTATCTCGGTTCCGCCTTCATGCCCGACTTCGACCGGGGCGAGTTCCAGGTGAGCTTCAAGGCGGCGCCCGGCGCCAGCATCGCCGAAACCGAAGGCGTGGCGGTGGAAATCGGCAACGTCATCGCTGCTCAGCCAGGCGTGGAGTACACATTTACGACCATTGGAACCGGGATTGCCGCGGCGCTCAATCAGGGAATGATCTATGTGAAGCTGGTCCCCAAGTCCGAGCGGGCTCTGGGCTACGACGAGTTGCGCACCCGCGTACGCGAGGAACTCCTGCATTACGGCCGGGCCATCACGAGCGTCGAAGAAGTGGAGGAGATGGGCGATGCGAAACCCATTCAGATCAGCGTGCGCGGGCCGGATCTGCTGGTGCTCGACGGGCTCTCCGGGCGGATGGCGGACATCGTGCGCGCGGTCCCCGGAGCGGTGGATGTCGACCGCAGCCTGGACCGCGACAAGCCCGAGGTGAAGATCCGGATCGACCGGGGACTGGCGTCGGATCTGGGGCTCAACCTGGACGCTGTGGCGCTGTCCCTGAGGGCGCTGCTCAACGGCGAGGTGGCCACCCAGTTCGAGGACGAGGATGGCGACGCCTACGACGTGCGCGTTCGCTTCGGGGAGGAGCAGCGGCGGTCGCTGGAACTGCTGAACGAGGTCGACATACTGAGCGGCAACAAGGACGCGGCCGGGAACGACATGGTGATCCCGGTCGGGCAGGTCGCACACTTCGAGCGCAGCACAAGCGCTTCGCAGATCCGCAGGCGGGATCTGATCCGCGAGGTGCGGGTGACGGCCAACACCATCGGGCGGCCGCTCGGAGACGTGATCACGGACATCCGCGCGCGCGGCGGGGAACTGGACCTCGCGCCGGGATTCAGCGTCTCCTACACCGGCCAGACAGAGGAACTCGAGGAAACCTTCGGCTACATTTATGATGCGCTCATCCTCGCCGTGGTGTTCATCTACCTGATCCTGGCCTCGCAGTTCGGGAGCTTCTCGCACCCGTTTTCCATTATGCTGTCGCTCCCCATGTCCCTCATCGGCGTGGTGGGTATGCTCATGCTGACGGGCGACACGCTCAACATCATGTCGATGATCGGGCTGATCCTCCTGATGGGCCTGGTGACGAAGAACGCCATCCTGCTGGTGGACTACACGAATGTGCTCCGCCGCAGGGGCAAGGAGCGCAACGAGGCGCTGATAGAGGCGGGCAACACGAGGCTGCGGCCGATCGTCATGACGACGCTGGCGATGATCTTCGGGATGCTGCCGCTGGCTTTTGAAATCGGCGCCGGCTCGGAAATGCGCGCGCCGATGGCCCGTGCGGTCATCGGCGGACTGATTACGTCCACCCTGCTGACGCTGGTCGTGGTGCCGGTTGTGTACTCGCTCCTGGAGGATCTGGCTGCCCGGTTCGGGCGGGTGGAGCGGAAAACCGCTCCCACGGCGGAACTTCCTTGAACGCGGGCCGGGCCTCTGAAAGACGCCGCAGCAACCCAGGCTGCCCCTGCGGCGCGAAACCATGCACCGGTAGCGGATCATCGGGTCTATAATTGCCAGACCCTCTCCAGGGAATCCCATTGCGGAGGCTGGCGCCATGTCGCGTGCGCGAGTGCTTGTCTGCCTATGGCTGTCCGGTACGGTTCTGCTGAACTGCTCGGGTCCGCGGCCCTCCGGCGAGGAGGTGCACAGGGCAGACGACAGCGGCTCCGTTCAGCCGAAAGCGGTCGCCCCGTCGCCGGAGTCAGTGGTCGTGGAGGTCGATTCCGACTTTGCGCAGACGACTTACTCCATCGCCCGGGAGGATTGCGACATCCGTTGGATCGTGTACTCATCCGACGCCAACCGCGGCGTGATTGGTCACCGGTCCGAATGCCGATTGCCACTCGCCGGACAGGCTCCGCTGCTGGCAGCACTCCTGGAGAAGCTGCTCGAGCGCTCCCCCCACCCCAATGGGTATCACACACTCTTCTGGGGCAGGCTCCATCCCGACGGGAAGCCCAATCCCGAAATGGCCATGCGTCTGATGCTGTCGGCGAAACGCTCGGCGGCGTGGGACACCGCGCGGGGGGCCCCGCGGAACGGCGGCATCAACGGCTTTGTTCGGGATGTTTTAAACCAGGCATCCGCCTACGCGGAGCTCAAAGACGTATTCCACAAGGCCGGGCTGGACCTGCGTGTCTCGGCCGTAGAAAAGGTACTGGTCCTGCGTGCCGGCGAATTGACGTTCTATGATCGGTTTCAGGGGAGTGAAATCCAGGCTGCTGACCGGCTGCCCTTTGACTGCATGGCCTGGTTTGCCATCACCGCCGCGGATGCGCAACCCCGCACGGGAAGCCGGTGATCCGGTGGCGTTGCGTCCGGGAGCGGTATTTGCCAAGGCAGCCGGACTGGCTCGACACCTGCGAGGCAAGATGAAGACCGGCGAGATCATACTGCTGGCGATATTCCTGGCGCTGATCCTCATCGGGATAGTTGCCTCGAAGCGCCAGGCCGGCAGGGAGCGGGACGCTGCGGAGCGCTTCGCGGCCAGCCAGGGCTGGGCCTTCTATCGCGGAGACGATTCGCTCGTGCGGCCGCTGCTCGAGGCGATGAACCCGGAATCGAGCTACACGCCGTACAACATTGTCCGGGTCGCCTGGCCGCCCGAGAGCGTGTACCTGTTCCAATATCATTCGCACCTCCGCGACAGGCCCGGTAACAAATCCAGTGGATTTGCCTGCCTGGCGGAGCCGACTGCCAGATTTGCCGAACATCCGGTGTCCATTTCCCGGCGCGTTCCGACGCTGGAGACGTTGCTGGGCGACGTAGTGGAAGTGGGGCCGGATGAATTCCGGAGGGAATACACGGTGCAATGCGCCCGGCGCGAAACGGCTGCGGCGGTCGTCGACGAGGCCGTGCAACAGATCCTGATGGAGCACGCCGCCGGAGGGGGGTACTCTATCGAAGTGCTCATCTCCGGCCACAAGATTCTGGTCTCCAGTTTCTGGGCGCGCGACCGGCACGAATGGCAACACCTGATCGATCTGGCGGGAAGGCTACGCCTGGCGGTCCGATAGCATCGGCGGCGGGAGGGGGAGGGCGCATGGCCGAGTGGTCATTCTTCTTTCAGCGCGGCATCTGGATCGGCTCGGTGCTCATCTGGGTTTCGTTGATCACTCTGGGTTTGCTGATTTTCAATGTGGTCAAACTGGTCAGAAAATCGACCATCCTGCGCGTACCTGTGGCTGCGCTGCAGGAAGTCCAATTTCCGGACGCGGGCCGCGTGGTGTTGAGCATGGAAGGGCCGAGGTTCACGAAGGAATTTGCCGGCCTGAAGATTGAATTGCACACGGACTACGGTGCGGCCGTGAAAGGCAGGCCTGTGTTGTTGCGCACCGTCTCCTCGGGCGTCCGCAACGTGAGGATGGAACTGTGCGTCTTCGACGTCCCTCATCCGGGTCGGTACGTGCTCCGGGCAGAGGGATTGCGAGCGAGTCTGGAGGAGGTTCCTGACCACAGGTTCCTGCTTGCCAGGCCGCACCTGTTCCAGGTCGTTGGTTACGTGGTCGGCATGATTATGACCGGGGCGCTTCTCATCCTGGGCATCCTGCTCATCGTGTGGCGAGCCTCGGGCAAACCGGGCTTCTAACCCGGATTCGGGCGGCGGGAAGCCAAAGCCCATTCGTCCGCCGGGCATCCCGGCGCCAGGCGGCAGAGTGGCTGGAAGCCGGATCCGGCAGGAATGCTTCCGCACCTATGGAGAGCCAGATCTTGCGCTGCAGCCGCTGCCAGATCCCCCTCGGGGATGAGGACCGGCGCGCGAGCATTTCGGCCGAGATCATGGGTGATGAGTACACCGATGCGTATTACTATTGCGCCGCCTGCCAGAGCTACACGGTCCGCACCCTGCACGATCGCTTTCTCGGGCCGGAATCCACAAGGGACTCGAAGCCCATTGAAAAAGATGCAGGCGACGAGCAGGTCCGCGCCATCCGTGCCTGCCCGAAACCGTACGACGGGCGCTGTCGCTGCCCCGGCCACCGGGCGCACTTCAAGGATTCGCTCGACTGAGGCACTCGTCGACCGCGGGCCGTCGGCAGTAAGGCCCTACACGATTCTGCGGGGGAGGAAGCCGCTCAGGTGCATGGTGAGGTCGTAGACCGAGGTTTTGCTTGCGGCGCCGAAGTCCTCGGGTCTCGATCCCTCCTGGTCGTCGAAGAACACCGCGACATCGCCCGCTTGCACCCTGGGTTCGGTCCCGATCTCCGCAATGCAGTGGCTCGCCGAAACCGAGGCGACCAGAGGATACAGTCGGCCTCCGATGCGGACGCCGGCGCCCTTGGCGGCGGAGCGCGGCAGGCCGTCGCTGTGGCCTGCAGGCAAGGTGGCCACCCACACCCTCTCCTTGGCCATGTAAGCCCTGTTGTAGCCTGCGCTCTCGCCGGGCAGCAACTGCTTGACGTAGATCACCCGGGCCTTCAGCGCGAGCGCCGGGCGAAGCTCCAGCAGCTTCGAGCCCCGGAATTCCGGTTCCGGATAGACGCCGTAGAGCGCCATCCCTGGCCTAACCATGTCCAGGAAGGCGTCGGCGTGTTGAAAGAGGCCATAGCTCGATGCGGCGTGCTTCGTCCCGAGGGCAATGCCTTCGGCCTCCAGACCGGCGCAGAGGGAGAGGAAGCGGCGTAACTGCTCGCGGTCAAATTCGGGATCTTCCGTGAACGTCATCATGGTCCCGCGAATCTCCACGGTTTTGCGAACCGCAAGATCGCGAACCAGGCCCGGCGCTTCCCGCCAGGGAACTCCAACGCGGCCTATGCCGGTGTCGACGCATATGTGAAGCGGAACGGGCTTCTGGATTTTTGCCGCGATCTTCTCCAATTGCGGACCGATCGGCGTGTAGGTCATAGGCATGATGTCGCGGGCTGCCATGTCGGCGAGGTCTTTTTCGTCGAAAGGCCCCATCAGGAGCACCGGCTTTTGAATGCCGGCATCGCGGAGTTCGTGGGCCTCGGCAAGCTTGATCACGGCGAAGCCGTGGATCTCCGGCGCCGGCTCGAGGGCGCGGGCCACGTTAGCCGTTCCCAGGCCGTAGCCGTTGTTTTTGACCACGGCCAGGATTCTGCGCCCGGCGCGGCGCGCCACCTCGGCAGCGTTGTGGCGCAGAAGCGAGGGGCGGATTTCGACCCAGGGATCGAAGGCGGAATCCCGGACCGGGGAGGTCCGTGCGCCGCGGGTGCCGGCCGCCAGCACCGCCGGCAGGGCAGCGGCCTTGAAAAAGCTGCGTCGTGTGGTTCGCATCATAGCTCTCCAGTTTCAGGGGCAGTCCATAATGGCGCTTGGTTAAGGGTGACCGAAATCACCTTTTAACGTTGTCAAGTCAATTGCTTAAGCCCCGAAGGGGTGGCACAGGAAAGCTCAGGGCGTAAGCCCTGGGTTATCGGCAAATGTCGCGATTGAGCCCTGCAAGGGCGGCACAGCCGGTGTCGCCCTTGCAGGGCTTACGCCCTGGGCTTTCCTGTTGAACCCTTTCAGGGTCCTTGATTCCTTATGTAAGCGCCATTCGGGACAGGCGCCATAACCTAGAAACCTTTTTGCGGTCGCCGATTATCTCACATTTTTCGTGAATACAGTGCGCACGCGCCTCCGGCCTGGTTTGTCTGTGCCTGTCCGCGTTCATTCGCGGCCCAGAATGCCTCCGCTGCCTCAGGCGAGGGCCTTTTCGAGACTATGGAGAAGCTCCCGCGCTGAGCGGGGGCGCAACTCGCGATCCGCTGCCAGTGCAGCGGAAAAGAACCTCTCCAACCCAATGGGACAATCCGCCAAATGGTTACGCAAAGGAGTGTATAGGCCCGCAAGCAGCGACCGTCGCCATCGTTCCCTGTCTGCCGTGGGAAAGGGGAGTGCACCCGTCAGGGTTTTGTAAACCGTGACGGCCAGTGCCCAAAGATCCCAGGAAACGTCTGGTTTCTCCCCCAGCAGCTGTTCCGGCGACATGTATGCCGGTGTTCCCACCAGGATCCCGGCATCGGTTTCGGTGAGGGCCCCCTCGTCCATTCCCTCATCCCAGGCGGAGAGGAATTTGGCGATGCCGAAATCGAGGATCTTTGCGGTCTCGCCGTTCCCCCCGCCGACACGGACAAGGAATATGTTCTCGGGCTGCAGGTCCCGATGGATCAGGTGGCGGGTGTACGCGGACTCCACCGCCGCGCAAACACCGCGGAAGACGTGAACCGTACGGGCGCCGCCGAGCCTTCCACGGTGTTTGATCTCATCGTGCAGCGTGGCGCCATCCAGCAGGAGTTCCATGACCAGAAAAGCGCGCCGGCCCGCCTCGAGATTTGCCATCATCCTCCAACGGTCGGGGAAGCGCCGGAATGGTTGGCCGTCCAGGGCAAGGAGGATATCTCCGGGATGGAAGCCGGCGCGTTCGGCCGCAGATCCGGGGGGCACGCCAACGATTACCTGCTGTTCGCCCTGCGTGCGCACTTTGAAGTCGAACCACTGCGGTCCGAAGATGTGACAGTAGCTTCGCAGCAGGCAGTCCGCCACAAAGACGGCTGCGAGGGCGTACATCCACAAGGGGGGCCAGCGACTCCAGCGCGTCGTGCAGGGCGAGGATATCCGCCCCGGTCTGGGCCGCGGGAATCCGGCCCAAGCCGCTGTTGCTTTGAAGGTTCAATAGGACAGCCCGCCTCTTTTTGCACCGGCGGGAACGCGCGAATTCGACCAGGATTCGCCGCATGATATTGGCCGAGACAGCGAAGAAATGCGCCCGATCCTGCCAACTTACCCGGCTTGCGTCCACGATCCGGATGAAGGCTTCGTTCACCAGATCCGTGGTCTGCAGCGTGTGTTTCTCCGGCTCGCGCATCAACATGTGCTGCGCCAGGCGGTGAAGTTCTGCGTGCACCAGGGGGATGAGCTGGTCGAGGGCCTCTCGGTTGCCCCGGCACCAGGCGTGCAGCAGTTGAGAAACTTCGCTGCGAGCATACGCGCTCATGCGGAAGTGAAATCTCATTCAGGATGAGAACCTGCTCGAGACACTCTCTGCGGATTGATCCGATGAGCTGCTCTATGGGGGGCTCAAGTTTGGGGAGCGGCGTGGCAGCCGCACCGAGACTCTGTGCTCCCTTGTTTCAAGGTCATCCGGAACGCCGCTGAGAACTTTGTGTCACCATCCATCATCAGGTACTTCTTACCACGCAGGAATCCCTCCTCCGCACCGGTCAGCATCCTCCTACCCTGCAGCACCCGCCCCTCCCCGGGGTTCCTCGTGCAACCGGCATAGTGCACCCGCCGCGTGGCCGATTCGATGAAAACGCGCAGGAAGCCTGTGCAATATCCGGAGTCTTTGGTTTGAGAGGAAAAGCATGAGGATGTAATATGAGGCTATGGATCACGATGAACTCTTAAGGGTGCTGCGGGCATTTCAGGATCAACACCTTGAGTATGTGATCATTGGTGCAACCGCGATGGGTTTCCATGGGCTGGTCCGCGCAACCGAAGACGTCGATCTGGTGATTCGGGGGACATCAGAAAACGTGGAGCGGTTGCGCAAAGCATTCCAGGAAGCCTACCCGGACGATCCGACCATCCGGGACATCCGAACGGAGGATTTGCTTGGCGATTATCCTGCTGTCAGATACTACCCTGTGAACGGCGACCTTTTTTTCGACATTTTAACGCGTCTCGGTGAAGCGGCAAGCTATGAAACCATAGAGTCAGAAGTCATTGAGGTGGAAGGAGTGCGTATTCTTGCGGCAACACCCCAGGCGCTGTATAAACTGAAGAAGGATACTGCTCGTCCCATCGATCGGCAGGACGCAGCCGCTCTCAGAGAGAGATTCAAATTGAGAGATGAATGAGATGTCTGTGGAAAGATTCCATTCCATTGAGGAAATGAATTCAGCACGGATCCGCGCAAGCGCGGGAGATTCGTTCAAGCGTTTTGTGCGCCACTGTGCTCGCTACCGATCGATCTCGCAACGGAATAATCCTCAGGGAGTTTTTAAATTCCGATCTATCGAGGAAGCTCAAGCCGCACGGCGACTCTCCCGGAAATAAGTTGATAGTAGTTCGCTTTTCCTGGGCGGGAGTTGAATGGCAGTCACTTGGGGCTGAACAAGGATTCACCGGAAACCAGAAAAGTCCAGCCACCCGACAAGGGCATCGTCGTCGAGATCCCGAAGGTCGGCGGGCTTCATCATCGTTCCGAGCGACGCGCAGTCCCGATTCCCTGCTCGATCCTGCACGATGGCTCGTGCCTTCTCTCCAGGCCGAACGCACTCGGGATACGCAGGACCGGGGGCAGAAACCGCTCACCCTGAAATTTCCCTACGAGGGAGGCGATCCCGAAGACCGAGGGGAATGGTGGGTCGAATTTATTCCGAACATACGTTGACAAATGTCGATCGATTGTCATATCGTATGACAAATAGATATCGATCGAGGTTGTAACATGCAAACAGTTACCGTGTCACCCAAATATCAAATCGTTATCCCCAAGGCGATCAGGGAGGCCCTGGATCTCCGACCCGGTCAAAAAATGCGGATCATGGAATATTCCGGGCGTATCGAGCTTCTGCCCGAGCGCGATATCAAGGATCTCCGGGGATTTCTCAAGGGCATCAACACGGAATTCGAGCGCGAGAAGGACCGCGAATGAATATCGTGGATTCCTCCGGTTGGCTGGCCTATTTTGCCGACGAACCCAATGCCCGGCATTTCCAGCGTCCCTTGAACGATCCCTCCAAGCTTTTCGTTCCGACGATAACCATCTACGAGGTATTCAAGGTTGTTCTTCGCGAATCCAACGAGAATGACGCTCTGCAGGCCGTTATGGCCATGCAAAAGGGCACGGTTGTCGAGTTGAATGCGTCCCGGGCGGTCGCCGCCGCAAAATTGAGCTTGGGGCATCGTCTCCCCATGGCGGACGCCGTCATTCTGGCGACGGCGCGGGAATACAATGCCGTCGTCTGGACCCAGGACTCGGATTTCGAGAACCTCGATCACGTGAAATACTTCCCGAAGAAACCGAAATCGACTTCCGAGGCATGATCGACGTCAAGGAGCGCATCTATCGCGACGACCCGAAATCGGGACACCCCGACGTCCGCACATATCTCGAAAACGTCGCCTATTTCTTTTTGGGCAACGGTCACGTCCAAGCCGCCGTCCAGGGGGCGCCGTCCGGCGAGGGAACTCCGCTGGGCTTGATCGTCCAGGATCCGGAAACGCTTGGTCCGAAACGCGACGCCCCGACCATGGATCCGGAGCGCGGTCCGGTGCCGACACAGATCGAAATCGAAGACGGGGGAGAGGGAGGCGCGGTTTACCGGGCGGAAGATCCCAAGGTTTTCTGGCTTGAGGAACGGATAAGAAAAAGGGGTCTTCGGTGAAATCTGTGGGTAAATAATTCCCCCGCTCTTCCAGATGAAGGG
>JBBIMP010000012.1:0-27110 GCA_037444305.1 Acidobacteriota bacterium
TGCCTTTTAAGCAGAGGGTCGCTGGTTCGAGTCCAGCACGGCTCACCAATCCAAGCCCTTCATATCAAATCATCGACCGGCTTGCGAAGATGTCGGAGCAGTACGGCACGACCATTGTGTACCGGGACGGCATCGGGGTGTGGACGGCGGGAGGCAGATAAAACAGGCCGATCGCAGGCCGCACCGCCAATCAAATCCCGCGTGCTTTCCGGCTCGAGTCTTGGTAGGCTCAGCCCGTTGGGGTTTGAGTTGTCCGCCACCGATTTTCCGGGGGAATACGGATGAAGCACACGAGAAATCGCAGGGAGTTTCTAAAGTCAGCGGCTTTCGCTTCAGCAGGCTTCACTATTGTCCCGAGGCATGTCCTGGGCGGGAGCGGCTTCACGCCTCCGAGCGACGAACTCACCAAGGCCATCATCGGCGTGGGGAGCATGGGGAGGGCGCACATCCCCTATGAGAAGACGCGGCTTCTGGCTGTCTGCGACGTGGATCGCAGCCACCTCAGGGAAACGCTCAAGCAGGCCGGGAAGGACGTCCGGGGCTACAGGGACTACCGCGAGGTCCTGCTGCTGAAGGATATCGATATCGTCCACATTGCGACCCCGCCACATTGGCACGGCGTGATGGCGGTGGAGGCGGCGAGGGCGGGAAAGGATATCTGGTGCGAAAAGCCGATGACACGCACCATCGGCGAGGGCATCCGCGTAGTCGAGGAGGTGAACAAGTACGGGAGGATGTTCCGCCTCAACACCTGGTTCCGCTTCAAGGATGCTTTTTACGGCCTGGGGACCGACATCAAGCCTCTCAAAAAGTTGATACGGAGCGGCGTCCTCGGCTGGCCGCTGAAGGTCACGGTGAGCGGCATCACGGGATATGACTGGAAATTCTACTGGAGCGGCCGAACGGACCTGCAGCCTGCGCCCGTGCCCGAGGATCTCGATTACGACATGTGGCTGGGGCCTGCCCCTTTCAAGCCTTACAACCCCGAGCGCGTGCACGCCAAATTCCGCGGGTACTGGGATTATGACGGAGGCGGTCTGGGTGACATGGGGCAGCACTACCTCGATCCGGTCCAGTATCTGCTCGACAAGGATGACACGAATCCCGTGCGCATCGAAGTGGATGCCCCACAGCAGCACTACGACGCGGCCGGTTCCTGGCGCAGGATCGAATACACCTATGCCGACGGCTGCCGGGTCGTCCTGGATGGAGAAAATCGGGATGCCGACGCCCCCTACATCGAAGGCCCCCACGGCAAGATCTATCGGGGCTTCAGGTCCGACATCCCCGATCTTCCGCGTATGCTCCAGGCGCTGCCGGATCCCGAGCCGCAAATCGTGACCTTCTCGGATTCCGTCCGAACGCGCAGGAAATTTGCGCTGAACGAAAGCAATGGCCACCGGTCCTGCACGCTGGTCAATCTGGGGGTGATCGCGCTGAGACTGGGACGAACCCTCCATTTCGATCCGGTGGCGATGCGTTTTCGCGACGACGAGGCTGCCAATCAACTGGTGCATCAGCCGGCTCGAGCGCCATGGGCTGTTTAGAGTGGAAGGAAAGCGAAATGAAGAACGGATCTGTGCTCCGGATAGTTTTGTGGCGGCTTGTCCTGGGCGGTTGCCTGGCTGCAAGCGCAGGCCTTGCCCAGGATGTGCGGACACTTCAGACGAAGACCGCCGATATTCTGTCGCGGTTCCCCGCCGCCAACTCGGCCATGTGCGACCACCTCGCAGCGGAAATCCTGGGCCTTGGCGAAGTCGGAATCACCGAGATTGCCCGAGGCCTGGTAGCGCCGGGCTCGGACAACGACACGGCCGTCCGTTTTGCGCTGAACTGCGTCGTGGTCCACGCGAGCCGGTTCGGTGCCGAAACGGAGCGGGAGAGAGCGGAGAAGGCCCTGATCCGGGCGCTTGGCGATGCCCGCGATCCCGCGGTGAAGAGCTTCCTGCTGGGGCAGTTGCAGGTTGTGGGACGGGAAGCGGCGGTGAAAGCGTCTGCGCCGCTGCTGCTGGATGAATCTCTGTCGGAACCGGCGGCAAAACTGATGATGCGTGTGGGCACAAGCGGGGCTCGGCGGGCGCTCCAGGAGGCGCTCCCCCTGGCAGGGGACGCCGCGCGGCTGACGATCGTGACCGCCCTCGGCGGGATGCGGGCGGTGGAGGCCAACAGGGCCCTTATCGCCCTTGCCGGTTCCTCCAGCGTTCCGGAGCGGAAAGCGGTTCTGGCGGCGCTGGCGATGCTTGCCCTTCCCGAATCATACTCCACGCTGACCAGGGCTGCGCGTGACGCCGATTACGGGTACGAACCGGCCAACGCCACCGCTTCGCTGCTTGCCTACGCCCGCAACCTTGGTGAAGGCGGGAATGCGGAGCTCTCCCGGAAGGTCTGCCGGCTGATCCTGAAGAAGTGCAAGGATGCGGATCGGTTGCCCTTCAGCACCGCTGCTCTCGGCATTCTGGCGGAGCACCACGGGTATGAGGCGCTGCGCGACCTGCTGCGGGCGGCGGATCACAAGGACAGAGCCCATCGCAACGCCGCGTTTGCGTTTGCTGAATCCATTACCGGGATTGCCGCTGTGAAACGGTGGATTGAAAAGGCACAGAAGACTTCCCCGGAAATTCGCGCGGAGATCGTCGCAATGCTGGGGCGCATGGGGAACCGGCGGGCGCTTCCGTATCTGAGATCCTCGCTCGGCGATCGGGACGGGGGCGTACGCCTCGCAGCTGCGGAAGCACTGGCGAGAATCGAGAAGGCGGACGCCGCCGCGGATCTCATCCGGCTGCTGGGAGCCGGACCGGAAGACGAGGCTTGGCGGGTCGGCGAAATCCTCCTTTGGATCTTGGATGAAAGGCACCTCGATCCCCTCGCGGCCGCGATGGATGGGTTCAAGCCGGCGGCAAAGGCCAGTGCCGTTCGAATCATCGGGGCAAGAGGCGGGAAACGTTATCTGGAGGACATTCTGGGACTGACTTCCGATTCCAATCCAGCAACACGGCAAGCGGCCTTCGCTGCACTGAAACACCTCGTCGGCCCGCGCGATGTTCCGGTTTTGCTGCAGCTGATGGATTCGACGGAAGATGTTGCGCTGGTCAGGGAGCTCCAACCCGCGATCATCAGGGCTGCCGCCGAGGCGGAGCCTGCCGAAACGCGGGCCCGGCCTCTGCTCGAGGCCATGCGGACTTCACCCCAGAGGGATTTCCTCCTCGAGGTGCTGCCGCAAGTGGGGGGGGAGGAAGCACTCCGGGCCGTGATCGATGAGTTCGACCGGAGCGAGGGCGCGAGGAAGGAGTTGGTTTTTCAGGCTCTTGCGCAGTGGCGGGATTTCGCGGCAGCGCCGAAGCTGCTCGAGATTTGCGCCGCGGGGGATGCCGGGCTGCGAGATCGTGCGTTTGCCGGTTTCGTGCGCCTCGTGAACTCATCGGAAATGCCCGGGGAGCAGAAGCTGCTCGAGCTGCGCAAGATCCTTCCGCTTGCGGGAACCCTGGGCCAGCGACGTTCGCTTCTCAGGGCTATGGAAAGAGTGAAGACGTTCCAGAGCTTCCTGCTGGTGTCGCGCTACCTGGACGACACGGAGCTCGGCAGGGATGCTGCGGTCTCGGTCATGCGGCTTGCGCTGCCCTCGGCGGGAGCGGCGGACGGTCTGAGCGGCGAGCTTGTGCGGGAATCATTGAACAAGGTTCTCGAGATCCTGAGCGGACCCGAGAGCGACTACGACAAGGAGAACATACGAAAATACCTCGCGTCCATGCCCCAGCACCAAGGCTTCGTGCCGGTTTTCAACGGCAAGGACCTCGCCGGATGGCAGGGACTGGTGGAAAATCCCATAGCGCGGGCCAGAATGAGCCGCGAGGAGCTTTCGGCAAAGCAGGCCGCAGCCAATCAAAGGATGTCCGCCAACTGGAGCGTGCGCGACGGCATGATCGTGTTCAATGGCAAGGGTGACAATCTCTGCTCGGTCAAGGAATACGGCGATTTCGAAATGCTCGTGGACTGGAGGATCACTCCGGGCGGCGACAGCGGCATATATCTCCGCGGCTCCCCCCAGGTGCAGATCTGGGACCCTGCCAGGGTGGACGTGGGCGCGCAGGTTGGCTCCGGGGGACTCTACAACAATCAAAAGCACTCCAGCCGGCCGCTGGTTCGCGCCGACAATCCGGTCGGTGATTGGAACACCTTCCGCATCGCCATGATCGGCGAAAAGGTTACGGTGTACCTCAACGGCATCAAGGTCGTCGACGACACGGTCATGGAGAATTACTGGGACCGGAAGCAGCCGATCTTCCCGGCCGGCCCCATCGAACTGCAGGCTCACGGATCGGACCTGGCGTTCCGTGACATCTACGTGCGGGAAATATCCACTCGGGAGTTCGGACTGGCCCCGGAGGAGGTGGCCGAGGGTTTTGCCGCGCTTTTCAATGGGCGCGACCTGAGCGGGTGGGTCGGCAACAAAACAGGATATCGTGTGGATAACGGCGCTGTCGTGTTTCAACCCGGGCCGTCGAACAGCGGCAATCTCTACACGGAAAAGGAGTATGGCGATTTTCAGTTGCGCTTCGAATTCCAGTTGACGCCCGGAGCCAACAACGGGCTGGGTATCCGAACCCCTCTGGAGGGGGATGCCGCCTACGTCGGCATGGAGCTTCAGATTCTCGACGATTCCTCGCCTGTGTATGCAAATCTGCAGCCCTATCAATATCACGGATCAGTCTACGGCGTTATCGCCGCCGAGCGGGGACACCTCAAGCCGGTCGGAGAATGGAATGAGCAGGAGGTGACGGTTCGCGGGTCCCGGATCCGAGTCGTATTGAACGGCAATGTGATCGTTGACGGCGATGTTCTGGAAGCTTCCAGGAATGGCACGCTGGACAAACAGGAGCATCCCGGGCTGAGGCGTGCAGCGGGTCACATCGGATTCCTCAGCCATGACACCGTAGTCCGGTTTCGCAACATCCGTATCAAGAATCTGTTGCCGTGAGACCGGCAGAGCTGTTGCACGGTAAATTAAGACCAGGACCGGGATCACAGAGCCAATGTCTTCATGTTCATTACCCCGGAGGGCGAAGACGAGGTCCTGAGACACATATCCGCTCGTCGGCGGGTTGGAGAACCAGACAGGTGGTTTCATCCGGATTAGGTCCAGCATTGGCATCGCAGCCTTCGAGCTCTTCGGCACCGATCGTCTTGAAGTTCTCAGCGCAATCCCTCCCCAATAGACAGGAGATTGGCGCCAAAAGAAAGCGGACGGACAGGGAGTCCTGTCGGATTCAACTCATAGAAACGCGGTAGAGCCAGAAGGCCGCGGCGCCGAGGAGCATCCCGGCAGGCAGATCGATCAGGCAGTGCTGCTTGGTGAAGGCGCAGGCCAGGCTGATCAGAATCGGAACGGCGAGCGCCCATGAGCCGGACCGATTCCGTACCGTAACTTATCAGAGTGGCGTGGCCCGGGGATAGCTGAAGGGTTGAAGTCGCTGCGTGGGCCGCAGCGGAATCCGGGAAAATCCCTGGATGCCGCCGCCCTGCGCTGCAAGGCGGGTAACAGTTGCAGCGCGACCGTTGGTTCCCAGGCGGTTTTACGGATCGCTCATTGTCAGGCGGCAGTTCTTCGGGCACACTCTATGAAAGGCTTTTCACTCCAACACCAAGGAGCAATCCATGTCTATTGCGAGAGTAACGGAAGTCATTTCATCTTCCACCAAGAGCTTCGACGACGCCATCCGGGCGGGCATTGATAGAGCCTGCAAGACGCTGGAAAACGTGAAGAGCGCCTGGGTGCAGGACCAGAGTGTCTTTGTCGAGGATGGCAAGATCACAGAGTTCCGCGTGAACCTCAAGGTTACGTTTATTCTGCGCGACTAACCGAGAATCCGTGGTATCGGGCTGGAAAGACAGTTGAGGGCGACCTTCAGGGAAGGGGAGGGCTGCTGCGCCCGGGCGGCCCCGGGAGTTGCCCTGCTTCCGGCTTTTCGAAGGTCACCCTCAGCCAGCCGTTTTCCAGCCGCGCGGCCGATGCCTGGTAGTAGGCCAGGAAACGGGGCAGGCAGAAGCTTTTCCGCTGGTTCCTAATCTGGAGCACGAGGTGGTCGCGGTATTGCGTCACGGACAGGTCTCCTTTTTCCGCCAGCGGGAGGTGGATCCCGAAAGTATAGGCTGCGCCCTCGGATTCCAGCTGGTAAGGCCTTTCCCTGAGGAAGACCGCGGCGGGATCCCTGCCGGCATAGACCTTTTGTCCGATCTCCCGCAAGAGTTGGATGCCGAACACCTCGCGGCCGAGGTGCGGGACTCTCAAGATGGGCAGGGGAGAGAACGCATCTTCGATTTCGGCCAAATACCCCTCCTGCGTCTCCAGGTACTGCCGAAACAGGGTGCCTGTCTCATCGGCGGGGAAAATGCGGTTGACGATACCCGCATCCACCGGGTAGCCGTAGAGACCCAGGTAGGTGTAAGTCCTTCTGGACTCCTGGATCACCATCCGCTCTGGATTCATTACGAGGCGTATCGAGGAAACCTCGGGATCTGAGAGTACCTTGTGGATGCTGAGGAGCTTTTCGTAAAGATCTTCCACGGCCTCGTAAGTGCTTTCCTCGGGTACCGGCATGTCCGTAATGAGCCGAACCATGGGGCCCAGACTGCGGGCGACCTTCCGCTGGATGGGGAAGATTCGGTCCATCCACCACTCGCCGACCTCCGGCAACGAGAGCAGTTTCAGCGTTTCCCCTGTTGGGGCGCTGTCTATGATTATCAGGTCGAAATCGGAATCACGGTAAAACTTCTCGACCCACAGGAAAACCGCACCTTCCTCCATCCCGGGCAGCACGGCAAGTTCCTCGGCGATGATCTCATCCACTTTCTGCCACTTGAAGACGCGCAGGATGTAATCCCGGAGAGTGCCCCAATACTTCTGAAGCGTATAGTAGACATCGATCTCCTGAACGAAGAGGCAGGGGGCCACCTGGAGGGGTTCGGGACCGAGGAGGCAGTCCAGCGCGTCGGAGAGGCTGTGAGCCGGATCAGAGGAGATCAGGAGGGTCCGATACCCGCGGTCGGAGGCGTGCACCGCAGTCGCGGCCGCGATGGTTGTCTTGCCCACCCCGCCCTTGCCGGTAAAGAGCAGGATGCGACGGCGGCTCACTGGACTTCAACTTTCCGCGGCTGCGGGCTGCTCTCCTTTCCTGCGCGCTGGATTTCACGGTCGACAACAGAGCGGATCGCCAGCAGCAGCTCGCGGCGGGAGGCGCGCAGGTGCTCGTAGGTTTCTTCGGGCAGCACGCCCCTGACGTCGCTGAGGAAAGACTCCAGGGCTTTGCCCAGATGCTCCACCCATTCCAGCCGTACATCTTTTTCTTCCATGGCAATCTCCAGGGATTGTGGCCGGATCCCGGGAAAGGGAAACCGGCTATTTTTCAGCGAGAGTTCTCAAATAGGCGATGACGTCGGCTGCCTCGGTCGATTTGAGCGCCACCGGTTTCATTTTCCCGTTGCCCTTATGGATGATCTTTTCCATTTCCGCGTCGCTTCTGGCCTGGACCTCTTTGGAGCCGAGGGCACGCAGCGTGACCTTGAACATCTTCGCGATGGCCGGTTTGCCCTCCCCCGAGTCGGCGTGGCACAGGCTGCATTTGCTGGAGTAGAGGGTTTTGCCCTTTTGGGGATCGCCCTTTTGCGCAGCTGTCGCCCCATACAGGGGGATGAGAGCGATGCAGAGCAACGAGAGGCCTAGATGGAATTTCATTATCTTCCTCCATAACCGATAAAGGAGGCTTCTCAGATACTTTACTACTCGGGCGGGCAATCTTCCAGTTGCCTGCCGGGCGAGGAGAAAAACCGCCGGCGACGGTACGCTGGATCCTTAGATTTTGCGGCCTGCGCGGCATGCCCGAAAGCCGCGCACCACCGGGCCTCGAGCGCCGGAGATGGAGATTTGGCACACTTGAAATCGCAAAACAAAAATGCCAGAATGTGCCTCTTCATTTGGCCTGTCGGGAACGGATTCTGTTCGATCCGGGGGCAAGTGAAGAGGTGATCCGGCGCCGGGCGCCGGATTCCGGGTGCTGCGTCCCCATCGTCTAGTCGGCCTAGGACACCGCGCTTTCAATGCGGCAACACGGGTTCGAATCCCGTTGGGGACGCCACCAGGAAATGGCCGCTTTTATCAGCGCGACCCTCTGCTCGAGTTCTTTGGACTCGTTCCGGTCTAGCAGCGCATTGCCCTTGCTGCCCGGATTACCTGCCTGGAGATCTTCCCGCGAGACTGCTCTGCCGGCTCGTGTGGCGCCGGTCTTGCTTGCATGGGCCGGCGGCCTGAGGCAGACTGGGAGCAACCAAGAGCACGGGAGGCTGGTCATGGATCCAACCCGAAGAGGATTTCTGAAGAACGCTGCAGCCGCGGCAGCGGCGCTGTCGTTTCCGGCAATCGCCTGCGGCAGCGGAGACAGGGAGATGGCGGACCGGCTACCCGCCGGCAAGGCGGCAAAAAGCGCGTTTCAGCCTTCCTACTTGAAGGCGGAGCAGGAAGGCCGGCTGAAGCAGGTCGATGCCCAGCTGTGGGAAGGCCTCGCCGAATGCCGGGGCTGCCCGAGGCAGTGCGGCGTCAACCGGCTCAAGGGGGAGAAGGGGATTTGCAGTTCCACCGCGAGACTTAGGATCTACTCCGCGGGTCCGCACTTCGGGGAGGAAAAGCCGCTGGTCGGCAGGGGCGGCTCGGGAACTATCTTCTTTTCCAACTGCAACCTTCTCTGCTGCTTTTGCCAGAACTGGCAGATCAACCACAGGGGGGACGGCACAAACCACGACCACCAAGATCTCGCCGAAATGATGTTGGCGCTGCAGCAGCGGGGTTGCCACAACATCAACCTCGTCACGCCCACCCACGTGGTGCCCCACATCATTCGCGCCCTTCGAATCGCGGCCCGGCGCGGCTTGCGTCTGCCGTTGGTGTACAATACCAGCGGATACGACAGCCTCGAAACCATAAAGGCGCTGGACGGAATCGTGGACGTCTACCTGCCGGATTTCAAATATCAGGACGGAAAGCTGGCGGCCAAATACTCCAGCGGTGCGGCAGATTACCCCGAGGTGGCTTCGGCCGTCATCCGGGAGATGCACCGGCAAGTGGGTCTGCTGCAGACGGATGAAAGGGGAATCGCACTCCGGGGATTGATAATCCGACACCTCGTGATGCCGCAAAACATCGCGGGAACCGACCGCTTCGTCCTCTGGGTGGCCAGGGAACTGAGTCCTGAAACCTCCGTGAACATCATGGCGCAGTATCGGCCCGAACACAAAGCTTTTGACTATAAGGAAATTGCCCGCAGGCTCACCAGCGAGGAGTGGCAGCAGGCCGTGCGATGGGCGCGGGAGGCGGGGCTCCGGAATCTCGATTTGTGAACTTCCCGGCTGCTCCTGCAAGGCGAGGCCAGTCAAGCCGAAAACAATGCAGAAAGGGCTCCAATTTCCCGATACGTCAGGCAGGGGTCGGGTGGATAGCGGCTGGGAGGCGGTGAGGGGCGCCGAACAGTTCTGGCTGATCTGTCCGGCCCCGCAGCCTTTTCATGGCTGGATCGAGGAAGCAGGGCGGACCGGCTCGCGCCCTGATGCACAGCCCGGAAAGTGCTTTCAATTGCGTCGCAGCGCCTCGATCGGATCCAGGTTGGCCGCCCGGGAGGCGGGATAACTACCCGCGAGCAGGCTCAGGAGAATTGCAAAGGCGATGCCCCCGGCGATGAGCCACCAGGTGATGGTAAAGAGATCGGTCGCCGCCCCCCCCTGGCTCTCGATGTAAATGTTGGCGCCGAAGTTTATGGCGCGCCCGACCAGCCACCCCAGAACGACGCCGAGTACGCCCCCCATGAGGCCTATCGATCCGGCTTCCACGAGGAATATGCTCCGGATGTGTCCTTCGCTGCCTCCGATCGCCTTCATGATGCCTATCTCCCTGGTCCTTTCCAGGATGGACATGACCATGGTATTCACGATCCCAAGGGATGCGACCGCAAGAGCGATCGAACCGATGAGCCCCAGGATGATGTCCAGGATGATGAAGGCGCGCTTCATCCCCTGGAACGCATCGTTCACGGAGAAGACGGTAAAGCCGAGGTCGCGGATTTTCTGCTGCACTTCTTCGAGGTGCTGCGGGCGGTCAACGCGGACGGTGACGGAGACATAGGAAGGCTTGTCCGAGAGCTGTCTGAGCAGGGCCTGGGGATTGGTGAGGTCAACCGCGATGCCGCGACTGCGCGCATTGGCCAGCGGGATCATGACCGGGCTGAACAACCCGCCGCCGGCAGCGGGTCCCGGCTCGCGCTCTATGATCCCCACGATTTTGTAATTCTCCTCCAACCGGCGGAGGCTCATTCCTCCGGGCAGATTTGCGATCCCTTCGCCGATCTCGCCTGCATAGGCGGCATATCCCAGCCTCAGTTCCTTGCCGATCAATCCGCCCGGATCGCCGGCAGTCAGCCTGGAGGCAAACTCGAGGCTGATCATGCACTGGTTTTCGGTTTCGCTTTCGAAAAAACTGCCTTGCACGATGCGCTGGTAGACGCCTATGCCCTTGGCGGACATCGGAATCCCGGCGGCGGTCGTGAAATCCGAGAACTCCCGGAAACCGACCTCTACGGGGATGCGCAGGTTGGGGTACACTTCTGCCACGTGCGGGATCTCCGACAGCTCTTTGAGAGCCGCATCATCCAGCGGCACCCGTGTTTGCGGCGCGGTTGAGGACGCTTCCTTGACAGCCGCCGAATCCGCGGGCTGCCGCTTGAGGCCGCGCCGGCGAAGCGATTGCTGCGGCCGGGAAGGGAAGACGCTGATGACGTCGAACATCCCGGACCGGAGCAGCTGTCCCGAAAACTGCTGCTGCAGCCCCACCCCAAGCGATAGCATGCCTGAGAGCGAAGCGATCCCGATTGCGACACCGAGTGTGGTGAGAGAGGTCCTGAGGGGCGCCTGCCCAAGATTGCGCAACGCCAGGTGGACGATATCCCGAAAATTCACGGACCATCCTCCCCCAGTATCTTGCCGTCTCTCATCGCAAGGCTTCGGGTGACGTGGCGCGCTGCCAGCTCGCGGTCATGGGTCACCAGGACGATGGTTTTCCCCTCGCGGGCGTGGAGCGCAGCCAGGAGCGCCACCACTTCTTCGGAAGTTGTACTATCGAGGTTTCCCGTGGGCTCGTCGGCAAGCAGGATATCGGGAGCATTGGCGAGGGCTCTTGCGATGGCCACGCGTTGCTGCTCGCCGCCGGAAAGCTCGGAAGGACGGTGCTGCAGGCGGTCCGCCAGACCTACAGCTCCCAGGAGGCCGGCGGCCTTGGTGCGGCGCTCGCTGCGAGGCACGCCCGCGAACGTCATTGCCAGAGTGACGTTCTCCTGTGCGGTCATCGTGGGGATCAGGTTGAAAGACTGGAAGATCATCCCCACGGCGCTCCGGCGGTGCCGGCTGAGCTCGTCCCTCGACAGTTCGGCAAGGTTGCGCCCGTGAACTGCAAGCGTTCCCCCGGTCGGCCTGTCAAGCCCGGCGATGAGATTCAGCAGCGTGGACTTGCCCGAGCCCGACGCGCCCAGAAGCCCCAGAAATTCTCCCTTGGCGATATGCATGGTTAGGCCGTCGAGGGCGCGAACCACGGCGGATCCCATTTTGTAGTGCTTTGTCAAATCCCGGGTTTCTACGATCGGCTGCATGCTTTGGGCTATCGCAGCGGAATTGCGGTTCATGACTGTCAACCCTGCGTCCCAGTTTCGTCAGGGTGGATAATCCCGGAATCCGAGCGGACGCAAAGGCCCGGTGAACTGGGAAAAAGGTACTTCCTTCCCGGCCGTATCTACCACAAGTGGGTAAGGATTGGGAATGAATTGTTGGCCCATGCGGTATACTTGTAGCAATCGCTTTGGCCGTCATTCCGGCATCAGCCGGACAGGGGACACTCAAGAACGGAGATCGGCTCACCGGAACCTCGATGCGTCAGCCGTCACAAGGCTCAGCACCTGGCTCGGATGGCATGTGACTTTCAGTGAGCGATATCTGAGCAATCCTGTGCCGGGGACGAATAAGAACGACGTTCTGCTGACCACAGGATTGCGAATCACATTCGAAAAATAATGGAAGGATCCGCCGGATGACCTGCCGGCGGCCGAAAAAATCATTAACAACCGGCCAAAAAGGAGGCACACTGTGAGCTATGAAATTGAAGATATCCAGGGAATCGGTTTTGCCTTCAGCGACAGGCTGCGCGTGGCGCAGATCCAGACGACCGAGGATTTTCTGAAGCATTGCTGTGATGCGAAGGGCAGAAGGCGGGTAAGCGAATTGACCGGGCTCAACGAGAGCCTGCTCCTGAATTGGGCGAACAAGGCCGACCTGATGAGAATTTCCGGAATAGGGCCGCAGTTTTCGGAGTTGCTGGAGGCCGCGGGCGTGGATACGGTCAGGGAATTCCGGTACCGCAATGCGGAAAACCTCGCCGCGAAAATGGCAGAGGTCAACGCGAAGCGGAACCTGTCCGGAACCTCGCCGGCTGCATCCGTGGTGGAAGCATGGATCGCCCAGGCAAAAAGCCTTCCGCCCGGCATGGCACACTAGCGTGAAGTTGTGGAGATTCTTGCGCGGGATCTTTGCTCATCCCATTGGCTGAGGCGCTAGCGGATTAGCGAACAGAGAACTGAACACCAGAGCGAACGAAAGGAGAAAGGCAATGTTGAAGGAATTCAAAGAATTCGCCATGCGTGGGAACGTCATGGACATGGCCATCGGAATCATCCTGGGGGCCGCATTCGGAAAGATCGTTACCTCATGCGTCCAGGATGTGCTGATGCCGCCGATAGGAATGTTGCTCGGCGGGGTGGATTTTTCGAATCTGTACCTCACGCTATCGGAGGGATCCTTCGCCTCCCTCGAGGAGGCCAAGGCGGCCGGCGCGGCCACGCTGAATTACGGTGTGTTTGTCAACACAGTCCTGGATTTTCTGATTGTGGCATTCGCCATTTTCATTGTCGTGCGGCAGATGAACCGGCTGAAGAAGCGGGGAGAGGCTCCACCGGCGGTGCCGACCACGAAGGAATGCCCGCACTGCCTCTCGACGATTCCGATCAAAGCCGGTCGGTGCGCCCACTGCACTGCCCAACTCACAGCGGCTTAGGCTAGACTCGATAGGCAGCGGTGACCTCCCGTCGGCCGTAAATTGTCACGCCGGGGGGTGGCCGGTGCTTTCCAACACGAGCAACCCGCGACGACAGATTCAGGCGTCGCGCCGCCCCGAAGCAAGGTCTTTTCAAATCCATCGGGCGTGATCCTCGCGCGGCCGTCCGCCCCGCCCGGCGATGGGCTTTCACCATGTTTGTGACGGCGATCATACAAATCCCGGAAAGGCAGAGCTATCAATCTGATCAGATGGACGGCGAAAGCCGATATGTCTTGAAGCAGAGCCTGGCTTAGGGTGACTCATGAAAGTTGGAACCTGTCCACATTGCGGCCATGAACAGGACGCCGGACCAGCCTGCCTGCGCTGCGGGATAATCTTCGAACGATACCGGGACTCACAGGGCGGCTCCCGTAGTCGGGCCAGACGGAGCGAAGGCTCCATTCTGGTGTATGGAGCGGGCAGAGGATCCCGGTGGCTGAGGATCTGCTGGCGAGTGGGCCCAGCCACCGCCATGGCGCTGCTCGTGGTGGCGCTGTGGCCTTCACCCCCATCGTATTCTGTGCGGAGCGACGCCGCACAGGAGAGATCCAAGGAAAAGATCGAAAGCTACCTCGCCGCCTTATCCATCGGCCAGACGGCAACGCTGGAACTGACGCAGAATGAACTCAACGCCTGGGTGGGAGAGCAGCTGGCGGCGGTAGACTTCTCTCAAGGGAGATGGGCCGTCGATCGAAATGGCGAACCGGAACCCTGGGGCAACATCCGGCAGGTCGGTGTTGAGCTCGAGGAGGGCCGGGTCAGAACCCACCTTCAGCTCCGCTTTTATTTCCTCCCGATGACGCTCGAGTTGGACGGCAGACTGAAGGCAGACGCCGGAGCCGTTTTGCTGGAGCCGTCCGGCGGACGCGTCGGTCGACTGCCGCTGTGGGCGGGCGCCATGAAGTGGGCCGTCCGGGGCCTGGTCGAGGGCGACAGTGGCATGGAGGTCGCGTGTATTCCTGCCAATACCACGGAAGTCACCGTCAGAAAAGGTCGAATCCTGCTTCAGTCGATCTAGGCAGAGTGCGAACCGGAAGTCGGGCGGCAGGCAGCCGCCCGCGTGATAGTCCGCCTAGAACTTTTGGTTCAGCGCGAGCGCGAAGGCCCACTGACTGGCGGTTCCATCCGCCAGGTAGGGCCCAGGGGCCGTGCGGGAAACTCAAACCTTGTGAGCTTGCAGACAGCAGGGAAGGCGCTGCCCGGTTCGAGCCGAAAGCGGCTTGCTCGACAGATCCGAAAAAGCTCTGCAGCGAAAAACTCCAGGAATGCGATATCTGCAGGATCTATCGCCGCGCCCGCGAATTTGCAGATCTGAAGGCCGGCGCAGAGATCATGCCGCACAAATCCGGCGAATTAATGCCGGTATCTGTTGAAACCATTTGCGGATTGCCGCCTCTAACAATGCATGTGGGTCGAGCAGCCAACGGAGGTGCAGATGAACAGACGATATTCCGGCAGGTTCGCGGCGGTCCTCGTGGCGTTCGCCGTGGCCCTGTCGATGACTGCGTGCGAGCAGAAGACCATTAACCAGATCAAGGCCGATCCGGCCCGCTATGCGAACAAGGAAGTGGGCATCACCGGCGAAGTCGTCCGGAGTTACTCGGTGCTGGGCCGGGGAGCCTATGAGGTCGATGATGGCACGGGCACGCTTTGGGTGATTTCCGACAAGGGAGTGCCGCGCAAAGGCGCCCGCATCGCTGTGAAGGGCAAGATCCAGGACGGCTTCGACTTGGATTCTCTCTTGAAGCTGCCCGAGGCTCTCAGTTCGGGTCTGGTGATGATCGAATCCTCTCACAAAGCGAAATACTGAGTGTGGACGGCAGCCTTGTCTCAATTGCAGGAGCGGCCGGAGCTGCTACCGGCGGCGAATGCCCTCACCCGGATCTCCATCCGCAGTCCTGGAAATGTGCCCGAGGAGCGCTATTCGAACGGCGCACCGATCAGTGCCGCCTGTTCCTCCAGGTGCAGCCTGTGCGATCCACACGCCGGATTAGCGCTTTCCGGCCTGCCAATGTAACGGACGGCGCGGCCAAAAGGCAGGCTGCGCCGGATTCTGTCCCGGAGAAAATTCCACGCTCCCATGTTTTGCGGCTCCTCCTGGACCCAGAAGACCTCCTTGGCGCGATCGTAGCCCTCGAGAACCCTGGTCATGTGCCACTCGGGATAGGGATAGAACTGCTCGAGGCGCACGATAGCAACGTGGTCGGATTCCCTGCGGCTTTTTTCCCGGCGCAGGTCATAATAGATTGATCATCTTGAGGACGCCGATCTGCTTTTCCAGCTCCTCGCTGTTTGCCGGCGAGGGTGCCAGGGCGGGGCTCTGATCCAGCGACCAATGAATGGGCACTTCCGGAATCTCGAGTTCGGCGAAAACCTCCTCGTAGAACCGAGCGCTCCCCAGCAGGAGATCTTGCACTCTCCCCAGGAATTGGCCCGATTCCGCACCCTGAATGACCCGGTGGTCGTAGGTGCAACTCACCTGCATCGTTTTGCTCAATCCCATGCGCGAGAGGGCTTCGGCGGACCAGGCGTAATACTCCGCCGGGTAGCCGATGGCGCCGGTGGCGACGATCGCGCCCTGCCCCGGCATCAGCCGGGGCAGGGACGCCACCGTTCCCACGGTTCCCGGATTCGTCAGCGTTACGCTCGTATCCTTGAAGTCGTCCGGTGATAGAGTGCCGTGCCTGACCTTCTCGATAAGCGAGTTGTAGGCTTCGAGAAACCCACGGAAAGTCAGTAATTGGGTATCCTTGACGCAGGGGACCAGGAGAGTCCTGCTGCCGTCCCTCCTCTCGGTGTCGACGGCCACGCCGAGATTCACCGATTTTCGCATCCGCTTGTGCGCTTCCTCGCCGACGATTTCGTAGCAGGAATTCAGCGAGGGAAACTCCCGGAGGGCAACGACAATCGCCCATGCGATCAGGTTCGTGTAGGAAACCCGGGGCCGGTGGGTCCAGTTCATGTGGTTGTTCAGGATGCGCCGGTTCTCCTCGAGCAGCTTTACCGGAATGCTCCGGTATGAGGTCGCCGTGGGAAGGTCCAGGCTTGCCTGCATGTTTTCGACGATGCGGAGCGCGCTGCCCCGCAGCGGAATGAGCTCGTCGGCATCGTTTGCAGGCTCGGCTTTGTTGGCTTGGATCCCTCCCGGGTTGCGCTCGGCGCGGGGTTTATTCGCAGTCATCGAAGGCCCTCATCAGGCAATCTTCCGGAGAATCCGCGCCGGCATTGTGACGATCGTCCAGAGCAGATCCAGCAGCCCGCCGACAGCGATCCCCAGGATCCGAAAGGGAATCAGCAGCAGCCATAGGATCGGATAGGCGAGCAGAGCCAGCAGGGCCAGGGGCCAGCACAAAACCAGCAATATGCACCATAGCAGGAACTTTATCATCCGGGCCTCGCAGGGTGAACGGAGTGTCGATGGATGGGAACCATCCGGCGGTTCGCGGCTATCTGCATCAGGCGTCTCCGTTGGATTCCATCGCCGGGTCGCCCGTGAAGTAAATCCCCAGGAGGTTCTGCGCTTCTCTGAGATCGGCACGACCAACGAGGATGGCAACGGGAGTGGCGCCGCTGGCAACTCCGATCGGGTCTGTATCCCCCCTCATCACTGTGCGGATTGCATTGCTTTCGAGCAGTTCCCGGATCATCTTGGCTTCAGATTCCATCCCGAAGGTGGCCAGCAGCTTGAGCTCGCCCAAGTCGTGGAATTCCTCATTCGCAGCCACTTCTCCTTCTTCGATTCCGGCCAGAGCGCAGCCACAGTCTCGGCAGTGAAACACTCCGGCGCGGTATTCCATCCCGCATTCAGAACAGAAGGGCGCCATCGAACCTCCGCAGCTCCGATCCGGCTTGCCCAAAAACTACCACTGTTCGCAGGGCGAGCCTAGGGCCAATGCGGAGCAATGCGCCGCGGCTTTGCCCGGCGTGGAGTCCCTTCTCAAGGATGCATGGGAAGCAGCCTCCCATCAGGCGACGACGGCGGCAATATCGTCCAATATGACGCGGGCAATGGCATCCCTGCCGGAATAGCCGGCCGAAAAGTGGGCGATGCCGTCGTTCGTCCTGAAGAGGGCGCCCTTGCGCACGCCTGAAACATCGTAAAAAGGCGAAGCCTTCTCCACGAGCTCGGGCGCTACGCTGAGGTGCGCTCCGCCCGCAGCTGCCACCGCTCGCCCGATCAACCGGACCGCGCATTCGGAGGCTCTTGCCTGGCGGATCATCTGGTTTGCCTCCGCTCCGAGCCCGAGCCTGGGGATGTCGCCCAGTCTGACCTGCGCGTTCATGAATTCCTGGGCCAGGATGAGGAGCTTGGCGGCAGTGTCCCAACCCTCGATGTCGAGTGCAGGATCGGGTTCGGCTATGCCGCTAGCCTGGGCCAGCGCGAGCGCATCGGCGAAGGGCAGGGAGCGCTCCAGCATTTCGCTTAGGATGAAATTGGTCGTGCCGTTCAGGACGCCCGTGATTTCGGCGACCTGACCGGCCTGGATCGCAGCCGGCGGACGCACGCCGATAGTCCCGGTAAAGGCCAGGCGGACTCCTGCGGCAGCCGCCGCCCGACGCAGCTCGGCATGGCCGTGCACCACCGGTCCCTTGTCGACCGTCACCACGTGAATTCCGGAATTCAGCGCGGCTTGAAGGTAGCCCAGCGCCGGCTGGCCGCCGGCGAGGTTGGTCGGCATGCACTCCACAAGGACGGTGACGCCGAAGTCGGCGAGTCGGCCAACATACTCGGCCACGGAGACAAGCCGGCCGTGACTGGCGCAATTGCCCACCTGCCGTCCTTCGTCCACTATGCGGAGAACGGAGGACAGCCGGTCGGGAGAGTGCAGGTACAGCCCGCCGGTCACGTCGGCTACACCCCGGACCGTCGTTTGTGCGGGCGGCCCGGGCGGAGAGTTCAGGAGGTAACGGGCAAATCCGCGCCCGACATTGCCGAATCCAAGCAGGGCGATATCCGTCATGTCTGGAAATCCTCCGGCCTCCGGTGTGAGCGGTGCTCTGGTGCTGCGCGCAGATTATCTTTTCACAGGCAACCTGATTCTGTCTACCCTGTATGCCGGCCGAAACCCGGGGTGGACGGGCAATGGACACTATCCTTGACACCCTGTGTATTCGGGCAGTGTTGCCCGTTGGCCTTGCCGTTGGTACCCGGGCGGAGTGCGGAGCGGCCGACTGGAAGCGGATGCCGCTGTTTGGGCGTGGGACTGCCGCATGCGGCGGCAACCCGGCATGCACGAATGGGAGAGGCGGTTCATGGCGGATCCCACGGCGGGCAATGGTTGTCCTCAGGCATCCGTCCCATCGGGCAATGCGCTCCCGCGAGCGGACCGCAGGCTGGTGAACCCTGCCGTCCTATGGCATGATCCGCTTTGCGGTTGGTTTCGACAACGGCACCAGGCCGGGAGAAGCGATGTCAATTCTGGACATTTTCAAGATGGGCGCCCGCCGAGAAGCGGAAGCTGGATCGGGAGCTGAAACCGAGGCCGTGCGGAAGATCGCCAGGGCGTTGGACGAGATCGAGCCGGAGCGGGCGAAGTTCATTGCCGCATTTGCATACCTGCTGGGCAGAGTTGCCCGGACGGATCTCGAAATCAGCCAGAAGGAAGTCGACGCCATGGAAAAGCTCGTGATGCGGCAGGGGAATCTGCCCGAGGAGCAGGCGGTCCTGGTGGTGCAGATTGCGAAAACGCAAAATGTCCTCTTTGGCGGGACTGAGAATTATCTGGTCACCCGCGAATTCAACAAGATCGCGACCCACGCGGAAAAGCTGGCCCTGCTGAGGTGTCTTTTTGCCGTCTGTTCGGCTGAGGATATGATCTCGACGGTGGAGGATAACGAGGTGAGCCAGATTGCGGACGAGCTGCGGATTGAGCACCGGGAGTTCATTGCCGTGCGCTCCGAGTTTCGGGCCCACCTGGCCGTTCTCAGGGATTCACAGTCTTTGGACGACTGAAAAGCCCCTCCGTTTCGTTCCTTTGCAGTCCCGCGACACCCCCCCCCGCCGCCCTGCACCGCCGCTTCGCCTCCGCGTTGCCCTTCCCGCGGCAGCACCCGATTTCAGGCGCGCGAAGCGTGGTGGGGCAGAGGATTGCGTCGCAGCGTCGAGATCCAGAGCACCGCGAAAGAAAGGGCAATGCCGAGCAAATAGGGATTGAGAATCCCAAGAATGGTGTTTCCAAAATAGCGCTGGAGGATCAGCGTTGCAGGGATCGATGCACCGATCGCTGCCAGCGCCGCGCGCGCATCCGGCCGCCGGGAGTACAGGCCGGAAACAACCGGCGCGAAAAGCGTGACCGAGACCAGGCTGTAGAAGATGGTCAGCGTGGCAATTATGGATGGAATCCGGATTGCCAGAAGCACGCCAAGAATGCCGGCGGCAATGGATGTCAGCCGGCTGACGCTGAGAAGGCGGGCTTCGCTCGCACCCGTGTTGAGAAACCGCTTGTAGAGATCCACCGTCAGTGAGGTGGACAGCATGAAAAGCACCGCGTCGCAGGTGCTCACCTCGGCGGAAAACACGGCAGCGAGACCCAGCACGCCTAACCACAGGGGTAGCACCTCGGTCATGATCCTGAAAATCCCCAACTGGGGATCGTCAATCCCCGGAAACTGTGCCGCCGCCACGATCCCAAGCAGAGGAGGGACCAGGGCAAACAGGAGCATGGCGCCCCCGTTGAGGTTCACACCCATCCTCCCCGCGGCGGCCGACCGGGCGCCATAAAATTTCTGGATTAATCCTGGAGAGACGATAAACGACGGCGTCAGGAGGGCGAGGTAGTAGATGATTCCGGCCGTGCCTATCCCGCCCGGGCTCAGGTAGCCGGCGGTTTGTGCATCGCCCAGCGACTCCGAGAGCCGGCGGACCACTTCCTGCCAGCCGCCGGATGCCGCCAGCGCATAGGGCGCCGTGAGCGTGAATCCCGTCAGCAGCACGAAAAGCTGCAGGGTGTTCACCCGGGCAGCCCCGAAGAGGCCGCCGGCGGAAAAATAGGCGATCATTACGCAACCGCCGAGAACCGAGCCGAACCAACGAGGTGCGCCGACGACCACGTGGAATATGATGGAGATCGCCACCAGTTGCGCTGCCAGCAGTCCCAGGGAGCCAATCCAGAGAATCGCGGCCACCCAACCCCGCACAGCCCGGCTATAGCGCAGTTCGAGGTAGTCGCCCAGAGTGTGCAGATTTTCTTTCGCGGCGATGCGCCAGATCCTGGGCCCGACCGAATTGGCAAGGATGAAACATCCCAGCGCGGCCGAGCCGACCCACCACCACGCGGACCATCCGATTTCGTAGGCTAGCGCAGCAGCTCCAACCGTTGACCCGGCCCCGATGTTGGCGGCCAGAAAGGTGGCGAAGACCAACCCTGGGCCCAGGCGGCGGCCGGCCACTAGAAAATCCGCCGCCAGCCGGACGCGCCGGGACAGAAAGGCGCCGATCGCCACCATCAGGAAGGAATAAAGCAGAATCCAGAGAAGGAACGTATTCACTTGTGGATCTTCCTGTCGAGCTCTATTGCCGGCGCCGGCAGGTCGGCTCGCAAGTATCTTCCGTGATTTGTCAAAATGCAAAATATCGCGGGCGCCCGATGATAAAATCGGGACCCGGGCCGATCGCGCATACGGCACATTGAAAACATGGATCATATTGAGTCAAGAACGCCATTCAAAGCAAATCGCAATTCCGACTGCCGTGCTCGATCCATGCTCGGGCTTGTGGCCGACCCGCGGGGCGGCCTTTGAGGAGCAGCCGATCTGCCGGCGCAGGGAAAGCGCAATGAAGCACTGTGGAGGTGAGAGTCAATGAAAGCTGTCGAAGCGAACGAAATCGTCTGGCGCCCGACACAGGAGCAGGTCGAACGTGCGAATGTCACGAGATTCATGAAGGCGCAAGGAATCGGGAGCTACCCGGAGTTGCTTCAGCGCTCCGCCCGGGAAATCGAGTGGTTTTGGCAGGCAGCGCTCGAGGACCTGGGTGTGGAATGGTACCGGCGCTATAGCACAATCCTCGACGCCGCCGCGGGATTTCCGTGGGCCCGTTGGTTTGTGGGCGGGCAGGTAAACCTGGTCCACAATTGCCTGGACCGGCATGCCGCCGGGCGGCCGTCCGCGACGGCGCTTATCTGGGAAGGCGATGACGGCGAGGTCCGGCGGCTTTCCTATGGGGAACTCGATAGGCAGGTTTGCGCGCTGGCCTCGGCGCTCGCGGATGCGGGAATCCAACAGGGGGACTCGATTGGGTTCTACATGCCCATGGTACCGGAACTCGTGGAAGCGTTCCTGGCGGTCGCTAAAATCGGCGCTGTCGCCGTTCCGGTTTTCTCGGCCTTCGGGCCCGACGCCCTCGCCATCAGGCTGCAGGACGCGGGTGTAAAACTGCTGTTTACATCGGACGGTTGTTTCCGACGCGGAAAGAAAATACCCATAAAGCAGAGTGCGGACAGTGCGCTCTCCGCCACCCCCACTGTGGAAAAGGTCGTGGTCTTGAAGCGGACCGGAGCCGAGGTTCAATGGAACGCGCAACGCGACGTCTGGTGGGAGGATTTTGTCGGCAGCCGATCCGGGCCGGCGCCCACCGCGGTACTGGAGGCGGAGGCACGGTGCCTCATTATTTATACCTCCGGCACCACGGGTCGCCCAAAGGGAACGGTGCACACCCATGGCGGTGTTCTGGCGCAGACAGCCAAGGAACTCGGGTATTACTTCGATGTGGTGGCGGAGGATCGGTTTTTTTGGCTGACCGACATCGGCTGGATGATGGGACCGTGGGAGATTTTCGGTGTTCTGTTTCACGGAGCCGCCTGCATGATCTTCGAAGGGGCACCGGACTGGCCCAAACCGGACCGGTTGTGGAAGATGATCGCGGGCCACCGCATCACGCACCTCGGAATTTCGCCGACAGCGGTGAGAATGCTGCTGCGGGCCGGGAACGAGTGGGTGGAACCGCACGACCTCTCCTCCCTCCGGATACTGGGATCCACGGGCGAACCCTGGGATCCGGAATCCTACGGCTGGCTCTTCCGCAAGGTGGGCCGCGAGCAGTGCCCGGTGATCAATATCTCAGGCGGAACCGAAGTGATGGGTTGCCTGGTGGGCTGCGCCCCGGTATACCCGCTCAAGAGCTGCTCCTTCCAGGGACCTGGTCTCGGCATGGATGTAGACGTGGTAGACGAGGCGGGCAACCCCGTACGCGGGGCGGTTGGCTATCTGGCCATGAGAAAACCGGCGCCCTCCATGACCAGGGGATTTCTCAACGACAACGAAAGGTATCTCTCGACCTATTTCTCCAAGTGGCCGGAAATCTGGTACCACGGAGATTGGGCGCGGGTGGATGGCGACGGCTTCTGGTACATCGAGGGCCGGGCCGACGACACCATCAAGACAGCCGGCAAGCGAATGGGGCCTGCGGAAATCGAGGCGGTGCTGATGACCCACCCTGCGGTGGCGGAAGCGGCGGCCATCGGTGTCCCGCACGAGATCAAGGGGGAGGTGGTGGTTTGTTTCGTAGTTCTGCGACAGGATTTTCGACCGGGTCCGGCTCTGACTGAGGCTATTTCCGACCATGTGGTTGCCGCCCTGGGCAAGACGGTTCGTCCGGCGGATGTACACTGTGTCGAAGGCCTGCCGAAAACGAGGTCCGCCAAGATTGTCCGTGGAGCGATAAAACGGCGCTACCTGGGCCTTCCGCCTGGGGATCTATCGTCCGTGGAGAATGTCGGCATCCTCGATTCGATACCAGCCCCGCGGGAGGAGGCACAAGGGGACTGAGTACCGGACACGGGCGGCGAAGGCAGATGCGATTAATCTGGGATATAGATCCTCGAACGGTGCTAGAATTCTGCTGGTTTGATTTTGCAGCGCAGATTCGTTGCGATCAAGGGAGGTCCCGATGGCCCGTCTAGCTTTTCAATGTGCATTCATCATAGCCGTCCTGTTTTCCTTCACTGCTGCCGCAGACAAGAAGGAGTTCTGGGAGGAAAAGCCCTTTGGCGAATGGACGGAAAAGGAAGTGGACAAAATGCTCAAAAACTCGCCCTGGGCCAAGAGCATAGTGTTGAGCACAGGTGCGACTTCTGCCGGTTCAGGCTCGTCCCGGGGCGGGGGCGGTGGTGAGGAGGGCGGCCCGGTAGGGGGCGGAGGCGTATCCGGTCCCGAGAGGATGGCGCCCAAGGCGGTGATCACCTGGTATGCAAGACCCATCCGCGAGGCACTGGCGAGAAGAATGGAACTGCAGGAGGTCAAGGACGCCAGGGAGAGAGCCGATAAACTCCTGAACCGCCCTGATTCCCCTTTCTACGACCTGCTGATCACCGGTTGGGGGCCCTCGGGGCGGGAGAGCAGAACCGAGGCGCTCCAGAAGCTGAAAGAAGAGGCCTATCTCCAAACCAAACAGAAGGAAAAGCTGCGCGTGGCGGAGGTGCTGCCTCCGGCCAATGCATCGGACCCCCTGGTGCTTCGCTTTGCGCGCGCGGCGGACGGAGTCCCGGTTCTGGATCTCGCTGACAAAGAGGTCACTTTGGTGATCAAGATGCGGAACAACACTCTGAGGGTGGTGTTCAAGTTTGCCGAGATGGTTGTCAATAGCAAGCTGGAGCTATGAGGGGGAGCACCCCGCTGTCTGCTGGAAAGTCGGGCCGACGGTCCGCAGCGGCATTGACCGGTTCTGCACCGACTGATGCCGGGTGGGCTTGACACCCTGAGGAAGCATTTTCGTACTGCACGTGTCCGGGAGGCGCAGGTTCTTTCCGCTGAGAGGCGCTTTGACGGGGCTTGATGACCAAGACCGGTAGAAGAGAAAGGGTGGCGCGGAGGTGGCGCCCCAGCACCGGGCCATTGGCGAATCTGCGGGCCGCCGAGGCGATCAGGACGGTGGTAGAGTGCCCGCATCGGCTTGCCGAGCTCATCGGAATACTGGTGGACGGGGATTTAAGGTTGCGGAGTTGGGCGGCAGCCGCGGTCGCCAGCCTGGCTGTATCTCATCCGGAGCGCTTGCTCCGCCACCTGGCTCTCCTGTCAGCAGCCGCAAGTGATCCACTGGCGCATGTGCGCTGGAACCTCGCTTTCGCGCTGGGCAAGATCTGCGCGCGCTTTCCCGGTCAATCCAAGCCCATAATCCCGGTGCTGCTGGCACAGTTGAAGGACAGCCATCCGGTAGTAAGCGCCATGGCACGGTACAATTTGGCCGAGATTTGCCGGGTTGGGCCCCATATGGTATCCCGCCTCGTGGCCGCCGGTGAGCATCTCGTGCCGGACTGGTTGAGCGAGATTCTGCACCGCGCAGGCCATGGCGCAGCCAAGCATGGTCCGGACCGACATGAAGGGCGGTGACCGCGCACGGACCGCAGAGCAACGAACTGCCTGATTGTCTCCTCCCACGCCCTCCAAAAAGCGGAACAAGGTCAATATCCGGACGTAATTAACGGGCGGAGACTGAATGGGCTGCTGGAAAGGCCTTTCCCGCGGAATCCGGGTCCGGCATGGGTCAGGGGATCGACGAAACCGGCTGCGGTGCTTGTGAGCAGCAAGGTAACTATTGACGGGGAGCAGTTTATGAAAACAGCGATCGTAATGTGCACGGTCTGGGTGCTCGCATTCGGGGCTCCCGGCTATGCTCAGACGGACACTTTTCTGAAAAGCTTCAAGCAGTTCAAGGATGTGGCGCCCAGGGTCGATTTTTTTGCGGCCAGCCAGAAGGAGGTCACTCCGTTTGAGAAGCCGGTAAGGGAGGCGATGCAGAGGCTTGGAAATTTTTTGGGGAAGGATGTGCCGAAGGGGGCCATTTTCGTCTGCAGCTCCCAGGAACAGAAAGATGCTGTCTATGAGCCACGCGTCATCAAAATGGGTTATCAGTGGCTCCTGACGATCCTGACGCCCGAGGCCAACGCCCAGGCCCAGATCGAACGCTTGAGGGCGCAGATGGGTAACGAGCTGCCTCCCAACGTGCTCGAACGGATTCAGAGTCAAAATCCCGAGATGCGCGCGTCCATGGAGACCCGCATGGTAAACAACACAGTCCAGCAGATGGGATTCGCCCTGCTGCAGGCCGCTCTGGCTCCGTCACAGCAGTTCCGGTCGTCCAGAATCGAGGACATCGGGCGGCTTCCGATGGCGGACTGGCTGGAGATCGGGCTAGTGAACCATGCGGCCGGAGTAGGACCCAACATGGGTTTCCTGCAGCCGAGATTGCAGGAGGCCTTCCCGCTGGACGACCTCCTGTCCATGTCCAGGCCTTTTGTTGCGCCCACGGTGGGCGATAGCGGCGGTGGCGCATTTATGATTCGCATGGGACCTGCCGGGGGCGCAGGCAGCCCCGGCGGTCCTCCTGCGGGTGGAAATCCGGGCGGCTTGCCCGGCATGGGCGGTCAAGGCGGCCAAGGGGGCGGTCAGGGACGACAGGGAGGCGGAGGCGGCGGGCGAAACATGCCGAAGGACCAGCAGGATCGGATGACCTTCGACGCCCAGGCGATCGCCCTATTCAACTATGTGATTGAAAAGGCGGGGATGGAAAAGGCAAAGGAGATGTTTCAGCTGAATCGCGGTGGCACGGATCCGCGCGCAATCCTGACCGGCGAAGGCTTTTTTGGCAGCGACCTCGACAAGACAGAAAAAGAGTGGCACACCTGGATCCAGGCTCAAAAGGTCGAGGGCGGGATGCGCATCATTCGCAACCCGGGAGGTCCCGGCAATCCACCGCAGTAGGGCGGGAGGTTCGACTTATGGTTATGCATCACCGACGGTTCATTCAGCGTTTTCCGGGAATGGCATTGATTGCCGTTACAGTGGTGGTTGCCGCGATTGCCGTGCCCGCGGGCACGGCTCAGGGGCCAGTTCGCGAGGGCAAAAAGACAGAGACCGCAACCGCCCCTGCAGCGAAGGCTTCCGATCCTCAAGCCAAGGCGGACAGCTACCTGGCAGCCGCTGCGGACATAGAGCGCAGCCTGCTTTTCACGGGTGAATTGCTGGCATCGCAATCCAGGGAAATCTCGGTTCCCCGCATTCAGTCGGGCTTTTCCAGCACGATTACCTTTCTGGAACTGGAAGGCACAGAGGTAAGAGGGGGACAGCGCATCCTGGAGTTCGACAGCTCGGCGCTCGTCAGCCAAAAGTCAGAAGCGGAACGGCGGCTGGATGAGGCCAAGCTGAAGATTGAAAAGACCAAGGCCGACCTGGAAGCGCAGCGTTGTGACTTCCTCAGCGAGGTGGCCCAGACGGAGGGCAACCTTGCGATTGCCCAGCTGTATGGAAAGATTGAAGCGGAACTGCTCCCGGCGAACACGTACCAGAGATACCAGCTGGATCTGGAAAAAGCGCAACTGGCGCTGACCAAGGCAAAGGAGAGGCTGGCCAATCACGAAGCCAGCGTGCCGGCCCAGCTGGCGCTGGCGGACATCGAACGCTCGCAGGCTGAGCTGGAGCTGAAGAAGATCGAAGGGGATCTGAGGTTGCTCAGTGTGGATGCGCCCCAGGATGGCATCATCATCTACGGTGATAACTGGGCCAGCAACCGCAAGGTGCAGATCGGCGACAATGTGTTCCCCGGAACGACGGTGGTGATTCTGCCGGACCTTTCCACCATGCATGTGGAATCCTATGTCTACGACACCGAGATGCTGCTGCTCTCGCGGGGCATGACCTGTGAACTCAGCCTGGACGCTGCGCCGGGCCGCAGCTGGAAGGGCAGAATCGTCTCCCTGACGAGCATTGCGGGAAGGAAAGGATTTGCCTCGAAGCACAAGGTTTTCAAGGCCGTAATCCAGCCCGAAAGCGTGGACCCCAGCATCATGAAACCGGGCATGACCGTGAGAGTGGAGGTGCCCGTGTCGATGGCATCGCAGGTTGTGGCAATTCCGAGGGACTTTCTCGGGTTGGATGACGCCGGCCAATATTATGTGCTCAAAGGGGTGGACCTCAAGACGGCATCGGCCCAGGCGGTCACCCC
>JBBIMP010000012.1:27210-201976 GCA_037444305.1 Acidobacteriota bacterium
TGCGCGACGCCACTGCAAACTATCAGCGCGTGCAGGAGGAGTACCAGAAGAAGCGGTCCGACTTCGATATCCAGATGCGCGAACTCAAGTTACAGCTTGAGCAGATGCGGAACGACTACCAGAAGCTGGAGAGCAAACTCAACCAGCAGATGGACCTGGAGAGCGCGATCGTGATCGAAGAGACGCGGATCCGCAGGGACACCTCCAAGCGGCGCCTGGAGTTGATGGAGCGAAAAATCAAGCAGCTTACCGAAAGCGGGCGGCTGGATCTTGAGATCTCCAAGAGCAACGAGAATCACTACAAGGGTCGGATGGACGACCTGATGGACGCCATGGATTCGCTCACCGTGCGGGCGCCCGTATCCGGGGTTGTCATTCACAAGCGGGATTTCAGCAACGAGCCCCGGCAGATCGGCAGCTTCGTGTTTTCCATGGACTCGGTGATGGAGATCCCCGACCTGTCCACCCTGAGGATCAAAGTTAGGGTGGATGAAGTGGACGCGGGAAGAATCAAGCCGGGTCAGGAGGCGCGCGTCCAGGTCGATGCCCTGCAAGGCAGCAACTTTACCGGAGCGGTCAGGGAAGTAGGCGCCATCCTCAAGCAGGCTGCCTACGACAGACCGCAAAAAATCACCGAATCTCTC
This sequence comes from Acidobacteriota bacterium, assembly GCA_037444305.1. Lineage (GTDB taxonomy): Bacteria > Acidobacteriota > UBA6911 > UBA6911 > UBA6911 > JBBIMP01. The sequence goes on from JBBIMP010000012.1 coordinate 27,855, forward strand.
GTGTATCTGCAGGGAGAGGATCTTGATCTGCTGCGCCCGGGCATGAGCGCCCGCGTCCAGATCCAGGTTGGCTGGTATCCGCAGGTGATCGCCATCCCGCTGTCGAGCATCCAGGAGCGGGAAGGAAGGTCGTTCGTGCAGGTGTGGAAGGAGAAGGAAAAGGAGTGGGAGTGGCGAGAGATAGAATTGCTGACCAACGACGGCCTTTCCGCCGTGGTCAAGTCGGGGCTGGAGTCGAATGAAAGGATCCGGTCCAAGCCGAAAGCATGAGGTGCCGAAAATGACCTACCATCCCGAACCCAAGGAAACGAAGACAACCCTGAAGGGCCGGATCACCCGAATTGTGTTCTTCCTGCTGTTGATCGCGGCAGGCATAGGGACGATCCTCTACCGCGACGCCATCATGTCCCGCATGAGCAAGGTCATCGCGGCCAGCGAGGAGGATCCCATCCCGGTCCAGGTTCTGCAGCAGGAGGCGTTCCAACTCGAAGTCCCGGCTTTCGGCGAAATCATCGGCCTGGGAAGCGTTCCCGTCTCCACTCCGAGCACCCGGTCCGGCGGGTTGAAGGTGGCGTGGCTGGTCCCGGAGGGTAGTTTCGTCAAGGCCGGCGACTTGGTGGTGCGCTTCGACAGCACCGACGCCACGCTGAATCTCCAGTCGCAGACCAACACGCTGGTGGCCAACGAGCAGCGCACCGGCATCACGACCGGCAAGCAGACCACCGACAGCAAGGTGCTGACCATTGACCGCACGGATGCGCAGAAGGAGTACGACTACGCGCTGACCGTGATGCCCCAGGACGAGACCATTTTTTCGAAGTGGGACATCATTGAGGCGAAGCTCAATGCTGATTATGCCAAGGAGCGAATCGACTTCCTGAGCAACAAGAGCCGGTTTCAGCAGCGGATTGCACGAGCCGATCAGCAGATCCTGGCTATCGAGCGCAACAAGGCGTTGGGCGAGATCCAGATTGCGCGCCAGACGCTCGATGCGCTGGAATTGCGTTCGCCGGCCGACGGGCTGCTCATCTATCGGCGGGACCGGAGGCGGGATCCCCAAGTGGGCGATGAATCGCATCCCGGGCAGGTGCTGGTCGAGGTAGTGGACCTGGCGGCGCTGCAGGCGCGGATCTATGTCCTGGAGCGCGACTCGGGAAGCCTGGCCAAGGACAAGCCGGTCGTGATCCGGATGGACGCAATTCCGGACCGGGAGTTCAACGGCATCTTGAAGGGCGTGTCGGCGCTGGCACAGCCGCTCGAACGCAACTCGCCGCTCAAGTACTTTTCCTGCGAGGTGACCATCACCGACGCGGGCGAGAGTCTCCGTAAGATCAAGCCCGGCATGTCGCTGGAAGCCAAGGTGATCCTGGAGAAATACGAGGATTGTTACGTGGTTCCGTCCAGCGCGGTTACCGTCAAGGGGACGGAAAACCTGGTTTACATTCAGCAGGCAGATCGTTTCGTGCCGCGGGCCGTGCGGCTCGGAATGGGGCTCCACGGACAGTCGACCATCCTCAGCGGGGTTCAGAACAACGAAATCATCGCGTTGCGGAATCCCTTCGAGGAACGCAAGGCCTACCTGCCCGACTTCAGCAAGGGCGGCGCCCAGGACCAGAGGGGCGGACGCGGCGGCCCCGGGGGGGGCCCGGGCAGGGAAATCCGCATGATGATTCAGTAGCAAAAAGACCAGGAGATACGCGGAAGCCATGTTCAACCTAGAAAGCATCAAGGTCGCCTTCAGCAATCTCGGACGGCGAAAACTCAGAACCTTCCTCACCATGCTGGGGATGATCTTCGGCGTGGGTGCCGTGATCGCGATGCTCTCGATCGGGGCCGGAGCGGAACGTGAGAGCCTGCGGATCATCGAAAATTTCGGCATCCGCAACATCATCATCCAGGCCAAGGAGTTTAAAGCGGAGGAATTGCGCCAGATCCGGACGGAATCGCTCGGGGTGGCGCTCCGGGATGTCGAGGCCCTCGAGGCGGTGCTGCGGCCGCGGCCGCTGGTGTCGGCCAAAAGGGTGGTGAAGACGTTCCAGGTTGTCTCTGAACAGGGCAGAAGCGACAGCCGCGTCCTTGGGGTCAGCAGCACCTATCCCGCGATTCAGAATCTCACCCTGCTGCAGGGTTCTTTTTTCCTCCCCTTCGACGATGAGGCGGCCAACCAGGTGGCCGTCCTGGGCATTACGGCAAAGCAAAAGCTGTTCGGCTTCGGCGACGCCGTCGGCAAACGCCTGAAGGTGAACGACCAGTGGCTCACCGTCATCGGCGTGCTCGCGGATGCCAACGTGGAGAAGCAGGAATTCGAAGGGGTAAAGATCCAGAATCCCAACAATGATATCTACATACCGATCACCACCTCCATCAAGAAATTCGATGTGGACGCGCTCGAAAACGAGCTCAACGAAGTGATCGTGCAGATTCATCCCGATGCCGATCTCAGGGAGCAAGCGGCCACGATCAGCAACCTAATGTCGTCGATGCACCGCTACGTCGACGACTATGCGCTGATCGTTCCCGAAAAGCTGCTGGAGCAGAACCAGAAGACGCAGGGGATATTCAACATAGTTATGGGCGCCATCGCCAGCATTTCTCTGCTGGTGGGGGGAATCGGGATCATGAACATCATGCTCGCCTCGGTTCTGGAGCGAACGACCGAAATCGGGCTGCGCCGGGCAATCGGGGCACGCAAGCGAGACATCAGGCTGCAGTTCATCTCAGAGGCGGTCGGACTCAGCCTTGCGGGCGGACTCATAGGCGTGGCGCTCGGGTACGGCATTTCGCGAGTGGTGGCGCTTTACTCCGGCTGGAGCACGATCATTACCCTCGAATCGATCGTGCTGTCCTTCGGGGTGAGCAGCATGGTGGGTCTGATATTTGGCATCTACCCCGCCGTGCAGGCCTCGAACCTCGATCCGATCGAATGCCTGCGGTACGAGTAACGGTCAGGAGCTCCGCCGGGGAAGCGGGGCGCCGGGCTTCATAACAACGCCATAGCTTCGCAGTCCATTCAGAGCGATTTCCATTGCGGAGGAGAACTCCAGGTGCCGCAGGCTGCCGCTTTCGTGAACCGCCGGCATCGAAGAAAGCCATTGCCAGTCCAGGGTATCTCCTTTGCGCGGATCTGCGGTCAGGTAGCCGATTCCGAAGGACATGATGTTGTGGAAAAAGTGTGAGCCCTGAGAGGGATCCACATGCATGTCGGCCAGGTCGGTTTCGATGATACAGGAGACACCGGCAATATCGGCCCAACTCACCGGGATTCCCAGCCAAGGATCTGCGCTCCCCCAGCGTCCGGGACCCAGCAGCAGAAAGGGCCGCCCTGCCTTGCGCAGCCCCGCTGCCAGTTCGCCGATTTCTCGCGCAATCGCCGGCGCCCGCCCGCGCTCGAAGTTTTCCATCCGGACATAAACCAGGTCGCACACCCCGTGGATGAAACCATTTCCCAGGGCGCTGTGGGCGCTGCACAGCACATCGGGCGCGTCGAGGTCGTCAATGCGGATGTCCTGCGCATCGGTTCCCAGAACCAGCGGCCGGATTTGCAGGAAGGCAAACTCGTGGGGCTTGCCCTGGGAAGCGGAGAGGTTGACGGCGAACTCCATCTCTACGGGGCACGCGGAGCCTGCGGAACCGGCCTTCAGCAGCAGCGACACCACTTCCGCCAGGGGAAAAACCCCTGACTTGAGCACCCCCGCCATGGTCACCAAACGAATACCCCGGCGCGAGAGTCCATCGTAGACGGCATCTGCATCGGGCGAGTAAACGGAACCCACTGCGTGCAGCGTGCCGTGCCTTTCCGCCTCACTGAGATCCAGCGATTCCAGGCCGAGTTCGGGAATACCCTGCGGGGTGGAATCAGGGCGAGGCGCGGAGGTGTTCAGGGCCAAAAAGGCCCGCTGGGAGTTGTCGAGATGGTCCTTGGGGGAGAACGATTGTATGGGCTTCCTGGGATGCGCGGGGGAGAACCGCATGCAGCGGCCGCCATCCACCACCGACTTACCAAGCCCCAGTACTACGGAAGCCACTCCATCCTCGGGTCTCATGCCCGGCATGGGGTAGAAGTTGAGGGAGCGCGCCACGCCGACGATATCCGGGTAGAGATGCGCCCCGTGCAGCCGGCCCACCACCTGCTGTATGATCACAGCCATCTTCTCCTCTTCGAGGCGGTTGGGTGTGGCTTCGATGTAAACCTTGGGTTCGGCGTGGTAGGTCGATGCCGGCCCTGGAAACCTGCCGGTGCGTGGCCAAGATCCTCGAGAGTTCCTGGCGGATGAGAGAGGGGCTTTGGATATCGGATTGCAGTATCTGGCGGACCGATTCGGCGAGTTCAAACTCGGTCCGCGCCATGAGCCAGGTGCTGAGGTCGTTTTTTCCCCGGTGATGCATGAGGCACTCGTCGGGGACCGCCTGTACTGCCCATTCCAGATCCCTCATATCGCTGGCCCTCGAAATCAGGCTGGAATCGGGCATCAGGAAACGGAAATCCCCGAAGCCGAGGTGGTTTCGCAGGAAGGCCCGGAGGTCGGCCAGCAGGCTGGGAGAGTTTTTATCCAGAAATTGGGCTCCGGCCGAGGCTGCCTGGCCGGACAAATCCGCACTGGATTGCAGCAGGATAGGTATTCCGGAGTCCCTGTCTTTGATCATCCGGGCAAAGTCGAGGCCGGCCGAGTGGTCATCCTGGCCGTCACGGGGGATGTAGGCGTCCAGGATAACACCCAGAAGATCGCTTCTGTAGCGCTCAGATAGCGCGGTGGCCTCTTCGTAGGAGCTTGCCAGCAGTATCTTTGGGCGCGCGCATGCGCATTACGCGCTGCATGGGGTTGATGCTGTCGGACATCAGCAACTGGGTTTGGCGCATGATCTCGGTATAGAGCAGGGGTAGGTAGGAGGAGTAGAACTGGGCCGAGTCCTCCACCAAAAGGATCACTTTCACACCGGCTGTGCGCGCGTCGTGCCAGGCATTTTGGCGGTCCTCGAAGTTTTTGATGATTGCGAGAAAGAGGCGCACGTCACCGAGCCAGACGAAAACGCGGTCGATCCCGGGGAGGGAGGAGATGGGCTGGAGGGTATTCAATTCGCGGCTGTTGGCGGCAAGCAGGACGACGGATACCCCCGGCGCAATTTCGCGGGCCGCACGGCCGAACTCCCTGACATTCATTTCGCCCACCCGCGGCATGGAAATGACCAGGTCAAAGTGTTCTGACTGGAGGCGCTCGAGCGCCTCATGCCCGGTGGAAACGCGCTCGACTGAAGGGGCGAACCTGAGGTTGAGCTCCAGGTATTCGGAGAAGAGCATCTCCGACAGCCGCCCATCCTCGATGAAGGTATAACAATCGTAGAGGCTGGTGACTAGAAGAAGGTTGTTCCCCCTTCTTGGCATCAGAGAGTCGTAGGGTGCTTCGCGGCGCCGGGGGGATCCGAATAGACTGTCGAGGGCCTGGTCCCGCATTGGGCCTCCAAAATCCGGCCGCCAAATCAGCTCAGACCGAGCTCGCTGCATCCTATCACGAGCAGGGTTTATATCTAAGACTGGTAGCTGAATCTGCCCGACGCAGGCTCCAAATCCGGGACAGGAAGACAGTTTCATCGGTGCCGAGCCTGCACCGGCTCAAGCCAAAGCGGGGAAGAAGTAACCGCCGGTGTCTGGTTTCTCAGTGGCCACACCGGGGTGCCGTAGGAAAGCATAAAACTAACAAATAAATATATTAATCAGCCAATAGATAGATATTGATGCTGAGGAAACGGTGTATAATGCCTCGGACATCGGGGAGATATGTACCGCTGCTGATGATCTTGGTCTGGAGTGAAAACCCACAACTTGGAGGCTCTCATGAATATCAAGGAATACCTGGAGAAGTTTATGGACCGGTTGGTTGGCAAGCATCCCGCCCAGCCGGAATTTCATCAGGCCGTGCGCGAGGTGACGGAAACCCTGGGGCCTTGCCTCAAGAGGCACCCGGAATATCTCGAGGGCAAAATACTGAGCGACTAGTGGAACCGGATCACGTTTTTATCTTCCGGGTGCCCTGGCTGGATGACAATGGCCAGGTGCAGGTGAATCTCGGCTACCGGGTAGAGTTCAACAATGCCATTGGACCCTACAAGGGGGGACTCAGGTTCCACCCGAGCGTCAATCTCGGCATCCTGAAGTTTCTCGGTTTCGAGCAAATCCTCAAGAATAGCCTGACCACCCTGGCCATGGGTGGAGGCAAGGGTGGCAGTGACTTCGATCCCAAGGGAAAGTCGGACTACGAGGTAATGCGGTTCTGCCAGAACTTCATGAATGAACTCTACCATTACATTGGGGCCAGCGTCGATGTGCCGGCGGGCGACATTGGGGTTGGGGGACGTGAGATCGGCTACCTTTTTGGGCAGTACAAAAAGCTCACCCACCTGTTTGAGGGGGTTTTTACAGGCAAGGGAATCAACTGGGGAGGTTCGTTGATCAGGCCGGAGGCCACCGGGTATGGCTGTGTGTATTTTGCCGAGGAGATGCTGAAGACCAGAGGGCAGTCCTTCGAAGGCAAGACGGTGGCAGTTTCCGGCTCCGGCAACGTTTCACAGTACGCGGTCGAAAAGGTGAACCACTTGGGTGGCAAGGTCGTTACCCTCTCGGATTCCAACGGCACCATCGTGGACAATCATGGGGTGGATCGGGAACGGTGGGAATACTTGATGGAACTCAAGAATGTGAAGCGCGGCCGCATCAAGGAATATGCCGAGAAGTACAAGTGCGAATACTTCGAGGGGCGCCGGCCATGGTTCGCGAAGTGCGATGTGGCGCTGCCCTGCGCCACCGAAAATGAGGTCGGCGGGGACGATGCTGCAATGCTCGTGAAAAACGGCTGCTACTGCGTCTCCGAGGGGGCGAACATGCCGACTACGCCGGAGGGCATTGAAGTGTTCCGCCACCACAAGATTCTGTATGGCCCGGGAAAGGCAGCCAATGCCGGTGGTGTGGCCACCTCAGGACTCGAGATGAGCCAGAACTCCATGCGGCTCTCATGGACCCGCGAAGAGGTCGACAGCCGGTTGCACGGCATCATGAAGGGCATCCATCAGAACTGCCTCAAGACGGCGGATGAATATGGGGCGCCGGGGAACTACATCCTGGGGGCCAACATCGCCGGATTCGTCAAAGTGGCAAACTCCATGCTGGATCAGGGTGTGGTCTGAGATCGGTCGAGTGACGCGGTCTCGCCGGCGCCAAAGTGCTGCGGCGAGGCCGTAGTCTCCAGCCGGATTTGCTTGCGCAGAGACTTGTTGCATGGGGCGGCAGTCGTAGTTACCTTGGTGATTCGCAGGAATTCGCCGGCCACGATTCCGAGGGGCGGCTTGCAGCGGCAAAGGAGTTGCCAACGTGAAGCTGGAAGGCAAAACCCGGGACAAGGGGGCGAGAAAGAAGAGCCGGCTTCCACAGAACTTTCGCGACGTCCTGCAAAACCTGCTGGCCTTTTCCCAGCGAGGCTACGGCCAGCCGGACTTCCTGCGCGCCACTGTTGAAACGCTGCTGCAGTATTCGGGTTGCGACCTGCTGGAGGTATCGTTGGCCCAACCCGCCAAAGGCTACCGAGGTGCGGGCTTTCTCGACGGGCAGGGTTCATTCCAGTGGGAGTGGCATCAATCGGGACCGACCAACCACCATGGCAGACTTTTTACCGGGGGAGGCGGCGGCGAACTCGATAACCTGGTGGCCTCTATGCTCAACGGCCCGGCACCGGTCGCTGCTCCCTCGCTGACTCGCAGCGGCAGCTTTTGGACCGGCGATGCGGCACGGCCGGTGCTGCTCAGGGAACCGGGCGGAAACCATCTTGAATCGCGGAGCGTGGTCCTGGGCGGGGAATACCAGTCGCTCGCGCTCATACCGTTCACCGTCGCAGACAATCGCCACGCCGTGCTGAAGTTTGCCGGGCGGCAGCGTGAGCTTTTCGAAAAGGACGACATCCAGTTTTTTGAGGCTGTCGCCGAGGCTTTGGGCGTGGCGCTGGCACATCAGGAGGCGCTGTGGGCACTCCGGGAACGCGTCAAGGAACTCTCGTGCCTTTACGGAGTTGCAAAGGCCATGCAGAATCCCTCGCGGTCGATGGAGGAAGTCGTCGGTGATGTGTTGCGACTGCTGCCCCCCGGCTGGCAGTACCCCGGGATCACGGAGGCAAGCATTATCCTCGACGGGCGAGTTCAATCCACGCCGCACATGAGTCAAGCGCTCGATGTACAGTCGGCCGACATCCTCGTCGACGGGCTCGCTCGGGGCGAGGTGTCCGTAGGCTACCTGGAGAAAAAACCGCAGGCGGATGAAGGTCCCTTTCTTGCCGAAGAAAGAAGTCTCCTGAATGCCGTTGCTGAGGCCCTTGGAGTCTCGCTTGCCCATCATGCCGCGCAGCTGGCACTGAGGGAGCGCGTAAAGGAACTCACCTGCCTGCACGCCATCGCGGAAGCGGCTCAACAGCCCGAGATCACCCTTGGGGATTTGCTCTGGAGGGTGGTACAACTGCTGCCGGCAGCCTGGCAGTACCCGGAGGCGGCTAGCGCCCGATTGACACTGGATGAAAGGACCTACGCCTCTCCCGGATTCGTAAGCAGGCCATACTCACAGGTCGCAGACATAGAGGTCAATGGAAGGGTGAGAGGAAGTGTCGAGGTGACCTACCTTGTCGACAAGCCCGAGCTGGATGAGGGCCCCTTCCTGAAGGAGGAACGCCATCTGATCGATGAAGTCGCGAGGCAGGTGGGATTAATCGTGGAGAGGCGGGAGGCCGCCGAGGAGAAAGACAAGCTCCAGCAGCAGCTGCGTCACGCCGACCGTTTGGCGACAATCGGCCAGCTGGCTGCAGGGGCTGCCCACGAATTGAACGAACCGCTCGGCAGTATCCTGGGATTCGCGCAGTTGGCAAAAGGCAGTCATGATTTACCCGTGCAGGCCGCCAAGGATCTGGATAAGATTGTGGACGCCGCACTGCATGCGCGCGAGGTGATCAGGAAGCTGATGTTGTTCTCGCGGCAGATGCCTGCCAGGAAGACGAAGTTCAACCTAAACAGCCTGGTCAGGGAAGGGCTGTTTTTCATGGAATCGCGGTGCGCCAGGGAAGGGATCGAAATTGTGCGTGAGCTGGCTGAGAACCTCCCAGAGATCTCCGCCGACCCGTCACAGGTTCACCAGGTCCTGGTCAACCTTGTGGTGAATGCCGCACAGGCCATGAGCGGCGGCGGGAGGCTGACAATCAGGACATCGCGGGAGGACGGCTTCGTTGTGCTGCTTGTCGAGGACACGGGAATGGGAATGAGCGAAGAAATCAAGCGTCAGATTTTCGTCCCCTTCTTCACCACCAAGGAGGTTGGTCAGGGGACTGGTCTTGGCCTGTCTGTGGTTCATGGAATCGTCGAAGCTCACGGCGGCAGCATCCGGGTAGAAAGCGAAGTCGGCAAAGGTTCGCGATTCGAGGTGAGACTGCCGGCGATAGGAACGGAAGTTGAAGGGCAAGGGGAATGATGGGATTTTTGACATCGGAGCGGCTGCTGGTTGTGGATGATGCCGCAGATGCACGGGATGTCCTGCAACGGAACCTTTCGGCGGAGGGGTACCAGGTCTATACGGCTACAAACGTGGCCGAAGCGGTGCGCATCCTGGAGTCGATCGCATTGGACCTGGTCATCACGGACATGAAAATGCCGGGTTCCTCGGGGCTCGACCTCGTCCGCCACGTAAGGGAAAACCTGCGCGAGACGGAGGTCATGGTCATCACCGGCTACCCCAGCGTCGAGGGGGCCGTGAAGGCGGTGAAAATCGGCGCCGAGGATTATCTCACCAAGCCTTTTACGCAGGATGAGCTGCTCTCGGCCGTCAGGAGGGCCCTCAACAAATTGAAGGTCCGCAGGATCGGCAAGGCGGACAAGGACCGGATCTCCGCCGCGCCGTTCGGATTGGTCGGAGAATCGGACGCCATACGGAAGGTGCTGGATGCGATCCTCAAAGCGGCGCGCTCGATGGCAACAATCCTCATCGCCGGCGAAAGCGGAACGGGGAAGGAGCTGGTGGCTCGCGCCATCCACTACCAGAGCCCGCGGGCTGCCTCGCCGTTCGTGCCCGTCAATTGCGGAGGAATTCCGCAGGAGCTGCTCGAGAGCGAACTCTTCGGACACATCAAGGGCGCCTTCACCGGAGCCTTCGAAACCCGGGCGGGGTTTTTTCAGACCGCCGAGGGGGGCACCATTTTTCTCGACGAAATCAGCGAGATGAGCCTCTCCATGCAGGTCAAGCTCCTGCGTGTGCTGCAGGACAGGGAAGTCAGGATGGTCGGTTCCACCAGGAGCAAGACCGTCGATGTCCGAATCCTGGCGGCAACCAATAAAGATCTCGCCGGAATGGTGGATAAGGGCCTCTTTCGCGCCGACCTCTTCTACCGCATCAACGTCATCACCATCGCCGTCCCGCCCCTGAGAAGCCGAGGAAACGACGTGATCCTGCTGGCCCAGCACTTCGCGCGCAAGTATGCGGCTGAAACGGGACGCGCCGAACCGAAGATTTCCGACCGGGCCCTGGAAGTCCTTCGAGAGTACCCCTGGCCGGGGAATGTCCGGGAACTCGAGAACATCATCCAGCGAATCGTGGTCATGACTGACGGGGATATCATCGAGGTGCCAGATCTTCCTTCATTGATGAGATTTTCGGCGCTGCGCGAAGGAGGGATGCGCCGGACCCTGGCAGAAGTCGAGATCGAGCATATCCGCAATGTGCTCGCCAGCGTTTCCGGGAACAAGACCCGGGCGGCGGAAATCCTTGGGATAGATCGCAAGACACTCAGAGAGCGCCTGAAGCACTCCCCCGGCAATAAAGGGAATCAGGCCTGACCGGGTAATAAATCCCCACCGATAAAATAATACCCACATTTTGGCAGCGTGAATGCTCCCAAGCTGGGTCGTGGCCCGTTGTGGCGCAGCTCCGTGCATGCGTATTAAGAAGATTTTTAAGGGTTTACAGTCAATCCTTCCGGGTCCGCCCAGTGCCGCCTTTGTTCCAATATTTTAGTCGGAGAGGGGGAGAAATTGGCATGGATGTTGCACATCAGCCATTTGCATTGTGATTTTTGGTCCAAATATGGATAAGCCGGGGCGGGGATGTTTTTCGCGGGCCCGTCCAGAGGAAACGGCATGTCAAGGGCTCGTGGCGAGATCAAGGGGATTTGTCGATCCTGCTTACTAGCTGAATCCTGCAGCGTGCCCGCCGCATTTGCCATTCCCCTCTCCGAGTGCGAGGATTTCGTGGATTCCAGACAGCACAGCAGGGGCAGGGAAAAGCCATATCCTGCTGCCGATTCTACAGAGGAGAGACAACTAAAAGGGCTCTGCTCGGACTGTGAGATTCGCAACACCTGCGACATTCCGAAACCGGAAGGTGGAATCTGGCATTGCAGCCATTATCGCTAGAGATACGCGCGGAGAATAATACGCAATCTTTGAAAAGAGGATGGAAGGCATGAATGTGGAGGAGATCAACGAAATTGTACTCAAACACGCCGGACAGCGCGGGGACCTGATCTCCATTCTCGAGGAGATACAGTCGCGTTACAGCTACCTGCCCGAGGAAGCTCTCCGGGAGGTATCGAAGAGCACCGGCCATTCCCTGGTGGATGTATACGGGGTGGCGACCTTCTACAAGTGGTTTAGCCTCAAACCGCGAGGCAGGCATCTTCTATCCTGTTGTATTGGCACCGCTTGTCATGTCAGAGGAGCCGCAAAGGTCGTACAGGAGATGGCGTCCCAACTCGATGTATCGCCGGGAGAGACAACAGCGGATAAGGAGATGACGCTGGAGACCGTGAACTGCCTCGGGGCGTGTGCCCTGGGCCCCATCGTGGTCGCCGACGGGCACTACTTTTCCAACGTGAATCCGGCAAAGGTGAAGTCGATCCTGCAGCGAACCGGTGAGGGGCTGGACCGGGTGGACGTAATGACCGACCAAAGGGTATTTCCGGTCGAAGTGAGCTGTGCACGATGCAATCACAGCCTGATGGACGCCAACTATCTCATCGACGGCCTCCCTTCGATCCGGGTCTCCATCTCCTGTGAACAGGCCCATGGGTGGCTGCTGTTGTCTTCGCTTTACGGCAGCTACAGCATCCAGAGTGAACACGAAATCCCTCTGGAGTCAGTGGCCGACTTCTTTTGCCCGCACTGCAATGCCGAACTGGCGGGAGGAACGGGCTGCGCCGATTGCAGTGCGCCCATGATACCGATGATCGTGCGCGGGGGAGGCATGATTCAGATCTGCTCGAGGCGTGGATGCAGAGGACATCGGCTGGATCTGGACGGCGTGAATCTGTAAAGACGACATTTCTGCATTCCATCAACCTGGGGAACGCAATCATAATCCATCGATGAAAGGGGTAGGGAAAGCGTCCATGGAAATGCTCAAATCGATCGACGCATTCAGATCCCTGCAAGCGCGCCTTGTGGCGAGCAGGGATCCAAACAAACCGGTAATTGTCATATCAGCAGGGACTTGCGGGCAAGCTAGCGGCGCCAACGATCTCATTCGCATTGCCAAGAAGGAGTTTCTGTTCAAGGGCCTCGTCGACCGGATTCATCTTCGTGTTACCGGCTGTCAGGGCTACTGCCAGATGGAACCGTCGGTAATCGTGGAACCCGAGGATACGTTCTACCCGCGGCTGAAAGCCGAGGACATGGTTCGGATCATCGACGAAGTCGCCCGGGGCGGGATTGTCGAGCGACTTCTGTTCCTGGACCCGGCAACAAACAAGACCGTCAGGAAGCTCCAGGACATCCCGTTTTTTCGCGGGCAAAAGAGGACCATCCTGTCGGGGAATCAAAAAATCGATCCCGTGCGGATATTCAACTACATCGAGAACGGCGGGTACCTGGCGCTGGCCAAGGTTCTTGAGAGGCAGGATCCCGCCTGGGTGATCGAGGAGGTGAAATCGTCGGGTTTGCGCGGGCGGGGTGGTGCGGGTTTCCCGACCGGAAGCAAATGGGAAATGCTCTCGCGCCAGCCGGATGCCCGGGGCAAGGCGCTGGTGTGCAATGCCGACGAAGGCGATCCCGGCGCCTACATGGATCGCAGCCTCCTGGAGGGAAATCCGCACAGCATCATCGAGGGCATGATCATTGCGGCGTTCGCCACGGGGGCCACCGAGGGCGTAATCTACGCACGCAACGAATATCCGCTTGCGATCAAGCACCTCATCATAGCGTTGAGGCAGGCGCGGGAACTCGGTCTGCTGGGACAGCGCGTTCTAGGCACATCATTTTCCTTCGACATAAGCCTGGTTCGGGGAGCCGGAGCGTTCGTCTGCGGAGAAGAGACCGCCCTGATGCAGTCCATCGAGGGCAGGATGGGAGAACCGCGGCAGCGCCCGCCGTACCCCGTACAGAAGGGGATTGCGGGGAAACCGACGTGCATCAACAACGTGGAAACATGGGCCAACATCCCGATCATCATCGGCGAAGGAGCTTCAAGCTATTCCGAAATCGGGACCGCCAACAACCACGGGACAAAGATATTCAGCCTGGTAGGAAAGGTGAGGAATACCGGGCTGGTCGAGGTTCCCATGGGAACCACCATTGCCGAGATAGTCAGTGGAATCGGAGGCGGTGCTCCCGGGAGGTCGAAAATCAAGGCGGTTCAAACAGGGGGACCATCGGGGGGCTGCATTCCCGTCCCCATGTTCGACCTGCCGATCGATTACGACAGTCTGGCCAAAGCCGGGTCCATCATGGGATCTGGGGGAATGATTGTCGTGGATGAAAACACCTGCATGGTGGATCTCGCGAAATACTACATGGCCTTTCTGAAGGATGAGTCATGCGGCAAGTGCCTCACCTGCCGGAAGGGGACCCAGCGGATGTATGAGATCCTGGAGGATATCAGCGAAGGCCGGGGGAAAATTGAGCATCTGGAGTTGCTCGCCGACCTCGCGGATGTGGTCAAGGATGCGTCCATGTGCGGGCTGGGGCAGACCGCATCGAACCCGGTGCTTTCCACGCTGAGGTATTTCTCCGACGAATACCGGGCGCACATCGAGGAGCAGCAATGCCCTGCCGGTGTCTGCAAAAACCTCGTCGGCGCTCCGTGCCAGACAACGTGCCCGCTCGGGACCGAGGCCTGGCGGTATATCGCTCATATTGCCCGGGGCGATTACCGGAAGGCCTATGCGGCGATTCGGGAGAACAATCCGTTTCCATCCGTTTGTGCCAGGGTATGCAGTCACCCCTGCGAGGCCAAATGCCGGGCCGGCGCCGGGGGCGGCCAGCCGGTAGCGGTACGCATGCTCAAGCGCTTCGTAACCGACCATGTGGATCCGAGCCAATACCAGGCCGAGCCGGTCTCTACGGAACACGGGGATGCCCAGAGCGTGGCCGTAATTGGAGCTGGTCCGGCAGGACTCGCCGCCGCTCATTACCTCAGCCTCGCCGGACGCAGGGTCACAGTGCTGGAAGCAGAGGCGCAACCCGGCGGAATGCTTTTCAGCACGATTCCGGCCTATCGCCTCCCGCGCGAGACTCTGCAACGAGAAATTGCTGCCCTCATGAATCCCAACATCACGCTGAGGTGCAACGTGAGGCTGGGACGAGACTTCAGCATCGACAGCCTTTTCGCCGAGGGTTTCAAGGCGATATTCGTGGCCGTAGGGGCGCACAGGAGTGTCCGGCTGGGCTTGGATGGTGAAGATGCCGAAGGGGTCATTCCTTCGATTGATTTTCTGAAAGCGTTCAACCTCCGTGGGGAGTCCAGGGTCAGGGGACATGTCGGCGTCATCGGCGGAGGCAATTCCGCCATCGATGCGGCGAGAGTGGCGCTCCGCCAGAAGGGTGTCAAGAGCGTCACCATCCTCTACCGGCGGACGCGGGATGAAATGCCTGCATTTGCCGAGGAGATCGAGGCCGCCATCGATGAGGGAATAAGAATCGAGACTCTTGTCACGCCTCTCCGGGTGCTGACGAACGGCGGCAGGATCAATGGTGTGGAGTGCCTGCGAAACGGTCTGGGGAAGCTGGATGCGGGCGGCCGCAGAACCCCCGTTCCGATCCCCGGAAGCGAATTCGTCATCGGCTTGGACACCCTCATAGTGGCGATCAGCGAGGAACCACAAACGGACTTCCTCGGAGTGGACGAGAGTGGAGGCATTGGCCTCGGAAGGGGTGGCACGATTGTCGTCGACCGATACACCCTGCATACGGGGCGCCCCGGAGTGTTTGCCGGCGGCGACGTGGTGACAGGACCCAACACGGTGGTTGACGCGATCGCCGCCGGAAAGAAGGCCGCGCTCATGATCGAGCGGTTCCTGGCAGGCGAGGAAATGCGCCAGCCGGTTGCTCCGCGCCTGCCGCACGTCTATGTGGAGACCTGTGAAAGCGGGCTCGAGGAGGCGGAGGAGATTCAGAGAACACCGGCACCCAGGATATCAGCCGATTTGCGCCGGCAGGGATTCGCCGAGGTGGAGTTGACCATGTCGGCGGAGGATGCGGCAAGAGAGGCCAGAAGATGCCTGCGATGCGACCTGGAATTCACGAAACCCGTATCGGAACCGGTGGGAAAAACGGTCCTGCGAGGAGAATCTGCATGATTAGACTAAAAATAAACGGATTGCAGGTTTCGGTGGAAAACGGCACGACGCTGCTGGAAGCGGCGAAATTCCTGGGGTTTCCGATTCCCACGCTGTGCCACATGGAGGGGCTCTCGCCGTACGGCGCCTGCCGGCTCTGTGTGGTGGAAATCGGAGAGGGGCCGAAATCAAAGCTTGTCAGCTCTTGCACGTACCCGGCCGAAGAGGGGTTGAAAGTGCGGACGGCCTCGGCACGGGTCATGAAGGCCAGGAAGATGGTTCTCGAACTGCTGCTGGCTTCATGCCCCCAATCGAAGGTCATCCAGGATCTGGCATCGGCGCATGAAGTCCGGCAGCAGCGCTTCCGCCAGGAGCACGAGAGCTGCATCATGTGCGGCCTCTGCGTCAGGATGTGCAAGGAACAGATGGTGGCGGGCGCCATAGGATTTCGGGGCCGCGGCGACCATCGGAGCATCGGCACCCCGTTCGATGCCAAGTCTGAAACCTGCCGGCTCTGCGGCGGATGCATCTATGTGTGTCCGGCCTGCCAGCTCCGCTGCACCTACACCGAACCGGAAAAGGCGATCTGCGGAGGCTGCGCCAACCTGAGCGCACCCTGCGTCGAAAAGCCGAGATTCAACGACATGATGTGTTACATGGAACCCTGTGTGGCCTGTGAAATAACGAAGGATTGAGAAGCCTAAAAGGAGAGCAATCATATGAACTATTCGAGAACCAACGCCACGGCGGCAACGCTGACCAAAAACCGGACCGAGGGATCGATCGTGCCCGCGTCGGGCATGTGCGTGACCTGCGTCGACGGCTGCATCGGAATGTGCGAGATCGGCAAGTCGGCATACCGCGGACACGAGGTGATCTACCCGCAGCCGTTCGGGGTCATCACGACGGCGGCCGAGAAAACCTACCCGGTGGATTATTCCCACTTCAACATCATGGGGACCGCGGTAGGCGCACACGGCATTGAGGCCGACAGCGACAAGGCCATCTTCCCGGCGGTCAAGCTGGAGGTTGCCTTCGGGCACGACCAGAAGCTGAAGTTCCGCTACCCCTGGATCATCCCGGGGATCGGGTCGACCAACATAGCGAAAAACAACTGGGAAGGACTGGCCATCGGCTCCGCGCTCGCCGGGACCGGCCTCACGATCGGAGAAAACGTCGCCGGCATGGACCCCGAGTGCGTGATCAAGAACGGCCGGGTGGTGGATACGGTGGATCTGAAGCGAAGGGTCCGCCTATTCAAAGACAACCAGCGCGACGGCTACGGCGCCATTATCGTGCAGGCCAACATCGAGGATACGCGCCTCGGAGTCCAGGAATACGTGATCGAACAGCTGGGCGTGGAGTGCGTGGAGCTGAAGTGGGGCCAGGGCGCCAAGGACATCGGGGGCGAGGTGAAGATCAACAACCTCAAGAAAGCCCAGTTGTTGCACGATCGGGGCTACATCGTGCTGCCTGATCCCACCAATCCGTTCGTCATAAAGTCTTTCGAGCAGGGCGGTTTCAAGGAGTTCGAACGCCACTCCCGCGTGGGAATGGTCACGGAAGAATCCTTTGCCAGGCGGGTGGAGGAGCTCCGAAAAGCCGGCGCCAAATATGTATTCCTGAAGACCGGTGCTTACCGGCCCGCCGATCTTGCGCGCGCGGTGGTTTTCGCTTCCAAATACAAACTCGATCTCCTGACCGTGGATGGGGCAGGGGGCGGGACCGGCATGAGCCCCTGGAAGATGATGAACGAATGGGGCGTGCCGCCCGTGGAACTGCACTCGCTCCTGTACAAATACGCCAAGCAGCTGTCGGATGAGGGCAAACACATCCCTGCAATCGCGGTCGCCGGCGGATTTGTCTTCGAGGACCAGATCTTCAAGGGTCTGGCAATGGGGGCCCCCTTCGTGAAGCTGGTGGGCATGGCCCGGAGCCCCATAGCCGCGGCCATGGTCGGCAAGACGATCGGTCGTGCCATCGACGACAACCAGATCCCGGTCTATGTGGAGAGGTTCGGCCGCAGCATTGACGAGATCTTCGTCACGGCCACCCATCTGCGCCAGGAAATCGGCAACGACGAGTTCGAGAAGCTTCCTCCGGGAGCCATCGGTCTCTACACCTACTACGAGCGCGTCGCCCAAGGCCTGAGGCAGCTGATGGCCGGAAGCCGCAAGTTCGCGCCGGAGTTCATCAGCCGGGATGACCTGGCCGCGCTTACGCACGAGGCTGCGGCCATAAGCGGCATCCAGTACATCCTCGACGCGGACCGGGACGTCGTGGAAAAGCTGCTGCGCTTCTAGTCGGCCATATCCCTCGTTCATGAGTCCGACCGAGCGGGCGGCTATCGCCGCCCGCTCGGAGCACCGGGCCTCGCGTCGGCTCGCAATCAACCCCCGCAGGCAATAGAAGAACCTCCAGAGAAAAAAGCCCCACCGAAGGCGCCATCAACAAGGGATCGTCTCATCTGTTAATGTAAAGTATTAGATATCGCATGTAATATATCTTAAAACCAATATTAATGCATTTGAGAAAAAGGCTTGCTGTGCTGCCTCGAATGCCTGGAGCGGCGTCGTGCTTCAAGCTCTCGGCGGGGTGCAGCAGGCGGGAGATGGATCCAGGAGGATCAGGCAGTGCGGCGCCGGAGCAGGACATACAGCGCTCCGACACCGCCGTCGGCCGGCTGGGCGGAGGCAAATGCCAAGACGAGGCGGGACATCCGGCGAGTGGACAGCCAATCCTGCAGCTGGTGCTTGAGGACGGGCTGCGCATCCGGTGAATTTATCCCCCGGCCGTGGATCACCTTGACGCAGCAGGCGCGGTACCGGGCGCTACGGATGATGAATTGCTCGACTTCTGTCCTGGCCGCCATGCTGCTCAGGCCATGAAGGTCAAGGACCGCCTGAATCGAATAGAAGCCTGCTCGCAACCGGGGCAAAAAGCGCTTGCCGGCCACGCTTGTCCAGCCCTCTATGTACTCGGGATGATCCGGTATCGACATCGATGGATTGCCCCTGGCCGCTTCCTGCATCAGGCGCAAATCCTCCAGGGAAGTATCGGCTGGAATGTAGCCGGCGGATGACGGCGGCGTTTCCAACGCCACCTGTCGCCAGGAGGATTTTTGGACTCCGGCCATGGCGCGTTCGAATGCCCGCTCGTCGCTTTCCTCGCCCGAAGCCTGCGGCGCAGCCCCCGTCTCCGGCGATGGCGGTTCGAGGCAAAGTCGTGCCTTGGAAAGCAGCTGGTCGAGGGCGGCAAAGGGCCGGTTGGCCGCCGGATTTGTTCTTTGCCGACGTTTCTTTTTCACCTGCGGGCCTTTCTTACATTGCAGGGCGGGTTCAGTCGGATCGCAGCCATTATACAGGGTTGGCGCCAGTCGAAAGGTGGATCCGCCGCCTAAGGGACCCGAACTGCAGGACCTCCCGGCAACAAGAGCATCCGCTCTCCGCCGCTTCTGCCCAAGCCTGCCCCCGCAGCCCCGGGGCTTTTTCCCTGGGAGGGTGGTGTGGGGTAAAGAACCTAAACTATACATAAGACAGAAGAAAGATATCTTATGGCAGGTGCAGGTCATGCGTGGGAACGGACTGTTGACGCTGGCGCAGCCTCGAGTGCCAACCTTGACAATCAGGTAAGACTTCGCTACTTTGGCATTCTGATTTTCGATATTCCCGCCCAGGACGCGGGGAGTGATAGATCCGGCAGATAGTGCCGCACAAAGAGGAGGGACATGCTGACGCTTACAAATGCCGCCGTTGCCAAGGTGAAGGAGATCCTCGCTGAAAGAGGCGAAGACGCCGGCCTCAGAATCGCCGTGGTCGGTGGCGGGTGCTCCGGATTCCAGTACCAGATGACGCTGGACAAGAATGCGAACGCGGATGACGAGGTATTCGAGCAGGACGGCCTCAAGGTCTTCCTGGACGCCAAATCGAAGCTCTATTTGAACCAGACAAGCGTGGACTACGTGGACGGGTTGTCGGGCTCGGGCTTTAAATTCGACAATCCGAACGCCAGAGGATCCTGCGGGTGCGGGGAGTCGTTCCAGGCCTGAGCCGGCAAGCAGGGATATGACAAGCGAGAACGCGGGCGCCTGGTGCCCGCGTTGCTTTAGGCATCCGTTCCGATTCCGTGGCGGAGGTGGAGGTCAACAGTGGGAACAAGAAAACGGGAGGATCGGCTGAAACTAGCCGGGATCAGGCTGCAGGCGCGCATCGGCACAAGCATCGAAGAGAGGCGGATTCCTCAACTGTGCATGGCGGACATCATCCTGTGGGGCGACTTCGAGGCCGCTGCCGCGACGGACTCCCTCGACAAGGCGTTGGACTACGAGGCAATCGTAAAGCTGTCGGAGGCGATGGCAGGAAGGGACGAATACAACCTGGTTGAAACGCTGGCCTACAGGATCGGCAGAGGAATCCTGCAGGAGTTTCCGGCCCACCGGGTGGTGGTCCGGCTCCGAAAACAACCCTGCGCGCTGGCAGGCAAGTTGGACTACGTGCAGATTGAGGTCGAAGAAGCATGAGCGGATTGCGGCCATGCGTTTCGGGGACGGTTGGTGGCCACACGATGAGGCGTAGGCGGGATGCGGGCCGGCATGTTCACATAGGCGGTTTTGCCCGTGAAAACGGGGTGAGCATCCGGACAATACGGTATTACGAAGGACTTGGGCTGATTCAGCCCGAAGGACGCTCGAGGGGAGGCTTCAGGCTGTATGGGGAGGCCAGCCGGAGGCGGATGCACATGATCAGCACCCTGAAGGAGGCAGGGATTGCACTGACGGAGATCCGCGACCTTTTCGATGCCAGGCAATCCTGCCCGGACGGAAGAAAATCCGTCAAAAGATTGCGGGCTGTCCTGATTCAGAAGGCCTGGTTTGTCGAGGAGCGCCTGGCCGAACTCGGGCGGATGAAATCGGACCTCAATACCACGATTCGATTGCTGCAGGTTTGCGAGGATTGCACCCATGAGGGCCGCTTAGACGTTGAGCGGTGCTCGGGCTGCTCGCGGATTCCGTGGGAGGAAAAGCTGCCGGATTTATTCCGCGTGCTGATGCAGTAGGGCACGGTTTTCCGCCCGGGAGGAACCGCAGCTCCGGCAGGGGAGCGGCAATTGTCATCAGCCAAGGATTGCTGAGCAGATTGAGGTTCACTATACTGTCGGCTGCCGCCGAGTTGAACCGGCTTGCGGGTGCGTGAGGCCAGGATATGAAGCAGAGGGCTGATATGACAAGGGCAGAAGGCGAGGGACCGGGCTTTTTCACCTCGAAGCTCGAGAAGGCGGTCGGCTGGGCCAGGAAATATTCCATATTCCAGTATCCCTTCGTGACTGCATGCTGCGGCATGGAATACATGTCGGTAGCTTCCGGGCATTACGACATGGACAGGTTTGGCGCCGGCCTGCCGAGGTTTTCTCCCCGGCAGGCTGACGTGCTGTTTGTGGTGGGCACCATCAGCCATAAGATCGCTCCCATCCTGAGACATGTCTACGACCAGATGTGCGAGCCCAAGTGGGTCGTCGCTTTCGGCGTCTGCACCTGCACGGGCGGATTTTACGACAACTACGCAACGGTTCAGGGCATCGATACCATAGTTCCGGTCGACATCTATATTCCGGGCTGCCCTCCGAGGCCGGAGGCCGTGCTCGACGGCCTGATGAAACTCCAGGAGAAGATCGAAAAGCAGAAGCAGTTCTACTAGAGGTGGAAATGGAGACGACCACCGAGACTAGGAAAATGCTCTTGAATATGGGGCCGTCGCACCCTGCAATGCACGGCGTCATACGGCTCATCACGGAGCTGGAGGGGGAGACGGTTGTAAAGGTCGAAGCGGAAATAGGTTACCTTCACCGGGCCTTCGAAAAGAGTTGCGAAAACGGCAGCTGGACACAGGCCATGCCCTACACGGACCGGCTCAACTACGTGTCGCCGCTCATCAATAATTTTGCTTACTGCGGGGCGGTGGAAAAGCTTCTGGGAATCGAAATCACAGAGCGGTGCAGCTATATCCGGGTGGTCATGAGTGAGATATCGCGCATTACCGACCACCTCACCTGCATTGCGGCTTCCGCCATGGAACTCGGGGCAATGACCGCGTTCCTGTATTTCATGAAGGCCAGGGAATACCTTTATGAGATTGTCGAGGAGGTTACCGGCACCCGGCTGACTGTGTCCTACGGCAGGATCGGAGGGATCAAAGCTGACCTTCCCGAGGGCTTAGGGGAGAAGATAGAGGCGGCGCTTCAAAAGACGGAGGATGAGATCAATGAAGTGGATAAGCTGCTGACGCGGAATCGTATCTTCTTCGACCGGACGCGCGATGTGGGTGTCCTGACGCGGGAAGATGCCTTGAACTACGCGATCACCGGGCCGCTCGCGCGAGCCGCCGGGATCAATTACGACGTCAGGAAGGCATTTCCCTACCTGGTCTATGACCGCATGGATTTCGAGGTTCCACTGGGCGAGAGGGGGGACAATTACGACCGTTATCTGGTCCGGATGGAAGAAATGCGGCAGAGCATCCGCATCATCCGTCAGGCGATGCGCGAAATGCCCGGAGGGGCGATCAACATCGATGCCCGTGGCTACGTAATGGATTCCGCCACTGTGGTCGACCGGGCAAAGGTGGGGCAGACAGCGGGATTCATCGACATTATCGCCACGGTGGATCCAACGCTGGACGGTACCCAGAGGCCGTTTCTCGATCGCGTGATGCCGGACAATAAGAGAGTGGCTCTTCCCAGTAAGGAGGATACCTACGGTAACATCGAAGGATTGATGAACCACTTCAAGCTGATAATGGACTACCATGGCCTCCGGCCGCCGGCAGGGGATGCCTATTTTGCGGCTGAGGGGGCGAACGGCGAACTGGGTTTCTACGTCGTCAGCGACGGGAGGGACAGGCCCTACCGTGTACGTGTCAGACCCCCCTGCTTTTTCAACATGGCCGGCCTTCATCGGATGCTCGAAGGTTATATGGTGGCGGACATCATCGCTACTTTCGGCTCCATTAACATGATTGCCGGAGAACTGGACCGCTGATCGGGCCGGTGCTGTCGCATGGCATTCTTCGGACCGCGGTTGCGCAATCGTCTGGGCTTGTTGGGGAGCTACGTCTTTCGCAAGTCCAGAGTGCCCGGCGGGCCGCTCTCCCTTGCCATTGAGAGCACGGCGAAATGCAACCTCTTCTGTCCCATGTGTCCCCGGGAAACCCTGTATTTCCCGCCCCGTGACATGGACTTGCCCCTTTTCCGAAAGATCATAGATGAAGGAAAAGACTGGCTGGAGTTCGCGGTCCCCTACGGCGTCGGCGAACCCCTTTTGAACTCCCATATCTATGAAATGATCGCTTACTGCCGGCAACAGGGCGTCCCCACCGGGATCTCCACAAATGCCACGACACTCACGCGGGAGGCGAGCCGAAAACTGATTGAAGCGGGACTCGATTACATCATTTTCGCCTTTGACGGCGCCACGCGCGAAACCTTTGAACAGTACCGGAAAGGCGCAGACTTTGAGCAGGTGCGAAACAATATCCTTGGCTTTCTCGAGGTGAAGAAGGCGCTGCGATCCCGTATCTTCTGCATCGTGCAGGTCGTGCGACTGAAGGACAACAGGACCGAGATTCCAGAGATCGTCCGGATGTGGAGGATAGCGGGCATCAATGAGGTGCGGGTGAAGAAGGACGAGGTCCACAACGAAGGCAGCTCCATTCCCGGGGACAATGGGAACCGGCCGGCCTTAAAGAGCCCCTGTCATTTGCTGTGGCGAGGGCCGATGTATGTTCACTATGACGGAACCGTATTTCCCTGCTGCTATATCTATCCCTCAGAGCCGGTAGGGAATTTTCAAAAGAGCAGCTTGAGGAAAATCTGGAACTCCGAAGGGATGGTCCGTCTGCGCGAGGCTCACATCAGGGGAGACCTGAGCGATTACGAGGCTTGCCAGAACTGCCCTGCTGCAAGGCCTAAGCTTCCGGTTACGCTGGGCAGCTTTCTCATCAACACGCACACCGTGCGGAAGGCGATTCCTTTTTTCGAGCGCCTGGCCCAGCTCAGAAACATATCCGTATTCGAGACACTCAAGTGATCACGCTGAAGTCGAAACGCGAACTGGACCTGATTAGGGGTGCGAGCCGCATAGTGGCCGCGGTGCTGAAGATGCTCAGGGAAAACTGCCTACCTGGTGTCAAGACCATTGACCTGGATCGACTTGCCGAGGCGGAGGCCAAGCGTCTCGGGGGAAAGCCGGCTTTCAAGGGGTACCGAGGATTTCCCGGATCCATCTGCGCCTCGATCAACGAAGAAGTGGTGCACGGCATACCCTGTGCGCGGAAACTAAAGGAGGGAGACATCCTCGGCATAGATTTCGGCGTTCTTCACAACGGTTATTACGGGGATGCTGCCATCACCGTGCCGATTGGAGAAATCCCGGAGGCTATCAGTCAACTGCTCAAGGTGGCGGAGGAGAGCCTCTATAAGGGCATTGAGCAAATGGTCGCGGGAAACCACCTCGCCGATGTGTCCGGAGCGATTCAAAGGCATGCCGAGGGTCACGGCTTTTCCGTAGTGAGGGAGTTCGGCGGGCACGGCATCGGCAGAAAGCTGCACGAAGAGCCGATGGTTTTCAATTATGTCACGCAGGGCCGCGGGATCAAGCTGAAACCTGGGTTGGTACTCGCAATCGAGCCGATGGTCAACCTTGGTACCGATCAGGTCCGCGTTCTGTCCGACGGCTGGACCGTGGTCACGATGGACCACGGGGCATCAGCCCATTTTGAACACACCGTTGCGATTACCGATAATGGGCCGGAGATCCTGACGTTTGATGACCGAGGCTGAATGATCGAACAGATTCTTGGTTACATGCGATGCCCCTCATGCTACGACACGCATCTTCGCGCCGGCGAAGGCAGCGTTGGCTGTGGCGGATGCGGACGCATCTACCCATACAGAAACGGCATCCTGGACATGATGCCCGACCAGGGCGCGGAGGTGATAACCCCTTTTCAACGCATAATGCAGACCCCTGTTGTAGTGGCGGTCTACGAGAGCTTCTGGCGCAGGGCGGGCTATTTCATCGCCAGCTCCCGCCCATTCGCCCGCGAGATGGAAACGATCCTTGGTCTCCCGCGGGGCGCTGCGGCGCCGAGGTTGCTGGATCTGGCGTGCGGTACCGGCGTGTTCACACGCCCGCTGGCGCGTTATGCAGCGTCATTGGTTGTGGGGCTCGACCTGTCCTGGCCGATGTTGCAGCGTGCACGCTTCCTGGCGGAACGCGAGGGCCTGGAAAATATCTTTTTGATTCGCGGCACGGCTTTCCGGCTCCCCTTTATAGCAGGCGCGTTTCCGAGCATTAATTGCTGCGGTGCCCTGCATCTGTTCGATCAGCCGCAGAGGGCGCTGGAGGAAATCGTGAGGGTGCTTCGATTTGACGGATACCTATCGGTGCAGACCACCATACGCCCAAGGAGTTCCGGGGGAATCGCCTTCATCTTGGAGAAGTTCATCCGGTTCGGGTTTTTTGCCGAAGATCAGCTGCGGGAGATCCTGCGGCTGAACGGATTGAAGGTCCTCGAAAGCGAGCGGAACCGGATAAGCTTCACCTTTCTCGCCCGGCCGGCTAACTGAGGTGGCAACGGATCAGGGATGCAGGGCAGAGCGGGCCGTGCCAGGGAAAAAATGACAGAGCGCCGCGCAGCCGAAATGAAACAGGGCCGGGAGAGGGAGCTCTTTCATGCCTACTTGCGTCAAAACACGCTCAAAAAAACGCATCAGAAGGACCTCATCCTCGACCTGTTCCTTCAGACGGAAGGACACATGAGTGTGGATGACCTCCACGCGCTGGTCCGGAAACGAAATCGCCGTATCGGAGTGGTTACGGTATTTCGCACCCTGAAATCGCTGCTGGCGTGCGGTATTGCACGGGAAATCAATCTGGGGGATGGGGTCACGCGCTACGAGCACAGCTACCTCCACCCTCACCATCATCACATCGTCTGCACAGAATGCGGCAAGACAATTGAGTTCATATCCCCGGAACTCGAACGATTGCAGGATCAGGTGGTGCGGCGCTACCGCTTCCATCCTGCACAGCACCGCCTGGAGATCTATGGAAAGTGCGAGCGGTGTAGCGAGAGCGAGACACCCAATGCTTCGGCGGCACCCGATTTTTCCGCTGAAGCGGTCTTTGCGCGCGATGCCCTGCGGATGGCGATTCGCATGGAGCGACAAGGTGTCGAGTTCTGCCGGGAAGCTGCGTCACGGAATGCCGATCCGCAAGGGAACCGCATATTTGATCGCTGGGCGGCGGAGGTGCGCATCCATCTGGGGGAGCTGCTCAGTGAACTGAGCGAGCTGGAAAAACGGGAGCCCGGAATTGGAGATGCGCCGCAGTTTCTTCATTTTGACGCGGGCGAACTCGACGGCCTTTTCCCGGACCTCGGCGAATACGAGACGGGGGGGGAGCTCAAACTGGGAGCGAACGAAGCGATCAAGTTGTCCGCGGCGATGGCGGAACGATCTGCGCGGTTCTTCGAGCAATACGCGCAGAACTTTGGCAACACCCGGGGTAAGGAGGTCTTTATGCAGTTTGCCAAGGCAGAACTGCGGCACAGCCGTGAGGTCCGGAACAGCTGAAGGCAGAACTCGGATTTTAATCTGTGTGCCTCGCCGGCTGTGGCGGCGGCATGGGAGGTCAGGGGATTGGAGGGCAGTTTCTTGAACAATATGCGCGATTTGGATAGTATCTCATCCCCTATGAAGCATCCAGCATCGTTGAGGCCGCTCGAGCGGCTGTACGTAATCGAAGTTGTGCAGGGGCTGGCCCTGACCGCGAGCCACTTTTTCTCAAACCTCGGAACGCACATCGCACGTGCCGTAGGGCTGCGCGTGGGAAAAGGGAAAACGGTGACCTTCCAATATCCGGAGGAACGGCGGCCGTTTGCCCTGCGCCTGCGAACACGGCACAGGCTGATGAAACGTCAGGACGGGTCGCCGCGCTGCGTGGCCTGTATGATGTGCGAAACCGTTTGCCCCGCAAGGTGCATCCACATTGTGGCGTCCGAGCACCCTGATCCCAACATTGAGAAGGTTCCCCAGGTGTTCGATATTGACCTCGGTGTGTGCGTCTTCTGTGGCTTCTGCGTGGAGGCTTGCCCGGAGGATGCGATCAGGATGGATACGGGCATAGTGGAATTGGCTTCCTACACCAGAGAAGGCATGGTGTACAGGATGCATCAACTGCTGGAATAGGCCGCCCCCATCCCCCTCCGTGAGGGAGCACCTGTTCAATCATGCGGTATGGGACTCGGCGGGCAAGCAGATCGATCGGGAGGAAGACCCGTCAGTCGGCCTTTTCATAGCCGTGACATCCACGCCTTTCCTTACGGCAATGAGTTCCGCAACGATGCTGACCGCTATCTCCTCGGGGGTGTCGGATCCAATGTAAAGCCCTACGGGCGCCGAGACCCGCTCCAGGCTTTCCCCGGCAACGCCCTCGCCGAGGAGTGTATCGAACAGAATCCTCACCTTGCGCCTGCTGCCTAGAAGACCGATATAACAAGCCTGAGTGCCAACGGCATGGCGGAGTGAAGCCAGGTCATGCTTGTGGCCACGCGTCGCAATCACCAGGAAGGTGGAGGGGGTGATGGGGATCTGCTGGAACATCTCGCTCCAGTCACCTGAATACAGCCGCTCTGCCATGGGAAACCGCTCTCGGCTGGCGTATTTAATGCGATCGTCTGCAACGGAGATGAGAAAACCGGCATTGGCTGCCGCCGTGGCCAGGCACCTCCCGATGTGGCCGCCGCCGAGGATGATCAGATGCGGATCCGGGATCAGTGGTTCCATAAACACCTCCATTGCACCGCCGCAAATCAGGCCGCCGGCCTCCGCATCATCCTCCGAAAGATCGAGCCTGATGAGCTTGCATTTCTCGGTCCGCAGCACGCCGAGAGATTCCCGGATGACTTCCGCTTCGGCGCAGCCACCGCCGATCGTACCCTCCTGGCGTCCATCCTCATAAACCAGCATCTTGCTGGCGACCTTTCGAGGTGTAGATCCCTTCCGGCTGATGATGGTGGCAAGAACCGCCCTTTCGCCTCTGCTGCGGAGACTGGCGATCCTGGAAAAAATATCCCCGTCCATAACGTGGGAATTATGCATCATGGGTGAAACCGCCCGCAAGGCATACGCGAACAGCATGCAACCGGCTCGAGAGGCAACCGGCATCGGCGCGGCGCGAGAATCCCGCCGAGCTCAGGATGCGAAGCGGCGAAATCATTGCTATCGCTTGACATACCTATTTGGCAAGGTTAACATTTATAGTTTTTGCGCCGTGAGAAAGTGAGCTATGGTCCGAAGCATGACCGGGTATGGCACGGGATTTTCGAGCGCCGGCGGGATCGCCGTCTCCGCGGAGGTCCGAAGTGGAAATCACCGCTACCTGGACACGCACATCCGGCTGGGCAGGGAATACGCGTTTCTGGAGCCCGGCATTGCCCTGCAGGTGCGCAAAGCGCTGTCGCGGGGACGCGTCGATGTGAGCGTGGCCATCCAGGAAACGGAAATCCCGACCGTATCGTTGAACACGCAGACGGCAATGGGCTACGTAGAGGCGGTCGGCCGTCTGAGGGACGAGCTGGGCCTGCGCGGTGAACTGGAGCTTCAGACACTTCTGCTGCTGCCGGGAGTCCTGCCGGGAAGGGAGGCCGGGGCGGGGCCCACGCAGGCACAGAAGGAAGTCTATGCGGACCTGGTGCGGGAAGCCGTGGACCGGGCCTTGGCGGAGGTGCGGGCCATGCGCGGGCGGGAAGGTGTGGCCCTGGGGGCCGAAATGCTTGCCTATGCCGCCTCCGTTGGCGCCAAGGCGGATGAGATCCGTGCGGGCGTCCCGGATGAGATCAACGAATACAGGCGACGGCTCGAGGAAAAACTGGGAGATCTCGGGAATCCGATTCAGATCGATCCGCAGCGGCTGGCCATGGAGGTTGCGCTGCTGGCGGACAAAGCCGACATCACCGAGGAACTGACGCGGCTGGACAGCCACCTGAAGCAGTTCGCGGAACTCGCGCGCACGGAGGAGGAGGTCGGAAAGAAACTCGATTTTCTCCTGCAGGAAATGCAGCGCGAGGTCAACACGATCCTGGCCAAAACCGGGAAGCTGGAAACCAAGCGCCTGGGCATCGAGGTCAAGGCGGACATAGAAAAGCTGCGCGAGCAGGTTCAGAATGTCGAATGAAAATGGCCGAAGGGGAAACCTGATCATCGTCTCCGGACCATCCGGCGCGGGCAAATCGGCATTGGCCGCGTCGGTTCTGGCAGCGGTGGGGGGAATAGTCTTTTCGGTCTCCCACACGACCCGTGCCAAGCGCGGCGGGGAGCGCGACGGCGTGGACTACCACTTCGTCGGCAGGGATGAGTTCGACACGCTGGCGCGGAGCGGCGAGTTCCTCGAATGGGCCGAGGTTTACGGCCACTGCTACGGAACCTCCGGCCACACGATTGAAGCCGCCCTGGAGCGGGGCGACGACGTCCTGCTGGATGTGGATGTGCAGGGCGCGGCCACGATCCGCGGAAAGAGGGCGGATGCCATCAGCGTGTTCATCATGCCTCCTTCGTACCGGATCCTCAGGGAGAGGCTGGAGCAGCGGAAGCTGGACAAGGACTACGTGATAGAGCAGCGCCTGAAGATCGCGCGCGAAGAGATTGTGCAGTATCGCAACTACGACTATCTGATCATCAACCGTGATCTCTCCGAGGCGATCGCGGAGTTGAAGGCGATTATCCTGGGGGCCAGGTGCCGCACCTCGGTCCGGGTGGAATCGGCCAGGTCCATCATCGAATCGTTTGGAGGAATGAATGCTGAACGTGCCTGAGAACATCGGGTCGAAATATCGTTTTATCATAATTGCCGCGGAGCGGGCAAAGCAGCTGCAGAACCGGGCGAAGCCGAAGCTGAAGACGAAATCGACGAAAGCGGCGCACATTGCCATGCGCGAGGTCGAGCAGGGACTGATCAGCTTCGAGATTCCGGAACCGGAACAGGAATGAGCCTGCGCTCAGGGGGGGTGACAGAGTGAAGATCGCGCTGGGTGTGACGGGCTGCATAGCGGCCTACAAAGCCATCGAGGTCATGCGCGGACTGCAGAAGGCGGGGATCACCGTACAGGTGGTCCTGACGCGTTCTGCACGCGAATTCGTGACACCGCTGACGTTCGAAGCGCTCTCCGGCCAGCCGGTCATCACCTCGATGTTCCGACGCGGGAGCAACCGGGAGATCCAGCACACGCAACTGGCGCAGGAGATAGACCTGCTGGCGGTCGTTCCCGCCACAGCGAACATCCTGGGTAAGTTTGCGCGCGGAATTGCGGATGATTTCCTCTCCACGTTCTATCTCTCCTCTCCGTCGCCGGTGCTCCTTGCGCCCGCGATGAACGTGGAGATGTGGAAGCACGCTGCCGTGCGGGACAATGTCGAGATCCTCCGGGCCCGGGGTCACGACCTCGTTCTCCCGCAGGCCGGCAGACTCGCTTGCGGGACGGAGGGCGTGGGGCGGCTGGCAGAGGTGGAGGCCATCGTGTCCGCGATCCTCCTGGTCTTGAACCGCGACCGGTCCATGGCCGGCGTCCGGGTGCTCGTGACCGCGGGGCCCACGGTGGAGGATATCGATCCGGTCAGGTTCATTTCCAACCGGAGCTCGGGGAAGATGGGATACGCCGTGGCAGAGGCGGCCGCACGGCGAGGTGCCGAGGTGCTCCTCGTATCCGGTCCCACCCACCTGGGAACGCCCCACGGCGTGGAGGCCGTCATGGTCCGCTCGGCGGAGGAAATGCGGGCCGCGGTCATGGCCCGCTACGACGAAATGGACATAGTGGTGAAAGCGGCCGCGGTGGCCGACTTTCGGCCTGCCGAATGCGCGCCGAGCAAGATCAAGAAAGAGGAGCGAAAACCGGCGATCGCGCTCGAGCCCACAGAGGATATCCTGGCCGCGCTGGGCCGGGTGAAGGCCGGACAGGTTCTTGTCGGGTTTGCCATGGAGACTGAGGCGCTGGTGGAGAATGCCCGCAAGAAGCTGGCATCGAAGAACCTGGACCTGATTGTGGCCAACGACATTGCCAGCGGGATTTTCGGCTCGGACACGGCCACGGTTTATTTCCTGGCGCCCGGCACGGAAGACGAGGGATTCGAACATCTATCGAAATCCGCGATCGCCGGTCATCTGCTCGACCGTGCCATGCATCTGAGGGCGCGGCGCCGCAACGCCGGCGTGGTGTCCACGCCCAAGGCCGGCTCATGAAATCGGGAACGGTGACCATCGTCGGCCGCCCGAATTCCGGGAAATCGACGCTGCTGAACACCCTGGTTGGCCAGAAGGTTTCCATCATCTCCGACAAGCCGCAGACCACGCGTCACCGAATCCTGGGTATCTTTAACGACGCCAGGGGCCAGATAGTATTCGGAGACACGCCGGGGATCCACAAGCCCCAATACCGGATGAACCAGCGAATGCAGAAGACGGTGATCGGGGCGCTCTCGGAATTCGACCTGGTGCTCCACGTGGTGGACGCCTCCATCTCCTTCGGCGCCGGGGAGCGGTATGTGCTGGAGATGATCCGGCAATCGTCGCCGCGCGCCGTTCTCGCGATAAACAAGATCGACAAGACCGCGAAGCCGAAGATCCTGCCCATCATCGAGCGTTACAGCACCGCCTGCGCGTATCTCGAATTGATCCCCCTCTCCGCAATGACCGGAGAGGGGATCGATCTGCTTCTGGCGAAGCTGTTCGACTACCTTCCAGAGGGCGAACCGCTCTATGGCGAGGATCGGATTACGGACCGCAACGAGCGCTTCATGGCCGCCGAGTTCATCCGGGAAAAAATACTCGAGCGCGCCCGCCAGGAACTGCCCTATACGACCGCCGTTCTCATCCGCAAATTCGATGAGAGCCGCAGGGAAACCAAGCGGCTCCTTGTCGTGGCGGCGGAGATTCTGGTAGAAAAAAGTTCACAACAGGGCATCATAGTAGGGGCAGGGGGGATGCAGCTGAAGGATATCGGCTCTGCCGCCCGGGCGGACCTGGAAGAGCTGTTCGACTGCCGCATCTACCTGGACCTGCACGTGCGCACGATTGCTCGGTGGCGCGACAACGACGCCGTGCTCGACGACCTGGAAGTCGGAACATGAACCGGCGCGATGAAATCGGCGAAGGAATCCTGGCGCACCTGGAGCTGATGCGGGACCTGGGTGTGCGCTGGGTACAGAAAGGGATGGCTGCGCTGTTCGACCGCGGAACGGAAGGACTGGAGACGCTGGAACAGGTCCGGGAGGCGCTGGGGGACTGCCGGCGCTGCCGGCTGGCGGGAACCCGAAAGCAGATTGTCTTCGGCTCGGGCAACCCGAGGGCCGACCTGATGTTCGTGGGCGAGGCGCCGGGCGCAGACGAGGACGAACAGGGCCTCCCATTCGTGGGGCGCGCGGGACAACTGCTCACGCGGATCATAGCGGCGATCAACCTGCGGCGGGAGGACGTGTACATCTGCAATATCATCAAGTGCCGCCCGCCGGAGAATCGCAATCCACAGCCGGACGAAATCGCCGCGTGCGGGCCTTTTCTGGAGCGGCAGATCGCCGCCTTGTCGCCGAAGGTGATATGCACGCTGGGTAAATTCGGCGCCCAGGAGCTGCTCGGAACCAAGGAGGCGATTTCCAGGCTGCGGGGCCATTTCTACGATTACCGGGGCGCCAAGCTCATTGCCACTTTTCATCCGGCCTACCTTCTCAGGAATCCGGCCGAAAAGCGAAAGGTATGGGAGGACATGCAGAAGATCCGCGACTATCTCCTCTCGTTGAAGGAGGACGACCGGACTCGTTGACCTCCGGCATCTCCTGTCCCGCACCGCGCTCGGACTGCGGGGGATCGACAGCAGGGCTCTTACGGCAGAGGAACACCCGGAAAAATGAGCAGATTCGTTCAAGTCGCCGTGCCCCTCGGTGTGCGGAAGACCTTTGCCTATTCGGTCCCCGTTGCGCTGCGGAACCGCGTCGGCGTAGGCGCCCGGGTACTGGTTCCATTCGGCAGGAAATGGCTGACGGGATTCGTCGTATCCGGCAGCGACAGGCCGCCCGAAGGAAATTTCCGGTTGCGGCCCGTGCGCCGGGTTCTGGACCCGGCTGCGCCGATTCCCGTTTCGCTGGTGCGAACCGGGGTGTGGATCTCCGACTACTATTTCACCCCCCCCGGCAGCGCGCTGCACGCCATGATGCCCGCGGGCACCGCGGTTGCCGAGACGCAAAAGCTCACGCTCGGCGGAAAGTTTCGCGAAATGCTTCTGGCGGGGCTGCGCCCGGCGGGCCTCGGGCCATCGGAGGAGAAGATCCTCGATCTGCTTGCTGAGCGCGGTTCGATGACCTGTGCCGAACTGGTCGCCGCTGGCGCCGCCCGGGGAGCGGCCGGTCTTGTGGATTCCATGATTGCAGGCGGCCTGCTGGAGTACGGGGATATCGGCACGCAGCCCCGTGTGCGCGTGAAGGAGGTGCTCGGCATCCGGGCCTGTACAGCGACCGGTGATGCCGAAGTAAAGCTGACGACCGCACAGGCGAGGCTGCTCGCTGCCGTCCGGCAGACCGGCGGCGCGGTCCCGTTGAGCCGGGTGCTCGGGCGGGCGGC
This sequence comes from Acidobacteriota bacterium, assembly GCA_037444305.1. Classification (GTDB taxonomy): domain Bacteria; phylum Acidobacteriota; class UBA6911; order UBA6911; family UBA6911; genus JBBIMP01. Next base: position 61,074 of record JBBIMP010000012.1, read on the forward strand.
CGCAGGACGCGCGGTGGCCAAGGCGCTCGAGGGCAAGGGACTGGTCGAGATTCTGCCGCTGGCGGTCGAGCGCTTGCCGGCGGACCTCGCGGAACAGTCCAAGCGGAAGAACGTCGAGTTCACCGCTGCCCAGCGCGGCGTATTCGAGCAGCTGCGGCAGCTGTCGGCTGCCGGAAAAGCGGCCCGCTGCCTCCTGCACGGAGTTACCGGCAGCGGTAAAACCGAGATCTACCTGCGGCTGATTTCGGAAGGACTTGAGCGTGGCGAATCCGCGATCCTGCTGGTTCCCGAAATCGGCCTGACGCCCCTGTTGAGCCGTATAGCCCTGTCTCATTTCCCCAACCGGGTGGCGATGCTCCACAGCGGGATGTCCCGCGGCGAACGGCACGACCAGTGGATGCGGATCCGCCGGGGCGAAGCGCCCGTTGTCGTGGGCACGCGCTCGGCGGTGTTCGCCCCGCTGGAGTGTCCGCGCCTGATCATCATCGACGAGGAGCAGGATGCTTCGTACAAGCAGGAGGAGACGCCCTGCTACCATGCGAGGGAAGTGGCCTGGCAAAGGGTGCAGGGATCGTCGGGCATCCTCCTGATGGGCTCCGCCACGCCCGCGGTGGAGACCTATTTCCTGACGCGCGGCGGCGGCGACATGGCGCTGCTGCGCCTGCCCGAGCGCGTCGAAGCCCGCCCGATGGCCGAGGTGGAAGTTGTCGACATGGGCGTGGAGTTCCAGCGGCACGGGAAGAAGACGGTCATATCGCAGAGGCTGAGGACCGAGCTGGAGGACCGGCTGCAGCGGCGCGAGCAGTCCATAGTGCTGCTCAACCGCCGGGGCTATTCCCGCTCGCTGCTGTGCCGCAGCTGCGGGCACCACTTCTCGTGCCCGGACTGCAGCATCAGCATGACCTACCACCAGCTCGAGGCCAGGTTGATCTGCCATTACTGCGGGCGGGAATGCGATACGCCGACCGAGTGCGCGGAGTGCGGAGGCGCATTCATATATTTTGTCGGCGTGGGAACCGAACAGCTGGAATCGCTCCTGCGCGAAATGTTTCCGCAGGCGCGCATCGCGCGGCTCGACCGGGACTCCACGCGGCGCAAGGGCTCGCTGAGCCGGATCCTGCTCGATTTCGGACAGGGAAAACTGGACATCCTGGTTGGCACCCAGATGCTGGCCAAGGGCCACGACTTTCCCAACGTGACGCTCGTGGGTGTGGTTTCCGCCGATGCCGGTCTGTCGTTCCCGGACTTTCGCTCGGCGGAGCGCACCTTCCAGCTGCTGACTCAGGTGGCCGGCAGGGCGGGGCGAGGGGACATTCCGGGTCTGGTGGTGATCCAGTCGTTCTATCCCGACCACTACGCCCTGAAATACGCCCGTGGTCAGGACTACGAGGGATTCTACGAAAAGGAGATCGAGTACCGGCGCCTGATGGGTTACCCGCCCTTCCACCGCCTGGTCCAGGTGCTGGTCAGCGACAAGGACCGGCACCGTGGTTTGAACATCGGCGAAAAACTGGCGGCAGCACTTCGCCACGTCATCCGCGAGAGGCGCGCAGGCGGGTTCATTCGCGTCCTCGGACCTGCGCCCGCGCCGCTGGAGAAACTGCGCGGGCAATACCGCTTCCAGGTGCTGCTGAAATGCAGGGGTGAAGCCGGGCCGGTCCCCGTACTGAGGGAGACTTTCGCCCTGCTGGGCGGGAAAAAGGTCCCGCTGAAAAACGTCCATGTAGACGTGGATCCGCTGTCGCTCATGTAGGCAGCGACGATGGAGTTGGTCGCGGATTCCGCCGGATGGCAGCGGACCCCAATCCGGGGGATCGAAGGATCGGCTGAGGCTGCGGCCGGCGCCGAAAGCGAACGGAACATGAGCGAACGAATCAACGAATACCACAGGAAACGAAGCAGTCGGAAGACGCTGCTGCTGGCGCTGTCAATCACCGGAACGTGGTTCCTCGTGGAACTCATCGCGGGGCTGTATACCAACAGCCTGGCCCTGCTGGCCGATGCCGGTCACATGCTCACCGATCTGGCAGCCCTGTCGCTGAGCTATTTCGCCCTCAGGATCGCCGCCCGTCCCGCGACCCCTCGAAAGACCTTCGGATACCTGAGAGCCGAGATCCTGGCCGCGCTGGCCAACGGCGTTTTCCTGGTGCTGATCGCGCTGTACATATTCTTCGAAGCCTACCACCGATTACTGGATCCTCCGGTTGTGAAGAGCGGCACGATGCTGTCAGTTGCCGTCATGGGTCTGGTAGCCAATTTGTGCGCCGTCTATCTGCTCCACAAGTCGAAGGACGAGAACCTCAACCTGCACGGGGCGTTCCTCCACGTTCTGGGCGACACGCTGGGCTCCATCGGTGCGATCGTGGCTGGCCTGGCGATGGTGTTGGGGGGGTGGTATGTGGCGGATCCGATCGTTTCGATTGCCGTCGGCCTCCTGATTCTTTTCAGTTCGTGGACCCTCCTCCGGGAAAGCGTGGAGGTGCTGCTCGAGAGCGTACCGAGCCACCTGTGCACGGCGGCGATCCTGACGGACCTGGGCAGCGTGCAGGGCGTGCTTTCGGTGCACGACCTGCACGTCTGGTCGATCACTTCCGGCATGCCGGCCATGAGCTGCCACGTGGTGCTTGGTGCGGATGCGGAGGGCTCCGTCGTTCTGGCTCGTCTCAGCCGGCTGATGCGGGAGAAGCACGGGATCGAACATACCACCATACAGATTGAAAAGGAAAATCTCGTGCTCCCGGAATTGGATCCCGTATGAACTTTTTTTGATTGAAATTTGCCTCTCGGACATTAAGATTACGCTATCAGCAGGAAACAAAGAGCTTGCTCGCCATGACCTGTCCAATAGACGCCAACCCGATGGACTGATGCCCGCGCGACTTATGTGACACCCATGATTTACTTCCGTTCGAGGCAGTGCCGATGAAGTCAGCCGCCGGCTTAGGGTTTCCCCCGAGAGTCGTGTGCAGCGCTGAGCGAAAGCATGGGCGCGGCCGATAGACCATGCGATGCAGATATTCAGGAGAGCCAGATGAAGGAGAGAGAGGAAGGCAAAACGTCGGGGCTGCGGAGAGCCCAGGACGAAGACCCCTTCGCCGATGATGACAGCCCACAGGAACTCACGGCGCAGTCCCTCGAGTCGCTCAAGGAGGGATACTCGTGGGTCAGGGCGATGCAGAGCCGCCATCCCGGCTGGATTCCGTTTCCCGTAGAGGGCTTCCCCTTCTCGCTGCCGCTGTGCGGCCTCGCCGACGCCAGAGTCTGCCTGGTCAGCCTGGCCGGCATTTACCTGCACGGGCAGAAGCCCTTCAACATTTCTCCCGGTGTGGTGCCGAGCGATCTTCGCCGGATGCGCTTTCGCGATCAGGGGGATTGGTCGGTGCGAGAAATCCCGGCCGGCGTGGAATCGGCGGAACTGGCCGTGGCCCATGCGCATTACGACCACTCGGAGGCCGACGAGGATATCAACTGCGTTTTCCCCCTGGCGCGTCTGGTGGAGTTGGCCGAGGAAGGTTTCGTAGCCGAGGCGGCCGGGATTCACTATTCGCTTATGGGGTACGTGCCGGCCGCGGCGAATGTCCTGCATACCGCCCGAACAGAGATTATTCCCGGCCTGAAGCGGCAGGGCGTCGACGTTGTCCTGATCAGCGGCGGGTGCGAGTTGAGTCACCAGTCCGCAGCGCTCATGCAGAGGGAGATCGAGGCGGCGGGCATTCCGACCGTCGGTGTGACGCTCTGCCGGGACATCACCTATCACATGCAGGTGCCCCGCGCTGCGGCGCTACGGTTTCCGCTGGGCAATCCCTTTGGCGCCTCGATGGACGTGTCCATGCAATCCCGCATCCTGCGCGACGCGTTGGCGCTCGTCGAATCGGTCACCGCGCCCGGCGAGATTCTCGATCTGCCCTACGAATGGACCAACGGCTAGCTACTCTCCCCGCTCCCTCGAGCCATCGGGCGGGGGAGGGGGGGAAGGCAGCTCTTCGTAGCTCGCCCGGGGGGGCGGCGGCGCTTGCGCCGAACCCGAGCCGGGCGACCGCTTCTCGAATATCGCCACCCCGATCGCACCTCCGATCATGGCCATCGGGCCATAAATCAGCAGCTTGATCAGCCCGCCCAGCACAATGAATAGAAGGCCCACACTGCCCTCGCCCGACAGTATCGAATAGACGGCATCCCGCGTTTCGGGCGGCAGATTGGGGACCTGGCCGAGTGCCTCGCGCAATTGCTCGGCGATCCCCATCCCCATTCCCGCCAGGACCATGTGCAGAGGAACCGAAAACACCGTATCCACGATTGCGCCGATCACCCCCGTCAGCAAACCCAGCGCCACGCCGCGCCCCAGCGTTACCGTGATCGGCGAGGCCTTAACATAGAGATTTGCGGCCAGGATTCCGCCGCCGATGACCCAGGCGCAGCAGAGGCAGTTCACCGCGGAAACAACCGGAAGCGCCGAAAGCACGCCGAGCGCCACACCGCCGACCAACGCCGGTTTGAGCATGGCTTCTTGATTCATATGGGATCTCCCTGATTCTCCGGAACTTGAGCCATAAGGACAGTACGCCGGGTCTCGAGGACGAATTCGACCACGGCGGGAAGGACGACCACATTCACGGCGGCCCCTGCCAGCAGGCCTGTGCCGAAGCGGACGGGCGCCGAGCCGCTCCACAGGCCAAGAGCGGCCAGCAGGACATCCGCCAGCAGCGGCAGGCAGGCGGCCGCCAGCCACAGCCTCCGGTTGCGCGAATAAGCCCCCCGCGCCAGCCAGGCCGCCGGTACAAAGCAGGACAGGAAAGATCCGATGTAGATTCCCGAACAGCGGTGGCAGACGGCCCAACCGGCACCGGCGAGCGAAAACGAGCGGGCGGAAATCTGGTGGCAGACCGGCGAAAAAAAAGCATAGGCGAGGCGCGCGAGAAAAGATTGTCCGGCAGCCGCAAGCAGCGGAGGGGCCAGCAAAGCCAGGCAGAGAAGTCCCCAGAACGCCGTCACGGCCAGTCGAGCCGTCCGGGCGGCGGGCACGGACAGATCTGAGGGAAACGGAGGAGGTTGCATTCGCCGACCCGTATAAAGGAAGGCATTATACCTAAAATGTCGGAGCGAACGGTAGAGAGCATTTTGGGCGGAAGCCGCGCCAGGCGCTGAATCTGGCCCAAAACCGGCGAAAAAGAGGCCTGAGGCGCAACCTCGGATGCCCCCACAGCCGCAATAAAATTCCCATCTCTGGCATAGATATTGCTTGCATTTATGACCTGCCTCGAAGCCGTGTCCTACCCACAAGATAGTGGGGGTAAATCAGGCTTTAACGCAAAATCTTGTGGATATTTTCCAATTAGATCTTGACACGCTATTTGTATTCCCTTATATCCATGAAATAAAAGCGAGGGCGGATGAGAGTAGGGCTGACGTACAACATGAAAAAGGGGGATTCGGCCGATTCAACCGAACCTCCGAGTAGACTTCTCGAGTCCCAGGCGGAATGGGACGAACCGGCCACAATCGAGGCCGTGGTTTCAGCCCTCTCCGAACGGCACGAAGTCATCCCCATAGATGCAGCGGAGGATCCCTACAACCGCCTGCGTGCGGAAAGCCCGCAGATCGTGTTCAACATTGCGGAGGGGCAATTCGGCCCCTGTCGGGAAGGCCAAATCCCCTCGATCCTCGAGTACCTGGAAATTCCTTACACCGCGAGCGATCCACTCACGCTGAACCTCTGCCTCGACAAGTCACGCGCCAAGGAGATTCTGCATTACCACAGTCTGCCCACGGCTCGCTTCCAGGTGATCGACGAGGGCGCGCCGTCGCTCAACGGATTGAGGTACCCCTTGATGGTCAAGCCGCTGTTCGAGGGGTCCAGCATTGGAATCCGCGACAATTCGCTGGTGCGCACGCCGCAGGAGATGGCGGCGCGGGTGGAGGGGATTCTCACGCAGTACCGTCAGCCGGCTCTCCTCGAGGAGTTTCTCAGCGGGAGGGAATTCACGGTGGCGATCCTGGGCAACGGGGTGGAGGCTAGGGCGCTGCCGCTCGTCGAGATCAAGTTCGACTCGCTGCCCGCGGGGGTCAATCCGATCTATTCCTACGAAGCGAAGTGGCTTTGGGACACGGTGGAGAACCCGCTGGAGATTTACGAATGTCCCCCGAAGATAAGCCCGGCGCTGACGCGGGAGATCGAGGACATCAGCCTGTGCGCCTACCGGACGCTCCGCTGCCGCGACTGGTGCCGCGTGGATGTGAGGCTCGACGGCGAGGGCCGGCCGCACATTCTGGAGCTCAATCCCCTGCCCGGAATCCTGCCGAATCCCGACGACAATTCCTGCTTTCCGAAGGCTGCAAGGGCGGCCGGCATGAGCTACAGCCGGCTGATCAACACCGTGCTGGATATAGCCTGCAGACGCTACGGGATAGGGTGATGTCAAAGCACGACTGCGCGGTGCTGTACAACAGGGCCAACCTGACCGAGCCTCCCCGTTCGCGGGAACTGGTCTACCCGTCGACCATCATCCGGGATGACGTCACGGGCATCGAGGCGGCGTTGCGCGAGGGCGGATACAACCCGTGCGTCATTTCGGTGGACGCTTTTTCGAAGGACCTCGTGCTCGCGCTGCAGAGGATCGCACCGCGTTTCGTCTTCAATCTCTGCGAAGAGATAAACAAGCGCTCGGAACTCGAGATGTGCGTCGCCGGCTTGCTGGAGATGATGAACCTGCCCTATACCGGATCCGGACCGCTGGCTCTCGGCCTGGCGCTGGACAAGCACAGGGTGAAACAGCTGCTGCGCGCCGCGGGCATACCTGCCCCAAGGGGATACCTCCACATTCCGGGCGGCAACCCCCGCTGCAGGGGCATGAAGTTCCCGCTATTCGTGAAGCCGGCCAGGGAGGATGCAAGCCTGGGCATCAATCGCGACTCCGTGTGCCTCGACGAGCAGGCGCTGCAGCGGCAGGTGGAGTACATCCACGACGTCTACCGACAGCCGGCCCTGGTGGAGGAATTCCTTGACGGCAGGGAGTTCAACGTCTCGGTCGTGGGCAACGGGTCGGCCGAGGTGCTTGCGGTTTCGGAAATCGACTTTACCGGCATGCCGGAGGGCGAGCCACGCATTGTGAGCTATCAGGCCAAGTGGGACGACGAGAGCGTCGCCTACCGGCACACGGTGCCCGTGTGCCCGGCGAAAATTCCGAAGCGACTGGAGAACCGGCTCAGGGAGATAGCCCTGCGCAGCTATCAATGCATCGGCTGCAGAGATTACGGGCGGGTCGATATGCGCACCGACTCCCGGGGCAACACCCACGTTCTGGAGGTCAATCCCAATCCGGACATTTCCCCGCATGCCGGTTTCGCCCGCGCCGCATCGGCAGCGGGGCAGAGCTATGACGCGATGATTCTGCGCATCGTGGGGTGTGCGCTGGAACGAACGGCACAGGCGACACCGGCGGCTTATGCAATCTGTCGATAAGTTGGCTGTTTCCATCCGGCCGATGGAGGCCGATGACCGTGCGGAGGTGGCGGAAATCATCGCCCGGGTGGGAAACTTCAACCAGGCCGAAATCCAGTGCGCGCTGGAACTCGTGGACATCTTTCTCCATGACGACGTGCAGGAGGACTATCGCCTGGTTGTGGCGCGCGAGGAAGGGAGGCGGGTGCAAGGCTACGCCTGCTGGGGCCCCACACCGTTGACCCGGGGAACATACGATCTCTACTGGATTGCCACGCATCCGGATTCTCAGGGCCGGGGGGTGGGTACGGAACTGATGTCATACGTCGAGGCGAAAGTGCAGGAATTATCAGGCCGGCTGCTTGTCGTCGAGACTTCTACGAAGGAATCATACGGAGCCACCGTTCGATTCTATCGCCGCCTGGGTTACGAGGAGGCGTCGCTGATTCGCGACTTCTACGATACCGGGGACGATAAGCTGGTTTTTGTGAAGAGGTTTGCCCGGTAAGGAGAGACTCTGCTCATGGAACAATGGATGCTAGACCTGCGCAACAGCGTCACCAAGGGCTCGGCCATAGCCCAGGATTATGACGCCGACGTTTCCGCCATCGATCAGGTGAACCAGGTGTATCCCATGCGGATCCCGCGTTACTACTACAACCTCATCGAGGAGGATGGCGATCCCGTCTGGCAGCAGTCGGTTCCGTCGATCCAGGAATTGCAGGATGCGGATGCGCCGGAGGACCCGCTGCACGAGGATGAGGACAGCCCGGTTCCGCGCCTGACGCACCGTTACCCGGACCGCGTGCTGTTCCTGGTCACCGACCGGTGCCCCATGTACTGCCGGTTCTGCACCCGGAAGAGGATGGTCGGCCGCGCGAGCGACATTACCGAGAAGACGATCGAGCGGGGCGTGGAATACATCCGCAACCACCCGGAAATAAGGGACGTCCTGCTCTCCGGCGGGGACCCCTTGATGCTCAGGGATGAAAAGCTGGAGAGCATCATCTCCCGGCTGCGCACTATCCCGCACGTGCAGCTCATCCGGATCGGGACGAAGTTCCCCTGTGTTCTCCCGAGCCGCATCACGGACAAGCTCTGTGAAATGCTCAAGAGATACCACCCGGTCTTCGTGAACACGCATTTCAACCACCCGCGGGAAATCACTCCCGAGGCGAAGCAGGCGTGCGAGCGCCTGGCCAATGCCGGGGTTCCGGTCGGCTGCCAGACCGTGCTGCTCAAGGGGGTGAACGACGACCCCGAGGTGATGAAAGAGCTGATGCAAAAGCTCCTGCTGATGCGCGTGCGCCCCTACTATCTGTACCAGGCCGACCTCACCAGGGGCACGAATCACTTTCGGACGCGGGTCGAGATGGGCTTGAAGATCATTTCCGCGCTGAGAGGGCACACCACCGGCTTCGCGGTCCCGCAGTTCGTGATTGATGCACCCGGAGGCGGCGGCAAGATTGCCCTGATGCCGGAATACATCCGGCGCTTCAACGATCACGAGGTGGTGCTCCGGAACTTCGAGGGTCGGGAGTATCGATATCCGCAGGTCCAGCGCGAATACATCCGCGAACTGGAGGAAATCGAGGTGATCAACTTCTAGGCGGTGGCGCCACGGGCATGAGAATCGCGGCCGTAATTCCTGCGAGGATGCAATCCACGCGCCTGCCGGGGAAACCGCTCCTCAGGATTGCCGGCCTGCCGATGATTCTCAGGGTGCTGGAACGCACGCGGGCCTGTCGCGAAATCGACCGCGTGATCGTCGCGACCGACAGCGAGGACGTGGTGCGGACCGTCCTTGAACATGGCGGAGAGGCCCGGATGACCTCGGCGGATCATGCCACGGGATCCGACAGGATCGCCGAGGTGGCGGAGGAGCTCTCCGAGGAGCTGATCTTCAACATCCAGGGCGACGAACCCCTCCTGCCGCTTTCAACCCTCCAGACAGTGATCGCTTTCGCCGTTTCGCGCCCGCGGCTCACCGTGGCCACGGCCATGGTTCCCCTCGTCGACCCGCGGGAACTCGCGGATCCCAACGTGGTCAAGGTCGTCGCCTCGCGTGATGGCAGAGCGCTGTATTTCTCCCGCTACCCCATCCCCTACCGCAGAGAATCCCCGGTGGACCTGAGTGCGGGTGCGGTGCAGGCATCGCCGCCCGCGGGATTTTACAAGCACGTCGGCCTCTACCTCTACCGGCGGGAATTTCTCCTCCAGTTCGTTCGCCTGGAAGCGACGCCGCTCGAAAAGGCGGAGTCCCTGGAGCAGTTGCGCGTGCTCGAGCACGGCTATCCCATTCACATCGTCCGCGTCCCGGAGGATTCACTGAACGTCGACACGCCCGAGGACCTGGCACGCGTGGAGGCCTTGTACCTGCAGGGAGGGGAAGTGGGCAGGGATTAGAACTTGCGCGTCGTCGCAGGCGTTGATAACCTGCTGAATTTGGTAGGCGGAGGTAGTGGCGGCAGGAAGGAAAAGGTGACATCGTGAAGTACCTGTTCATAACCGGCGGCGTCCTGTCCTCCCTGGGCAAAGGGCTGGCAAGCGCATCCATCGGCAGCCTGCTGGAAGCCCGCGGCTTCAGAATCAACTTCCTGAAACTCGATCCCTACATCAACGTCGACCCGGGCACGATGAGCCCGTTCCAGCATGGCGAAGTTTATGTTACCGATGACGGCGCGGAAACGGATCTCGACCTGGGCCACTACGAGAGGTTCACCAACGCGAAGCTGACCCGGGAGAACAACTCGACCACGGGAAAGATCTACCAGACCGTCATCGAAAAGGAGCGAAAAGGAGAATTCCTGGGCAAGACGGTTCAGGTCATTCCCCACATCACGAACGAAATCAAGAACACGATCCGCCGCGTTGCCCGTGACGTGGACGTGGCGATCATTGAAATCGGCGGGACGGTCGGGGACATCGAAAGCCTTCCGTTTCTCGAGTCCATCCGGCAAATGCGGAACGAGGTGGGCAAGGAAAACTCCATGTTCGTTCACCTCACGCTCGTGCCCTGGGTGGCGACCTCGAACGAGCTGAAAACCAAGCCGACCCAGCACAGCGTGAAGGAGTTGCGGGAAATCGGTATCCAGCCGGACATCCTGCTTTGCCGGACGGACCGGCTGCTGCCGAAGGAAATAAAGGCGAAGATCGCTCTGTTTTGCAACGTTTCCGAGACAGACGTTATTACCGCCCTGGATGTGAAGAACATCTACGAAGTGCCCATGGTGTTGAACAGCGAAAAGCTGGATTCGGCCATTGTCGCGCACCTCTGCCTGGAGGGGCGTGAGCCCGACCTGAGCTGCTGGGAGGAAATGCTGCACCGGGAACGCCATCCGAGGGATACGGTCAGGATTGCCATTGTGGGCAAGTACGTGGAGTATGAGGATTCCTACAAGAGCCTGAACGAGGCCCTGCACCACGGCGGTTTGGGCAACCAGCTCAAGGTACAGCTGAAATGGGTGGAATCCGAAGGGCTGCTCGAGGAGACGCTCGAGGAGCAGTTGCGCCCGTTTCACGGCATCCTGGTCCCGGGCGGGTTCGGCAAACGGGGGATCGAGGGGATGCTCCGGGCGATCCGGCATGCCCGCACGCGGAAGATCCCGTTTTTCGGGATATGCCTGGGAATGGAATGCGCCGTGATCGAGTTCGCGCGCTGCGTCTGTGGCTTGCAGGCCGACAGCTCGGAGTTCGATCCGGCGACGCCCCACAGGGTTTTTTACATGCTGAGGGAACTGCTCGGCACGGAGCTGATGGGGGGCAACATGCGGCTCGGAGCCTTCCCCTGCGTTCTGGAAGAGGATTCGCTCGCGCGCCGGATTTACGGAAAAAGGGAGATCTCCGAACGGCATCGGCACCGGTATGAATTCAACCGCGAATATGAGGAGATCCTGCGGAGCTATGGCATGGCGTTTTCCGGAAACTCCCCGGACAGGAACTTCGTGGAAATCATCGAGCTGCCGGGTCACCCCTGGTTCCTGGGCTGCCAGTTCCATCCCGAGTTCAAGTCCAAGCCGTTTCAACCGCACCCCCTCTTTGCGAGCTTTGTCGAAGCCTCCTTTGTCAACAAGTGCCGGCAGGCTTCGGAGACCGAGGCTGCGGCTTCCTCTGCCGAGGATGCCGACGTTCACAGGCAGGTCTGAATTGCTGCATCGGGGATGAGGAGCATCGAATGAGGCGATTCAAGATAGGCGAAATTACAATCGGGAAAGGGACGACACCCCTCTTCATCGCCGGCCCGTGCGTGATCGAAAGCGAAAAGCACTGCCTCCGACTGGCGGAGCAGCTGGGTGGGATCGCCTCGAGGCTGCGGATCCCGCTGATTTTCAAAGCCTCGTTCGACAAGGCCAACCGCACTTCGGTTCACGCCTATCGCGGACCGGGATTGCAGGAAGGGCTGCGGATCCTTCAAAAGGCGGGGGAGGTGAGCGGACTCCCCGTCCTGAGCGACGTTCACGAAACGGCCCAAGTGGCAGCGGCTGCGGAGGTGCTGGATGTGCTGCAGATCCCTGCCTTCCTGTGCCGGCAGACCGATCTCATCGCAGCGGCCGCGGCCAGCGGCCGCGCCGTCAACATCAAGAAGGGCCAGTTCCTTTCCCCCACGGACATGCGCAAGGCGCTGGAGAAGGCGCTGGAGGGCGGGAACCGCCGGATTCTGCTGACGGAGCGCGGCACGTGCCACGGCTACAACAACCTGGTGGTGGACTTCCGCTCCTTCGTTCTCATGCGCTCCTTCGGCCATCCCGTGGTTTTCGATGTGACCCACAGCGTGCAGGTTCCCGGGGGGGAGGGCGACCGATCCGGTGGGGACGCACGCTTCATACCATTCCTGGCCCGTGCGGGTGCAGCTGTGGGCGTCGACGGCTTTTTCTTCGAGGTGCACGAGAATCCCGCCCGGGCGTTGTCGGACGGACCGAATGCGCTGCAGTTGAAGAGATTTCCCGCGCTGATCGAGGAGATTCTCAGAATTCGTGCTGCCTCGGGAGTTGGAAATTGAGCGAAACCCCGAAATCCCCGATAAAGACCGCTCTGCGTGTCCTGGAAAGCGAGGCGGACGGCATCCGCGCAGTGGCCGCGCGGCTCGATGACGCCTTCGCCCGGGCAGTGGACCTCCTGGCCGCGTGCCGCGGAAAGATCGCCGTCAGCGGCATGGGCAAGTCGGGGATCGTCTGCAAGAAGATCGCCGCCACACTCAGCAGCACCGGATCGCCTGCATTTTTCCTGCATGCCGCCGAAGCGGTCCATGGCGATCTGGGCCTTCTCGGGGCAAACGACATCATGCTCGCCGTCTCCAAAAGCGGCGAAACCCAGGAAATCCTGCAGATATTGAATGTGACCAAGCGGAGCGGAATACCCCTGATCTCCCTGACCGGGGACCCTGATTCCGCACTGGCGCGCCACGCGGACGTCAACATCGATGTCGGCGTCGAAGAGGAAGCATGCGTCCTGGGCCTGGCGCCCACCACGAGCACCACGGCGACGATGGCGATGGGAGATGCCCTGGCCATTGCCCTGATGGAACGGAAGGGCTTCAAAGCCGAAGACTTTGCCTCGTTTCACCCGGCCGGCTCGCTCGGGAAAAAGCTCATGAAGGTAGCCGATCTCATGCACACCGGCGCGGCGCTCCCCCGCGTGCAAAGCTCGACCCGCATGGCGGAGGTGATCTACGAGATGTCGAGCAAGGGATTGGGGATGACCACGGTAGTGGACGAGCGCGGAGCGCTCTGCGGCATTATCTCGGACGGGGACCTGCGCCGGCTCCTGCAACGCTCCCCCAATCCGCTCAGCCTGGCGGCGGCGGAGTGCATGACGGCGACGCCGAAGACGATCCAGAGCGGGGAACTGGCGACTGCAGCCCTTTCGAAAATGGAGGACCTGCGCATCACGTGCCTCGTGGTGGTGTCTTCCGAAAACCTCGTGGAAGGGGTCATCCACATTCACGATCTCTGGCGCACGCAGATGTTCTAGGAATCGGATTGCGGCCGTGCTTTGGATCCCCGGAACGGCGTGGATTCCGCGGGCGGCGGGTTATGAAATGGTACCCTCCTGCGGTTCTGCTCAGGGCGTGCACGGTGGTTGCTTCCCCGTGCCGCTTTGCCCTTTTCTCACAATTATTTTGCCGCAGCATGCGTGCGCGGCCCGGGTTTTGGCCGGGCCGCTGCAGCTGTCAGACGCCGAAAAGTACATGGGAGAAGTGGTGTCTCCGAGAAGCGGGCTCCCGCTCTGGCCCAAAGCCGCGCCCCCGAACACGGCGCTTGAAAAACCCGCTGAACGGGATTACATTATCGGAGCCGTGCGCCTGGACAAACTGCCGAACGGCGCACCAGGCGTTTGCACGTACTTGTCGTTGGGCGTTTCCCTGAGCGGGAGTAATTCAGCGGTAGAATGCCAGCTTCCCAAGCTGGACGTCGCGGGTTCGATCCCCGTCTCCCGCTCCATTTCCTGAACGCCGGCACCGGGCTGGACTGCATGAGCCGAGGGACTGGATCCGTGGCGACATCCTACCGCATTCTTATCCGGTGTCCCAAAATCGGAGATATCCTCGAGACGGGGATGAAGTTCAGAAGCCGGGAGGCGCTCAACGGGAGCATGCTCCGCGATGCCTCGGTGCCGTGCCGCCTCTGCGGCGAAAACCACTCTGTCAGGCGGGATGGCAGCGTCCGCGTCGAACCGGTTCCGGGCAGAGAGGGAATCTGGCGGCCGAATCCCTGATGGGGATCGAAGGTCCCGTGCCCCGGTTTCACGGCTGGCCGTCCCCTTGCACCGGAACCCCTTCAGAATCATGTTGCTTTCGGGTTGCGACCCCTTAAAATCAGGCATAATCGTGCGTGGGCGCTGGCCGAAAGCAGGGGATGGCCCCCTCGGAATTCCGCTCGAGCCCGAAAAGATGCGGGGTGAATATGATCGAAAGAACTCCCACTGGGCAACGCCAATTCCACGTTAGATGGCTGATGCTGGCGCTGCTTCTAATTGTCCTGGCGCCGCTGTGGCATGCCGGCGCCGAGTGCCGGGCTCAGTCCCGAAGGCAGGTCCCGGTCGACAGCCTCATCTATGACCTCAAAAACCCGGACCCGGTTCGGAGGAAGGAAGCCGCGCGACTCCTCGGGGAGAACAAAATCCAGCGGGCTGTCCCTGACCTTGTGGCCACTGCCAACGATCCCGAGGCGCAGGTGCGCCGGGAGGTGGTCACGGCCCTGGACAGACTGCTCGACATCCGGGCCCTTCCCGCCTTCGTCTCCCTTTCTCGCGATTCCGAGAAGGACATACGCGACAAATCCATCACAGGCCTCATCAATCTGTATCTGCCAAGGGAGAGCGGACTTGTGGTGGGGTTGACCAAGGTGGCGACCTTTCTCAATCCCTGGTCGGATGAGTGGGCCGACGTCATCATCGATCGGGGGATGAGGGTCGATCCTTCGGTCCTGGAAGCTCTGGAGACAAGACTTCAGGATGAAGATGAAGATATAAGATCCAAAGCAGCAAGAGCATTAGGAATATTGAGAGGATTGCCTGCCGCTCCAAGCCTGGCGCATTCGATCGCGGAGAATCAGAGCAACTCGGTGAAGTTCGAGGCGATCCGAGCCTTGAGGAAAATGGGCGACCCTGGGCAGTGCGGTGCTCTGCTGAATTTTCGCGCCTATGTGGACGGCAAGGTCAGAAACGAGGCGGTCTACACCCTGGGGAGGCTCCGCTGCACCGGCGCGGTGGGGGAACTGACCAACGCCTTCGAAAAGGAATCGAACCAGCCCACGAAGCTGATTGATGCCAGGTACCGTGCGCTGCTGCTGGATGCTCTGGCTTTCATCGGGGATCCGGCCTCGGGCGGGCTTTTCTACAGCGAGCGCCTCAATCCCGATGACACGCTGCGCCTGCACGCGTTCGAAGGGTTGGCTCGTATTGGCGATCCTGCCATGATCACCGAGATATCCCGCCTCTGGCTGCAGGAAAAAAACCCGAAAATCAAGACCGCGCAGACGTATGTTATCTACAGAATGGGGCGGCAGGAGTTCCTGGACGAACTCGTAAACCGCCTGGCGGACAACAAGTCCAGCGGCGAGGCGATGCAGTACCTGGTGGAACTGAGCGCGACGGAAATGCCGGCGCTGCTCGCCCAGATCCGAAACCGAAAGGTGGATGTGAGGGAGAAGCTGGCCGAGCTGTTTGGCATCATCGGCGACGACCGGGCCATTCCCGCACTGCAGGAGCTGAGCAAAGACAGGAGGGGGAAGGTCGCCCGGATTGCGAATGACTCCATGCGCAGAATCATTTCTGCGCGTACGGTTCCCTGAAACGACTGGATAACATCCGGCTCGGGATGCCGGGGAGGTTGGTGGGCGCCATAGGACTCGAACCTATGACCCCTGCGGTGTGATCGCAGTGCTCTACCAGCTGAGCTAGGCGCCCCCCGAGCGTGGCAATTTTTAGCACGGTGCAACCCAATTGTAAATAGTCATAAGGAGGATAAAATGGCAACTCGCAATGCGCTCGGCAGAGGGTTGCTGGCTCTGCTGGCGGTCATAGTCATTTGGGGGGGGACTTGCCTGTACGCCCAGGAGGAGGAGTCGCAGGAAATCGAGCAGTACCGGGTGGACTATGAGCGGTATCAGAAGATCATGGCCATCAAGGAGCCCATGAAGAGGTCCGACGAACTCTACGCCTTCCTGAAAGAGCGCGGCAAATCGAAGCTCGTGCCGAATGTGAAGAGAGAATACCTCGAAATCCTCGAGGGCTATTTCAAGGTGGACAAATTCGAGACAATTCTTCCGCTTGCGGAACGCATGATCAAGCTGGCGCCAACCCAGGGAGAGACCTACTATTTTTACGGCGCCGCACTCAAGGAGCTGAAGAGGTATCCGGAGGCCATGAACGCCCTGGCCAAGTGTTACGTGATCCGGAATCCTGCTTCGGAGAAGGCGAAGACCTTCCTCGAGTTCGTTTACAAGGGGCTGAATAGAGGGAGTCTCGCGGGTCTGGACAAGATCATTCAGAAGGCGAGAGAAGAGATCAAGCGCTGAGTATAATGAACGGGAATGCGCCCCCGGACCACGGCCGGGGGCAGGTCCCGCCAGCAGGCACTATTCCCCTCGTGTTCCCGGGATGCCGTGTGCGGCGGTTGAGCCGTCGAGAGGCAGGCGCCGGCCGCCAGTCCCGACCTCTCATCCGCTGCCATGACCCGCAGCCGCCTTGAACACCGCGGATTCCTCTTTTAACCTTTGACGGGGGCCACATGACGACGGTATGGGCATATATCATCGCCTTCGGGATGCAGATAGCGCCCGTGACATGTGGCAATGTGCCTTACCCGCCGGCCGCGGTTGTGGGCGGGACGGTGGTCACCGTGCTGGATGTGCGCAATGGCAGTGTCGATAGCGCCGAGGTGCTCCACGGGGACGAACCGTTTCTGGCGCCGGCGCGACAGGCCCTGCTCTCCTGGGTTTTCGAGCCCTCTGCAAATAAAAAGCTTCTCGCAGTCACGGTTTTTCGCACTCCGCATTTCTTCTCGCAGGGGCCGGGCAGGTGGAACCTGGAAATGGAAGTGCAACGCCCGGGAATTCCCGCCCCGTCCGTGCTCTCTGAGCCTGCTTACCCCGCCAATGCCGCGGGCAACGGAACTGTGGCGCTTCAGCTCAAAATCGACAGGCTCGGAAAGGTTGCCGAGGCCGCTGTTCTCAAACCATTGGGCGCATTGACCCGGCCGTGCGTCGATGCCGCGCTCAGCTGGCAGTTCCGGCCCGCGCGCGCTGCCGATGGCCGGGCAACGGACTCGGATGTGCTGGCGATCTGTGTCTATCGAGCGCCCCTGACCGCCAACCCCCGGGAATGAGGCGAGTTGCGTGAGGTGGCGTGCTTTGCGTTTACGGAAACCGCGGGTGACATTGGTGGACGGTGGGGGGATCGAACCCCCGGCCTCCGCATTGCGAACGCGGCGCTCTCCCAGCTGAGCTAACCGCCCACTAGCCCAAAATCCCTGTCAGGCGCGAAATTATCCCCGATGAATCCAGGTCTGTCAAACTAAGAATCGGTGGGCAGACGGGAACAGGGACAAGGGCTGGAGGCCGGCGCCCCGGGTGCGGAGCCTACGAAAAGTAGAACGGAACGGGCGTGAAACAGAGGATCAGGAGGGCGAAGGCGAGAAGCCCGAGGATGACACGCCTCTTCCCAAGATCCTCGTGGTCGAAAAGGGTAGGGGGATGGTAGAAGCGAAACCTCGCCCCGAAGATCAAAAGCAGGACGCTGAACAGGAGATAGGCGGGAAACGGCCAGCCCAGAAAGCTGACCAGCACCAGAAGACAGGTGGCCAGGATCGAAACCCGGCGCTGTCCCATTCGTCCCAGCATGGCATAGGCTATATGTCCCCCGTCCAACTGCCAGATCGGGAGCAGATTCAGCGCAGTGACGAGGAGACCGAACCAGGCAGCGATGGCGATCGGGTGCGCGATCATGTCGTGGGTAGCGGGCGTGTAGCCCACGAGCACGTTGCCAAGAAAGCGGAATAGAAGGGGTTCGCCGAAGCTCAACGCACCCTGCAGGTTGCCCCGAGGAACGAGTTCGGAAGCGGAAATGCCTATGACGAGGCTGGGGAGGACGAAAGCGAAGCCTGCAAGCGGACCGGACACGCCGACATCGAAGAGCGCCTTGCGGTTCTGAAAAGGCGATTGGATGCGGATGAATGCGCCCAGGGTACCCACAAGCGATATCGGCAGCGGGATGAAAAACGGGGGTGTGCAGCGGATGTCGTAATGCCTGCAGGCCAGGAAGTGCCCCATTTCGTGGGCCAGCAGGATGGCCATGAAGGTGAAGGAAAACGGCAGCCCCAGCAACAGGGCAGAGGGGTGCGTCAGGACGAGTGCGACCATGAACAGAATATCGGCGCTGCCCGTCGCGTAGAACATGCCCGCATAGGTCGTGCTGAGGAATGTGAGAATGAAAAGCACGCCCGCGAGTACCCAGGCCTTTTTCGAAGGAACTCCGGCACCGTGCAGGGCGATGGGCGCCGGATAGGCCAATTCCGCGCGGCGGTCAGGCGGAATTTCTGGATTCGGGGCGACATTCACGAGACGTTGGGAGGATAACGATTGCCGATGAGCCTCAAATGCTGAAAGCTCACCCGATCCTGTCCGCCCGGATTTCCTTGCCGGGCTTGAAACGGATGGTCTTACCGGGAGGGATGGCGACCTCTTCTCCGGTTCGGGGATTTCTGCCGACTCCGCTCTTGCGCGGTTTGACGATGAAGACGCCGAAACCTCGCAACTCGATTCTTTCGCCGCGTTTCAGAGCGCTTTTCAGAGAATCAAACACAGATTCAACTGCTTTTTCCGCCTTTACCTTCGTGATGTTCAACTGGTCGGCGACCCGGTTGACGATGTCCTGTTTGATCACGTTGATCCTCCATAAGTTGGTGCAAGGATTTTATTTGTGGGTATAAGACGTGTCAAGCCAATTCTATTTACACGCCCGTGCAGCGGTGCTAGACTCGCGCTCCGCATTGCCGCAGCGGCCCAAATCTGAATGAGGGGGTAAGAAAACATGACGGTTTTGCCGGATGTGTGGATAAGGGATATGGCGCGGAAACATGGCATGATCGAGCCCTTTGCCGAAAACCGGCCACGAAAGGGCAAGCTTTCCTACGGAGCGGCCTCCTACGGGTACGATCTGAGACTGGCGGACGAATTCGAGGTACCCGAGTTCCCAAACGGGTATCTGGATCCTAAACGAATGGATGCCGTGCGGTTTAGGAGCTGCCGGGGCAGTACCTGCCTGATTCCGGCGAACTCGTTCGTCCTGGGGCGCTCGCTGGAGTACATCCGGGTGCCCCGAAACACCCTGGTCATCTGTCAGGGCAAATCCACGTATGCGCGTTGCGGACTCGTTGTGAACGTGACGCCCTTTGAACCGGAATGGGAAGGGTATGTTACAATTTCGCTCGTCAATTGTGCTTCGGTGCCGCTGAAAGTTTATGCCAATGAAGGCATTGCGCAGATAGTGTTCCTTCGGGCGGAGAGCGAGTGCAGGACCTCCTACGCTGACAGGCGGGGGAAGTACCAGGCCCAGATGGGCATACAGCGGGCGAGGACGTGACGGAAAAGTGGCAGCGTGTCGTGCTCCTGGAACCTTATCAAACCGGCCGCTGCGGAAAAAGGGGAAATGAACCTGACCCGTTTGCAGTTCGCTTCGTTTCAGACGATCCTGCTGATGGTCGCGATTGTGGCAGCAGCCTGTGTGGCCGGATCCTCCTGCGGTTATCGGATGCGCAGCGCTTCCAAGAACTTCGCAGATGGAATCCGCTCCCTCGGCATCCCGACCTTCGTGAATCACACGCAGCGCCAGAAAATCGAACAGCAGATGACCAGAGCACTGCTGAGGGAGTTCACTGTCAGGACCGGCATCCCCGTAAGTTCCGCGTCTGCGGGCGTGGATGCGGTGTTGCAGGGAGAAGTCAGAAACCTCACCTCGAGTCCCGTCGCTTTCGGCACGGACACCTTCGGCTCCGCGTTCATCGTCGTGGTACAGATGAGCGTCAAATTGGTGCGAACGCGGGACGGTGCCGTACTGTGGGAGGACTCCGATTTCGTATACCGGGAGAGGTACATTCTCAACACAAAGGTCACCGACTTTTTCTCAGAAGAGGGACCTGCGCTGCAGCGCCTGTCGCGGGAATTTGCCGCCAGCCTGGTGAGCGCCATGCTGAACCGCTGAGCCGATGAGCGAACAGGACCTTCTACGTCTCGAAAAAGACCTTGAGAGCGGGCGGTTCCGTCCCCTATACCTGCTTCTCGGTGCGGAGGACTACTTCCGCACGCGCGCCCTGGTGCTGCTGCGCGAAAAGAGCATAGATGCGGCCGCGCTCGCCTTCAACTACAGCGTATTCGACGGTAGAGACCGGCAGGCCGGCGAGGCGCTCGCTCTGGCGCGGACGTTTCCCATGATGTCTCCGCGGCGGCTGGTGGTGTTGCGCGACATAGACGCCCTGCAACCGCCGGAGCGGGAGGAACTGCTGTGCTATGCCTCGGATCCACAGACGAAGTGCGTGCTGGTTCTGACGGCAGCCGGGCTCGACCGCAGGACCGTTTTTTTCAGGGAGTTGAAAGAGCGTGCCTCTCTTGTGACCTGCGACAGCCTCAAGGGGCAGGCTCTGGTGCGATGGGCCGAGCGGCACGCCTGCGGATGCGGCCTGAAACTGCCGGCCCGCCTCGCAGAAAGGGTGGTCAACCTCGTCGGCAGCGACCTGAACCTGCTTGCGAACGAGATCGAAAAACTGGCAGCCTACTCCGCTTCCGGAAGCCTGCAAAGCGTGGAGGAAATTGAACGCCTGGTTCGGAGCAACCGGCAGCACAGCGTTTTCGAACTGACGGCCGCGCTCGGCAAAAGGGATCGCCGGGCGGCCCTGCGCCTGCTGAACATGCTCCTGGACGGCGGGGATCCGCCTCTCCTGATCCTGGCCATGATGGCGAGACACTTCCGGCAGATCATCATCGCCAAGGAGATGATCAGCGACGGTCTCAGCGAAGGAGAGATCAGCCGGCGCGCGCAAGTGCACGGTTTTGCGCTGGCGGAATTCCTGCAGCAGGCACGCTCGATTGAAATGGAGGCGGCCTGTGGAATGTACTACCGGCTCTCGAGAGCAGACCGCTGGATGAAATCCCTCGGAGTGAGCGAGCGCCTGATCCTGGAGGACCTGGCGTGCTCGCTCTGATGCCATTTGTTTCGGGGGCGAATTCCGGGTGGAGGGAGTACGGGACCTGTCGCCTAGGCTTCCGCTTTGGAGGCCGTGTTCAGCCTCTTGGTGAGGCGGGATTTCTGTCGGGCAGCCGCGTTCTTGCTGAGAATTCCGTTGCGTACGGCCTTATCCACCGCTGCATACAGCCCGGAAATAGAAACGGCGGAGTCGGTTGTTGTCCCCTCAGCGAGCGCGTGGTTGAACTTTTTGATGGTGGTGCGCAACGCGCTGCGATTACTGCGGTTCCTGTCTCTCCGCCGCAGGCTCTGCCTGTGAGCCTTAAGCGCCGACTCATGATTCGCCATGCCCAGCCGCTCCTTGATCGATCGGGCCGGGAAACCAGGTGCTGGTGCCCGGCTGTGTTAATAAAAGCGTTATGTTACAGTGGCTTATGGGCTATGTCAAATGAAATATTGGGGATTGACTTGAGGATACCTCCGGCCTAGAATGCCGTCAGACATGCAATTGAGACAGGTGGCAGTCCGTCCGTCCAGCCGGCGCAAAACCCTCAGCGGCTCTGCATTTTCCAGGCTGAAAAGGAGCAAGGAAGCACTCAACGCTAAATGAAAAAAGTCTTACTTTCAGACCGCAGCCTGCAGCTTCTCTTTGGCCCCCTGGACGAAAACATCAGGTTTCTCGAAACGCTGTTCGAGGTGCGGATCCAGTCTAGGAACTCATCCCTGACAATTGACGGGGAGGAGGAGCGCGTCAACGCGCTCGAGAAAATTCTGACGGATTTTTCCGCGCTCGTCGACCAGGGCCATAATGTCAGCAACGGGGACCTGCAGGCCGCATTCAAGCAGATTGCGGAGGATGCAGCGCTTTCGCTGCACGATTTCTTTCCCAAAATGCAGCTCCTGGCGGGCGGCAAGCGGCAGGTGACACCCAAGAGCTTGAACCAGCGCCGGTACATCGAAGCGATCCGGGACCACGATATCGTCTTCGGCATCGGACCTGGAGGAACGGGCAAGACCTTTCTGGCGGTGGCCATGGCGCTCACCTTCCTGCTGGAAAAACGCGTGAGCCGGATCATTCTCACCAGGCCCGCAGTGGAAGCGGGTGAGCGTCTCGGGTTTCTGCCGGGAGATCTCGAGGAAAAGATCAATCCCTATCTCCGTCCGCTCTACGATGCGCTCTACATTCTCATGGAAGGCGAGAAGATCAAGCGCTTCATCGAGACGGGAGCGATCGAGATAGCGCCCCTCGCTTTCATGCGCGGCAGAACCTTGAATGACGCCTTCATTATCCTCGACGAGGCGCAAAACACCACCTCGGAGCAGATGAAGATGTTCCTGACGCGCATCGGGTTGCACTCCAAGGCTGTCATCACGGGCGATGTGACGCAGATCGATCTGCCGTTCGGGCGGAATTCCGGCCTGGTGGAGGCCAGAAACATCCTCAGGACAGTGGAGGGGCTGGCCTTTTGCTATTTCCACGAGGGAGATGTCGTCCGACATCGCCTGGTGCGGCTGATCATCAAAGCATACAGGGAGCATTCGGAGAACGGGGCGGAGACCGGATCGGTCGATGAACAAAAGGCAAAGGATTAACCTGGGCATCATATTCGGGGGTCGCTCGGGAGAGCACGAGGTCTCTCTCACCTCGGCAGCCTCGGTCATCGACGCGCTCGATCCCGAGGAGTACCAGATCACGGCGATCGGCATCACCAAGAGCGGAAAGCTGGCCTCTGCCGCGGAAATCCGCGGCATGCTGCCCCCGCAGCTGGGCGACAGAACCGACCTGACGAAATCCCTTCCCGACCGGATCAACCGGTTGCGGCTGGCGGAGCACGCCGTGGGCGATGATGGCCGCGGTGACATTGTTCCGGAGATCATCTTCCCGCTGCTCCACGGCCCCTATGGCGAGGATGGAACCATCCAGGGATTGCTGGAGCTGTCCGGCCTGCCCTACATCGGCTGCGGCGTGCTGGCCTCCGCAGTCGGGATGGATAAGGTCCTCATGAAGAAGCTCTTTCTCCAGGAGGGGCTCCCGATGGCGCCGTTCCGGGTGCTCAGCTCCCGGAAGGCCCGGGGCGATCTGGCTGCCGTCCGCGCATCGATTGCGCAGGACTTCGGGTACCCGCTTTTCACGAAACCGGCAAATCTGGGATCTTCGGTCGGGGTGCGCAAGGTCCGGGGCGCGGAGGAGTTTGACGAGGCCGTGCGGTACGCGGCGCAGTTCGACACGAAAATCCTCATAGAGAAGGGCGTGGATGCGAGAGAGCTGGAATGCGCCATCCTGGGTAACGAGGACGCCAGGGCCTCGGTGGTGGGCGAAGTGATTCCGGCCCACGAATTCTACGACTACGAGGCGAAGTATCGGGCGCCCGGCAGCCGGCTGGAGATTCCCGCGCAGATTCCGGATGTGCTGGCGGAGGAATTGCGGGAGATGGCGGTGCGCGCATTCAGGGCAATCGACGGATCGGGTCTGGCGCGGGTGGATTTTTTTCTCGACCGCGAGCAGAACCGCATCCTGATCAATGAGATCAACACCATGCCGGGATTCACGCCGGTCAGCATGTACGCAAAGCTTTGGGCTGCCAGCGGTGTGGACTTCCAGTCGCTGATGAGCGAGCTGGTGCGCCTGGGCCTTGCCCGGCACCGGGAGAGGCGGGAGTGCCTGATCGGCGCAGACGGGGAAGTTGCCCGCGGGCAATGACATGGCAAGTTGTCAACTATGGGATGCTTTCGGGTTTCCTGCACTTATCAGAAAGGAGAATTCGGGCGATGAGCTTAATGGTCAGCGATGCCGAGGTTCGTGAGAGACTCATGGCGACCAACGAGGAATTCAAGCGGCTGGCAGCAGAACACCACACGTACGACAAGGAACTGGAGGAACTGAGCAGCCGCAGTTACCTGAACGAGGACGAGCGGATTCAGGAGATCACACTCAAGAAAAAAAAGCTGCTGCTCAAGGACCAGATGTATGCCATGCTGCAGAAGTACCGAGTGGAAATGAGCGCCAAATCCTGAGCGGCGGTTTTCGCTCAACTGGCTTGCACACCTGGCTCGCGCTCCCTCGGCCGGAGGTGGTTCGGGGGAGCGCCCAACACCAGCCTTGGATACCTACACCCTATGGTCCGTGACGCATATCGCTTTCTCATTCCTCTCGCCGTATTGGCCGCAGTCCTTTACTTCCTGAACCTCCCGGTGCTGAGTGCGGCGGCCGTCCTGCTCGCGGCTTTTGTCTGTTATTTTTTCCGGAATCCCGTCCGGCGGATCCCAGACGGCCGAAATCTCGTCGTGTCGCCCGCAGACGGCAAAGTGGTGCGGATTGACCGCATCGGCGATTGGGAAGGGGGCACGGGCGGGTACGCCGTTGGGATCTTCCTCAATGTCTTCAATGTGCACGTCAACCGCTCGCCGATAGAGGGCCGGTTGGAGCATTTCGAGTACAAGCGGGGCCGGTTCAAGGCCGCCTACGACGATGCGGCCTCGACCGTAAACGAACAGAATGTGCTCACCATCAGAGGACAGGATATAATTGTCGTCGTCAAACAGATCGCCGGGCTGATCGCCCGCAGGGTTGTTTGCTGGAAGAGGCCGGGAGAAGCGTTGGGCAGGGGAGAGCTGTTCGGACTCATAAGGTTCGGCTCGCGCGTCGACGTGCTCCTACCCGAGCATGTGACGCTGCGCGTAAGGGTGGGCGACCGCGTCGAGGGCGGCGCCAGTATCCTAGGGGAGTACGAATAGAATGAATCGGTCCCTGGAGGAAGGCAGCACCGCAGTGAGCTCGCGCAGGCGCAGGCTGGGCCGGAGCGTCTTTATCCTGCCGAGCCTGTTCACCGTGGGAAATATTTTCTGCGGCTACTACGCCATCATTTCCACGATGCACGGGCAATTCGACCAGGCTGCCAAGGCGATCGGGATTGCGATCGTTCTGGACATGCTCGACGGCAGGATTGCGCGGATGACGAATTCCACCAGTGGCTTCGGCCTGCAGCTGGATTCGCTGGCCGATGTCATCTCCTTTGGAATCGCCCCCTCGATCCTGGTCATGCAATGGGGACTGACCGGGGTGAACGGGCGCCTGAGCTGGATTGCGGCCTTCACCTTCGCGATCTGCGGCGCGATGCGGCTCGCCCGCTTCAACGTGCAGGCCAGCAGCCTGAAGCACTTCGTCGGCATGCCCATACCGGCGGCGGGCGGGACCATCGCCGCCGTCGTCCATTTTTACCCCTTGCCGCTGAGCAGCGCGCTTCCCTCCGGCATGGTGGCGGGCGGAGTGTTCCTGCTCGCATTCCTCATGATAAGCACGGTTCGCTACAGCAGTCTCAAGAACCTCACGCTCGGCCGGAAATCCCATTTCACCATCCTGGGGATAGCCCTGCTCGTGGCGCTGATCTATAACTACTCCCGCTGGACGCTGCTGGTGATAGCCACGTGTTATGCGGGATCCGGTCCCGTGGGCCGGATCGTGCACTTCCTGAAGCATCGGCGTGCCGCCGATAGCCCGCAACTGGGAGACGCGGTGGAAGGACGCTGACTCATGGCCACTGCGAGAGCGGCGACTGGCGGGATTACCGCGGGCGTCCCTGTGGCGCTGGTGGCGCTCTGCCTCAGCGGCTGCGCCGGCCTGCAAATGCCGCCCGAGCAGCCGCCCTTCGCCGGCAAAGGCCCGGAAAAATCGGTCCGGGCGGCAGTCGGAGCGGGCTCCTGTTCTTCGATGTCCGGAGTGCGAATGCCGGAACCTGGCACCTCGGGGCGGTGCTGCAGGTGAGAGGCCTGAAACGCCACGACGGCACGACGGTGCCCATGAAAGTCCCGTTGCGCTATGCCGCGCCATGAAGCCGAGGCTGTCATTCTTCGCCAGTATCCGCTGTCGGAAGCCGACCGTATCATCGTCTGCGTTACGCGGGAGTTCGGGCTCCTTCGCGCCGTAGCCAAGGGCGCGAGGAAGGTCCGGAGCCGGCTCGGGCCCTCGCTGGAGCCGCTGAACCACGTTCGAATGCAGTTCTACCTCCGCGAGGGAGGAGAACTCGCCCGCATTTGGCAATGCGAACTCATGCATGCATATTTCTATCGGAACACGACCATCGAGAGGGCGCACGCCTACAGCTACTTCGCTGAGCTCACAATGGAAATGTTCCAGGAAAACAACCCGAATCCGCTCATGTTCCGGCTTCTGCTGGCGGTGCTGAGGGCGGGGGAGCGCAGGCAGCCCGGGGAAGCGCTGCTCCGCTATTTCGAGCTTTGGATGTTGCGGCTGGGAGGCCTGCTGCCCGATTATGACCATTGCTCCCGCTGTGGCAAATGTGTTAAACAGTCTGGCTTTTATGCCGGGCCCGGCGCAGGACAGTTGATGTGCGATGAATGCGCGCGCAGTCAGGGCGTTCGCGTGGGGGAGGAAGCCGCGGGCCTGATCCGGCAGGCGCTGGCCAGATCTCCCGAAGAGTTCGTCGGACTCGTTGCCTCCGGGAGGGCGGCGCGCGAAATGGAAAACTTCACCCAGGGCATGCTGGAGTTCCACCTCGAAAAAAAACTCAAATCGTACGGGGCATGGAAACTGATCAAGGGAATGCCGAATTGAAGACAAAAGCAAAGAACTTCCAGGAGATTATCCTCAGCCTCCAGCATTTCTGGAACCGGGAAGGGTGCGTTCTTCAACAACCGTACGATCACGAGGTGGGGGCGGGCACCATGGCGCCGGAGACGTTCCTCAGGGTGCTGGGCCCCGAGCCCTACCGCGTGGCCTATGTCATGCCGTCGCGCCGGCCCACAGACGGCCGGTACGGCGGGAATCCCAACAGGGTTCAGAAGCACTACCAGTATCAGGTGATACTGAAGCCCTCGCCCGCAGATGTTCAGGATCTCTACTTGAAAAGCCTCAAGTCTCTCGGAATCGACCTGCACCGGCACGATCTTCGCTTCGAGGAAGACAACTGGGAATCCCCGACCCTCGGCGCCTGGGGGATCGGCTGGCAGGTGCTGCTGGACGGCCTTGAGATCACTCAGTTCACCTATTTCCAGCAGGCCGGGGGCATGGACCTGAATCCGGTGAGCGCGGAAATCACCTACGGGCTGGAGCGCATCGGAACCTTCATCGCCCGCGTGGACAGTATCTACGATCTGGTGTGGACGCAGGGGGTTACCTACCGGGACCTGCGCTTTCAGGAAGAGGTGGAGTTCTCCCGGTACAATTTCGAGGCGGCGGACGTGACGATGCTTTTCAAGTTGTTTGCGCTTTACGAGGAGGAGTGCAAGCGCCTGCTGGATCTCCAGTTGGTCCTACCCGCCTATGACTACTGCCTGAAGTGCTCGCATACCTTCAATCTGCTGGACTCGCGGGGGGCAATCAGCGTGACGGAGAGAGTCGGAATCATAGCTCGCGTCCGTCAACTGGCCTGCGAGGTTGCCAGACAGCACCTCGCAAGTCGGGAAGCACAGGGGTTTCCCATGCTGGGCAGCAGCGCTGATAACGCGACCGGCACCGAGCCGGAGTCGCCTCGCAGGGTTGGACCATGACGAGCTCCGAACTGACCGTCGAACTTGGAACAGAAGAGATCCCGGCGGGCCTGCTGGAGACAGCCGCAACGGACCTTGCCCGCAGTATTGCCGAGGCCCTGTCGCGGGAGCGGCTTTCCTCCAGGGTGACACACGTCTGGTACACGCCCAGGCGGATCATCGCCGTGCTGACGGACATCCCGGCTCGGCAGGAGGATCTTTTCGAGACTATCCTGGGACCGCCCCGAAGAGCGGCCTACGATGACGAAGGGGCACCGACGCGGGCAGCCCTGGCGTTTGCCGAGAAAAACCGTGTGGCTCTCGATGCGTTGGAGACCATCCGGCAGCCCAAGGGGGAGTATGTCGGCTTCGTCCGGCGCGTCAGGGGGGAGCCGGCCCGAGCGATCCTGCAGCGGATCATTCCGTCGGCCGTATCCAGTCTGCAGTTTCCGAAGACCATGTTCTGGTCGCCCGACAGGTTTCGGTTTCCCAGACCCATCCGGTGGGTGGTCGCGCTGCTCGACGGCAAGGTGGTTCCGTTCGGGCTCGCCGAGGTCAGCGCCGGGCGTTTCTCGAGCGGTCACCGTTTTCTGGGCAAGCGCCGCATCCGGGTGGATGGGGCCGAGTCGCTGAAGGAGCGGCTGCGGGAGAACGCCGTTCTGGCGGATCCCGACGAGCGGCGTGAACGCATCAGGCTGCAGCTGAAACGTGAGGCGAGCGCTTTGGGGGGGCAGCTGCTCCCGGACGACGACCTCCTCGAGACGGTGACGAACCTGAACGAGTGGCCCTCGGTGATCGGCGGGGCCTTCGACACCAGGTTCCTCGCCCTGCCGCATGAGATCCTCGTCACCGTGATGCGGGAACACCAGAAATACTTTTCGGTCGAGGGGGAAGAAGGAAGACTCCTCCCGGCCTTTCTCGCCGTGATCAACCTGCAGGACGACAGCAGCGGGGCCATCCGGGCCGGGCATGAGCGCGTGCTGCGCGCGCGGCTCGCCGACGCTGAGTTTTTCTGGAGCACCGACAGGCAGACGAAAATCCTCGACCTGCAGGATCGGCTGCGCAGCGTGCTCTTCCAGGAAAAGCTGGGCTCGTATCACGACAAGACAGCCCGCATGCTGGCCCTGGCGCCCAGGTTGGCGGATATGCTCGGCTGCGGACAACACACGGCCGAACTGGAAACCGCGATCCGGCTTTCCAAGTGCGACCTCGTAACCGAGATGGTGAAGGAGTTCACGGACCTGCAGGGTATAGTGGGCGGGCTGTATGCCAGGGAGGAAGGGTATCCGGAGGAGGTATGGCGGGCCGTGTACGAGCAGTACCAGCCGCGAAGCATGCAGGCGGATTCTCCTTCGAGCCTTCTGGGCGGGGCGCTGGCTCTGATCGATCGGCTGGACAGTGTCTGCGGCTGCATCTCCGTCGGGCTGATTCCGACCGGATCCCGCGATCCTTTCGCCGTGCGCCGGCAGGGCAACGGAATTCTCAAGATCATCTTCGACCGCCGCCTCAGCGTTTCCCTCGACAAGCTCTGCCGTTGGAGCCTCGAGGCTTTCGGCGATGTTTCCGGGGATACGGTGGCCGAGATTCGGAGATTTTTGGAGGGAAGGCTCCGTTTCTTGCTCGAGGATGCCGGGTACCCGTACGACTGCATCAATGCCGCCGTTTCGATCGGTTGCGATGATCCGCTGGACACGCTCGAGCGCGTCAGGGCTCTCCAAGCCATGCGCGACCATGCGGATTTCCTGGCGCTGGCCTCCAGTTTCAAGCGGGTTGTGAATATTCTGTCCCAGGCGGGAAAGGTCCGGGACGAGCCGCAGCGCGCTCTCATGGAAGACGACGCGGAGCTTTCGCTGTGGGATTGCTACCGTGACCTGGTACCCAGGATTGCTGCGGCACGGGCCGGGCACGATTACGAATCGGCCTTGCGCCTGATGGCATCCATGCGCCCGGTCGTGGATCGGTTTTTCGACAGGGTGCTGGTCATGGCCAAGGATGAAGCCCTGCGCAACAACCGCCTGGCGCTTCTCAGCTGCCTCGCCGACATGTTCCTGGGCATAGCCGACATTTCGCAGATGGTCATCGAAGCGAATACCTGAAACAAAGCCGAAGCTCAACGAGGATGC
The DNA here is from genome assembly GCA_037444305.1 of Acidobacteriota bacterium. GTDB lineage: Bacteria > Acidobacteriota > UBA6911 > UBA6911 > UBA6911 > JBBIMP01. Next base: position 90,798 of record JBBIMP010000012.1, read on the forward strand.
CTCCGGGCGATGCATCCCAAACATCGAGGTGGAAGATCATGATTTCAAAAGGAGTCACAATCCAGCCGGCCAAGGGGAGATTGGGCGTGCTGTTGCCCGGGATGGGAGCAGTCAGTTCCACATTCGTCGCCGGCGTGGAAGCGGTGAAAAAGGGACTGGCAAAGCCGATCGGATCTCTAACCCAGATGGGGACGATCCGGCTGGGCAAGCGGACCGACGACAGGGTGCCGATGATCGGCGATTTTGTGCCGCTGGCTTCGCTGAAGGACCTGGTGTTCGGCGGCTGGGACATCTTCGAGGACGATCTCTACGAGGCGGGCGTCAAAGCGGGCGTACTCGAACGCAGCCTGCTGGATGCGGTGAAGCCCGGTTTGAGGAAAATCCGTCCCTGGCCGGCCGTCTTCGACGAGTACTACGTCAAGCGCCTGCACGGGACAAACGTCAAGAAGGGCCGGAACAAGATGCAGCTGGCCGACCAGCTGGTGGACGATATCCGCCGGTTTCAGAAGAAGGACAAGCTGGATCGCATGGTGATGGTCTGGTGCGGCAGCACGGAGATCTTTCTGTCGCGCAAGCCGGTTCACGAATCCGTGGCCAGCTTCGAGAAGGGACTGAGGAAGAATGACCCGGACATCGCCCCCAGCATGATTTATGCCTATGCCGCGATCAAGGCAGGGATTCCCTACGCCAACGGGGCACCCAACCTCAGCGCCGATATTCCCGCACTGATTCAACTCGCCGGCGAGAGAGGGGTTCCGATCTGCGGAAAAGACTTCAAGACGGGGCAGACTCTTCTGAAGACCATCCTGGCGCCTGGCATCAAGGCGCGCCTGCTGGGGCTGAACGGCTGGTTCTCGACCAACATCCTCGGGAACCGCGATGGGGAGGTGCTGGACGATCCGGAATCCTTCAAGACGAAAGAGGAGAGCAAGCTCTCGGCGCTCGAGCAAATCCTGCAGCCGAAGCTGTATCCGGACCTGTATTCAAACTTCACCCACCAGGTGCGCATCAATTATTACCCGCCGCGGGGGGACAACAAGGAGGGCTGGGACAACATCGATATCTTCGGGTGGCTGGGCTATCCGATGCAGATCAAGGTGGATTTCCTCTGCCGGGATTCCATCCTGGCCGCCCCGATCGTCCTAGACCTTGCGCTCCTGCTCGATCTGGCCGGTCGCTGCGGCCTGAAGGGCATCCAGGAGTGGCTGTCATTCTACTTCAAGAGCCCGATGTGCGCTCCACAGCTCTACCCGGAGCACGACCTGTTCATCCAGCTGATGAAGCTCAAGAACACCCTGCGTCACATCAAGGGCGAGGAGCAGATCACACACCTCGGGCTGGAGTACTACGACTAAAACCCTGGGTCGGCCGGTGTAGATTCCGGCCACCCCCTGAGTGCTTCCGGGCTCGGGGGGTGACCGGGACTGCCTGAGATATCAGGCCGTGTGGGAGATGACGCTCTCTGAGCCCAGCGCCGCCTGGGCAGCGGCCAGCCTGGCGATCGGAACGCGAAACGGGGAGCAGGACACATAATCCAGCCCGGCGCCATGGCAGAACATCACCGAACTCGGCTCGCCGCCGTGTTCCCCGCAGATGCCCACCTTCAATTTGGCCTTGGCCTGCCTGCCTTTGCCCGTGGCCATCGACACGAGTTGTCCAACCCCATCCTGATCCAGGACCTGGAACGGATCGTACTTGAAGATCCGGTGCTCAACGTAGTGAGGCAGGAACTTGCCGGAATCGTCGCGTGAGATGCCGTAGGTTGTCTGCGTGAGGTCGTTCGTCCCGAAGGAGAAAAACTCTGCAACCTGGGCAATCCGGTCCGCGAGCAGGGCGGCGCGCGGCAGCTCGATCATGGTCCCGACCAGGTACTTGAGCTTCTGCCCCGTCTTCGCGATGACCTCTTCGGCCGCGTTGCGCACCGAGTCCGCCTGAAGCTTCAGCTCCGTCACGTCGCTCACGAGCGGAATCATGATCTCGGGCAGAACCTTGACGCCTTTTCGCTGAACCGCCGCGGCGGCTTCGAAGATGGCCCGCGCCTGCATTTCGGTGATTTCGGGGAAGACGACGCCGAGCCGGCAGCCCCTGTGCCCGAGCATGGGATTGGCCTCGTGCAGCGACTGCACCCGGGCCCACAGCTGCGCGCCGTTGACCTTGAGCTTGCGGGCCAGCTTGTGCGTGTCCTTTTCGTTGTTGGGCAGGAATTCGTGCAGCGGCGGATCCAGGGTTCTGATGGTCACGGGAAATCCGTCCATGGCCTTGAATATGCCTTCGAAGTCCTTCCGCTGAAGCTTCAAAAGCTGACCGAGCCCGCCGATGTACAGGCGCTTTGGGGTCTCGAGCTCATTCTGGAGCTTCTTCTTGGTTGCCAGAAGAGCTTTCCGGCGTCCTTCGGAGCTCGTGCGGGCGAGATCTGCCTCGACCAGCTCGAGCTCGCGCTCGAGGCGCTTGTAGTCGAGCGAGCCCAGGATCATCTGCCGGACGAGGTCGATGCGCTCGCCTTCGAAGAACATGTGTTCGGTGCGGCAGAGACCGATCCCCTCGGCACCGAAAAGGCGGGCAACCCGCGAATCAGCCGGCGTGTCGGCGTTGGTGCGGACACCGAGGCGGCGGAACTTGTCAGCCCATTCCATCAGCTGGTAGAAATCCGCTCCCAGCTCGGGATCCACCAGGGGCGCCTGTCCCAGGATGACCCTCCCGGAAGTGCCGTCCACCGTGATCCAGTCGCCGCGGCGAATCCGAGTCTCCTTGACGGTGAACTCGTTCTTGGCATAGGTGATATTCACCTCCCCCGCGCCGACGACGCAGGGTTTGCCCCAGCCCCTGGCCACTACAGCGGCGTGGCTTGTAGGGCCGCCCGTCGAGGTCAGGATAGCCTCCGATGCATCCATCCCGCGCACATCCTCCGGGGAGGTCTCCCGCCGGACCAGGATCACCTTCTCGCCCTTCGCCTTCCAGAGCTCGGCTTCCTTGGGATCGAAAACCACGCGCCCGGAGGCGGCGCCCGGGCTGGCGTTGATGCCGGTGGTCAGAACATCCAGCTTCGCCTTCGGGTCGATCATCTTGTGCAACAGCTGGTCCAGGTCTCCGGCCGGCACCCGCATCACGGCGGTCTTAGAGTCAATCAGCTTCTCCCGCACCATTTCGACGGCGATCTTGACCGCCGCCGGGCCGGTGCGTTTGCCGTTGCGGGTCTGCAGCATCCAGAGCTTGCCGCGCTCGATCGTGAACTCCAGGTCCTGCATGTCGCGGTAATGCTTTTCGAGTTTGTCCGCTAGCCCGATGAACTCCTTGTACACGCCCGGCATTTCGAGGCGGAGTTCCTCGATGGGCTTCGGTGTGCGGATTCCGGCCACCACGTCTTCGCCCTGAGCGTTGGTCAGGTAGTCCCCGAACATGATCTTCTCGCCCGTTGCGGGATTGCGCGTGAAGGCCACCCCTGTCCCGGAGTCGGTTCCCATGTTGCCGAAGACCATGGTCTGCACGTTGACGCCGGTGCCCAGGTCGTCGGGGATGCGTTCGCGGCGGCGGTAGACCTTAGCCCGCTCCCCATTCCACGAATGAAAGACGGCCTTGATAGCCATTTCGAGCTGCTTCAGAGGATCGGTCGGGAAGGGCTGGCGAGCCTCCTTCTTGACGATCTGTTTGAATTCCTGGCAGATTTTGGCAAGGTGCTCGGCCGTGAGGTCCGTGTCCAGCCTGGCGCGCGCCTTGTGCTTGGCCTGCTCGAAGGCGTGTTCGAACAGCGTCCCGTCCAGGCCCATCACGATCTTTGCGAACATCTGGATGAACCGGCGGTAGGCGTCATAGGCAAACCGGGGATTCGCGGTAAGCTCCGTCATTCCCCGCAGCGTATCGCCGTTGAGGCCCAGGTTGAGAACGGTGTCCATCATGCCCGGCATGGAGAACTTCGCGCCGGAGCGGACCGAGACGAGGAGCGGATTGGTGGCATCACCGAACTTCTTGCCGGCCGCCCTTTCGACCGACTTGAGCGCCTCGAGCACCTGGTCCCACATCCCGGCCGGGAAGCGTTCTCCCGCGGAGTAATAGGAGTTGCAGGCTTCCGTCGAGATCGTAAAACCAGGCGGCACGGGGAGGCCCGCGTTGGTCATCTCGGCGAGCCCGGCCCCCTTGCCGCCGAGGAGCGTCTTCATCTCCCCACGGCCATCAGCCTTTCCGTCGGCAAAAAGATAAACATACTTTGGTGTCATCGTATGATCTCCTGATTAGTTCACAGATAGTGGCAATCGGTCCTAAAGCGGACAGCGGAAAGGATCGAGGTGCCGCCCATGATTTACATGTGCGCCTGAAGGCCCCTTGGCTAATACCGGGACGAATCCGGCAACCTCCCTATCAGGACGGCACACAAAGTGTATCGAATAACGGAAATGCCCGCCCGTTGTCAAGCATGGCGTCACATTCACGATGGCGAAATGGTCTCAAATCGTTCCGGCGCAGGGGAGTCCTGCCGGGACCGCGTGGGGAGGAGAGCAGAGCCGGGCCGATCGTCGGTTTCGTCGCGTTTGGCGGCGTCTGGAAGGGGAAGGACGCTCCTCGCGGCCTGGAGCCGCCGGGCTGGTTTTGCAGTTGCCGGCGGCGCCAGATTGTGAGTCGGCTGCTCGAATAGCCTGCTGTCCATATTGGTGGCACCTTTGCGGACAGTAGGATAATGGCGCCGAGGGGATGCCTAGTCGCCGGATTGGCATATGCCCAGCCGCCGCTCGACATCTCTCAGTCTGCGGAAGAGCTCGGGCAATCTGGGGAAGGCCACCACCGCCCTGCGCCAGACGGAGTTTTCCATCGCCGGAGAACCGGAAAGGACTGCTCCCGGATTCACATCGTGTGCCAATCCGCTCTGCGCCGTGATAACGGCCCCGTCCCCCACCTCCATGTGCCCGGCGAAGCCGGCCTGCCCCCCCACCTGCACGCCCTTGCCCAGGCGGGTAGAACCCGCAAGACCCACCTGTGCGGCTATGACGCAGGACTCGCCTACCTGAGCGCCGTGTCCAACCTGCACGAGATTGTCGAGCTTGGCACCCCTGCGCACAATGGTATCGCCGACGGCGGCCCTGTCAACGGTGGAGTTGGCGCCTATTTCCACGTCATCCTCGACGAGCACGCGTCCGGATTGCGGGATCTTGCGGTAGGTTCCGTCATCGGCGGGCGCAAAGCCGAAGCCGTCGGCGCCTATGACAACGCCATTCTGCAGAACCACACGGTTGCCCAGGAAGCAGTGCTCCCTGATGACGACATGGGAATGCAGCACCGTGTCATCTCCGATGGACACCCTCGGGTACAGCGTGACATGCGGGTGCAGCGTGGCATTCGCGCCGATAACACAACCTTCCGCGATGGTCACGTAGGCCCCTATACTGGCTCCGCTGCCGATCCGCACGCCCTCGGCAATGACGGCGCTGGGGTGAATCCCGGCCTGCGGGCGGGGCGGCTGGTAAAAGATCTCCAGGGCGCGGGCGAACGCAAGATAGGGATTGGACGTCCGCAGGCTGGGGATCGCAACTTCCTCGATGTCGAAACCCAGGATGATCGCAGCCGCCCGCGTGGTTTTTATGCTCCGGACGTACTTCCGATTGGAGACAAAGGTTAATTCTCCCGGACCCGCCTGGTCGATGCCCGCAACGCCTGTGATCTCAGGATCCGTCCCTCCCACCATATTGCAGTCGAGCCGTGCCGCGATTTCCGAAAGCTTCATGACAGACTCCCGGCGGATACTATGCCGTCAGCGGGGCTTCCCACGGGCCGTCCACCTCCGGCAGATATCCAAGAAATCCATATAAATCAATGTTTTGCCAACAACCGGGCTCATGGTAGTATACGCATCCGAGCCAGTCAAGGAGAGGCTGCAGATCGATGTCCAAAGCTGAACATGGTGCCCGTCCAGCGGCCCCAAAGGAGCGCACCGATGGTCTCTTGGGCGCCGCCGGCGCAGTCAGCGCGGCGACCATGATAAGCCGCATCCTGGGGGTGGCCCGGGAAATGGTCATGGCCCGGTATTTCGGGGCGGGAATGGCCACCGACGCCTTCAATGTTGCCTACCGGATACCCAACCTCTTGCGTGACCTGTTTGCGGAGGGAGCATTGAGCTCCGCCTTCGTTCCCACCTTTGTCCGGGAGTACAAGGCGAGGGGCAGGGAAGGAGCGTGGCTTCTGGCAAGCGTGGTCCTGAATGCGCTGGCCGTGATCCTGGGAGCCCTCTCGCTGATGTTTTTCTTCGGCGCGAAGTGGTTTGTCTTCATCCTGGCTTCCGGATTCGCGGAATCACCCGAGAAATTCGAGCTCACGGTTCAGATGACGCGGATTCTGTCTCCGTTCCTTCTGTTCGTGGCGCTCGCGGCCGTCGTCATGGGAATGCTGAATTCGAGAGGCATTTACTTCGTTCCCGCTGCGGCCCCCTCGGCCTTCAATGTCTGCTGCATACTGGCCGGCATATTCCTCTCGCCGATCATGCCCGCCCTCGGCCTGGAGCCGATCGTGTCGATGGCGATCGGGGCCATTGCCGGCGGCGCATCCCAGCTTCTGGTCCAGCTTCCCACAGTTTACCGCGCCGGCTACCGCTACGCGGCGGAGTTGAGCTGGCGTCATCCCGGGCTTCGCCAGATCGGCCGCCTGATGCTGCCAGCAGTCGTGGGGCTGTCGGCCACACAGATCAATATCACGGTCGATACGCAGATTGCGTCACGCTTCGGCGACGGTCCGGTTTCCTGGCTCAACTATGGCTTTCGCCTGATGCAGCTGCCGCTGGGGCTTTTCGGCATGGCGATCGCCACGGCAGCTCTGGTGACCATATCCGGGCAGGCAGCCCGGGGGGAGATGGACAGGTTCAGGTCGACCATCGCGTCCAGCCTCAAGCTCGCCGCATGCCTCACCTTCCCCTCCATGGTCGGATTGATCGTCTTCCGGGAGGAGATTGTCCGGCTTCTCTTCGAACGTGGTTCCTTTCAGGCGGGCGATACCCTGCAGACCAGCCGCGTGCTCGTGCTCTATGTCCTGGCGCTGTTTTCCTATTCTGCCGTCAAGGTGCTCGTACGGGCCTTTTATGCCTTGGGGCGGACCAGGACCCCGGTGCGCGCGAGCGTTTTTTCAGTGGCTGTCAAAATCGCGGTCAATTTCGCCCTGATCTTTCCCATGGGCTATCTCGGCCTGGCGCTGGCGACTTCGCTGGCCTCCTGGCTCAACATGGCGCTCCTTCTGCGAGGGCTCGGCGCACAGGCAGGATTCAGGCTGAACCGGAGGGACTACTCGGTATTTCTCAGGACCGCGGCGGCTTCCGCCGCCATGGGGATGGGGGCCAGGCTGATCTACCACGCCGGTGTTCTGCTGATTCCTCCGACCGGAACGTTTTCCCTGGCAGCCACCCTCGGAGCGGGCCTCTTTGCAGGCATGCTGGTGTATCTTCCGCTATTGCGCCTCTTCGGTGTGGAGGAGGAGAGGGAGATCAATGGCCTGGTCCGGAAATGGCTCGCGCGGGTACTTCGATGAAACGCGCCTGGATAGAGGAGTTTCGAGTCTATCTGCAGGTCGAAAAAGGTCTGTCTCCGCACTCGGTGGCGGCCTACGTCCGCGATGTCCGCAAGCTGGAGCGGCACGCGGTCGCCTCGGGTGGGCAGCTGCCGTCTCTGAACCGGCAGGTCATAGAATCCTGGATGCGGTCGCTGGGGCAGAAAGGCCTCGATCCCAAGTCGATCTCCCGTGCTCTTTCCGCTGCTCGCGCTTTCTATCGCTTCCTGGTCCTCGGCCGGGTGATCGACGCGGATCCAACGGAACTCTGCGAGTCCCCCCGGGCGCACGCCGCTTTGCCGAAATTCCTGGGCCAGGAAGAGGTGGAAAGGCTCCTGGAGGCGCCCGATGACTCCACGGCCCGGGGATCGAGGGACCGGGCCATGATCGAGGTCATGTATGCTTCCGGGCTGCGCGTCAGCGAACTCGTTTCCCTCGGTCTCTCGCACCTGAACATGGAGCTCGGAATAATCACCTGCATGGGGAAGGGGAGCAGGGAACGGCTGGTGCCGATCGGTGAGGCCGCGCAAAAGCGTGTGGCGAGCTATCTTCGGGACGGCAGGCCGAAGTTGCTGAAGCAGCGGCGGAGCAACTTCCTTTTCGTGACCTCGAGGGGCAGCGGGCTGACGCGTCAGGGTTTCTGGAAAGCGATAAAAGGGTATGGGATCAAGGCCGGAATACGCCGCCCGCTGACACCGCATCTCCTCCGGCACTCCTTCGCCACGCACCTTCTCGAGAACGGAGCAGATCTCCGATCCGTCCAGACGCTGCTCGGACATTCCGACATTTCGACCACGCAGATTTACACTTATGTCACGCGGGAGAGATTGAAGCAGGTGCACCGGATGTACCACCCTCGATCCTGAACGCGCGGTTTTGACCCGCGCCCTCTGCGCAGTCGACCTGAAACCCGCCGCCTCCAAGTAAGGCGCAACGCTGCCGGCGGCTCCGCGAGACGAGTTTGACTCGGCAGAACCTCTGTGATAAACATTCGCGTTTTGTAATATCGCAGGCGAACAACCCGATCGGAACTGGAGGCAAACGGATGGGAAGAGACGGAATTCACCTGTTTACATCGGAATCGGTTACGGAGGGCCATCCTGACAAGATTGCCGACCAGATATCGGACGCAATCCTGGACGCGATCATGGCCCAGGATCCCATGGGGCGGGTGGCCTGCGAAACCCTGGTCACCACGGGCTTGTGCGTCATCGCCGGGGAAATCACGACGGAGTGCTACGTGGATTTCCCGCGCATCGTGCGGGATACGATACGGGATATCGGCTACACGAGGGCCAAATTCGGCTTCGACTACGAGACCTGCGCGGTGATCTCCTCGATCGACGAGCAATCGCCCGACATCGCGCTGGGCGTCGATCACGGCGGCGCAGGCGACCAGGGGCTGATGTTCGGTTTTGCCACCCGGGAGACGGAGGAACTGATGCCGGCGCCCATCATGTACGCCCACAAACTTACGAGGCGGTTGTCGGAGGTTCGCAAAGCCGGCACCCTGCAGTGGCTCCGGCCGGATGGCAAGTCACAGGTGACACTGGCCTACGAAAACGGAAAACCGGTGCGGGCCGATGCCATCGTCGTCTCGACTCAGCACAGCCCGGCAGTGGACAACGAGGAGATCCGCCGGGGCATAATGGAGCACGTCATCGAGCCCGTGATTCCCCCCGCAATGCGCACCAGGGAGACGAAGTACCACATCAATCCAACGGGCCGATTCGTGATCGGCGGACCGCAGGGGGATTGCGGCCTGACAGGCCGCAAGATCATTGTAGATACCTATGGGGGCTACGGGCACCATGGCGGAGGAGCATTCTCCGGCAAGGATCCATCGAAGGTCGATCGCAGCGCCTCCTACATGGCGCGCTACATCGCCAAAAACCTCGTGGCGGCGGGGATTGCGGAATCCCTCGAGATGCAGATCGCCTACGCCATCGGCGTCGCAGACCCGGTCTCTCTCATGGTCAATACCTTCGGCTCCGGCAGGATCCCGGAGGATAAAATTGAACAGATCGTGCGCGCGTCCTTCCCGCTCACGCCCAAGGGCATTATCGACTGCCTCGAGCTCAGGAAACCGATCTACAGGCTGACGGCCGCGTACGGCCATTTTGGGCGGCCCGAATTTTCCTGGGAGCGAACGGATAGGGCCGAGGAATTGAAGAACAGGGCGGGTTTGAAATGACAACCATCATCTGATCCCGGAGGACCTCATGAAACACGACGTGAAGGATCTTGGACTGGCAGCGAAGGGCAAGGATCGGATCGAGTGGGCGAAGGAATCAATGCCGGTCCTGGAATTGATCCGGGGCCGTTTCCGGCAGGAGCAGCCCTTGAAGGGCCTCCGCATAGCGGCGTGCCTGCACGTGACGACGGAAACCGCCAATCTTGCGGCCACCCTGAAGGACGGCGGGGCTGAGGTGTTCGTCTGCGCCTCCAATCCGCTCAGCACCCAGGATGATGTCGCTGCCGCTTTGGTTGCCGAGTATGACATGCCGACATTCGCCATCAAGGGTGTGGACAACAAGACCTACTACCGGCACATCCTGGCAACGCTGGAACGAAGGCCGCAGGTTACGATGGATGACGGCGCCGATCTGGTCACGCAGATCCTGACCGAGCGCACCGAACTCATCCCTGAAGTCATCGGCGGCACGGAGGAGACGACCACGGGCGTAATCCGGCTCCGGAGCATGGCGCTGGAAGGGGTGCTGAAATATCCCGTGATCGCAGTCAACGACGCCGAGACCAAGCACATGTTCGACAACCGCTACGGCACGGGACAGTCCACGGTCGATGGCATCCTGCGCGCCACGAACATTCTGTTTGCCGGAATGCGTGTCGTCATAAGCGGATACGGCTGGTGCGGGCGTGGAGTGGCCATGAGGGCGCGCGGGCTGGGCGCGGATGTCATAGTCACGGAAGTGAATCCCCTGCGGGCTTTGGAGGCCGTAATGGACGGCTTCCGCGTGATGCCGATAGCTGAAGCGGCAAAGATCGGACAGCTCTTTGTGACGGTAACCGGGAACAAGGGAGTGCTGCGAAAAGAGCATTTCGAGGTCATGTCCTCGGGGGCGTTGCTGTCGAATTCCGGGCATTTCAACGTTGAAATCGACATCCCGGCGCTGGAGGGCATGAGTTCGTCCCGCCGCCGGATCCGGGAGTTCGTGGACGAGTTCGTCATGCGGGACGGGCGGAAGATCTACATCCTGGGCGAGGGGCGGCTGATCAATCTGGCCAGTGCCGAGGGGCATCCGGCTTCGGTGATGGATATGTCCTTTGCCAACCAGGCGCTTTCGGTCGAGTTCATGATCCGGCATCACTCCCGCCTGGAGAAAAAGGTCTATCCGGTGCCGGCCGAAATCGACAGGGAAGTGGCCCGCCTCAAACTCGAAGCCATGAAAACGCCGATCGACACGCTGACACCGGAGCAGGAGGTCTATCTCCGGAGCTGGGCGGAGGGCACATAGGCTCCATCTGGGCCGTTCTGCCCGGCGCGCAATGATGCAGGTCCCCGGGGAGCCGGCGCTACAGGCAGCCGGCTCTTTCGTTTTTTCTACAGCCCCGATGCCGGGCGCGCCTCGGATCAGGTTCGGATAGTCAGTAAAAGGGCCAGGCCGGCCGCACCGAACAGGATGTTCGGTGCCCATGCCGCCAGCAGCGGAATCAGCAGTCCGTAGGCGCCCATTTGCTCAAATACGCTAAAGACACCCCAATACGTAATTGCAATGGCGATGCTGGCGGCAATGCCGAAAAAGGCGCCCTTGCGGCCCATGGAGAAGGCGAAAGGAACGCCGAGGAGCGCCATGATCAGGCAGCTCATGGGGAAGGAGATCTTCTTGTGCAGTTCAACACGCAGTTCTGTTGCATTATAGCCGGCCTGACTAAGATAGCTGATGTATTGTCTTAGCTGTACGAAAGTCAGCTTGGAGGATTCCTTGGGCTCGAAGATTTCCTTCTTGAAATAGGCCGCCCGTTCTGGAAAGGCCAGTTCGGCCTTCTGGAGGCGCCTGAATCCTGTCTCCTCGGGCCGGTAGTCATGGATCCAGCCGTTTTCGACGAGCCAGACGCCCCCCGGTCTTATCGAAGCCTTGTCGGCATAGATTCTCCTGAGGATCTTCAGCCTGGAGAAATCGATCTCGTAGATGTTCAACCCGACGAACATGTCCTGGCTGGAATCGAAATAATCGTAGTTGAAGATGCGGTTTGACTCCCCAAAGATCCACTTGCGCTGAGGGCGCATGGTCTGGGCCGGCCTTCCCTTGATCAGGTTCCGGATGCTGTCCTGACGGATATTGGCATATGGCAGAACATAGTCCTGCAGCAGGTACATCCCCACGCAGATCAGGGAGGAGAGGAGGATTATCGGCAGGCAGATCCGGTACAGGCTCCAGCCGCCTGCCTTGATGGCGGTGATCTCGGAGGCTTTTTCGAGGATGCCGAAGTGAATCAGGACGGCCAGCAGAATGGACATGGGGACCACCAGGAGGAGAATCTGCGGCAGAAGGAAAAAGAAGTAGTCGATGACGTGGCCGGCGGCTATGCCGTTGCGGATGATGTCATCCAGCAGATCGAAGAGCGTGAGGATAACAAAAAGGGCGCTGCAACTGAAGGCCGACCAGAGGAAGTAATAGACGAAACCCCGGCTCAGGTAGAGATCCAGTGTCTTGGGCGAGAACAGGCGGGCGATCCTGCCCGTGGAGGTCAGGATCGCCTGGTCTATCCGCTGCGCTCTGGCCCTGGATGCCTTGAGGTGCATCGCCCTGGCGATGGAAGCCAGCCGGAGCTTCCAACTCCACTCCGCGAAGCCCGAACCGCGCCATCCTCGGCGCTCGCTGCAGATGAAAAGCGCCAGGCCCACAATTCCCAGAAAAACGTTAGCTCCCCAGGCACCCAGCCAGGGGGGGATCGTGCCGACGGAAGCGAGCCTCAGCCCGTTCATCAGCAGCACGTAAAAAAGCAGAACGAAGATCATGCTCATGACAAACCCGGCGGTGCGCCCGCTCTTGCGAGTCCCGGCGGCAAGCGGGAGGCTCAAGAGCGCAAAACAGACAACCGAAAAGGGAATCGCAAGCCGGCGCTGCAGTTCGATCTTCTGCTCTAGCGGCGAGGCATCCGTGTTTGGGGCCGCACCTCCCCAGAGCTCAACGGTTGACAACTCAAAAACCTTGCGTGGCTTGCGCGCACTGCCGGATTCTGGCCGCCTTCCCGGGGCGCCGTTCAATTGCAGGGGGATGTCCGTGGAGGCAAACTGGCTTACATTCGTACGGCTGGAATCGCCCGGATCCACCTGGTAGATAGTGCCCTCGCGAAGGTGCAGCTGAACCCGAATTGCATCTTCGTCGGTCACCCAGGTGCCCTCGCGTGCCAGGACGGTTTTGGGGGACTGCGGATCCAGACTGTCCCAGAGAATCACGCGCGACCAGTGCTGGCGGTCGGCGGCCAGGTCGTCCAGGTAAAACACGATGCTGGGGAAATCCTCGTTGAAGACGCGGGCCTGGATCTGGGAGGTTGCCTGCCTCAAGCTAATGCGATCTCTCAAGTTATAAAACTTATCATTCGATGAATGCAGAATAACCAGAGACAACCAGGCGGTGGTCGCACCGGCGACCAGGGCCACCAGGAGGATTGGCCGGAGCATGCGGGACAGGGGTACTCCGCAGGCGCGCAGCGCCGTGATCTGGCTTTCCGCCGCCAATCCGCCGAGGCCGATCAGCGTGCCGATAAAAAAGGCCAGCGGGAGCGAGAAGATCAGGATGCCAGGCAGCAGGGCTGCCGCGATTCTGAGAATTGTATCCGGCGAAGCGTTGCGGGTGATGAAGAGCTCCGACAACCTGCCGAGTTCTCGCGTGAAGACCACGAACGTAAGCACGATGAGCGCGATCAAAAACGGAGGGATGATTGCATGATATAAAAGCTTGTCAATCCTGGACATGAGGATGAAAGACTAGCACAGGGCGGAAGAGGCAGTAAAGGCGGTCAGCGGCTTGCCGACAGAGGAGATGAAGGCTGACCCCACAGTTCTGATAAGATACATTATGTCAACTACAGAATGTTTCCGGATGCGTCCATGGCGAGTGTCAGGAGCCCTTGCACTCCCCCGCTTGCGCGGCTCTCGTTACTCGCGATCGGCTCTACAGGAAGGCTTGCCGGAAATAAACGACCAGCTTCGATAACGCCACTACATCTTGTATTTGCCCAGGTCGTCGGGATTGAGGTTTTCCAGCCACTGGCGGATATCTTCGGGACTCTTATCCGTCGAAGGCGTGGCAGTGGCCGCGCTCGACTTGGCGATCACTTCATCGGTGACAAAAATCGGCGAATCGGTGCGCAGCGCGATGGCAATGGCATCGGACGGACGCGAGTCCACCGTCAGCAGCTTTCCCCCGACATCCAGGAAAATCAGCGCATAAAAGGTGTTGTCCTTCAGCTCGGTGACAACGATCTTAGTCACCCGGGCATTCAAATGGCCCAGCATCCCCTTAATGAGATCGTGGGTCATCGGCCTGGGCGTGTCTACCTTTTCAATCTGCAGCGCAATCGCGTTGGCTTCAAAGATGCCGACCCAGATCGGCAGGAGGGTTTCACTGTTGGTGTCCTGCAGGACCACAATGGGCGAGTTGGTCAGCGGGTCCATCATCAGGCCTTTAATCTTGAATTCAATCTCCTTCATGATCACTCCTGGGGCCCGGAAGCCAATGCGCCTTTCAGGCTGTTGGCGCTAAAGTCTGTGATATCTACTGTTATCAGCTTTCCGAGAAGGTATTTCGGACCGTTAAAATTGACGATCTTGTTATTCCCTGCCCGCCCGGAAAGGGAGAAACGGTTCCGGGCCGGCTCCTCGACGAGCACTTCGAGCGCCCTCCCCACGTAGGCTGCATTCTTGTTGTATTGAATAAGCTTCTGCTGCTCCTGCAACAGGCTGAGTCTCCTGCTCTTCACCTCTTCCGGTACGTCATCGGGCAGGCTTGCCGCCGTGGTGGTGGGCCGAGGAGAGTATTTGAAGGAGTAGAGGCTGTCGTACCTGGCTTCGTCCAGAAGACTGAGGGTATCCCTGAAATCCTCCTCCCTTTCACCCGGAAATCCGACGATGATGTCGGTGGAGATGGCGATTTCCCTTGCGGCCCGCTGAATCTTCCGGACGGTTTCGAGGTAGCGACGCCGGCTGTAGCCGCGGCGCATGGCCCGCAAGATCCTGCTGGAGCCCGACTGTACCGGAAGATGTATGTGGTTGCAGACCTTCGGGCACGACTCCATGACATTCAAGAGGTCGTCGCTGAAATCGTCTGGGTGGGGGGAGGTAAAGCGGATTCGCTCGAGGCCGCGGATTGCGGCCAGCCGCCTGACCAGGTCCGGAAAGCTGTTTCCGGCCGGGGAGGGGTCTCGATATGAGTTTACGGTCTGTCCCAGGAGCACAATTTCAATATAGCCTTCCGCGACGAGCTCTTCAACTTCACGGATGATCTTCCCGCTTTCTCTGTCCCTCTGCTTCCCGCGGGTAAAGGGAACTACGCAGAAGCTGCACCTTCGGCTGCATCCCTCGCTGATGGTCACGGAGGCCCGCCAGCGGTTCTCACGAAGGATGAAAGCGACTTCCATCGGCTCGGGATCTTCATCCATGCGCATACTGATGGCTGCCGCTCCGGTAATCGCGGCCTCGTGCACCAGATCCGCGATGACGCCTCCCTTCTGCGGCCCGGCCAGCAGGTTTACGTGGGGAGCCTTGGCCAAGACAGCTTCTCCTTCCAGCTGCGCCATGCAACCGACCACCCCGAGCACGAGATCGGGATTTTCCCTCCTGGCCCGCTTGAATTCTCCCAGCCGTGCGTAAACCTTCTGCACGGCCTTTTCGCGCACGCTGCAGGTGTTGAGGATGATGACGTCGGCCTGGGCGGAATCTTCAACGGATTCGAGGCCGTTCTGGAGGAGATTCCCTGCAATTTTTTCGGAGTCGAGCACGTTCATCTGGCAGCCGAACGTCTCGATGAAGAACTTCCTAGCCATTCTCTGTTCTACCTGGCCTTGCCCTTGACCTGGCCTTTGTGCTCGGCCGACATCGTCAGTACCTCTCGTGCGTGCCGCCGCGTCGTGTCGGTGATGACGGCACCGCCGAGCATTCGCGCAACTTCCTCCTCGCGGTCTTTCCCATCCAGTGCCCGCACCTGGGTCTCGGTCCTTGAGCCCGACAAGTCCTTTTTCACGAACAGGTGCCTGTCGGCATATGCTGCGATCTGCGGCAGGTGGGTTACGCAAAGCACCTGGTGATCTCGAGAAACGCGCGCGAGCCGCCTCCCGACCGCTTCCGCCACCCTGCCGCCGATGCCGGCGTCCACCTCGTCGAAAACCATGGTCGAACCCGGATCGCCCCCGCCGCAGATCACCTGGATGGCCAGCAGGATCCGTGACAGCTCGCCTCCCGATGCGATCTTGGCCAGGGGACGCATTTCCTCCCCGAGATTAGGTGCCAGGTAGAACTCTACCTTATCGATACCGTCGGGTCCACATTCGGGGGGGATGGTTGCGGCATTCGCTCTGCCTCCCTTTGGGTGAAAACGAATCTCGAGTTTCATTTTTTCCATCGAGAGCGCCCTGAATTCCTTCCGGATTTCGCGCTCGAGCAGGTCCGCGTCGGCGCGGCGTTTTTTCGAAAGTCTGCCGGCCGCCGAAAGGTAGAGCTGCAGGTTTTCGGCCAACCGGCTCTTTAGATTCCCCATCGACTCCTCGTGGTCAAGCAGCTCCGCCAGTTCTTTCTCGCAGGAGGCGGCATGCCCGAGGATCTCGCTGACGCTCCGACCGTACTTGCCTGCCAGCCGCTCGATTTCGGCCAGCCTGCGCTGCACCGCATCCAGGCGTTGGGGACTGAATTCGAGGCCCGCGTGATAGTCTCGCAGCGCAAGCGAGAGGTCTTCCAGCAAGTAAAGGGTTTCGCCGAGGGACTTGCGCGTTTCCGACCATCTGGAGTCGAATTCCTCGAGCTCTGTCAGGACACGCTCGAGCCGTTTGGCTTGAGAGAGGATGGAGTGCCCGCTCTCGTACAGACTCGAATACGCTTCGCTGGAGAGGGAAAAGATCTTCTCGTGGTTCGCCAGCAGTGTGCGCTCCTGCTCCAGCTCCTCCGATTCCCCGGGCTGCAGATCTGCCCGCCGGATCTCGGAGAGCTGAAACTGCAGGATGTCGATTTTGCGCAATCGGTCCTGCTCGCTGATCTGCAGCGAGCGGATCCGGTCGGCGGTGTTGCGGAGTTCGACGAACCTGCCTCGCACCTCCGCACAGGCTTCCTGATTGGAGCCGAACCGATCGAGCCATTCGAGGTGCGTGTCCAACTCGAGGAGCGCGTGATGATCCTGCTGGCCGTGAATCCGTGCCAGATGTGTGCCGAGGGCCTTCAGCAGCGTGAGCGTCGCCGGGCTGTCCTGGATGAAAATGCGCGAACGCCCCGTGGTTGCGATATCGCGACGGATAATCACGGTGTCGTCATCGCAGTCGATTCCCGCCTGGGTAAGAATGTCATGTATGACGCTATCGGGACCGACGGTGAAGATCGCCTCGAGAACGGCGGTGTCGGCTTTCGTCCGAACCAGATCCTGCGAGGAACGGCCGCCCAGGAGCAGGCCCAGGGCGTCCACCAGGATCGATTTTCCCGACCCTGTCTCGCCGGTGAGCAGGTTCAGGCCGCGATCGAATTCAATCTGGAGGTCGCGGATCAGCGCAAAATCTCTAATCTTCAGAAACCGGAGCATGATCCCGTCATCAAATAAGGGCGTAGGCAGCTTTTGGAGCGCTCAGTTTAGCACAGCAGCGGTCCGGTGACCAAGCGGAGGCAATGTGTTTGACATGACCTGTAAGCTATGGTAATTCTTCGCCTTAGGCATTATCCGCAGGCCTGGGGAGGGGCCCAATCATCGTCACCAACTCTGTCACCTTTCTCGCTTTGCAGGTTGAACCCGGGTTCGGAGGAGGGATGTTCAATCTGCTTCTCCGCGCTGGCGGATTCGCGTTCTTCATCCTTGGACTTCTGCTCCTGTTTTCCCTCGCCTCCTGGGCTATCATCCTCAGAAAATGGCTTGTGTTCCGTGCCATTGAGCAACAGGGCCGGGCATTCGTCACCTTTTTCCGAAAGAGCGCGCGCCTCAGCGAGGTGAATGCCGCGTGCGAGCACTACCGCAGCACGCCGCTCTCCGGGATTTTCACGGCGGGGTACCTGGAACTCAATACGCAAATCCAGGCGGCCAAGGGCAAAGAGGGGGCGGGAACCACGAATCCCGGGCACACCGTCTTGACCGCCAGGAATCTGGGGGGAATCCAGCGCTCGCTCAACCGTGCCGCGGCGGCGGAACTTTCGGTGCTGGAGAAGAGCATGAGCTGGCTGGCAACTACGGCCTCGGTGACGCCCTTCGTGGGCCTGCTTGGGACCGTGGTCGGCATCATAAATGCCTTCTGGGGGCTGGGGCTGGAAAAGACGGCCTCCATTCAAGCCGTCGCTCCCGGCATCGCCGAGGCGCTGATTGCCACCGCGGCGGGCCTGTTTGCAGCCATTCCGGCGCTGATCGCATACAACCAGTTCGTGCACAGGATCAAGGAAGTGGCATCTGAGATGGATGACTTTTCTGCTGAGTTCATGAATCTGGTCGAGAGGAGCTTCAGCTGATGGCCTTCACCACTCCGCAGGGACGGACGTCAACCTCTCTCTCCGAGATCAACGTGGTGCCGCTCGTGGACATCATGCTCGTCCTGCTGGTCATTTTCATGGTGACGGCCCCGATCCTGCAGACGGGGATCGATGTGCAGCTCCCGGAGACGAGAAACGTCGTCGACAGGAATCCCGAGCAGCGGATCGTCCTGTCGATCAGCCGCGAGGGCCTGATCTATTACGGCTCCGATGTCATCAATTTTACTGAAATCCCCGACCTGCTGAAGCGGGACGCGAAGGGCCCGAAGGACCAGGTCTTTCTCCGGGCCGACAAGGACGTGAAGTGGAACTCCATCGTGTCGGTCGTTGATGCCATCCGCGGCGCCGGGTATGCTGAGATAAAGCTCGTAACGAAGCCCTTTACCGAGCCGCGCCGCAGATAGGAGCTATTGAGAATGAGCAGAGTGCCGCCGAGGGGAACCTTGCTGGACATTCCACTCATACGTGAAAAACGGGGCGGTTCCCTTTTGGGATCGATCGGAATCCACCTCCTTGCGCTGCTTGTGGTGATCCTGGCGCCATATCTTCTTCCGAGCCCCCAGGCTATCCAGATCGGCACCGGTCCCGGGGGCGGCACGGGCGGAGAGTCCTACACCGTGGGCGTGGCGGATGACCTTGCCGGCGGCTTCGGCATGACCAAACCCTCGCTCATCCCTCAGCCTCCCGCCCTTATTGAGGAGAAACCGGCCAAGGAGGAGCCCGTCAAGGAGGCGGTGCAGATTCCGGATACTCTGGAAATCAAAAAGGCGCGCCCAAAGCAAGAGAGAGCGGTAAAAAAGGAAACCCCTCCCGCGAAGTCAAACGTCATCCCCACAGCTCCTCAACCCGGTGCGGGCGGCACAGGCGGGGTGTCGGGCGGATCGGGCGGCGGCCGCGGCGGCGGAAGCGGAGTATCCATTGGAACCGGCTCCGGCGGATGGGGCGACTCCTGGTATGCCAGGACTGTGGAGTCGCGCATCGGCTCCGCCTGGATCAAGCCCGTGAATGTGACGCAGCGTATAGAGATCATTTACAGTTTTGTCGTCGGGCCGGATGGCTACATTTACGACATTCGCAAAGTAAAATCCTGCGGCAACGAAGCTCTGGACCTGACTGCCGAGCGGGCGATTCGGGCCTCGAATCCGCTGAGCCCTCCCCCTCCCGAATTGAGAAGCCGCCCGCTGGAGTTCGCAGCCCAGTTCGTGTACCCTCCGTACCCCTAGGAACCGCATCAAAGGAGTGAGATGTACGTCAAAACCGTTCTTTCCGGCCTGCTGCTCGGTCTTATTCTGTTCCCCTCATCCTCCTCGACCCAGGACAAGCCCCAGATACTCATACGGCCGCCGGCGCAGGAAGAGGTCATCTTGGCGGTGCCCAATGTTCAGCCGTTGCTTTCTGAACAGGCCGCGGAATTGGCGGACAGCATCAGGATTTTCAACCAGGTGTTGTGGGATGACCTGCGCTTCTCCGGATTCTTCACGCTGGCGGGCAAAAGCTTCTATCCCCCGGATCCGATCGTGCGGCCTGAGGATCTCAAGTATGATGCCTGGAGTACGCTCCCCTTTCGCGTGAGCTTTCTCAGCGCAGGTTCGCTGGAGCTCTCGGGCGGCATTCTCCGCGCAGAGCTGCGCATCTTCGACATGAAGCTGAGGTCCATGAGTTTCGGGCAGCGCATATCGGGAGACATAGACCAGGTGAGGTCCATTGCGCACAGGTGGGCGGACGAGGTCGTGTACAAGCTGACTGCCGGCGCCTCGCGCGGCATTGCTTCCACGAAAATCGCCTACACTTCCAGGCGTGGGGATGCCAAGGAAATCTACGTCATGGACTACGACGGACACGATGCCCGTGCATTCACCCGCAACGGCTCGCTCAACCTCTTTCCGAACTGGTCGACCGACAACACCCGGCTGGCTTTTGTCAGCTTCCGGACGGGCCAGCCGGAGATCAACATTCATTCCTACCTGGATGGCGCCCGGCTTCCCTTCCCCATGTTCAATTCCCTGGCCACCACTCCGGCAATCTCACCCGATGGTTCGCAGATCGTATTCGCACTCCGGACTCCCCGCGGGGATGCCGACCTCTTCATCTCGCGCATGGACGGCTCAGACCGGCGCAACATCACCAACCATCCGGCCATTGACCAATCGCCCACCTGGGCTCCCTCCGGCAGGCAGATCGCCTTCGCCTCGGACCGGAATGGCACCAACCAGATCTTCATATGCGACTCCGACGGCGCCAACGTCCGCCGTATTCTCGTTGAAGGCGGGGATGCCGATTCCCCCTCGTGGTCCCCGGACGGCCGATGGATAGCATTCCATTGGCGGCCCCGGTTTGGCGCGAACTACGACATTTTCATTGCCGAGGCCGGCAGCGGCAGGATCAACCAGCTGACGAGCGGATCCGGCAGCAATCAGAATCCCACCTGGGCTCCAGACAGCCGGCACCTGGCGTTCAATTCGAATCGAAACGGGGCCGACCAGATCTTCATAATGCTGGGTGATGGGAGCGAGCAGCGGATGGTGACGACCCAGGGTGTCAACACGAGCCCGTCCTGGGGCGGGTTTGTGCGCAGGGATTAATGAAAATTAATCGCCTTGGCCGCTAAATTGTATTTAGCAGAAAAGTCGGTGTGCTATATTAGCCGCGCATTGATGTCCCCCGACACCACGGGGACGGAGAATCAACTATCGAATCACATCAGGCTCTGAGAAGGAGGCGCGATTCATCATGGGAAATAAGAGGTTCTTTCTTGCCATTCTAACCATTCTCGCGGCGGGCCTAATGCTGGCGGGGGCCGGCTGTTCCAAGAAGGTAGCCCCTCCTCCGGCTGCCACTCCGGCGCCCGCGCCGGCGCCCGCACCTCCGCCGGTGGCGCCAAGCATATCATTTGCCGCCTCGCCTTCTGCCATCGAGCAGGGCCAGTCTTCCACCCTCTCGTGGAATTCCACCAACGCCACTGAAGTGACCATCGACGGCGGGATCGGCTCCGTGCCGGCCTCGGGCAGCAGGACCGTATCCCCGACCACCTCGATCACCTATCGGGCAAGAGCGACCGGTCCCGGCGGAAGCGCCGAGGCGGAAGCCAGGCTGACGGTGACCGCTCGGCCGGCCGTAGCGCCGCCGGTGCGTCCGCTGAGCGACGCCGAGTTCTTTACGACGAACGTGAAGGACATATTCTTCGACTACGACCAGTATGATATCCGGCTGGATGCCCGAAGCGTCCTTCAGGCCAACGCCCGGGCTTTGGCGGAACGGTCCGGATTGCGGTTCAGGATTGAAGGTCACTGCGACGAACGCGGATCGGAAAAGTACAACCTCGCGCTCGGTGACCGGCGCGCGAATGCCGCCAGGGATTTTCTGATCGGCCAAGGCGTCAGCGCGGACCGCATCGAAACCATCAGCTACGGGAAAGAAAGGCCGTTCTGCTCGGAGTCGAATGAGGACTGCTGGCAGAAGAACCGCCGCGCTCACTTCGTTATGCGCTGAAAAGCGCAGGGTCTCATGACAGCAAGGCCGGAGAGGAATCCTGCGTTTCCTCTCCGGCTTTTCTTTTGGCGGCATTGATGCCCGTTATTGACTGTGAAATAATCGAGTCGATTAACACTCTTTAGGAGATTAGGCCGATGAAGAGATTACCTGTTTGTTGCCTGCTGGTTTTTCTCCTGGCGGCGGCGCCCTCCGCCGACGCGGGAACCAAGGAGGAGCTGGTCCGCCTGCAGGCGGACGTCCTTGCGTTGCAGAACCAGATACGGCTGCTGGAAAAGACCTTCAGCGAGCGAACGCAGGGCCTTCACAGCCTCGTCGTGCAGCTGAACGACCAGGTCGGCAGGACCTCGCTTCTGCTCGACAAACTTGCCTTGTCCATGGAAAACCGTGATGCGGGGGAGCGATCGGCCAACACCGCTGTTCTGGAGGAAATCCGGTCCCTCTCCAGAAAGTTCGACGATACAGGAGTTCAGATCTCCGCCTTGACGCAGCAGTTGGCCGACATGCGGGTGCAATCGAAACCGATCACGCAGCGCATCTTTCAGGCCGCCGGCGCGAATCCGCAGACTCTGGCTCTGTCCGCGGATGCCATCTACAACGAAGCCTTCAACGATCTGATACAAGGCAACTTTGACCTCGCAATCGAGGGATTCAGGGCGTTTCTGAGGAGCTTTCCGAGCAACGAAAACGCGGATGACGCCCAGTACAACATCGGCGAGGCGTTCTACGCGGCTCGAAAGCTGCCGGATGCAATCGCCGCCTTCGCCAAGGTTATCTCGGATTATCCGAGCGGCGACAAGGTAGCCAGCGCCCATTTCAAACGCGCCAAGGCGCACCTGCTGATGGGAGACCGGACCAACGCGATCAGCGACTTCAGGCGCGTGGTGGAGAAATATCCCGCTGCCCCGGAAGCGGGGCTCGCCGAGAGCGAACTGAAGGAGCTTGGAGTGGACATCTCGAAACCTTCGACGGGCAGCACACCTCGCCGAAGGCCTTAACCAGTACTGGAGACACGGAATGAGTTCGCTGAACAGGGTCATGCTGATCGGGCGTCTCGGGAGAGATCCCGAGGTTCGTTACACATCGGACGGAGTGCCGGTGGCCAATTTCAGCCTCGCCACTAGCGAGTTCTGGACGGACAAGAGCGGAACCCGGCAGGAACGAACCGAGTGGCACAACATCGTGGCCTGGAACAAACTCGCCGAGTTGAGCCGCCGATACCTTGCCAAGGGCCGCCAGGTTTTCGTGGAGGGAAGAATCCAGACACGCGAGTGGGACGACCGTGAGGGAAACAAGCGAAGGACGACGGAGGTCGTTGCGAGTCAGATCCTGTTCGTCGGCAGCCGGCCCGAGGGAGCGGAAACGTCCGCGCCTCAGCCGGCCGCAGCACGGGCCGAGCCTGCTTCATCGGAGGAAGGCATGCACGAGGTCGATATCACGGATGATGATATCCCCTTTTGAAGCTGCGGACCCGCAGGAACCTCCTGAGGGACGCCCGGTACTCGGTAGCCGTGCTGAATTCCGCCCAATCCACTCCGCACCCGCGCAGAATGAAGCCGATATCAGTCCTCCTTGCCCGGGCGGCTGAGGCATAGCCCGCTCTCAGGCCGGCCGAGTTGCTGTTCACGAGCCGGTCTGCGCCCGTCTCGGGATCAGCCACGCGGAGGATGCCGGCTCTCGGCAGTTCCCACTCCCGCGGATCCGAGACCAGGAAGGCGACCACTTCGTGCTTCCGGCAGGCGACGGCCATGCTGTTGGATGTGCGGAGCGGGGCCTGGAAATCCGTGAAAAGCAGGACCAGGGACCGTGGGATGCCGGGCGAATTCAGGAAATTCCAGACCGGCTCCATGTCGGGTGCGGCTCCGTAAGGCTGGCGGCCCACAATTTCCCGGATGAGCCGCAAGGCGTGATTCCAGCCCTTTGCCGCGGGCAGATACAGGTCAATTTTCGACCGGAAGGTTGCCAGGCTCACTCGATCCCTCGCGGCGAATCCGGAGAGTACCAACAAGGCCGCAAGCTCCACCAGAAGCTCGTGCTTAGTCCGGCCGGTGCTGCCGAAGGCTAGACTCCCCGTGGCATCCAGCAGCACCAGGACGCTTCGCTCCCGCTCCTCGGCCATCCGCTTGACGTAGAGGTTTTGACTCCTGGCCGAGACATTCCAGTCGATCATGCGGATGTCGTCGCCCTCGGCGTACTCCCGCACCTCGGCAAACTCCATGCCGCGGCCTCGAAAAGCGCTGCTGTAAAGGCCGGCATAGTGAGAGCGGGCCAGATGCCCCGTCTTCAGAGCCAGCAGGCGGGCATCCTGCAGGAGTAGATCGAGTTTCATGCCGGACCCCCGCCTCACGGCGCAGGCGCCTTCTGCAGGATACGATCGACGATGTCGCCGGTATGAATGCCCTCCGCTTCGGCCTCGTAGGTGAGAAGAATCCTGTGGCGAAGGACGCCGGGCACTACCTTCTTCACATCCTCGGGAATGACGAAGCCGCGCCCCTCGAGGAAGGCGCGGGCGCGGGCGGCCGCCAAGATGCCCAGACTCGCGCGGGGAGAGGCCCCGAACCTTATGAGTCTCGCCAGGTCCAACCCGTGTTCTTCCGGATTGCGGGTCGCGAAGACGATATCGAGAACGTAGGTTTTGATGCGCTCGTCCACGTAAATCTGCCCGCTGAGTTCACGCATGCGCAACACTCTTTCGGGAACGAGGACCTTCTTGAGCGGAATGGCCTCCCCTCCCTGCAGGTGGACGCCCTGCCCGTCACCCGAGGCAATCCGGTTCAGGATCTCCCTCTCTTCCTTTCTCGTCGGGTAGGTCAGGAGAATCTTCAGCAGAAACCTGTCCATCTGCGCCTCGGGCAGTGGATAAGTCCCCTCCTGCTCGATCGGATTTTGCGTTGCCAGCACCATGAAGGGCTCAGACAGCCGGTATGTCTGAGGTCCCAGTGTCACCTGCCTCTCCTGCATACACTCCAGGAGAGCGCTCTGCACCTTGGCGGGCGCCCGGTTGATCTCGTCGGCGAGCAGCACGTTGCAGAAGATCGGCCCCGGCCGGGGGATGAAATCGCCGCTCTTCTGATCGAAAACCATGGTGCCGATCAGGTCGGCCGGGAGCAAATCGGGCGTGAACTGGATGCGTCTGAAAACGACGTCGATTACCTGCGCAAGGCTCTTGACGGCGAGCGTTTTGGCGAGGCCCGGGACGCCCTCGAGCAGCAGATGGCCGCCTGTAAGCAGGCCGATCATGAGGGATTCGAGCATCTGCGGCTGTCCAACGATTCTCTTCCGTATTTCCTGCTGGACTCTTTCGAGGTAGAAGGTCTCCTCCTTCACCAGGGGAGTCAGATTGTCGTGCTGTGTATTCATGACTAAAACCGGTAGTTGGCCTGCTTGATTTCGTGCCGAAAGTCCTTCCCCCTGATCTCGACGACCTTGCACATTTCGTACAGCCGGGAGCGCAGCCGTGCGCCGATCCGATCCGTGAGGGTTTCCTCTCCGGGCCTGCTACCGACGTCGGGGTAATTGGAGGTGAATATTGTCAGCCGCTTGTCGTTGTAGCGGCTGTTGATGATATGCGCGATCGTGTCCCGGACCCAGTCGGTAGGCTTGTTGGCGCCCAACTCATCCAGAACCAGTACCTCGGCGGTCAGCACCGGCCGGCGCACCTCGAGGTCGGACGACTGTGAGACGGAATTCCAGCTGTCCTGGATCTCCTTGAGGAGATCCCGGAAGTCGTAAAAAAGCGCCCGGTCACCCTTTTCCAGGATTACTTGCTTCAACAGCGAAACGGCCAGATGGGTCTTGCCCACGCCGCAGGGCCCGAGAAACAACAGGCCGACGTCAATCACCGGATACTTGTCTAGGAAGCGCCTGACGTCCGCCAGCGCCCGCTTCTGAGAGGGATCGTTCGGCATGTAGGATTCGAGATCGCAATGTTCGTAGCGCTTCGGGATCCTGGCCTCCTCCAGCAGGTGCTGGGTGCGGGCGCCGAGCGTGCAGGCGCAGCGCTTGACGCTGCTGCTGCCCGGAATGCGCTCCCAGCCCGAGCCGGCGCACGAGGGGCAGGCTGCGTGCGAATCACCATTCGTAATCTCTGAATTCATGGGCGCCCCGCTTTCTGTCCTCTCGCCGGCATGCCGCCCCCGGAGCCGGCAGGTGGCGCGTGAACCTGCGTCGCCTTCAGTTCGGAGTACATCCTCTGAACGTTTCCGGGAAAGAAATTCTGGAAGCTGAACGATTCGTACGGCGCGGGGATGCGCACATGTCGGAGGAGCTGTTCGAGCGATTCCTGGGTCGACATTGCATCCTCCACGATTTGTTTCAGCTCCAGCAGGTATTGCAGAAAGAGCTCCACATCCTGGCGGGTCCCGGCCGCCCCGTGCCCGGGGACGAAGATGTCCGCTTCCAGTTTCAGCATCTCGGGAATGGCCCTCACCCACTCCAGGATTTGGGCATCGTCGGTGTTGGGGAGGGCGCGGTTGAAAAACAGGTCCCCGGCGAAGACGATCCTCTCCCGCGGCAGGAACATGATGATATCGCCCGCGGTATGTCCCCTGCCGAGATGGATCAGATGGATTTCTCGGTTTCTCTCCACAATCATCAGGCGGTCGTCGAAAGTCAGCGCCGGCGCGACAATCCGGAGCTTCTGCATTCGCGCCAGGTTTTCCTCCCTGCTTCGGATCTGGTCCTGCAACCGCGCCCTCGCCCTCTCGTCCGTCTGTTGACGCAACTCCCTGCGAATCTGTTCGATCTGTCTCTCGGCAATGGCTTGAACCCGCAGCAGGGCCGGGAGGTCCTTTTCCAGGATGTCCGCCCTGGCTGCCGTGCTGGCAACCGTGTGCTGGACGCCCTGAAAGGCCTGATTGCCGTGCGTATGGTCGGCGTGGTGATGGCTGTTGACAAGGTATCTGATGGGCAGCCTGGATATCTTCCGGACATGCTCGATCAGCCTTGAAGCAGCTTCGGGGGTGTAGTGACTGTCGAAAACCAGAATGGAACTCTCGAGCATCACGATCCCGGAGTTGCTCACGGCTCCTCCATCGGCACGCCCGGGACTTAGATAAATGCCCTCCGCCAGGCGGACGAGTTCGTCATCCGAAGCCGGCAGGTTGATGGCACACAAGAGGCCCAGCAGCCAGATAGAGGTGTGGCGAAGCATCATCCCAGTTGCAAAAAGCATCCTCAGTTGCCGGAAGGATTAGAAACGCACTCCGGGCGGCCTTTCGGTGAGTCGCACGGACTTTTCCAGCCTGGTGCCGCCCCTGAAAATGACGAGCAGCACGGTTTCGCCCGGCTTCAGTTCTTCGAGCACACCCCGCAGGTCGTGCATGGAGTGCACCGGCTTGCCATGAACCGAGGTCACAATATCCCCGCCCGCCAGGATTCGTTCGTTGTAGAAAACGGCGATCTCCTGGGCGCCCCTGATGTCGGCCGCGGCCGCCGAGCTTCCCCGGTATACCTTTGCCACCAGAATTCCCGCCGAAACCGGCAGGTTGAGGGCGGTAGCGAGGTCGGGAGTGATCGTGTAGCCTTCGATCCCCAACCACGGCCGCAGCACCCGTCCCTCCTTGATCAGGTCCTCTACCACCCGGCGGATGGTGCTGGAGGGGACCGCAAAACCGATCCCGATGTTTCCGCCGCTGGGGGAAATGATGGAGGTGTTGATCCCGATCATTTCCCCCTTCGTATTGAGCAGCGGGCCGCCGGAATTTCCCCGGTTTATTGCGGCATCGGTTTGGATAACGTTTTCCAGGAGATCCCCGTTGTCGGTCTGAATCGTCCTGCCCAGCGAACTGATGATTCCAATGGTGAGCGTGTTCTGCAGCCGGAAAGGGTTGCCGATTGCCAAAACCTTCTGTCCCACTTTCAGGGGCGTCGAATCGCCAATCTTGACCGGGTGAAGCCTGTCCCTCGGCACATCCCGGAGCCGGATGACCGCCAGGTCGTTCTGTTGGTCGGTGCCCACGATGGCGGCGCGATACTTGGATTGGTCCGGAAGCGCAACCTCCAGGTTCCTTGCCCCTGCGATGACATGGAAGTTTGTCAGGACATGACCTTCGAGGTCGATCACCGAACCACTTCCCGTGCCCTGTCGCGCCACGGGCGAGAAGAAGAAATCGTATTCCACAACCGTTGAGGTGATATTCACCACTCCGGGGCTGACCTGGTTGTACACGCGGATATTGGTCTCTTCGTCCTCGCTGAAAGGCGGTTCGAGCCGCGATATGTCGGCGCGCGCGGGCTGCTCTGCCGGGGAGCTCGACTCCCCACTACCGCTGCCGGGGATTACATCCCACCGAACCAGGATCAGAGTGGCTGCGCTCGAAAGCAGCGCTGTCAGAAGGATTGCTCGGATGAAACTCGCTCTCATTCCATTTCTTCCCCCCGCCGGGAGCCGGGCTCGAAAGCTCGGCTCCGGGGGCGGACTAGTTCCTTTCCGTGAGGTTCACGCCGCGCGAGGTTATGTTCATGTCGTACGTGATAGTGCGCGAAGCGCGTGCGGGAATCGTCAGTTGCTCGCTCATCTGGAAGATGGAAAACACCAGCCGATAATCGCCGGGGGGAATGGGAGTCGGAAACCGTGCGGCCCCCCTGGCACCCGAGGTGAGGATTGGCTGGGAGGAAAATGATCCGCCGGCCCCGGTCAGTACAGCCTGGAAGCCATCCAGTCGGTCCATGTTCAGGTTGACGTCGGGCGATTTGATGATGTTGATAGTGATCATCTTGGGGGCCGATTTGAGCGCTTCTTCACGCTCCATTTCCTGTCGCTGCTGCTCCGCCTGCTCCATTACGTTTTGAAACCACTTCTGGCGCAGGTTTTCGAACTCACCCGATTTCTGCAGCCGGGCGATGGTCGAATTGATAATCCCCAGAAGCTTGTCTTCGCCCTTTCTCACGGCAACGCCATAACGATCTTCGGTCAGCGAGACACCGCTCGTAATCAGGTAGGGGAAGCTCTTGTAAATGCTGTAGGTGAGGATATGTTCGCCTCCCGCCACAGCATTGATTTCGGTGCGGTTGAGAGCGCCCAAGGCGTCGTCGAGAGTGGGAAATTTCACCACGGTAACGTTCGGAGCGGTGGTCTGCTTTTCCATGAAGAGGCTGGCAGCCGAGGCGGTCTCCACGCCGACCCTTTTGCCCGCGAGGCTGGCCAAGTCTTTTATTTCCGGCTTGTCCTTGCGCCTGGCGAGCGTGATGTTGGTTACAAAATAAGGATCCGAAAATTGAAATTCGTCTCTGCGCTCGGAGGTGATCGATACCGCCGAGAGCACGAACTCGACCTCACCGTTCTTCAGAACTTCGAACAGCCGTTCGGATCCGAGTTTAACCCATTTGACGGGATAGCCTAATTCCTTGCCGATCTCTTCGCCGAGGTCCACATCGAAACCTTGCACGCCGGTGCCCGAGCCGAATTCGAAGGGCATGTTGACAGCGCTAGTGGCGATTCGTACCAATTTGTTCTTTTCCATCTGCTTGAAGGCGTCGGGACCTTCTTGGTGGCCGCCACAGTGAACGCACACCAGGGCCAGGCTCAGGATAAAAACGGTGAACTTGACAGTTCGCAAGGCAGACCTCCTTCATTTATAGGAGCCAATAATCGTTAAATCGTTTGTGCCCCGGTATTTTAGCCAAATCGGCTCGTCATCCAAAGCATTTTCAGATCCAACACTATCAGAAGTGCCGCTCTTTTGGCAGCCACAGCAGGATCCCGCCGGCCGCAGCGTTTAAAAGCGCACAGAGCAGGCAGACCGCCCAATAACCCTGCCACTCGAAGAGGGCGCCCGAAGCCATTGCCGCCAGCCCAATCCCCCACTGCGAGAATGAGTTTCTGAGGGCAATAAACGAGGTGCGTTCCCCGCCCGGCACCGCTTCCGAGACGAGTGCCTCCATGGGACCTTGCCGGAACGCCGCCGCAAGGCTGAGGAGCCCGAACAGGGCTATCAATCCCGCTCCCCAGGCGAGCATGGGCAGAACTACGAGGGTGACCGCAAGGAGAAGGCTGCTGGCCATAAACTGACGTTGCTTCCCTACCCTGTCTGAAAGCGCGCCCGCAAAGGGTGAGACGGTCAGCGCGGCGATGCCCGAGACGAGAAAGACCGTGCTGATCCTCTGCGCCGAGAGATTGAAGGTGTCATGAAGCCATATTCCCACAAAAGCCAAAAATCCCGTCATTCCCGCCGACGCGGCAAAGGCGCTGAGAAGGACCGGCAGGCCGGTTCTGGCGCGCAGAAAACCAAGGTAGGTCCGCAGCTGCGCTCCCGGCTGCAGCATTTTGGCCGCCTGCATGGGGTGGCCGGCCCCCTGGGGAAGAAGGGCAGCAACGGCGCCCGACAACAAAAGCGCGGTACCGCCCGCCAGCGCAAAAACGGCGTGCCAACCCAGATTCTCGCTTACCACCGTCCCGAGTGGCACCCCCAGGATCAAGGCAGCAAAATAGGACGCGAAGATGGTGGACATGGCCCACCCGCGCCTGGAATAAGGGAAATACTCTGCCGCGTAAGCGACAGTATTCAAGCTCAGCAGACTTGCGCCCATTCCGGTTACCATTCGACCTGCAAGCAGTTGCAGGAAACTTCCAGCGGACAGGGACAAAACCGATCCGGCCAGGAAGATGATCGTGCCGACCAGCAGCGCCCTTCTGGATCCAAACACCGCGGAGAGCGGGCCCCAGAGCAGGACCGAGACTCCGGCAGTCACGGAATAGCCGGTGAACAATAGCCCGGCCTCAGCTGCAGACTTACCGAACTGGTTCCTGATGACCGGGAGCAGCGGACTAACCACCTGGCCGTCGGCTACCCCGAGGAAAAGCACCATGAAAAGGCAACCCACGACCCTGATTGCGTGTTCCGGTTGACCAGAATTCCCGGCGTTATTCAAAGTGTATTATCTGGAGATGCTCCGCGGCGAAATCGGTGAGGTCGACCACCGAGGCGGCGGCCACTCCCATGGTAATGGCGATGGTCTCGCTGATCTCCTCGGGAGTTGCCCCGAATTTCTTGGCCTTCCTGATGTGCCCGTTCAAGCACCCTTGGCACTTGAAGCCCAA
The DNA here is from genome assembly GCA_037444305.1 of Acidobacteriota bacterium. Taxonomy (GTDB): domain Bacteria; phylum Acidobacteriota; class UBA6911; order UBA6911; family UBA6911; genus JBBIMP01. The sequence continues at coordinate 121,520 of JBBIMP010000012.1, forward strand.
CGAGGCGGCGATTGCGATCAGTTCCTTTGTTTTCCGGTCGATGGCCGTCTTCCTATAGGTTTCCTGATAAAAGTCGAAATAGATCTTTTTCATCCGGCCCTCGACCATTGTGTAGGAGGGCCACGACGGTTTTGGCTCGGGGGTTGCGGAAGTGGCTTTCGTGCCGGGTGCCACGGTCTTTTTTTTCATACGGGAGCTTCCCTTCAGTGATCGCATGCTGAGCTGTAAGTATAACGCTAGCCTGAGGAAACTACCATCAAAGAGCCAGCGACTCAAGACGCGTGACCCCGGGGCTAGGGCTCTGTTATGCTGTTGCCCGGCCGACGCTTTCGGCGGAGGCAAGATAAGGAGGGCTCTTGGAAGCAATCGCCTGGGAATCGATGGATTGGGAGGAGGTAACGCCGCAGATCAAGCGGAAGATCGTCAGCGGAAAGCAGGTCATGGTGGCGCAGATATGGCTGCATAAGGGGACCATCGTACAGGAACACACTCATCTGAGCGAGCAGATCACGTATGTCGTCGAAGGCGCGCTGCGCTTCTGGCTGGGTGGAAAAGAACTCATCCTCCGCCGCGGTGAAGTGCTCGTTATCCCCTCTGGCATGCCGCACAAGGCCGAAGTGCTCGAGGATACACTGGATATAGACATGTTCAGCCCCATCCGTCAGGACTGGCTCGATCGCACGGATGACTATCTGCGCAGTCCCGGCACGAGAGGGTGATCATGGATCTCGGATTGGAGAACAAGGTCGCATTTGTTGCTGCTTCGAGCGCAGGATTGGGGCGTGCGGTGGCTGAGGCACTTGCGGGCGAGGGAGCCAGGGTTGCTATCTGTGGCCGCGACGCCGGCCGCCTGCGGCAGGCGGCCGAGGAGATACGCTCCCTGACCAAAGCGGAGATCCTCGCACTTCAGGGTGATGTCACCTCGGAGGAATGCTTGGCATCGATGGTGGCCTCCGTTCTGGCAGAGTGGGGGACAATTCATATTCTGGTAAACAATGCGGGGGGTCCGCCTGCCGGGGTTTTCGAAAACCTTGACCTCGAAGCCTGGCGGGATGCCGTACGCCTCAGTTTTCTCAGCGCCGTGAGCGCGAGCAGGCTAGTTTTGCCCTGCATGAAACGCCAGAAATGGGGACGTATCATCAACATCACCTCGATTTCGGTCAAGCAGCCGGTCGACGGGCTGATACTGTCAAATGCCGTGCGGTCCGCCGTTGTGGGACTCGGGAAATCGCTGGCCAATGAACTGGCTGCCCATGGAATCCTCGTCAACAACGTTTGCCCCGGGTACACTCGGACCCGGCGCGTCCTGGAGCTGGCCGAGGCCCGCGCGAGCAAGGAAGGACGGTCCGCGGCTCAGATCCTGGCGGAATGGGAGAAGACCATCCCACTCGGCCGGCTGGGCGAACCGGTGGAGTTCGCGTCCCTTGTGGCATTCCTGGCGTCCGAACGCGCTGGATACATCACTGGAACCACCATCCAGGTCGATGGAGGCTATGTCAAGGGCGTTTTCTAAGGGGCACCCGGCCAGGATGAGGGAGAGGATCAGGGAAGCTCCCTGTCCATGATGAGCGCGTCTTCCGACGGATCGGAGTAATACCGGGCTCGCCTGCCCGCGAGCCTGAAGCCGCTTTCATGATAAAAGCGGATTGCTGCCTGGTTGGATGCGCGGACCTCCAAATAGCACCGCCGGCATCCCCGTTCCCGGCCTTCGGATAACGCGTCGGCCAGCATGCGGGATCCGAACCCACGGCGCTGGTGACCCGGCAGGACGCCCACCTTCAGAATTTCCATGTCTTCGAACAAAATGCGCGCAAGCAGAAAACCGGCCAGGATGCCTTCGGATCCCGTTCCGCCGATGAGCAGCTTGCGGCCGTAGTATTCCGGCAGGTCCTCGATAACCTGGCGATATGCTTCCCTCCCCCAAAAGGAAAGCCCCGTCGAACGTTCGAGAACTTCCAGCCGCGCGATATCGCCGGCAGTCAGAGGGGCCAGGCTGATCTCAGGCTCGGATCGGGGAGCGCCGGTGTGCCGCCGGCCGGATTGCATCGGGCGGTCTGATGTAGAGCGGTTCGGCACAGATGAATTCTCCTTTCCGCCAGATTTGTTTCCGTGACAGTGCCAGCCTGCCAATCTCGGCCGCCAGGAAAAGCTCCGAGGAAACGATCCGCGGCCACCTTCCGGTGGTGGCGCCCAGCTCCGCCCGGTATCGCTGGGCGCCGTCGCCGGCCAGGAAAATGCGTTTCCCCGCGAGCTGTCTGCCCAGTTCGCTCGGGGCCAGCAGCGAAGGTTTCGATTCCCTCCGGATCTTCCCTCCGTCGGATGCATACTGGGCGTGAAAGACCTGGTTTCGCTGAGCATCCAGGACAATCCCAAGTGTGCCTTGAATGTGCGAGAGCGCATGGGCAGCTGCATCGAGGCCGGAAATGCCTGCAAATGGGATCGACAGCGTCTGGGCAAGGCCGATGGCCGTTGCGATCCCAATGCGGATTCCGGTGAAAGAGCCCGGCCCGACGCAGGCCGCCACCAGGGCGACCGACTCCAGCTCAACCTTTGTGCAATCCAGGAGGAAATCCACCGACCTGAGCAGCCCCGCCGAATGCGTCTCCGGAGTGCACAGGCGCAGTTCGGCCACCAGCGATCTGCCCTCGAGCAGGGCCACGCTCCCCCGGGAGCTCGAGGTGTCCACGGCCAGGATTCTGAGCACTTCGTTTTGCGGCATGACCATTGACATTGTTGAAGGCAGGATTATATACTTGTCGTTCTTTAACTACAAGGTTTTGAGCTATTTCCGGCCGATTTCCAGGATCCCGCAACCTATTGCCCCGGTGGTTTTTGCTCCCCGGGAAATCTGCTGTTTGGAGTAGCAGCCAGCCGGCAGAGCACCGCCGGGATGCGGTTTGGAGGGGGAAAGCAGGACCATGGAAGACCTCACACCCATGATGAAGCAGTACCATGAGATGAAACAGCGCTACCCCGGCAAGATCCTGTTTTTCCGGCTGGGCGACTTCTACGAGATGTTCTACGAGGACGCGGTCCTCGCCTCGAGAGAGCTGGAGATCACCCTGACCTCGCGCAACAAGGACAGGAGCGGCGCTCCGATCCCTATGTGCGGCGTGCCGTATCACTCCGTCGACGGCTACATCGCGCGACTGCTGAAAAAGGGCCACAAGATAGCCATCTGCGATCAGGTTGAGGACCCGAGGGCTGCGGGCAGGCTGGTTCACAGGGAGGTCACCAGAATCTTGACGCCGGGCACGGTGGTGGAGGAAATGCTGCTTGAGCCAAAGGACCATAACTACCTCGCCTGCGTTTCCAAATCGACGGGCGCGGTCGGCCTGGCCTTCATGGATCTCTCCACCTCCGATTTCTTTGCAACCGAATTCGAGGGCGAGGACGCCTGGCAGCAGGCGGTGGATGAAATCAGCCGTTTCGCACCGCGGGAACTGGTCTTGCCCGACGATGTTGCCGAGGAACTCCGGTCGGACCTTGCCAGGGATTTGCCCGGCGAGTGGATCCCAAGCACCCAGGAGGCGTGGAGCTACAACCTGGACTATGCAAGGCGCCTGCTGCTGGAGCATTTCTCCCTCGCCACCCTGGACGGCATCGGGTTCGAGGGCAAGCCAAGCGCCGTTGCCGCGGCCGGAGCGCTCATTCACTACCTTCGATCCAACAAACTCGAATCTCTCCGGGGGGGGTCGGAGCTGCGCTTCTTCGAACCATCGAAGTACCTGAAGCTGGATGCCGCGACCATAGCCAACCTCGAACTCATCCAGACCCTGGATGGCAGCCGGAAAGGGTCTCTGTTCTCCTTCCTGGACCGGACCCGGACCGGAATGGGCGGCCGGATGCTCAAGTTCTGGCTCCTGTCCCCGCTGCTGGACCGCGATGCGCTGAGTGCCAGGCTGGATGCGGTGCAGGTGCTTTCGGAGGATGTGCTGAGGCTGGGCCGTCTGGCGGACAGGCTTGCCGATGTGCACGACCTCGAACGTCTGGTGAGCAGGATTCTTGTGGGTGTGGCCAATCCGCGGGAGCTGCTTGCGTTGCGGGATTCGCTGAAGATCATACCTTCCCTCCGGCCTCTCCTGCAGGACGTTCGCGGAGGCAGATTGGGCCAGGCATGCAATCAACTGGATGATCTGGAAGAGGCGGTTGGGCTGATCGATACGGCCATCGCCGATGATCCGCCGCCGTCGCTCGGTGAGCCCGGGATAATCCGCACCGGATATTCACAGGAACTCGACGAACTGAGATCCATGCGCGCCAGCGGCCGGGAGTACGTTGCAGCGCTGGAAGGACGCGAGCGGAAGAGGACGGGCATTCAGTCGCTCAAAATCAAGTTCAACCAGGTATTCGGCTATTTCATCGAGGTGACCAAGCCAAACCTTCACCTTGTGCCCGCAGATTATGTCCGGAAGCAGACCCTGGTAAGCTGCGAACGGTTCGTGACCGAGGAATTGCATGCGTACGAGGAGAAAATTCTGGGGGCCGAAGAGCGCATTGCCGTAGTCGAGAAGGCGCTCTTTCTCGAGGTGAGGATGCGCATTGCGGAGCAGGCGGCCAGGATACAGCGGAATGCCAGCTTGCTTGCCGAAATCGACGCCTACGCTGCGCTCGCGGCTGTTGCCCTGAAAAACCAATACCACCGCCCGGAAATTGTGAACGCGGAGGAGCTTTACATTCAGGCAGGGCGGCACCCGGTGGTGGAACTGCAGAGCCGGCCATTCATTCCCAACGACCTAAACGTCAATACCACCTCCGATCAGCTGCTCATCCTCACCGGGCCGAACATGGGAGGCAAGTCCACCTACCTCCGCCAGACGGCGCTGATCGTGATCCTGGCACAGATGGGCTCCTTCGTCCCGGCGCGCCAGGCCCGCATAGGGCTGGTGGATCGGATCTACACGAGGGTCGGCGCCTCCGATAACCTGGCTCGCGGGCGATCGACCTTCATGGTGGAGATGATCGAAACGGCCAACATTCTCAATACCGCCACCAATCGCAGCCTCATACTGCTGGACGAGGTCGGTCGCGGAACCGCGACCTTTGATGGATTGTCCATTGCCTGGGCCGTCGCGGAATACCTCGTGAATAATCCCCGTTATCGGGCAAAGACCCTCTTCGCCACCCATTACCATGAACTGACGAAACTGGCCGAGATTCACCCCGGCGTCAAGAACTATTGTCTGGCGATCAAGGAAGTTGGCAAGGAGATAGTCTTTCTCCGGCGGGTGATGCCGGGAACCGCGGACAAGAGCTACGGCATAGAGGTGGCGAGGCTAGCGGGCTTGCCCAGGAATGTCATCCTGAGGGCCGGCGAAATCCTCGAACGGCTCGAAAAAAAAGAACTCGACCTCACGGGCAGGCCAAGGCGCCGGGTCACCGAAGAGGTCACCGATGAGATTCAGAAATCTCTCTTTTGACACCATCGCCCAATCATGAATGCCCCGCTAACCGGACGATCGCTTCCACCTCTGCTGCAGGCCCTGGTTCTTGGATTTCTGGCAGTTCCCTTCTTCGTCAACCTGGGTGCATCCTCGATTTGGGACGCCAACGAGGCTTTCTATGCGGAAACGCCCAGAGAGATGCTGGAAAGCGGAGACTACCTGGCGCCAAAATTCAACTACCAGACTCGGGCGCAAAAACCGCCCCTCACCTACTGGATCGTATTGTCGTCCTACAAGCTTTTCGGGGTCAGCGAGTTTTCTGCGAGGCTGCCGAGCGCCCTCGCTGCCTGGGGCACGGTGCTTTTCGCCTTTGGCACGGCAAGCATCGCTTTTTCCCGCGCCGCCGGCATATTGGCCGCCGTCGTGATCGCGACGTGCGTCAGGTTTTTCGCGCTGGCCCGGAAACTGCCGATCGATGCTCTCCTTCTGTTTTGGCTCGCGGGTACAGCCTTTTTCCTGCTTCTGGCTCTCCGCAGAGGATCCGCGAAATACTGGGGACTTGCCTACGCTTTTGCCGCGCTCGGCTTTCTCACGAAGGGCCCGATTGCCTTGCTGATCCCCTTCGCCGCATATGGGGCATGGTCGGTCTGCGCCGGACGTTTTCGACTTGCGGATACCCGGCCCATACTCGGGCTCGCGATCGTTTCGACAATCATCCTTCCATGGTACCTGCGCGTGTATCAGGTTCACGGGTGGGAATATATCGCCACCTTTTTCCTGAGCGACAACATCGGGCGCTTTGCCAGCGAGTCCTTCGGGCCGTCGCGGGGGCTGTTCTACTACCTTCCCGTCTATCTCGTGGATTTCTTTCCCTGGTCGTTGATCAGCGCCGGCGCGCTCTACTGGCTGTGGCGCTCGGGAATGCTGCGCAATGCGCTTCGGAATCCCGGCCTCGGCCTGCCGCTCGCCTGGTGTCTCCTGGTTATAGCAGTTTTCTCGTTGTCCAAGAACAAGCAGGAATACTACATCGCTTCGGTCTATCCGATGATGGCAGTGATGATCGCAGGCGCTTCAGGCCTGGCAGCGGCAGGGGGGGCGGGGTCGCGTGCGCGCTCCGCCGGAGCTGGTTGGAGGGTTGCCTTTGGTATTGTCGCCATCGCTTTCCTGGCGCTTGCCGTAGCCGTTCCTATGTTAATCGGCAAGGTTCTGCCCGAGGGCGGCTGGCACATCCTGTTCCTGCCCTCCGTCATCCTGGCGACGGCCGCGATCGCGCTGGCATGGTCGGTGGTGAGATCAAGCCTCTCGGCGGCGTTTATCTCGGCCGGAATTGCGCTTTACCTGCTGCTGGTCACGGCCGTGAGCCTGCATCTTCCGGCGATCGAGCCGATGCGCCCGGTGAAGAAGCTGGCGGGCACCATCAAGGCTATTTCGCAGCCGGAAGACGACATCGGGTATTTCGGGGCCGCCCATCCCAGCATGGTTTTCTACCTCCGCCGGGAGATTTTTGAAGAATACGACGGCGGGCGAATGGCGGCCAGATTCAGGCAGGATAAGCGCGTATTCTGCATCCTCACGGAAAAGGACTACGACAATTTTGTTGGCAAAAAGGACCTGATACTGTACGTATTAGACCGTCGCCCGAGACTGCAGATCCGGTTGCGTTTTTTGCTCGACGACAGGTTCCTGGCGGAGCAGGAATTGCTGCTGGTTTCAAACCGCCCTCCGCCGGACCATGGCATCCCCAAGGTTCGATGAAAAGATGAGAAGCAGGATACCGATACTCCTGAAGGCGTGCATCACCCTACTGCTTTTTTTTCTACTCTTCAGGACGATGGATTTTCGGCAATTCGGGGACACCATCCGCGAGGCCCAGTGGGATGTGCTGTTCGTCGCATTCCTCATGCTCTGGACCGGCCATTTCATTTGCGTGCTGCGCTGGCGAATGCTCATGCGGCCCGTGATGCCGGTGGAACCGCTTCCAAGCCTCTGTTCCATTTACTGTATCGGCCTTTTCTTCAATTTCACCTTCCCCACTTCGGTGGGTGGGGATGTGGTCAAGGTTTACTACGCCGGCAAACCCTCCAAGCTTTACTCTCAGAGCTTCGCCGCCACCTTCATGGACCGGGACGCCGGCATGCTGGCCATGCTGAGCGTCGCGTGCATCGCCGTGATCTGGAATCCGGTGCACCTGCCCAGGATCCCGGAGACCTTTATCGTCTGGGCGGCCTTTGCCTTTTTCGCCGTAGTGAATCTTGCGGTGTTCACCCCGCCGCTGCACCGTCTCCTATCCAGAATGCTGATCCGGCACAACCTTGGGAGCATCGGCTCACGGGTTGACGCCCTCTCCGAAGCCTTCGGCGTTCTGAGACGGCATCCAGAAACGCTTGCCGGATCGTTCGTCATTTCGGTCGCTAACCAGCTGGTGGTGATCGCAGTCGTGTGGTTCATCGCCGAAGGGCTGAGGATACAGCTTCCATTTACCTATTTCCTGATCCTCGTACCGATCATTACGATCGTCTCCATGGTGCCTATCAGCATTAACGGCATGGGCTTGCGCGAGTTTGCCTTCACGAGCCTCTTCGGGACCCTCGGAATCCCGGCATCGTCCTGTATAGCTCTCGGCCTGCTGACGTCGGCCATGCTCGTTCTTGCGGCCGTCCCCGGCGGCATCATCTACCTCTTCTTCAAGAGCCGGCTCGACGTCGACGAGATCGCCTCGATGGAAACCGACTTCCCATGAGAGAAAAGGTATCCGTCATCGTCCCGGTGTTTAACGAACGTCAGAGCCTCGAGGACCTTTCAGCGGCCCTGCGGCATTCGCTTGCCGGGGCGGGAGAAGATTACGAACTCCTGTTCATCGATGACGGCAGCACCGACGGCAGCGGCGAATATCTGGCGGCTCTGGCAAAGGACGATCCCCTGGTTCGCGTGATCCAGTTCCGCCGAAACTTCGGGCAGACCGCGGCACTGGCGGCCGGTTTTGATTTCGCACGCGGCCGGATCATTGTCACCATCGATTCCGACCTGCAGAATGATCCTGCCGACATTCCCAGGGTGCTCTCGGCCATGCGAGAAGGCTATGACGTGGTCAGTTGCTGGCGGCGTCATCGGAAGGATCCGTGGCTGACGAGGATCCTGCCCTCAAAGCTGGCCAATTCCCTCATATCCAGGATCAGCGGCGTTCGGCTGCACGACTACGGCTGCACCCTCAAGGGCTATCGTTCGGATGTGCTGAAGCACGTGCGTTTGTATGGCGAAATGCACCGTTTTATTCCGATCTATGCCTCCTGGGCAGGCGCCAAGGTTGCCGAAATTGAGGTTCGACACCGGCCGCGCCTCCACGGAAAAAGCAAATACGGCATGAACCGCACATTCAAGGTCATACTCGACCTGATCACCGTGAAAATGCTGGGAAGCTACTCGACGAAACCGATGTACTTTTTCGGGGGCGCGGGCCTGGCATCCTGCAGCCTTGGGATGGTTTTCGCCGCCTGGACGCTGGTCGACAAATTCCTCAACGAGGTCAAAGCCCACCGCAATCCCCTCCTATTGCTGGCCGTATTCCTGTTCATACTCGGAGTGCAGTTCATTCTGATGGGCCTCGTGGCGGAGCTTTTGATCCGCACCTATTTCGAGTCCCAAGATAAGAAACCCTACATCGTGCGCCGAACGTGGAATCTCGAGCCCGGCAGCGGCGGCGACGCCGGCGGGACATAGCCGAAACAAATGCGGCCTATCTTTTCGGAGCTTTTCGCATTCAAGACGCCGGCCACCGTCAACTTCGTGGGTGGGGGCGGCAAAACAAGCCTGATACTCAGACTGCTCGAGGAATACTCGTCCTCCTTTCCAGTGATCTACACCACCACCACCCGGATGCACCCTCCGCAGCCCCGTCCCGGCATGATCGTCCTTTCAGGCAGCGACGAGGGGCAATTGCACGCGATCCTGGATCGGGTTGCGCGCGAGTTCGCGGGCGAGGTGACGATGTTCGCCGTGGCCGGGCCCGAATTGGCTCCACGCCTGCTCGGGGGGGTGGCAACCGGCTTTCCGGCCAAACTCGACCGGGAGCTCTTCCCCCTGCTGCTGAACGAGGCGGACGGCGCGCGCAGCGTTTCGCTGAAGCTGGCGCGGGAAAACGAACCAGTCCCGATCCGGGGCGCGCAATACCTCGTTCCGGTAATTGGCTTGGACTGTCTCGGTGGGCGCCTCGGACCGGAATCGGTTTTCCGCTGGGAACTGGCCGAGAAACGGCTTGCCCGGATGGCCGGACAGCCAATCGCTCCAGACCTTGCCGCGTCGATTCTGCTGCATCCGCGGGGGGTGTGCAAATGCTGGCAGTCCGGGCAGCAGATCATTGTCTTTATCAACAAGGCCGATTCAGAAGCCGAGGATCTGCTGGCGAGGCCGCTTGCCCTGGAAATTCTTAATGCCGGCACATTTCCGGTGGAGGCCGTCGTCTGGGGGAGCGTGGCAAACCCGCGCGGGCAGATCCTGCGGCGGGGCGACGTTTGACGCATTCCTATGGGCCCTACCTTGATCTCCAGCACGCGGAATCCGATCATAAAGCAGGTCCGGCTCGTGGCATCAGGCTCCCGCCGAGTCGCAGGCGACCTCGTACTCGTGGAAGGACTCCGGCTGCTCGGGGAAGCGCTGCGTTCGAAGTGTGAATTGCAGACTGTGGTTCTGGGGGAGGGCTTCGGAACCAAATCCCGCGAGGAAGAATTCCTGAAACGGCTCTACTCCAGCAGCGTCAAGATCTGCCGGGTGACGGAAAAGCTGCTCGGACAACTCTCCGATGTCGCTGCTCCGCAAGGGGCGCTGGCGTTGGCCCGGGTGCCCGAGAGCACGATCGAAGACATCCCGCCGGCTCCCACACCGCTCCTGGTCTGCGCCTGCGGTGTGCAGGATCCGGGCAATATGGGAACCCTCCTGCGAATCGCATGGGCCGCCGGGGCTTCGGCGATGATTGCCGCTCCCGGAACCGTTTCCTTTCGAAACCCGAAATCCATCCGCGCAAGCGCCGGAGCCGCGTTTCATGTGCCGGTGGTTGAGGGGTGCTCTGCCCCTACTGTCCGGGCCGTGTGCCGGAGGCTGGGCATCCAGGCCTATCGAGCAGATGTCCGCGGCGGGATCAATTGCTGGGCGGCGGATCTTAGCCGGCCTACGGCATTCCTGCTCGGCAGCGAAGGCCGCGGCATGGATCCGTCCGAATGGCACGGTATTCCACCCATTCATGTTCCGATGGCGGATGGTGTGGAATCCTTGAACGTAGCGGCGGCGGGCGCCGTGCTATTGTTCGAAGCGGCGCGGCAACGTCACGGCGGTAGCCGCTTCGATCAAGGGACTGCCGGAACGACATGAACTCACACCTGCCTTTTGATCCCGAAAGCCAAGCCACGGCCCGCCAGGGCATTCCCCTGGCTGAACGAATGCGACCGGGATCTCTGGACGAGATCGCGGGCCAAGAACACCTGACGGGGCCGGGCAAGGTCCTGCGCGAGATGATTGCCGGCGACCGCCTCGCCTCCATCGTGTTCTGGGGCCCGCCGGGAACCGGGAAGACCACGATCGCCAGAATCATTGCGAAGGAGACGAAGTCCCATTTTGTGGCTTACAGCGCGGTGCTTTCCGGGATCAAAGAGATAAAGGGCGTCATGGCCGAGGCGGAAAGGCACTTCCGCCGGACGGGCCGTCGGACGATCCTGTTCGTGGATGAAATCCACCGGTTCAACAAGGCTCAGCAGGATGCATTCCTTCCCTACATAGAATCCGGAGTCATAGTGCTCATCGGAGCGACCACGGAAAATCCTTCGTTTGAAGTGGTTGGCGCCCTTCTGTCGCGCGTGAAAGTTTATCTGCTGCATCCGCTCGGCAAGGAGGATACCGAGAGAATCCTGCAACGGGCTCTGCAGGATGAGGAGAAGGGATTGGGCTCCTATGGCGTGCATCCGGAAGCAGGAGTGCTCGAACTGATCGCCACATACGCCGACGGCGACGCGCGGGCTGCGCTCAACGCCCTCGAACTGGCCCTTTCCATTGCCACCGGCAGACAGAAGGACAAGCGGCCTTTGCGGGTCAGCCTCGAGGACCTCGCGGCGGCCTTGCAGCGCAAACTTCCGTCGCATTACAAGGGCGGTGAGGAACACTTCAATCTCATTTCGGCGCTGCACAAGTCGCTGAGAAACAGCGATGCTGACGCTTCGATTTATTGGCTGGCCAGGATGCTGGAGGCTGGAGAGGATCCGCTCTACATTGCCCGGAGGTTGGTCCGATTTGCCTCGGAGGATGTCGGCCTGGCCGACATCCGGGCCCTGAGGGTGGCGCTGGACGCTGTCGAAACCGTGAGGCTGGTCGGGCTTCCCGAATGCAAACTGGCGCTGGCGCAGGCCGCCCTATATCTGTCGGTGGCGCCAAAATCCAATGCCATTTACACGGCTTATGGGGAGGCGGAGGCGGATGTCCAGCGGACGCGCAACGAGCCCCCGCCGCTGCACATCCTCAACGCACCGACAGAACTCATGAAGGGCCTCGGCTACGGCAAAGGTTATCAATATGCGCACGAAACGCAACGGCATGTGGCAGCAATGGAATGTCTGCCGAAAGCCCTCAAGGGACGCGAATACTACAAGCCGACGGCCAACGGGATGGAAAAGCGCATCCGTGAAATACTGGATGATATCAAAAAGCGCAAGGCCGAGTTCGCACGGGATCTGGAAAGTTGATACTATATATTATGGTATAATAGTGAATATTTATTTATAATATTTAAAGTAATACATTAATATCAGGGCGGCCAGGATGAAGCGGTAAAGGACAAAAGGCAGGAAGCCCCTCGTGCGCAGAAACCTGAGGAAATACCGTATGCAGAGAAAGCCGGTCACGGCTGCGAAAACTGTCCCTGCCGCCATGGTCCCCCAGTTGGCAATCGCGCCGGATTCACCCGCGGAACCGTAAAGCATTCCCAACAGCGTCCCCAGCTTCAACAGGCCTGCTCCCACGATTACAGGTGTTGACAGGAGAAAGGAAAAGCGTGCCGCTTCGGCCCTGCTGCTGTGCCGGAACATGGCGGCGCTGATGGTGATACCGCTACGGGAGACGCCCGGCACCAATGCCACTGCCTGGGCAAAGCCGATAATCAACCCGTCCGCCCAAGTGTACTCCTCGATTGCCCGATTCTGGCGGCTGTGCCGGTCGGCCCAGTAAAGCACCAGTCCAAACACGACCAATGTGGCGACGGGGACGAGGGGGGACCGCAGATAGAGCTCAATGATATCTCCCAGGGCCAGACCTGCCAGAACAGCGGGCATTGTGGCGCCAACCAGCAACCATGCCAGCTTGCGCTCCCTCGTCGCCAGGGGTTTCCCTGTCAGGATCCCGACGACAAACTCGCGCCCCAGCTGCATCCAGTCCGACCAGAAATAGGCCAGCACCGCTATGGCCGTGCCCACGTGGAGTGCCACGTCGAAGGTCAGGCCCTCGTGCTCCCAGTCCAAGAACCAGGGGACCAGAATCAGGTGAGCCGAGCTGCTGATGGGAAGGAACTCCGTCAGCCCCTGGACGATTCCGAGAAACACCGCAGCAAGAATTCCCATATACTAGCCCGGATTAGTCATGAATAATGCAGGCCAGAGCCTGCCACCTGAATCCTTTCCCCACCTGCGTCGGAATGCAGGGACCGCGAATCTACCACATTCGGAGTCCCGCGAGCGTGACCAAACGGATGGCACGACGCACCGTCCCGGCGGCCCAGCTCCACGCGCCTCTGCCCTCAGGTCAGTGGATCAGCCGCGTCAGATCGAGAAAGATCCTGTCCAGTGCTTCCCTGTTTGCAGCCGTCGGATTGAACCGGCATCTCTCCACGAGTATCCAGCAACGGTCCAGACATTCATCCCGTGCCCCGATGTCATGCAGCCGGTGCCGTCGCTGCGCAAGGTCATTCAGAAAGCGGTGGGCGCTCTCGAGGAAAGCGCGTTGTGAGATCTGGCGTTTTTTTTCGAGCCCGTGCAGCAGCGTCTCGGGATGCTCACCCTTGCTCTTGCGCCTTGCGGCCTTCCATGAGACCAGGCCGGCAAGCACCAACAGAGCGGCAATGGTGATCCACCAGGTACCGGCTGAGGCACCGGAAAACCAGTTCAGGCCGCTTCCCTTCCCTGCCTTCTGAGGACCCGCCGATTGAGCGGCGAGGAGGTCGCGGCCCTTGTCCCCCTCCATGACATTGGCCTCCAGATCAAGAGCACTCCAGTCCTCCGCTTCCGGAAGAAAAAATGGGATCCTACTGTCATGAACCAGCACCTTGCCGTTGCCGAGCGGCTGAAGCGAAATCCTCCATTGCTGCCTGTACTTCACCGACAGTTGTCGCCGCCCCTCGGCGTCTATCGTCTGGGCAAGCCTTTCACTGGCAACCAGTGTAACCGTACCGACAATCCCGGGCTCGATCCTAAGCCACTCCCGTGGATCGAACAGCGCGAGGTTGGCCGAGCTCTGCAGATCCAGAATTACGGACAGCGGGTGGGCGGGCGATGCAGATAGCCTCCCCTCGACTTCCCCGACAAGAGGAATTCCGGCGGACCATGGCCCCCCTTCCGGCAGTGGGCGCACAAAAACCGAGATTGGATTTGATGTTGCCTGCAGGTCCCAGTCCTCGGCCGCCGGCGATCTCAGACCCAATGCCCGCTTGATTTTGACGCTTAACGAAGGAATCTGTCTTTCCCCTGGAACCATGGGGTAGGCCACAACCTGTTTGAGGAGAAAATCAAACGCTGTCTTCCCCTGCCATATCCTGGTTGCCTGTCTCGGCTCCCCGGGAAGCGCCAGCATTTCGGTCCAGAATCCAGGAAATTGCTGCGTGTCAATATCGACGGCGGCGGGGGGGGTCCGCGTGAGGAGGCGGTACACGACACTGATCTGCTGGCCGGTGAAGGGACGAAGGTTGCTGATTTCGGTGAGGATGGCCATGTCGGCCGCAATCACAGTCTCGTCACCAGGCGCAAGCCCAATGCTGTTTGAAGTGAAGGCGGACGGCAGTACCAGCAGCAGGACCCCCACACACGTTACGGTTCTCGGACCTCGGCTACGCAACCTACTCCTCCCGAACGAATCTCGGCCAAAAGCCGGCCAGAACATACTCCAGCAGCAAAAGAACGAACGCAGCCAGGGCGAAGCTGCGGATCGTGGGCTGACGCTCAAACAGCCCCCCATTAGACTCCAGGGCCGGGGGGGCAGCCACCATTGCCGCGAGTTCCCCGAGTCCCTCCGCCTGGGCCCAGCCCTGCTCCCTTGAGCGATACCAGTAGCGGGGGGTGGAACTGCTGCTTTCCTGCGGGCGCAGGATCACCAGGATTGACGCTCTCGGCAGACCAGAAGTCAGATGCTGCGCGATCTCCTCGGGCGCACGGGCGGTCAGGAAAAGAAGCATGTGAACGGCGTTGCCGTCTGCCGGTTTGTCCGGCGCCAGCATTTCCGCCCGCCCACCGCCTCCGCGCTGAACGGACCACTCAATTCTGGATCGTTCGAGAAGAATTCTGTACCCCTCGAGATCCTCGGTTGCGGGAATCACCGGTACAGACGGTTCAGCCAGCCGATGCAGCGACATCCTGCACGGTAAATCGCCCGAAGCCAGGGCGGCCAAAAGCGAATCGAGCGACATCCACGGATCTAGTCCGGAGAACCCGGGTGCTGCCGGGGATTCGAGGTCAAGATAGACCCTGGTTTCCCATTCAGGGAGGGAGCGGGAGGAATCATTGGGCTCGCGGGCCCAAAGGATGGATGCGGCGGCAGCCACTCCGAGCGCAAAGAGGGCTATGCCCGTCACCTTGGGCGCCCAGCGCTGTCTCACACCCAGAACGCGGCAGTCGCCGAATTCCCTGATCCTCCTGTGTTTAAGGTACTCCCCTAGGCACCACGCTGCGGTGATCACGAGCATCAGGAGCGCCCCGCCGGGGTGCGCCTCCATGAGTAAGTCTGCCATAATTAACCCGGAATCTCCGGAAAGAGAAACGCGCCCAGCGCGAACTCGGTCGCGAGGAGGGTGAGCGCCAGCCAGGCGAAAACAACCGCCGCGGGGGTACCTGCCACGTCCGCGGCTGCAGCCCCTCTCGCTGCAGCCGCCGGATACAGCGAATCAAGCGCCTCACGCAGTTCCTCGGGGCTCCTCACCCGCAAATACCTCCCCCCGGCGATTGCACACAGTTCCTCCAGGCTCGCATCGTCGATTGCAATCCTGGCCTCAACCTCGAGTGCAGCACCCTCCTCGGAAGGGATCCAGAACCTGGATATCTGGCCCGTGCCGATTCCGATGATATCCAACGAAATCCCAAGGGAGCGGGCGATTCGAGCCGCGTCCGCCGGCGATATCGATCCCCGGTTGCTGACACCGTCGGTGAGCAGGAGGATTCTCCGGCTGGGACTCGGATTACCGCGAAGCCTGCTGGCGGCGCTTGCGATGGCGCTGCCAATGGCGGTACCGTCCTCGCCAAACCCGGCCGGTTCGATGCGGGTCAGTGCGGTGGTCACCGCCTCCCTATCCCGTGTCACGGGTGTGAGCAATTCGGGAACCGCCGCAAACCTCAGGAGCCCGACAGCGATGTCTGGCAGGCCCAGGGTAAATTTCTCCAGCTGGAAACGGGCCTGGGTCAGCCGGTTCCCAGGAGCGAAATCGTCGGCGCTCATCGAGCTAGATACGTCGAGCGCCAGCATGAGCGCCCCGCTTTTCTGTTCTTCATCAGATTCGGTGTTGGCGGCGCCGAATCCGGCGATGATCGGAACCAGGCAGCTGAGGGCTGCCGTCCGCAGGAGGATCCTTAGGCGCGGCATCATGGTGTGGACACCGTTGGTCGGGGGGATCCAGGCAAACGCCGAGTGGGGCAGCGGATAGTGACTGCCGTGAGGCCGGACCCAGCGCATCAGGAGAATGGCAAAAGGAAAAACCAGGAGTGCGAGCCACCTAGGATCGTCCATAGCGGCATTTTGAAGGAAGGCCAGCACTCCGCATCCTTTCCGTTCGAGATCTCGCTCGAAAGCTAATATAGGGTTGCCCGGCGCGAGGTTCAATTGTTAAATGCTCTCCCCGCCCGGCGCGGGACCTCATCACGGGAAGTTTCACTCGTCGCCGTTGAAATGGGGAGATCGGTGGGTTATCGTATATCTTCCGCCAACCATTATCTGGAAAAGATTCGGAAGTTGGACATTCACCACGAATACATCCTGATCCTGGATTTCGGCTCGCAGTACACCCAATTGATAGCGCGGCGGATACGCGAACTGTCGGTGTACTGTGAAATTGTCCCCTTTTCGGAAGCCCTGGGAAAAATCTCTCAGAGAAGACCCTGTGGCCTGGTTTTATCGGGCGGGCCGGACTCGGTGTGCCGCGAGGGCAGCCCTGCCGTCGGCCGGGAG
This sequence comes from Acidobacteriota bacterium, assembly GCA_037444305.1. Classification (GTDB taxonomy): domain Bacteria; phylum Acidobacteriota; class UBA6911; order UBA6911; family UBA6911; genus JBBIMP01. The sequence goes on from JBBIMP010000012.1 coordinate 138,298, forward strand.
ATATTCGAACTGGGTATTCCGACCATGGGAATCTGTTATGGCCTGCAGTTGATGTCCCGGGTCTTGGGCGGAACGGTCGTCAAGGGCGACCAGCGGGAATTCGGCAAGGCCACTCTCGACGTCCACCGTCCGGGGCTCTTGCTTGCGGATTTGCCGGGCGCATTTCAGGTCTGGATGAGCCACGGGGACAGAGTGGAATCCCTCCCGAGCGGCTTCCGGATTTACGGGATGTCGGGGAACATCGTGGCGGTTGCAGGCGATGAAACCCGCAAGCTGTGGGGGCTGCAGTTCCATCCCGAGGTTGTGCACACGCATCACGGATCGGCGATCCTGTGCAACTTCCTGCGCAGCGCGTGCGGCTGCTCCATGAACTGGACCATGGCGGCTTTCGTGGATCACGCAATCCACGCGATCTCGGAACAGATAGGAACGGGCCATGCAATCTGCGGCCTCAGCGGCGGCGTCGATTCCTCGGTTGCGGCTCTGCTCGTTCACCAAGCCATCGGGGATCGGCTGACCTGCATATTCGTCGACAACGGGCTGCTGCGCAAGGGGGAGTTCGAGCAAGTCCTGGTGGCCTACCGCGACAAGATGCACTTGAAGGTCTTCGGCGTGGACGCCCGGGAACGCTTCCTCGCCAGGCTGGCCGGCGTGGAAGATCCTGAGCTCAAACGCAGGATAATCGGCGAGCAGTTCGTCCGCGTGTTCGAGGAAGAGGCCCGTCGCATCGGGCACGCGGATTTTCTCGTTCAGGGAACCCTCTACCCGGATGTCATCGAGTCGGTCTCGGTGCGCGGCCCGTCGGCGGTCATCAAAACGCACCACAACGTGGGCGGCCTGCCGGGCGTCATGCAGCTCAAGCTGGTGGAGCCGCTGCGCGAACTGTTCAAGGACGAGGTGCGCAGGGTGGGGGCCGAACTGGGGCTGGAGCCCGGCTTCATTCACCGGCAGCCTTTCCCGGGGCCCGGCCTCGCCGTACGGATCATAGGCTCGGTGGACGAGCGGCGGCTCGAACTGCTTCGAAACGCCGATGAGGTGGTTCAGCAGGAGATCGAAGCATCAGGTCTCGCCCGCGAGATCTGGCAGGCGTTTGCCGTGCTGCTCCCCCTTCAGAGCGTCGGTGTCATGGGGGATGACCGCACCTACGAAAATGTGGCGGCCGTCAGGGCGGTCACCAGCCAGGACGGGATGACAGCCGATTGGGCGCGCCTGCCCCACAGCCTGCTCGAGCGGATCGCAAATCGGATAGTCAACGAGGTGCGCGGGATCAACCGCGTGGTCTACGATATCACGTCCAAGCCGCCGGGCACGATCGAGTGGGAGTGAAGCGTGGCCCGATCCGAAAGCTTTGTCCATTTGCACAACCATTCCGAGTACAGTCTTCTGGACGGTGCTTCCCGGATCGACCACCTGGTGGATACCGCCGTTGCCATGGGCATGCCGGCAATGGCGGTCACGGACCATGGAAACCTTTTCGGCGCCGTCAAATTCTACAGAAAAGCCACTGAGAAGGGGCTCAAGCCGATCATCGGCAGCGAAGTCTACGTGGCCCGGGAAAGCCGGCACAAAAAGGCAGGGGGCGGCGATCAGTCCCACCACCTTGTGCTTCTGGTTGAGAACCACACGGGATACGAAAATCTCATCCGGCTCGTGTCCGCCGGATACACCGAAGGCTTCTACTACAAACCGCGAATCGACAAGGACCTTTTGGCCAGCCACAGCCAGGGCCTCCTGGCTCTGTCGGCCTGCCTCAAGGGATCGGTGCCGCAGCTGCTTTCCATGGAACAGCCCGAGGCTGCGGCCGAGGAAGCGGGCGCGCTCTCGGACATCTTCGGGCGGGACAGGTTTTTTCTGGAGTTGCAGGATCACGGGCTTGCGGCCCAAAAGCGGGTGAACGCCGGACTGCTGGAGTTGTCGCGCAGGCTGGGGCTTCCCCTGGTTTGCACGAACGACTGCCACTATGTCCACCGCGAGGATTACGAGGCCCACGACGTCCTGCTCTGCATAGGCACGGGAATATCGGTCCACGACGGGGACCGGATGCGCTACGGCAGCGACCAGTTCTATTTCAAGTCCGCCGACGAAATGATCCGCGCATGGGAGAGCTTTCCCGAGGCCATCCGCAACACGGTCCGCATCGCCGAGCGCTGCGACCTGCAGATCGACATGACACGGCTGCACCTTCCCCCCTTCGCTGTGCCCGCGGGGGAAAACAGCGATTCGTATTTCGAAAAGGTCGTCCGGGAAGGTTTTGCCGGCCGGCGCCCGAGCCTCGCGGCGATGGCTCATGACGGCCTGCTGCGGAATCCGCTGTCGGCCTATGAGCAGCGGCTGACTTCCGAGATCGAGATGATCAAACAGACGCGCTTCTCCAGCTATTTTCTCATAGTCTGGGATGTCATCCGCTTTGCCCGTGAAAACCGGATTCCCGTTGGCCCGGGCCGCGGCTCGGTCGTCGGCAGCCTGGTGGCCTATTGCCTCAGGATCACGAACGTGGATCCGCTGCAATACCATCTGTTCTTCGAACGCTTCCTCACGCCGGAGAGAATCGCTCCGCCCGACATAGATATGGATTTCTGCATGAACCGGCGCGGAGAGATCATCGACTACGTGGCGGGCAAATACGGGCGCGAGAATGTGTGCCAGATCATAACGTTCGGCACCATGGCGGCAAAGGGCGTCATCCGCGATGTGGGCAGGACCCTGGACATTCCCTACGCGGAGGTGGACCGCATCGCAAAACTGATTCCCAACGAACTGAAAGCCACGATCGACAAGGCGCTCGCGCAGGAGCCCCGGCTGAAGGAGGAGATGGACCGGAATCCGCTGATCGCGAAGCTCATCGAAATCGGCAAGCGGCTCGAGGGGCTCGCCCGCCATTCTTCCACGCATGCCGCCGGCGTCGTCATCGCTCCCAAGCCGCTCGTGGAACTCATCCCCCTGGCAAAGTCCAACAAGGAGGAACTGACCACCCAATACGGAATGAAGGATTTGGAGGACCTGGGCCTTTTGAAAATGGACTTCCTGGCGCTGGCCACGCTGACCGTGCTCGACGATGCGGTCAAGCGGGTGCGGGAGGAAAAAGGGCAGGAGATAGATCTGGACGCCGTACCGCTGAACGATCCGGCAGTCTATGCGCTCTTCGCCGAGGGGCGCACCAACGGAATATTCCAGTTTGAAAGCGGAGGAATGAAGTCCGAGTTGCGCCGCCTCAGGCCCGAGCGGTTCGAAGACCTGATCGCGCTCAATGCCCTGTACCGGCCGGGTCCCATGGACATGATCCCGGACTTCATCAAGCGCAAGCACGGCATGATAGAAGTCCGCTACCTGCACCCGATGCTGGAGGAGATCCTGAAGGAGACCTACGGCGTCATTGTCTATCAGGAACAGGTGATGCAGATCGCCAGCAAAATGGCCGGTTTTTCTCTCGGCGAGGCCGACGTGCTGCGCAAGGCCATGGGAAAGAAGATCGCCGCCGTGATGTCCTCAATGCGGGAGAAATTCGTTGCCGGCGCATGCGCCAACAAGATACCGGAGAAGACTGCCATTCAGGTTTTCGAGTTGATTCAGCAGTTCGCTCAGTACGGCTTCAACAAGTCCCACGCCACCGCCTATGCCCTCCTGGCTTACCAGACGGCCTACATGAAGGTGCACCATCCCGTGCAGTTTATGGCTTCGCTGCTCTCCAGCGAAATCGGCAACACCGACAAGGTGCTCATGTATGTCTCGGAATGCCGCGACATGGGGATCCGGGTTCTCGGTCCGGACATCAACGAAAGCGACCTGCACTTCCGTTCCATCGAACAGCAGATCCGCTTCGCCATGCTGGCCATCCGCAATGTGGGTGAGGGCGCGATTCGGTCCATGCTGGAGCAAAGACGGGAGCAGGGCCCGTTCCGCGATCTGTACCAGTTCACCGAATCCGTGGACACGCGAGCAGTCAACAAGCGCGTTCTCGAAAGCATGATCAAGAGCGGCGCCATGGACTGCCTGGGGCTGAAGCGCTCCCAGCTCATGTCCATCGCCGATGCCGCGCTGGAACACGGGCAAAAGGTCCAGCGCGACAGGGCCAGCGGGCAACGGGATCTGTTCGCTGACCTGGATACAGGAGCGCTCGCGGTCGGAGCGGCAAAGGTTCCCGAAATTCCGGAGTGGCCCGCGGACAAGCTGTTGGCCCAGGAGAAGGAGGCGCTCGGCTGCTACATCTCGGGCCATCCCCTGGAGAGGTTTTCTTCCGAAGTCTCGAAGTACTCCGACAAACCGCTTTCAGACCTAGTGCTCGACGGCAAGACCGTGGAGTGCAAGGTTGCAGGAATCGTGGCCGACTGCCGCACCCGCCGCACAAAGAAAGGGGATCTGATGGCAGTTTTCAACCTGGAGGATCTCAGCGGATCGGTTGAAGTGGTGGTTTTCCCCAATTCCTATGCCAAGTATGCGTCGCACCTTGCCGAGGATGCGCCGCTCCGGGTTGCGGGCCGCTTCGAGCACGATGAGGAGGGGGGCAGCAAATTGATCGCCTCCGAGATCGAGCCGCTCAGCGGAATCAGCGCCCGCAACGCCCGCCATATCGAAATAAGCGCCTCTCTTCCCTCACTCCCGCCGGACGCCGCAGAGCAGCTTTACCGCCTGCTGGAAGGCAGCCGGGGCGAAACGGGAGTGGCCCTGAGCCTGTACCATCCGCATGATTTCCGTGTTACTATCCAGTCCGTCGATTTCGTTAAGATCCGGTCCAGCCAGGAACTGCTCGAGCGCATCGAGGCCATATGCGGCAGGGGATCCGTGACGGTGGTGGACTAGACCCGGCAGAAAGGTCGAGGAATGGACGAGGAGTCGAAGCAGCCCGGTGAGTTGGAGGAATTGCGCGCAGAAGTGCAGCGCCTGCGAATGGAGAGCCTGTCCATGAACGCCTGGCAGCGGAGCCTCGTGGCCAGGCACGAAAACCGCCCCTACACGCTGGATTACGTGGATCGTATATTTCAGGATTTCTCCGAGATTCACGGCGACCGCCGGTTTGCCGACGACCCCGCGATCGTTACCGGCATGGCGCGCTACCACGGCACGCTCGTGCTGATCGTGGGTCAACAGAAGGGCCGCGATCTCAAACAGCGGCAGCACCGAAATTTTGGCATGCCCCAGCCGGAAGGTTACCGCAAGGCAATCCGGGCCATGAAGCTCGCCGAGAAATTCAACCGGCCTATCATCACCTTTGTGGATACGCCGGGGGCCTATCCCAGCATCGGAGCGGAGGAGCGAGGGCAGGCGGAAGCCATCGCCTACAACCTCAGGGAAATGGCGCGACTCACGGTACCGGTCATCACCTGCATCATCGGAGAGGGGGGCAGCGGAGGCGCGCTCGGGATCGCCGTGTGCGACCGCGTGCTCATGCTCGAAAACAGCATCTACACCGTGATCAGCCCGGAGGGTTGCTCGGCAATCCTGTGGAAGGACCAGCTGCATGTGCAGGAGGCCGCGAATGCGCTGAAAATCACCGCCCCTGACCTGCTGGCGCTGGAAATTATTGACGACATCGTGCCCGAGCCGCCGGCTGGGGCCCACACGGACCACGACGAGGCGGCCAAGCTTCTAGACTCCCGCCTCTGGCCCGCTCTGCAGTCCATGATGGATCTTTCCGGGGCGGAGCTGCGGGAGCACCGCTACCAGAAGTTCAGAAAAATGGGTGCCGTCGTAAAGGCGTGATGCAACTCCTGCGGGCGCCTTCGGCCAACGGCGCGGGGCGGCAGGCGCGGCGCTAGACCCTGCCGAAATTCCTCTCGATTTCATACATGCTGAAGCGGAGCACTATCGGTCGTCCGTGCGGGCAATTGGTCGGAATCCGGGTCCGCCCCAGCTCATCCAGCAGCCACTGCATTTTTTCCATGGTCAGCCGCGTGTTCACCTTTATCGCCGCATGGCAGGCGGTGCTGACTGCAATCCGGTCGTGAATCCCCTTGACATCCGTTGTCCGGTCGCTCGCATCCAGGCCCTCGAGCACCTCGAAGAGCAGGCGCTTGCAGTCAAAGTCGCTGGCCATGGCTGGGACGGACCGGACGACGATGGAGCTGCTGCCGAACAGGTCGACCGCAAAACCGCTGCGGCGCAGTTCTGGAAGCACCCGGCGGAATGTGGCCATCTGGTGGGGGGCCAAATCCACCGTGAGCGGGATGAGAAGTCCCTGCCTTTCCACCGAACTGCGGTCCTGGGATTCCGCCAGGCGCTCGTAAAGCACGCGTTCATGTGCCACGTGCTGGTCTATGATCAGCAGCCCTTCGCCGTCGCAGGCGATGATGTAGCTTTCCTGCAGCTGTCCCAGAATCCTTGCAGCGCTCAGGCCAAAGCGCGGCTTTGAGCTCTCAATGTGCGCCCCCAGGAGAAGGTCGGGCCGAAGCCGCATCGTGTGGTGGTTCTGCACGCCGCGTGAGGGGGGCTGAAGGGCATCCCGAAAGGGGTAGTGAAAGGCGCGCTGCAGGCCGTCCATTGCCGCCGGCGCGGAGGATCCATCCGGGATCGAGCCGAGGCCCGCGTGCGCGACACTGGCGTCCGTCGACAAACCTCCGGCAGCGGCCTCCTGGCAGCCGGCGTGGTGCTGGTAGCTCGGGATCCCGCCCACCCCCAAAAGGCAACGGTTTATGCCCTCCCGGATCAGGTCATGCACCGCGTTCTGCTGCCGAAACCGGATCTCCAGCTTCGCCGGGTGCGCATTTACATCCACCTGGTCGAACGGGAGGTCAACGAAGAGAATGACGACGGGGTATGCCGCCGCCGGCAGGCAGTTCTGGTAGGCCTTGCGGACTGCACTCGCAATTACCTTGTCGCGCACCATGCGGCGGTTGACAAAGAAAAACTGCGAGTAAGGGTTGGATCGCTGCTCATGCGGACGCGAAGCCAGGCCGTGGATGCCGAGGTTGCCCGAACTCTCCGCAAATTCCACCAGGTTCTCCAGGAAGCGGTCGCCGAAAACCTGGTATACCCTCTCGCGCAGGGTTTTTGCCGCTGCAAGTTCCATGAGCGTCCGGCCGTCACTCGAGAGCGCGAACCGCGTCTCCGGATTTGCCAGGGCGTAATGTGTCACCAGGCGCACTATGTGCCCGAGTTCCGTTTCGTTGGACCGCAGGAACTTGCGGCGCGCCGGCACGTTGTGGAAGAGATCCCGCACCACCATTTCGGCGCCGGCATCCCAGGCTATCGGTTTCACGCTTCTGATCGTTCCGCCTTCGACGACCACCTCCGTGCCGGCCGAATCCTGGGGGGCGGAACGCGACCGCGTTCGCAGATGGAAGCGGGAAATCGAGGCGATGGAGGGCAGCGCCTCCCCCCGAAAACCTAACGTCTGGATCGCCGCCAGGTCATCCGCGGTCCTGATCTTGCTTGTCGCATGATGCTCAAAAGCGAGGAGCGCGTCGTCCGGCGACATCCCTTCCCCGTCATCACAGACTCGGATCAGCTTCTTTCCGCCTGCTTCGACATCTACCTCGATCCTCCGGGCATCGGCGTCGAGGGCGTTTTCCAGCAATTCCTTGACTACGGAAGCCGGGCGCTCCACTATCTCGCCCGCGGCGATCTTGTTGGCCAGAATTTCGGGTAGAACCTTGATTTTGTTCATGGATCAATCGAACCCTGGCATCCCGTTGCAGGTTGGCGCCTTCCCCGACAGGCCGGAACAATCCGCTAGGGATTTGCGCCGGCGCTCAGGACGGCAGCGATTTCACCGTCCTCGAGTTCCCACTGCCGGGAATCCGCCATCCGCTTGAGCAGGTATCTTTTGCGCTCGAGTTCCGCGTCCCCGATAATCAAGACGTGGCGGGCGTTGAGCCGGTTTGCCAAGCGCATCTGGCTTTTTAGGCTTCCACCGGTATATTCCATGTGGCACTTCCAGCCGGCCGAACGCAGTGCGCGCGCTATCCCCAGCGCCTTGCTCAGCGCTGCATCCCCGATATAAGCCAGGAAGAGGTCGGGACTGTAGGCCGCCTCCCGCCCGACATGATCCGGCAGGATCATGGCCAGCCTGTCCACTCCCAGGGCAAAGCCGAATCCCGGCGCCCGCGGACCGCCCAGCACCTCGGACAGCCCGTCGTAACGGCCACCGCCCACCAAAGCGTTCTGCGCCCCCAAGCCGCCGCTCACGATTTCGAAGGCGGTTCGCACGTAGTAGTCGAGGCCTCTGACGAGCCGAGGCACAACGCTGTAGCTTATGGCGGCATGATCCAGGTAGCCCAGGAGTCGCCGGAAATGCGCGGCGCACTCCGCGCACAGATGGTCTGTAATGGACGGCATTCGTTCGATGGTGGCTTGACATTCGGGGATCTTGCAGTCCAGTACCCGCAGAGGATTGAGATCGGTTCTGCGGCGGCAATCCTCACACAAGGAGTTTCCGGCGCTTCGCAGTTCCTCCTGCAGCTTTTTCACAAACGGGGGCCTGCACGCAGGGCAGCCGACCGAGTTCAGCATGAGCTGCGATTGAACCTCGAGACGAGCGAGGAAATGCAGGAGCATCTCCAGGATCTCGAACTCGACGGCCACGCTTTCGGAGCCCAGCGCCTCGGCGCCGATCTGGTAGAACTGGCGCCATCGCCCCTTCTGTTTCTTCTCATGGCGAAACATCGGCCCGATGTAATACAGCCGCGTCAGGCCGGCATCGCGGTGCATCGAGTGCTGTATGAAGGCCCGAACAACCGAGGCGGTAGCCTCCGGTCGCAGGCTCAGCGATTTCCCGCCCTGGTCCAGGAAGGTGTACATTTCCTTTCCCACGATATCGGTGTCCCCGCCGATGCCGCGCGCGAATAACTCCGTTGCCTCGAAGACCGGAGTGCGGATTTCCTGGAAGCCGTAGAGGCTGAAGATACTCCGTGCCTTGTCTTCGATGACATGCCACCCGGCCATTTCATCCGGAAGGAGGTCCCTGGTGCCCGTTACGGTAGTCAAGATGTTTTCACACATTTCTCGTTCGTACCCGTCCCCGATTCTCCCGGATGCCCGAAGCCTCTTCGACTTGCCCCGCAGAAGAACTCCGGAGGCCCTGGGCGAAATAACACAGAAGACCTCAATGTAGCACACGTTGCAGGGGCGCAAACATAGCCAAAACCCAATGCCTGCAGCTTGCCTCTTTCTCAGCCTGCGATCCCGCGGGCGGGCATGGCATTGAGCAAAATTCGCGAAATGCCGGCGCGCATGCCGTCTGCGGAAGCGTCTTCTTGGAGCCGGACCGGTGTGCCTCACCGGCCAAGCCCGGGCCGGCAGCGATGGGAGGATGAGACGGGGCTGATTTGAGGCTTGGGGGCGACTTCCAGGCTATTGCCGATTACTCCTGGGCACGCGGTATCGATTGCTGCCTCTCCTCTTCGCCGGGCGGCGGGTCGGATTCGAAGCGGTAGTTCAGGATGTTGCCCGCGGATCTGTGCACTTCGCCGGTTTCCACCCCGTATGCCGCTCTCCCCCGACGCGGCATTTTCTTATCTCGAGGATCCCGCCGCGGGCCACGGTGTCGGCAATGCCTCCGGGCTGCCCCGGGGCTACGCTTCGCACGGTTCCGTAGTAGCGCTCCACAAGTTCCTGCCGCGTCGACCCGCCCTCAAAGGATCCTTCCGTCGTATGAAACGAGCGCGAGTGTGTCACATGAACGAGGCGTCTGGTTCATTTCCCGGCCCGGGGCCAATTGGCATTACTGCAAAACGCTTCGCTTCGATACTTCCTGAATCAGGATTTCCAGAAAGCTGATGAACCTGCGCAGGTGGGTTCGGAGTTCCATGTCGGTACCGGCGGTCACGAGAGCCTCCGGAAAACGCTCAAATTCGTTCCAATCGCGGTACATGAGGTGTCGCAACGAGGATTCCCGGAAGGCCGCAAGGTGCCCGAGCAGCTCCGGGAGATTGCATTCAGCCCGCTGCCCCAGTTGATCCTTCAGCACCAGCCGCAGGTGCCACAGATCCTGGCGCAGACGGTGGGAATGCTTCTGGCTTTCTATCATCGACGGGAAGACGGTCTTGGGATCGACGGACTCGTCGAAGGCCTGCAGCAACGACACGATGCAGCTCTGGAAGCAATTCCGGAGGATCCCGTTTGCGTTTTCTATCCGCGTGTAGATGACGGCGGGGTCGGGTTCACGCGCCACCTGGGCGAGCTCCACGTCGAGTACGCGTCTGGATTCCAGCCGCAGCGAATGCACCATCAGTGTCACAAAGCGGCGAAGGCGGGCGCTGCCGCCCCTTCCCTTGAGGAATCGGCCCCGCAAAAGGTCGGAGACCCTCTCCGCTTCGTCGTGCAGCAGCGCAAAGATCGGCAGCATGAGCCGAAGCGCGCGGTCGCTCATTAGTTCCTGGTTCACGTATTCGATATACTTCAGATAGCGGAAGAGGTGAAGCAGAGAGAGAGCCACGTCACGGCGCTGTTGCTGGCCGGGAATGGCTTTCAGCACCGCGCTCACGGCTGGATTCTCGATGCGGTCGTGCTGCAGCCGAAATCGCTGGCTGAGCAGCATATCGACGAAGCGGCAATCCCTCACGCTTCGGCGGTAGAGGCGGCCGATGCTCAAGTAGAGCTTCAGACCCACGTGGGAATTAGCCGCCAGTTCATCGATGCACGCCTGATAGTCACTGACTGCATCCAGCAGACGGCTGAGGCTGTCGGCAGGCGTCGGTTGTTCGAGCATCTTCCGAATCTGATAGTCGTGTGAGCCGTCCTTGTGCAGCTGCCTCTCCAAAAAGGACTCGAATGCCAGCGAGCCGCCGTGCCCCAGACGTATGACTTCCAGGCAGCACCGTTCGCAATGCTCCAGCCCGCCTCTGGCAGTCGTGATTTCCGGGCGGAAGTTGTGGCCTGCCAGCTCTGCGCGCTCGCTTTCCGCCAGCGGCAAGTGCTTTGGCTCGAAGAAGGAGTGCAGCGCCCGCAGCCAGATCTCCATCTCGAAAAGCGCTTCCAAACCGTTGCGCGCTTGCAGCTGATGGATCCAAGCCGAGAGGTTCTCCGAGCCGGCAGCGATCCGCGGGAGTAGAAAGTCGCTGAAGGCGTCCTTGGGCGCTCGGACGGCAAGATTGGATGTCATGACTGCGACGGCCTCCTCCGCTCGATCAGCCTTGCTGCCCTGGAAAGCACCTCAGAAACTCGCGGCTTTTCTTTCTCAGGGCGAGCCACTCCGAAAATAAATCCGGGGTTTCGAGCCAGACTTTAAACCAGAGAGCACTCTCCCTCTTTTGCTTCCGCTTCCCCGGGCTTACCTTGGGATTGCGGCTGACCATCTCGGCCCGTCTCCTGCCCCGAAGGGCAACCTGACGGCAGGCGGCCATACCTTCCTTATCGCTTGCAGCCAAAAAACGTTGACGCAATTTCTCAAGGCGGGAAAGGCAATTCTCTGTGGCGAAGAGATCCTTGAATGAAAGAATGCCGTGCAGGAGTTGCCCGTAAGGCTGGGGAATTCCCCCATCTGCAGACCGGGCCATGTCGGCGGCTACCTGGGAGGAGTGGAGGCGATCGAGGGTAGAAGCTCGATCTCGTAGTATATGAGCGGCTTGCCAGTGAAACGGTTGTGCACATCCGGGATATAAACACGGGATCTCCGCAGGTACTCCTCCACGTCGCGCTCTGGAATGCGGAAAAAAAGAAAGCCCCACCCACTGCTTCTGGGCGGAACAAGCAGGTTGGCGAGGAACTTCTGTTCAAAGTCCTCAACCGCATTTCTATCCAGGCCCGACCCGCTCGACCCGGGAACCGGCAAGGGAAAAGTTATCCCCCTGCCGCGCCTCTCGAAGAGCTTCCCGAGCACTTCGGGCACGCTGAGCGTCCGGAGACGGTCCGTGTTCTGCAGCAGACGGATGCCTGCGGCATCCACCGCAACGGGGAAGTCGTTGTGATTGAAAACAACGATGGCCAGAGGCATAATGCCCCGCGTTATAATATCTTTTTTGTCAAATACTTGAGCCGCCAGGTCGTCGCGGAAGAATGGTCGCGCGGCAATCGTGACGCCCTCGCTCGTCAGTCGGGAGGCAAAATCCTCGGGTGATCCGGGTTTCCATAGTTTCGCCTTGTATCCTGCGAAGGCCAGCCATGGACCCAAAAAGGCAATGGCAAACAACCAGCAAACACAGGCGGCCTTTCTATTTTGCTTGCAGGAAGCAACCGATCGCATGGCGGTTCGATCCGGAAATACCGGAGGAAGAGCAGGGGAATTATAACACCCCACGGAGCCCGGAAATAATTGAATTCCTTCCTCGTTTATCTTGCTGCGAGACTGACGATGGCGCTCTTTCGCCGGCTTCCGCGGCGCCTTGTGATCAGTGTCCTGGACGGCCTAGCCGTCCTGGTGTACAGGCTCGACTACCGCCACCGGCACATTGCGAGGGTCAATCTCTGGATAGCCTTTCCCGAGTTATCCGAGCTGAATCGGGAGCGCATCGCCTTGCGCAGCTTCCAACACACGGCCAGGAATCTCCTGGAGGTCAGCCGGATCCCCATGCTGAGCAAGTCGACGGTTGGCCCCCTGGTTTCATATGACGAGGAGATGGGCCTGGACAACTATCTGGCCGCCCGGCGGCAGCAACGGCCGATCCTGTATCTGACCGGACACTTCAGCGCCTGGGAGCTGCTGCCGAGCGCCCATGCGGTGCACGGCTTTCCTCTGAGCTTCGTCACGCGCCCGCTGGACAACCGGTTCCTTGAACGCCATCTCCGGGCCCTTCGTGAGTTTACCGGCAACCGGGTCATTCCCAAGAAGGCTTCGGTACGGCCGATCCTGCAAAGCCTCAAGGCATCGGGCGAGGTCGGAATCCTGATGGATCAAAACGTGAGCCCGCAGGAAGGCGTGTTCGCCGATTTCTTCGGCCTCCCTGCGGCCACCAGCACGAGTCTTGCGCTCCTCGCGCTCCGGACCGGGGCGCTTGTCGTGCCCGGCTACTTGAAACCCATGCAGGACGGCTCCTACAGGATCCGCTTCCTTCCGCCCATGGAGCCGGTGCGCACGGGAGACAAGGCACGCGATATTCAGACGAACACCGAGGCGTTCAACCAGGTGCTCGAGGCCATCATCCGGGAGCAGCCTGAAACCTGGCTCTGGGGTCACAAGCGCTGGAAAAACCAGCCGCCGGAGGGTCCACCGGACTTGTACGCGCTGAGCTGGAACGAACTGCAGGAGTATGTCGGAAGGTATCGCAATCCGTCTTCACCGGCCTGCTAGGGAGGAGGGCCGGTGAGCAGGCGCGTGAATCTCTCCGTATACCGGATGCTGTCGAGCACCGAATGGACGTTTCGGAGTTCGTCGCGCAGGATCTGCCGGTATTTCTCGGGCTCGATTTCGATGGCCCTCGCCAGGGCCGCAATCGCCTGCTCGCCGGCTCCCCCCTTGGCGTAGAGGATTCCCAGGCGGAAGAAATTCTGCGCATCTTCCTTGCGCAGCTGTGCCAGCACCTCCCGGGCTTTGATGGCCTCGCCGTCCATCTCCAGCTTTTCACGGACGATGGCCAGGTTAACCCAGGCCTGCTCATAGCCAGGGTTCAGTTCGACGGCCTTCGCCAGCTCCTCGTGCGCCTCGGGATACATCTCCCTCTGGGCGTACAGCGTGCCCAAGTTGTACCGGACCTCCTTTTGCCCGGGTGACAGGCCGAGCGAGTTTCGATATGCCTGGATGCTCTCGTCGTAGCGCTTCAGTTCCGAATAGAGGTCCCCCAACAGGTAGAACGCCTCGGCGTTCCCCGGGCTCAGGCGGAGCGACCGTTCGAGAACCTCGATGGCATCCTCCGCACGATTGAGACTCGCCAGACTGAAGGCCAGCTTCGTGAGCAGAACGGCCCGTTCGGGGGCTTTCGCTGATGCCGCCAGGTAGGCGTCCACCGATTTCAAATGGTTCGCCTGTCCTGCGTAGGCATCCCCGAGGCGTTCGAGGATCTCCGCGTTTTGAGGGGCCAGTGCAGCCGCCCGCTCAAGGTACAGGATCGCGGGGCCGGCCTTGTCCTGCTGGAGGTAAATCAGAGCAAGGTTATAATTCGCCGCCAGATTCGAGGGCTCCATCTTCAGCACCTCGAGGTAATGCGTGGCAGCCGCGTCGAGCTTCCCGGCCCTTTGAAGGAGCAGCGCGAGCTCCATCCTGGACGCGCCATCGGCTGGCTCCAGCTCAACGATTCTCAGAATTGTCCCAATAGCACTCCCTTCATCGGCGAGGCGAAGCTGAAGGAAAGCCAGCGCCCGCAGCATGTCCAGATCTTTGGGCGTCTTGTCCAGGGCCCTCTGCAGAACGGCGACCGCTGCCGGAAGGTCACCCGCCTCCCTATAACTGGAGGCAAGCAGCAGGCCAGCGCCCTGGTAGCCTGGATCGAGGCGGAGCACGCTCTCAAACCTCTCCGCCGACTCGCGGTATCGCTTCTGATGGCTGTAGATCAGACCGAGATTGAAGTGGGCCTCCAGAAAATCGGGTTTGATCTCGAGCGCCTTCTTGAATAGTTCCGCCTGCTCGTCGCTGTTTTCCTTATCGGTACCAATGAGATCCTCCGCCTTCTTGAACCAGACCATTGCTTCCCTGTAGATTCTGGCTTCTTCCACGGTGCTGGTTTTCTGCTGCTGCCCCGCCATGGCCGAAGATGCATATGCCACGAGGCTGCAGATCAGCATGAAGAGCCCGATCCGGCATGGATTCACGGCGGCGTGTTTTGGCATCATGATCTCACCCGGATTTTTCCCACTCCAAACCCACGGTCTCCTATAAATCCTCGAAATGCGTGAGCTGGCGGAACTCCCGGAAGCGGTTTTCGATCTCCGTAAAGGTTAATGCTTGCAGACGTTCCGGGCCGAATTCCCCCACATTGAAGGAAGCCATCACCGATCCGAAGATGATCGCTCTGCGCAAGGCACTGGGGTCCCGGTCTCCCGTTGCCGCGAGGTAGCCGACAAATCCGCCCGCAAATGAATCTCCGGCACCCGTCGGGTCGACCACTTCCTCCACGGGGAACGCAGGAGAGGAAAACACGGAGTTCCCGTCGAGCATCAGAGCGCCGTATTCCCCACGCTTGACCACCAGCGTCCGTGGTCCCCAGCCGAGAATCTTCCTGCCGGCGCGGATGACGTTGGATTCGCCCGCGAGTTGCCGGGTTTCCGCATCATTGATGACCAGAATGTCTATGCCTGCCAGCGTCTGCATCAGCGATTCGCGCTTCTTCTCGATCCAGAAATTCATGGTATCGCATATCACGAGGCGGGGCCGATCCATCTGCTTCAATACGCTGCGCTGTAGGTCCGGATCGATGTTTCCAAGGAAGAGAAATTCCATCCCCCGGTGCTGCGCAGTGACCACGGGATCGAAATCGGCGAAGACATTGAGTTGAGTGTCCAGCGTGTTGGCAGTGTTGAGGTCGAAACCATATTCCCCCTTCCAGCGGAAGGTGCTGCCATTGGCAACCTGGAGGCCCGACACATCGAGGTCCTTTTCCCGAAACAGCTGCAGGTATTCGGCCGGGAAATCCCTTCCGACCACCGCCAAAAGGGCAACGCGGGTGAAATAGCTTGCGGCCAGACTGAAGTAGGTCGCCGAGCCCCCAAGCACCTCCTCTCGCTGTCCGAATGGTGTCTTGATGGTGTCGAACGCCACGGACCCCACAGCCAGGATTCCCATCGAATTCTCCCTCCCGCGCTCCATGGTCACTCCCCGAGATATTTTCCTACGATTGGGCGCAGCCTCTCCAGCGTCTCTCCAGGTATGGCCGTCTTATCGGTGATCAACGCAAACTGCAGAGCCTGTCCGCAGGAGCACTGCCTCGCCTCCGGGAGATCCTCGACGGTCTGGAGTATGATTTTCTGCGCATTGCGACTGTTCTGCCGCAGGTTTGCCACGATCATATCCACCGTTACTGTTTCGTGGGATTCATGCCAGCAATCGTAATCGGTTACGAGTGCTATCGTCACGTAGCAGATTTCGGCCTCGCGGGCGAGCTTCGCTTCCTGGAGGTTGGTCATCCCGATGACGTCCATGCCCCAGCTTCGGTAAAGAAACGACTCCGCCTTGGTGGAGAAGGCCGGCCCCTCCATGCAGAGGTAGGTTCCGCCCTTTACGGTCCGGATTCCGGCTTTCGCCGCCGCCGCGGCGACACTGTCAAGCAGCTGCAAGCAGATGGGGTGAGCAAAATTCACGTGGGCCGCCAGACCGCAGCCAAAAAAAGTCGAGCACCTTCCCCGGGTCCGGTCGAAAAACTGCTCCGGGAGGACTATGTCCAGTGGCGCCAGCTCTTGCTTGAGCGAACCCACGGCGCTGGCCGAGAGGATCCTCTCCACGCCGAGGACCTTCATCGCGTAGATGTTGGCGCGGAAGTTCAGTTCGGAGGGCAGAATCCTGTGGCCGCGCCCATGCCTGGCCAGAAATGCCACCCGCTTGCCGCCGATTGCGCCGGTTATGATCCTGTCGGAAGGCGGACCGAACGGTGTTTCGACGTCGATTTCCCTTCGGTCGGTCAGTTCCGACATTTCATAGAGGCCGCTGCCGCCGATGATTCCTATCTTGATTGAATCCATGAGATCATGATCCTTCCGTCGTCATTTCGGGCTCAGACCGGGATTGCGACAGCTCAATCAGAACTCCTCCCGTTGCAGACGGGTGGATGAAGGCCACCAGGCAACCTCCTGCGCCGCGCCGCGGTACCTCGTCGATCAACTTAACTCCTGCGGTTTTCATCCTATCGAGAGCCGACGTGATGTTTTCGACCTCCAGACATATGTGGTGCAGTCCCTCGCCGCGTTTCTCGAGGAATCTCCCTATGGGAGAGTCCGGGCACATCGCCTCCAGCAGCTCGATCTTGCTTTCCCCGATGGGCAGCATGGCGACGCGGGTTTTCTGAGCGGGAACCTCCTCCAAATGCGCGACCGTCAATCCGAGGCCTTCTTCATACATCTCTAACGTGCTGTCCAGGCATTTCACAGCTATGCCTATATGTTCCACTTTTAGATACACGTGTCACTCCTCGTTGTTTCCCGTTGCCTCGTCACCCCAATTCTCCAGCAGCAGCTCAGCGGCACTGTAGGGATCCAATTCGCGTTTGGCCACCTGTTTTGCCAGTGCTTCCAGCCGCCCGGCGGAACCTTCGCCCGCAAGCAGCCGGCGCAGGACCAGTGAACGGGCCAATTCTACCAGCCGCGCGCTGTGAATTTCGATCAATCGATCCTGCCGCCGCACTGACGACCGCTGCCAGAGGCGGAAGTCTTCGATCGCTCCGGCGCACTCCTCGATGCCGGTTCCTGCGGATGCAACGGTTCGGATTACGGGGGGTCGCCAGTCATCCACCTTGTCGTTCAGCGAGAGGAGGGCGGCCAGCTCTGCCTCCATCCGGCCGGCGCCGGGATGGTCCGCCTTGTTGATCACGAAGATGTCGGCGATCTCCATGATTCCTGCCTTCATGGACTGCACGTCGTCACCCATCCCGGGAACGAGAAGCACAAGCGTGATGTGGGCTGTCTT
This sequence comes from Acidobacteriota bacterium, assembly GCA_037444305.1. Taxonomy (GTDB): domain Bacteria; phylum Acidobacteriota; class UBA6911; order UBA6911; family UBA6911; genus JBBIMP01. The sequence continues at coordinate 155,714 of JBBIMP010000012.1, forward strand.
GGCGATCTCGACCTCATCCTGGCCCACACCGACCGTTTCCACGAGCACTGTGTCGAAGCCGGCGGCATCCATCACGAGCAGCGCGTCCGATGTTGTTCGGGCCAGGCCACCCAGATTGCCGCGCGTGGCCATGCTTCGGATGAATGTCTTGGCGTCCAGGCTCCTCGACTGCATCCGGATCCTGTCCCCCAGGATGGCTCCGCCGCTGAACGGGCTGCTGGGATCGACGGCGATGATCCCCACCCGCTGCTCGAGCGATCGGTAGTGGGCGGCGAGCCGGTCTACGAGCGTGCTTTTCCCCACCCCGGGCGACCCGGTGATCCCTATGGTCAGACACTTTCCGGTATGGGGGAAGAGTTCTTGCAGGCAGGGCACGGCGCCGGGTGACTCGCGCTCCACGAGGGAGATCATCCGGGCGATCGCGCGAAAATCCCCCTCGCGCACGGCCTGAACCAGGTGCCGGTCCGTCGTTTCTTTACTGGTTGGGGCAGGAGGCATGATTCCGGAACGGGTCGTTCGCTATTGAATGATCTCTCTCGAAATGACTAGTCGCTGAATCTCGCTGGTCCCTTCGCCAATCGTACAGAGCTTAACATCGCGGTAGTATTTTTCCACGGGAAAGTCCTTCGTAAACCCGTAGCCGCCATGGATCTGAACCGCCTCATTGGCTACCCGGACGGCAACCTCCGCGGCGAACAGCTTGGCCATCGAGGACTCTTTCGTCGTGTGGTGTCCTTCCTCCTTGAGCCTGGCGGCATGCAGGGCAAGAAGTCGCGCTGCCGCGATTTCGGTCGCCATGTCGGCAAGTTTGAAACGAATGGCTTCGAATTCGGCGATAGCCCTTCCGAACTGCTTCCGTTCCTTTGCATACTTAAGCGAGTGCTCGAAGGCACCCTGTGCCATGCCCAATCCAAGGGCTGCGATGGAGATGCGTCCGCCGTCGAGAACCATCAAAGCGTCGGAAAAGGCCCTGCCCGCCTCCCCCAGGAGATTTTCGGCCGGCACCCTGCAATCCTCCAGGATGATTCCCGCCGTGTCGCTGGCACGCATTCCCAATTTGTTTTCTTTCCGGGCCACGGTCAATCCCGGCGTACCTGCCTCCACTATAAAGGCGGATATCCCGTGGTGCTGTGCAGCCCGATCGGTGGAAGCCATTAGGACATAGGTCTGTGCAATGGATGCGTTTGTGATAAAGTTCTTGGTGCCGTTCAGCACGAAATTGTTGCCCTCGCGAACCGCAGTGGCCCGGATGCTTCCGGCATCGCTTCCGGCTTCAGGTTCCGTCAGGCCCCAGGCCCCCACCTTTTTGCCCGAAGCTAGGTCCGGAAGGAACCTTGCGCGCTGTTCGGAACTGGCAAATAGCTGGATGTGGTTCGTGCAGAGCGAGTTGTGAGCGGCAATGAACAGACCGATGGAGCCATCGACCCTGGAGAGCTCCTCGATCAGCACGACATATTCCGGGTAGGACAAACCGCTCCCCCCGTACTCGCCGGAAACGATGGCTCCCATCATACCCATCTCGGCCAGTTTGGGAACGATGTGGAGCGGAAACTCCTGCTTCTCATCCCACTCCATGACGTGGGGTGATAGCTCCTTCTCAGCAAACTCGCGAACCGACTGCCTCAGGATTTCTAGCTCTGCCGTGCTATCCATCATCGCGGGAGTTCCTCTCGGTCAGTACTTGGTTGAAGATGCCAACTGCTGCGTGGATCTGTTCAACGCTCACATCGAGGTGGGTCAACAGCCGCAGGGTTTTGCCGTCCACCGTTCCGACAAGCAATCCCTTAGCCTTGAGCATAGCCGAAAGCGTCGAGCTGTCATAACCCGTTTTTTCAATCTCGACAATGACAATGTTTGTCCGGATCCGTTCCGGGTGGATCTCGATTCCCGGAATTTTGCTGAGGTGCTCCGCGAGAATGAGGGCATGTTTGTGATCTTCGTGCAGGCGCCCCGGCATCTTTTCGAGCGCGATAAGCCCGGCCGCTGCCAGCACGCCGGCCTGGCGCATGCCGCCGCCCAGCATCTTGCGCACGCTTCTCGCTCTTTCGATGAAGGTTTTCGAGCCTGCGAGAATAGAGCCCACCGGCGCACCGAGCCCTTTGGAGAGGCAGAACATGACCGAGTCGCAGGACCGCGTGAGCGCTGCCACATCGGAATTCAAAGCCGCCGCCGCATTGAAAATGCGGGCGCCGTCCATGTGAACCGGAATCTCCAGCTCCCTCGCCCGGCGGCAGATGTCGTTGACTTCTTCAGCTGTGTAGACGGTCCCGCCTCCCATATTGTGGGTATTTTCGAGCGTAATTAGGCCCGTCTGCGCCCTGTAGTAAATCCCTGGCTGGATAGCCTCGCTGATCGACTCCCAGGTCAAAATGCCGTCGACACCTGCGACGGGGCGGGCGAGAACGCCGCTGATGGCGGCCATTCCGGCCATCTCGTAGTTGAAGATGTGCCCTTTCACTTCGGTGATCACCTCGCGTCCTGGCCGGGTGTGAAGGTGGATGGCGATCTGGTTTCCCATCGTGCCGGAAGGAACGAAGAGGGCTGCTTCTCTTCCGAATATTTCGGCCGCCCGTTCCTGGAGTCTGTTGATTGTGGGATCTTCGAGGTAGACGTCGTCGCCGACCGTGGCGGCTGCCATGGCATCCCTCATTTCCTGTGTGGGCTTGGTTACCGTGTCACTCCTGAGGTCGATCGGGATCGGAGACTGGGTTCGGATCATAAAGCAACTCCCTCCGGCGGACTTTGCGGGATTTTAGGCATTGACGATGCAAGCTTAGCTTGGAATCACCGATCGGTAAACCCCTGGGAGCCTGAGACTCATCCCGAAGCCATTCCCGCTCGGTATATCTTGCCCCCGGATCCAAGGCCGGTTTCTTCTTGATGCGCTAGGATGAATGCCCGGCGCCGGTGACCGCATCGCTCAGCTACGCATCCGGCCCGGCCGGCCGCCTACCGGAATTGAAGGCACCGGCGCTGCCCGGCAAGCGTATTAGGAGCCGACCAAATGCTGAAAAACCTCGTTCGAGAGCAGCCTGCCACGCGCCGTCAGGCAGAAATGCGTGCCGGTTTGCGCCACCAGCCCAGCCTGTTCGGCCTGCCTCAGAACCGCCAAGGCCCGCGCGCAGCGCTCTGTTCCAAAACCTTCCTCGAGCGCTTCTTTCTTCACTCCTTCATTCAGCCGCAATCCCAGGAAGAGCGTTTCTGCGAGCTCATCCTTTCTACTCAGGCGACTGCGTCGGGCGACGGGCGATCGGTTATGCTCGATCGCCCTGAGGTACACGGCAAGATTGGAGTAATTGGAATAGCGGACAGGGCCCTCGTTTGAATGACTGCCTACGCCGAATCCCAGGTATGGGTTTTTTCGCCAGTATTTGAGGTTGTGCCGGCATTCGAATCCGCTGCGGGCGAAGCTGCTGATTTCATATTGACGGTAGCCCAGGCAATCCAGCAAATCCAGGGAGCGCAGGTACCAATCAGCCACGTGGTCATCATCCGGCAAAACGCACTTACCCCTCGCCACCTGCTTGAACAGGGGTGTCCCTTTTTCGAGCTCGAGCATGTAAACCGAGATGTGGGATGGAGCCAATTCCGTCGCCCGCCCCAGCGTATCCTCCCAACTGTCCCAGGTTTGACCGGGCAGGCCCAGCATGAGATCGAGGCTGAGGTTGTCGACGCCGGACCTGCGCAGAATCCCCGCAGATTCCGTTATCTGATCCGCCGTGTGAATCCTTCCCAGTGCCGACAGTTCCCGGTCCTGGAAAGATTGTGCTCCGAGGGATATGCGGTTGATCCCCAATTTTCGATACAGGACCGCCTTTTTCCGGGAGATGGTCCCGGGATTGGCCTCCATCGATATTTCCGCCCGGTCCTCCAGATGAAAGTGCAGCCGGATGCAATCGAGCAGGAATTGCAGCAGGTCTGCCTCCAGCAGGCTGGGAGTGCCTCCGCCAAGGTAAACCGTGTCCGCGCGGGGCTTAGTGCGGGCTTTTGCGGAGAATTGCTCCAACTCCATTTCAAGCGCATAGGTGTAGCGTTGCTGCAGCTCCAGATTCCCGGGGCGTGAGACAAACCCGCAGTAGCCGCATTTCGATTTGCAAAACGGAATGTGGAGATAGACGCCGTAGCTCATTGTCATGGTCATGCGCGTCGATCCCTGCGCTTCCTCAGCATCCGCTTGCCCGGGCCAGCCGCAATACCTCCTCCAGTGTAGGCAGTCCGGCTTTGGCCCCGATTTCTCTGCAGTTGAGCGCAGCGGCGGCGTTGGCGAACGACATGATATCGTTGAGCGGCCAGTTCCGGAGCAATCCGTAGACAAAACCGGCGTGAAATGCGTCGCCCGCGCCGGTTGTATCGACTGGGGTAATCGGGTACCCGGGAAAGCGCACGCATTCATCTCCGACAACCGCCATGGCCCCCGCCCCCCCCAGCGTGACTGCGATGAAACCGCCGCAGAGCCTTCTCATGGCCAGGAGGGCGCCTTCGGTGGCATTGCATCCCGTCAGTTCCGCGGGAATGTTGGAGCTGCAGATCAAGAAGTCCACTTTGGCGACCAGTTTCGTGCACTCCGGAACTGCCTTGTCGAGATCGATGACCACCGGGATGCTCTCTTCCGCGGCCCACCCGGCAGCCAGCAGCGCGGCGTCCCCGTCGTGGCCGTCGAGGTAGAGAATCCTGGCGCAGGTGACATCGCCTTTGCAGAAGTCACCCGGCTCGAAATTGAGCCGCGGATCCCTTTTCCACAGAATTGTCCGTTCCCCGGTGCTCTGATCGATGATGATGAATGCACACTGATTCGATACTCCTTCGGCCACGCTCACCGCGGATAGTTCTATGCCCTCTTTTCGCAAATCCGCCAGCACCATCTGGCCCAGATCATCGGAACCTACCTTGCCGATATATTTTACTTTGGCGCCCAGGCGACTCAGAAAAGCCATCGCGGTTGCAACCTGTCCGCCGGGCAGTTTTTCAAACCGGCATATCTCTGTCTTGGTGTCGAATTGCGGGTATCGGGGCACCAGGCACAAGTGGTCAGCGGAATTCATGCCGAGACCAGCGACATCGAATGGTTTGTCCGATCGCAGTTCGAGGTTGAATCGATCGTCCGTTCGCTTTGGCAGTTCGTATTTCATATCGAGAGATTCCGGCGGTCATGACAAGAGCCCCAAGAACCGGCGGTGCCGGGCGCTAGGATCATCCGTGGCATCCTGCGCCGATCATTCCTCTTCCCCAAGCTGACCGGAATCGGCAAAGCTGAAATAGTCTTCCCGGCCGATAATTATGTGGTCCAGCAGACGAATACCCAGGATCCGGCCCGACCGGCAGAGCCGCCTCGTGCAGTCCCTGTCCTCCCGGCTTGGCGAAGGATCGCCCGAGGGGTGGTTGTGCACGACGATCAAACCGGCGGTGCCATCCCTGACGGCTGCGGAAAAAACCTCCCGCGGGTGCACTACCGAGGAACTGAGACTGCCGATGGAAACCAACACCTCCCTGATAAGCTGGTTCTTCGCATTCAGGTGCAGGGCGACAAAATGCTCTCTGCCTTCCCCGAAATACCTGGCTCGATAACGATTGAACAGATCCCGGCTGTTTGAGAACCTTTCTCCGGGTCGCAGCGGCGCGGAGCAGATGCTTCTGCCGAGCTCCAGGCACGCACGAAGAACCAAGGCCTGCCTTTCGGAGACCTTTCCCGATCTAAGGAGTTCCTGGTGCGAAGCTCCCGTCAGCGCGGCCGCGCTGCCGAAGCGTCTCAACAGCCTGCGCGACAGGGCATACGATGCTGTACTGCTCCTTCCCCGGCCGACAATAGTGGCAATCAGCGAAAGAGTGCGTTCGCAGTAGGCAGCCGGAATCTCATCGGAAACACACTCACGAGCTGCAGCAGGCGAATCGGAGTTTGCCAAGATCCTCCCCCCTCACATATAACGAACCGGGTGGGAGAAATGCCAATGCTGACTGCTAGATTGCCAGGCCGCCATCCACCTGTATGACCTGCCCGGTGATGTAGCGCGCACCCTCCGACAGGAGGAAGGCTGCAATCCGGGCAATCTCCTCGGCTCTGCCATATCGTTTCAGGGGAATCTGCTGAATCATCTTCTCCTTGTATTCCTCCGCGAGCGTGGCCGTCATCTCCGTTTCGATCAATCCCAGGGCCAGTGCGTTGACCGTTACGTTTCGGGTCGCGACTTCTTTGGCCAGAGCCTTCGTGAATCCGATCATCCCCGCCTTCGATGCAGAGTAATTGGTCTGCCCGGGCATCCCAACGATACCGCTTATGGACGAGATGTTCAGGATCGAGCCCGAACGCGCCTTTGTCATCGTCCCGATCACGGCGCGCGAAAAATTGAAAGTGCCCTTCAAATTCGTGTTCACTACCTCATCCCAGTCTTTTTCGTTCATCGCCAAGAGGAGCTTGTCCCGGACAATGCCGGCATTGTTCACGAGGAAGTCGATCCGGCCGAACTCGGCTTTCACCGCCGCAATCATCTTTTCGACCGAGGCGTAGTCGGCGGCGTCCGCATGGTAGGCTCGGACAATGCCGCCTGCGTCGGTCAACTCGGCAACCAAGGCATCGGCGGCGTCCCTGCGCTGCGAGTAGTTAAACGCAATGTTGCACCCCAAATGGCTCAGTTCCTTGCAGATGGCTCGACCGATACCTCTGGATCCTCCAGTGATTACGGCGGTCTTCGCTTCGAATGTCATGTTTTCCCCGTGTTGGCCAACGAGACGGTGTGCGGCCGCCTGCCGCCCGCTAGGCGGTCAGTTTTCGAACCAGTTCCAACAGCGCGGTGCTGGCATCCGGCCGGGAGCGAATGATCTTTCGCACCTGTTCAAACCGCTCCGCCGCTCCCGGATTCAGCACGCCGTAATCGCGAATGGATCTTTCGATGAGGTTGACGATCCGGACGGGATTTTTTTCTTGGCGTAGAGCATCCGTGATGCGGGGAAGCACTCGGCCCAGATCGGGGCTGCCCTGCGCCTGCTTCAGCAGATACTCGACCACGGACAGCGCCTGCGCAACGGCATCGTCGGCCTCCTGTTCCTCGCCTCTGCGGGCGGAGTCGACCGCCGGCTGCGAGTGGGTGCGCTCCTCGTGCCTTGTCGTTTTCAGCGGCGGGGGAGACTCCGGCCTCCCGTCGCGCGCCGTTGGGGGAGCTTCGACCGCCTCGCCCTCCCTTTCCGCGGAGCGCGCGACCGAAGCGTAAACCGCCGCATCGTAACCGTTGGCGATCAGTTCTGCAGCCCCGGTCTGGGAATCCAATATCAGTCCGTGCACCTTGACCGACGGATCGAGGAGGCCGCTGCCCCTCAGGTAGGCGGCGCTTTCCAGCACATTGGCCCTGACGTCCGGAATGGCGCCGAACCAGGTCCGTATGTCCTCCTGGCCAAAAGCCGACCGCTGCACGCCGGCGCTGCGGAAGCGCTCGATGACTTCTGCCGCTGAGAAACTGGCCATGCCATCCTCTTTTTTCCAGCCAATTGCAGGGGTTTTATCTATCCAGCGACGTTCCGGTACTTGCCGCCGGGATGGACCAAAGCCTACGCCCGGATCAGGGCGCCTGGCAAATGATCCGCTCCGGTTCTCCCAGCAGGCATTATATCAACGGGCCGACGAAGCGAAAAAGCGGGAAATCAGACGCGTAGTAGGACTGAGGCTCATTGCCGCAAGTAAGCCTCCCGCAGCATCTGCGAGGACATCGATAATGGAGGCGTCGCGCGAAGGGACAAAACTCTGGTGAAATTCATCCGAAACAGCGTAAAGTACCGTGATTAGATAAGGCAGCCAGGCCCCAGCCCACCTCTGGCGGGGCGTGCAGCCTTCATGCACTGCGAGAAAGGCCAGGATGTAGAAGACGAAGTAGGCAGCGGCATGGAGAAAGTAGTCGGGCGCCGCCTTGAACATCCCGACATCCTCAGGCCCCGAGCTCGCCCAGAAAAGCAGAGCAGCATACAAGAGCACCGGCAGCCGGTATCTCAGGTGGCGTGTAATTGCTTTCCTCGACATGAGTCGCGACTGTCCCGCTCAGAACGGCAAGGGGCGCATGAGCCAACCCGCGATGATCGACAGCAGCACAAAAGAGAAGAACACCAACAGGAAGTAACGGAGGCGCTCCTTGGCGCGGCGCCGCGAAAGAAAGGTGAAAACGAGGGAGGTCAGCAGGCTCAGCACGACCAGCCAGAGCAGGTGGTCCTTCATCGCTTTCTTCCCATCGCTATGTCGAAGGCATCGACGATGATGAGCATGTTCAGAAGTCCGGCGGTATAAATGAATACATTCCCGAAGTCGAAGGTATAGGCCGTGGGTTCGCCCGCCCCCAACCCGCGGAACCAGCAGACCCAGTACAGAAGTCCGTTCCCGGCATCGGCAATAAACTTAAGACTGGAAAACAGGTCGCTGAAATCGGGATTGAAGAGGCGGCCCTCAAGGCGAAGGCCGATCATGAACATCAGGCTGATGCTCCCCAAAAAAACAACAGCCCGGTCCCACTTTCTTAGCAGGGCGTGGCCCAGCCCGGGCACGAGGGCGCCGGCCAGGGAAGCCAGCAGGGCCCTTACAATGCCGGCAGCGCCCGGTCGAGTCTGCGTCTCCAAGGTAGTCAGCTTTACATTCATAGGAGTCGAATCTTACGGAATGCGTTTATCTCAGTCAAGTGGAAGCACTTGCCGATAGTATGCCTATGGGGGCTGCACTGCCACGGGAGATTGTAGCCGGCAAATCGGCTTGACACCCCCCGACGCCGGTCATAACATGACGCGAACTCAAGGCTACCGGAAGGATAATCGGATGGAAATTGATGACCTGTTGCGTGTTATGGTTTCCAAGGGCGCCTCTGACCTTCACGTCAAGGTAGGCTCCTTTCCACACATCCGGCTAAACGGCGAATTGGTACCGCTCGGGAACTTTGGCAAGATCTCCAAGGAAGATTCCCTCATGATGGCTTTCTCCATCATGAACAATAAGCAGAAGCAGCGGTTTCGAGATTCGGCCGAGGTGGATCTGGGTTATGGGCTTAAAGGACTCGGCCGGTTCCGTGTCAACGTCTTCCAGCAGAGAGGCAGCGTTTCGATTGCGGCGCGTGCAATTCCCGTCAGCGTCCTGGGATTCGAGGATCTATTCCTGCCGAGGATTCTGGAAAAGATCGCCATGGAGCCTCGCGGCCTCGTGCTGGTCACCGGCACCACGGGGAGCGGCAAATCGACTACCCTGGCCGCCATGCTCAATTTTATCAATGATAATACCACTCGTCACATCATCACCATCGAGGATCCGATCGAGTACCTCCACATGGACCGCATGAGCATCATCAGCCAGCGCGAGGTTTCTGTGGACACGGCCGGTTTTGGGGAAGCGCTGAGGAGCGCGCTGCGCCAGGATCCGGATGTGATCCTGGTGGGCGAGATGCGCGATCTCGAGACCATCGAGACGGCGCTCCTTGCGGCCGAAACCGGACACCTGGTTTTCAGCACGCTGCACACACTCGACGCACTGGAAACCATCAACCGCATCATTGCGGTTTTCCCCTCCGACCAGCAGCGCCAGATCCGCCTTCAGCTGGGCATGGTGCTCAAGTCGGTGATTTCCATGCGCCTTATGAGACGGTCGGATATCCAGGGGCGCGTGCCCGCCATCGAGGTAATGGTCGTTACGGAGTACATCAAGAACTGCATCCTCGACCAGGAAAAGACGAGGATGATTCCGCAGGCCCTTGCTGCCGGCACCTCGCAGTATGGCATGCAGACGTTCGACCAGTCGATATTCGAGCACTACAAGGCCGGCCGTATCAGCTACGAGAACGCGCTGCAGTATGCGACCAATGCAGACGAGTTCAAGCTCAGGGTGCAGGGTATTTTCACCACCAAGGACGCGGCGCTCCATGCGATGGAAGAGGACCTGCGCAAATCCGGCGTCTGATGGAGGGCTCGACGTACGACCAGCTTCTGCGGATTGCGGGCAAGATCCTATCCTCCCGACCGCATAGCCGAGGCGAGCTGAAGCAAAAGCTGCAAAAACTCGCCGAAGAGGATACCGTGCGGCGGGTTCTGGACCGGCTGCAGGAACTCGGCCTGCTCAACGACGAAAATTTTGCCTATAATTTGGCCTGCCGCAGATTGGCGCGAGATGGCTGGCTGCCAGACAAAGTATGCCAGTTTCTGGCTCGCCGGCACGTCGAAGCCGGATTGGCGCGCGTCACTGTGGATCGGGCGCTCGCCGCGATCGGCGAACGGGAGGTGGTGCGCCGCCTGCTCGAACGGAGGCTGCGCAGCGCCGAAGCGGCGGAGGACCCCCGGCGCGTCTCCCGGCTTTACCGGTCGCTGTTGGCGGGCGGCTTCACGGTGGAAATCGTGCGCGATGTTCTGAAGCCGCGTGTGCCGCCCGCCATATGGCAGGAAATGGAGGATGGAGAATAAATTGTTCGCCAGCAACGATATACGCAAGCTGTTTTTGTCCTACTTCGAGAAGCAGGGGCACCGGATCATCCCAAGCTCCTCCCTTATCCCATTCGCCGATCCAACCCTGCTTTTCACCAATGCCGGGATGAACCAGTTCAAGGACGTATTCTTGGGCAAGGAAGAGCGCCCGTACAATCGGGCGGTGAGCAGTCAAAAGTGCATGAGGGTCAGCGGAAAGCACAACGATTTCCGCGAGGTCGGCCACTCGAACCGGCACCATACTTTCTTTGAAATGCTGGGCAATTTTTCGTTTGGCAATTACTTCAAACGGGAGGCCATCCGGCTTGCATGGGAATTGGTCACACGCGAGTTTGGACTCGATTCGAAGCGGCTCTGGATCACCGTCTATCGTGATGATGACGAGGCCTGGCAAATCTGGAACCGGGATATCGGCGTGGCACCGGAAAGGATCTTCCGGCTGGGCGAGGAGGACAACTTCTGGGCCATGGGGGAAACCGGTCCATGCGGTCCCTGCTCCGAGCTGCATTACGATTTCGGCAGGAGCCCCATTCCCGGCCATGGCCAGTGCGACCTTACCTGCACATGCGGCCGCTGGGTGGAGATCTGGAACCTGGTGTTCATGCAATTCAATCGCGATGCCGCGGGGACCACAAAACCGCTCCCCTCCCCTTCGATTGACACCGGCATGGGTTTCGAGCGGATCGCAGCGGTCCTCCAGGGAAAGACCTCCAATTACGAAACCGACATTTTTCTGCCGCTGCTGACGGAAATAGCGCGTATTGCCGCCACCGAGTATGGGCTCGGCACTGCTTCCGATGCTTCCATGCGCATCATCGCAGATCACGCCCGGGCAGCAGCCTTCGTGATCGGCGATGGCCAATACCCCGGCAACGACAAGCGGGGGTATGTCCTCAGAAAGATAATGCGTCGCGCCATCGTCCACGGCAAGAAACTCGGGATCGAGGAACCGTTCTTTTTCCGCGTTGCCGGCGTCGTCGGCGAACAGATGCAGAATGCCTATCCCGAGCTTTCCGCAGCGCGCGACGCGATTGCCAGAGCGATCCAGCAGGAGGAAGTGAGCTTCGCCGATACGCTGGCGCAGGGGCTTCGCGACTTTGAGGAGAGGTCGCAAAAACTCCTCCGGGAAGGCGTTGCCACCGTGCCCGGCCGCCAGGCCTTTTTCCTTTACGACACCAGGGGACTTCCCCTGGAAATAATTGAGGACCTTGCGCAGGAGAAAGGGCTCCTGGTCGATGAAGCCGGCTTCAATCGGGCCCTCGAAGAGCAACGGGAGCGATCCCGGCGCGATTATGAATCCGGAAAGGTCAGGGAGGAGGTTGCCGGCGCTTCCTTTGAGGGGACTACGCAGTTCGTGGGCTACGACTACACCCACCCCGTGCCATGCCGTGTCCAGGCCATCCTTGTCGATGGATCGGCGACGGAAGTTCTCCCCGCCGGGCAGAGCGGCAAGGTCATCCTGGACGCCACACCCTTTTACCCTGAAGCCGGTGGGCAGGTGGGGGACACGGGCGTCTTGTCTTCCGAACATAGCCGCGCGCGAGTTCACGGCACGCAGTATCTCGGCACAGCCATCACCCACTTGGTAGAAGTGGAAACAGGCCGTCTCGAAGTGGGCGGGGAGGTCATGGCGGAAGTGGACATGGGGCGCCGGCAGCAGACTGCCAGAAATCACACCGCCACACACCTGCTTCATGCCGCACTCAAGTCGGTCCTTGGTCCCCACGTCAAGCAGGCGGGATCGCTGGTGGCGCCCGATCGGCTCAGGTTCGACTTCACTCACTTCGCGCCCCTGACGCCGGCGGAGCTCCGCAAGATCGAAGATGAGATCAACGCGCAGGTCTGGCTCAATTCCCCCGTCGAGACAGCGAGTATGGATCTCGACGAGGCATTGAATTCGGGCGCTGAGGCACTCTTCGGCGAAAAATATCGCGAAAGAGTCCGCGTGGTGCAGGTAGCCGGGTATAGCCGAGAGCTCTGCGGTGGAACCCACCTGGCAGCGACGGGCAGCATAGGGATCTTCAAAGTGGTTTCCGAAGTGGGTATTGCTGCCGGAGTGCGCAGGCTGGAGGCACTCACCGGCCCGGCGGCGCTGGACCGCTTCAGGGAAGCGGAACAGATCCTGGATTACCTCCAATCCGAGCACAAGGTCAGCCGCCAGGACCTGCCCGCCCTTGTGCAGAAGCTGCAGCTTCAGGTGCGCGATCTGGAGAAAAGGACGGCAGAGATCGCGCTGGATTCCATGCGCCAAGGTATTGACCGGATGCTATCCCGCACCCGCAAAATCCATGATATCCCAATGATAGCGGAGGTCGTCACCAATACCGACCGGGCGGGCATGCGGATTCTCGCCGACGAGATCAAGCAGCGCCTTGGATCCGGCATCGTCGTTCTAGGATCGATTCAAGACGAGAAGGCGGCCCTGGTTGCTATGGTCACAAGCAATCTCGCCAAGCGGATCCCAGCCGGACGCATTCTCAAAGAGATAGCGGCCATTGTCGGCGGCTCAGGCGGCGGCAAGCCCGAGCTGGCGGAGGCCGGAGGTAAAGATTTCGCCAGACTGGCCGATGCGATGGAGGAGAGTTTTTCCGTCGTGGAGAGGCTGCTTGCGAATAAATGATTGGTCTTTTCCCGTTTCTCGCTCATCTAACATGTGGTGAGCCATAGGTATTTCGAGCCTGCTACAAGGGGAGTCTTGACTTGCTGATTCGCTGCATCGGGTGGCTACTTCTTGGACTGATATTCCTCTCAGGGGTAACCACGGGCAATGCCCAGACGCTGTATAGCTATGTCGATGGCAATGGTATCCGCAACTTGACCAATATCCCGCCCGCCAACTACGGACCCGGGATCATCGTGTCGCACGAATCACCCGCTCCGGCCGAAACATTGGAAAAGCCAACCGCAAAAAGCAGGTCAACGGTATACGACCCGATCATCGCCAGGTATGCCGAGGTATACGGCCTGGATGCGCACCTCATCAAATCCATAATCGCCACTGAATCCGCCTTCAATCCTAAGGCAGTCTCGCCCAAGGGAGCCATGGGGCTTATGCAGTTGATGCCCGCAACAGCCGCGCGGCTCGGTGTAAGAAATCCATTTGATCCAGAAGACAACATTAGGGGGGGGGCCGAGCACCTGCGCGCGCTGCTCGACACTTTCAATAACGATTTGCTCCTGAGCCTGGCAGCCTATAATGCAGGCGAGAATCTGGTTCAGCGGATCGGGCGCATTCCCAACATCAGGGAGACCCACGATTACGTCAGAACTGTCACCGAACGCTACGGCAACCGCCAGACGCCCTCCGCGACCCAACCCGATCCCCCGAGGCCGGTTACTTACCGGTATTTGGACCACAATGGCGTGCTCCATATCAGCAACATCCCACCGGTTGACCGCATTGGACCGTACCAGGGCCCGGGATATGCAGCCCCAACTTCTCCGCGCTGAATCCGCCGACGGGATCCTCCTAAATGACCTAATATCAATAGCTTCCGTTTGGTCATTCTTGACAGCCCCCTGCGGTGGAAATACAATACGCGCGACTCTGGCGCCTTGGCGGTTTGGAGGGCCGTAGCGTGGCTTACAGAATTGTCATTTTATGTGCGTTCGCCCTGGCCGCCTCGCCCGGACGGGAAGCATGGGCGGCAGGCCAGCTTTGGGATCGGGAGGGGGCAGCCAAAGCGTGGGTACGGGCGCAGGAAATCAGGCAAGACCTGCTCAGCAGGGCGGCGGCGTCCCCACAGGAGTATCTCGACTGCATCCGCTGGTTTCAGAAGGTTTATAGACTGGATCCGCACTACGCGCAGAGCGACGATGCCGTTTTTGAAGCAGCGGTGCTGCATAAGCATGTCGGCGAGTCCTTTGCCGAACCGGATCATCTCAGGAAGGCCGCCAAGCTGCTAAAATTTCTGACAGATGATTATCCAACGAGCCAACGCGCTCCGGAGGCGCTTCTGCTGCTGGGGAACTTGTATTCCGGGCCCCTCCAGGATCCTGCTGCCGCCCGAACCGCATACGATCTTCTGACCTCCCGCTTTAAACGATCAGCGGCTGCGGCCCGGTTTCGGGGGAGCGGGGTGGAGCGCAACCCAAAGGAGCAGGCTCCCTCGCACGCCAACTCGCAGCCCGGTCCCGAAGGATTGCCGGCGCGCGGCGACAGGAGCCGGCCGGCGCCCCTCCCCGCAGTGCTGAACAGGGTCGATCATTCCACGGCGCCGGATTTTACGCGGGTGACCATAGAAACGAACGGTTACGTATCTTACAGCATACAGCGCCTGCAGGAGCCGGACCGGGTATTCTTCGACCTGGAGCACGTCATTCTCCCGAGGCACCTGCTCAACGCCGCCGTCTCCATCGAAGATCCCAGATTGAAGCAGATCCGAATGGGCCAGAATCAACCGTCAAAGGCCAGGATTGTCCTGGATCTGCAAAAGAACACAGACTACTCCATAACCGAACTGCGCGATCCGTTCAGGATCATAGTCCAAGTAGTTCCCCTCCGTGGAATTGCAGCGGAGGCAGCAGCGGGCACGCCGCAGCCGCGCATATCGTCCGATCCAAGAAGATCTGTTGCCGTGTCCCCTTCCACCGAGATCCCCGGTCGCTTGGAGAGCCCCAAGCCGGCCGAGGTGAGCTCTCGGCCGCCGGCAACAGCGCCTTCGTCCGCCCCGCCGCCTCGGGGCGCTTCCTTGTCCCCCGTTCCGGCTGCCAATCCGCCATCCACGGCCTCGAAACCGCAGGCTCAGGCCGACACTCTGCGGTCGGCGCGCGGCGGCCTGGAGGTTCGTGCGGACCACGCCGGGCCCGCCCGGAGCCCGGAACCGGTAATTCAGCCCAAAATTTCCAGGCCTACGAGTCTTGGAAGCAGAACCGTGACCCGGTCTCTGGGACTCAAGGTCGGACGCATCGTGATTGATCCCGGCCACGGCGGACACGATTTGGGGACCGTCGGACCCGGTGGGCTTGTCGAGAAGGACCTTGTCCTCAAGCTGGCAATGGACTTGAAATCGATGCTCACGGAGCAGTTGGGGGCGGAGGTCATCCTTACGCGAGAGGATGACAGCTTCATCACACTCGAAGACCGCACGACCATCGCCAATGACAATCAGGCGGATCTCTTCGTTTCGCTGCATGCGAACTACAGCCCCAGCAGGTCCACCAGCGGAGTGGAGACCTACTTTCTCGATTTCGCGAGGACGAAGGAGGAGCGGGAGGTTGCGGCCCGTGAGAATGCGGCGACCATGAGAACCGTAGGCGATCTCCAGGGATTGGTTGGCCAAATTGCCCGGGGAGAAAAGCTGGAGGAATCCCGGGAACTCGCCTCCATGATACAGAAGAATCTCTTTGGGGCAGCGCGTCAACTCCTCCCATCGACCAGGGATCGCGGGGTTCGCAGTGCGCCTTTTATAGTCTTGATCGGCGCGGAAATGCCCTCCATACTCGTAGAGGTGGCCTTCCTGAGCAATCCCGCCGACGAACGGGCCCTGAAACTGGACGAGAACCGGCAAATGGTGGCCACCGCGCTGCTGAACGGGATCGCGGCATACATGAAAACACTCGGCAGCGAAACGGCCCTTAACGGAAACTCGCCAATAAGATAATAACCGTCAAATGAACCTAGCGACTTACCTGTTTTGGGCATTGGCAGCCGTGCTGTCGTTGAGCGCGCCCCTGTTTTCACAGACGGAATACGTTTCTTCGTCCTATTACCCGGCCGAACTGGAGTTCAGCGAACTTGTGGGCCTGGCGGATGAAGTTCGAACCGAGAGCGTCCCGGATCTGCGGGGCATAATGCCGCCATTGCCCTTGAAAGAAATGGGCTTTGCCCTCTATTCACGAAGGGTCTACCGGACTTCTCTCGGTGCGCCACTCAGGATTGAGATCTTCACCTTCGCCGACAGCGCCGGGAGTTTTTCTCTCCTCACCCATCTCGCCCCCGCTCCCTTGAGCGAGGGCCCTCCGGGCAATAAGACCGCGGTCGGCGGGGGCCTCCTGGTGTTCCAGCAGGGTCAGTTTCTCGTCCGCATTTCTGCCGGGGAGATGGAGGACCTGGCGCAGAGGGTGGCGCGGTCGATCAGCAACCGGATTGGACCCCGCGCAACGGATGTTCCGCAGCTCCTGAATCACCTCCCCGACGAGGGGATCCGGCCGGCATCTCTTCGATATATTGCGGGCACGGTTTCCCTTGAAGTGCCCACACACCGCGGGATCGCAGCCAGACTGGATTTTCCCGTAACGGTAGAAGCCGTTCATGTGGAATGCGAGCTGGCTGACACTACGGGAGTGCTCACGGTTCTGAGTTTTCCCACCATGCAGATAGCCGATGAATACTTCGAATCGGGTGTTCCCAATGAGAGCTGGCAGGACCTTCAGGGACTTCGGATTTATGCGCGTCGCGCCGGTCCGCTCATCGGAATACTCGCAGGCGGCTTCTCGCCCGCTTCCGCGGAGCGCCTCCTTGGCTCGCTGAAATATGCGTACACCGTCCAGTGGATTTACGATAAGAATAATCGAAGGGGAAAGACGGTTTGGGGGGTCCCAGTGGTGATTCTGGGAACGGTTGTTCGCTCCCTGCTTTTCGTGGCTTCACTGGCGGGATTATCCGTGCTTTTGGGTGCCGGATTTGCCGCCTTTCGCCTCGGACTTCGCCGGTATGCCCCCAACAATCCCCTGGACAGGCCGGAGCGAACAGAAATGATCCGGTTGAAAATAAATGAAGACTGAGCTCATTCGAAGAGTTCCCCTGTTCTCCACGCTGTCGGAACAGGAGTTCAGGAGCCTCGAACAGGTATTTCAGGTTAAGTCCTATCGGAAGAATCAGATCATCTTCCTGGAGGAGGAAACCGGCAATTACATGTATGTCGTCCTTGCCGGGAAGGTGAAGGTGACGAAGTCTACACCCGGGGGCAAGGAATGCATTCTGGCCATTCACCAGCCGGGGGATTTCTTCGGTGAAATGGCCCTCCTCGATGGCAAAACCTCACCGGCCACGGTTTCCGCGATGGAGGACTGCCGCGTTGCCACCATTCTCAGTGCGGATTTTCATCGGCTGCTGATGCGAAACGAAAAGGCCGTCCGGCAGATTATTCAGGTCCTGTGCGGCAGGTTACGCCACGTTTGGGGGCAGATCCAGGACCTGAGCTATAGCACCGCGGAGGCAAGAATCCGGGCTGGAATCCTGCAGTTGTCCAGGAAGCACGGGATCACGGATTCGCGAGGCATCATCATCGACCTGAAGATCACTCACCAGGAATTGGCGGAGCTGGTAGGTACCTCCCGCGAGACCGTAACGCGGACTTTGGCGCGTCTGCAGAAGGAAGGAGTTCTGTTGCTGGACAACCGAAGGATGGTCTTGCTCGATCCCAAACGGCTCATGTCCATCACCGATTGATCGCCTATCCCGGGTGGCTGGCTGCGGCGTCTGCCTCGGTTGCGCCAGGCGCCTTGTCGAAGAACAGCGAATCAATGAATGTCCGGGGAGCGAAATCCATCAGATCATCGAGCCCTTCTCCCACGCCGATGTAGCTGACGGGAAGCCCCAATTCCTGCACGATGCCGAATAGAACGCCTCCTTTGGCCGTGCCGTCCAGTTTTGTCACTATCAGCCCCGTCACCCCTGCGGTCTTATAGAACTCCCGGGCCTGCGACAGGCCATTCTGGCCCGTGGTCGCATCCAGGACGAGAAACACCTGGTGTGGGGCCCCCGCCATCTTGCGCGCGGCGACGCGCTTCATTTTCTCCAGCTCCTGCATCAGATTGCCTCGGGTGTGGAGCCGGCCGGCGGTATCGACGATCAGAAGGTCATTTCCCCTTGCCTCAGCCGCCGCGATGGCATCATGGAGCACGGCGGCAGGATCCGCTCCGGTCCGGCTCCGGATCAACTCACACCCAGACCGTTCGGCCCAAATGGCCAGTTGCTCAATGGCGGCGGGCCGGAATGTGTCGGCCGCGCAGATCAGAACCCTTCTCCCTGCGCCGGCCATTTTTGCTGCCAGTTTGCCCACGCTTGTGGTCTTGCCCGTCCCGTTGACCCCCACGACGAGCCAGATTTCCGGGCCTGAAACCGGAGCGGCGGGGGCCGTTCCGTGTTTTCCCTGGAAGATCTGAAGCATTTCCTCTCTGATCGCATCTCTGATTTCGCCCGCTGAGCCGAAGCGGTTCTGCCGCTGCATTTCGCGCAGTGACTTCATGATTCGATCGGTGGCCGTCACCCCGATATCCGCCCCGAGCAAGATCTCCTCGAGATTTTCCAGGAGCGACTCATCGACCGCGGCGCGCCCCGCCAGCGCCGTTTCTATACGAGACACGAGATTCGCTTTGGTGGCTCCAAGGGCTTTCTTCATCCGGTCGAAGAAGCCTGTTACCCTGCCGCCGGTTTTTCCGGATTCCCTCTCAAACAGCATCATGTCTCCTTGGAGGCCGATCCCATGCGAATGCTCACATCGGCGGCCAGAACGATCTCTTCTCTTCCCTCCGCGCCCCTGACTCTGAGCGCCCCATTTTCCGTCAGGCCGCAGGTCACGCCGTGTCGTTCGCCTTCGCTGTCGACTATGGAGACTGCTGTGTCTTTCCACATGCTGGAACAGCTCTTCCAGGCCTCGAGCACTGCGTGACTGTTGCCGTCCTGAAACAGCCCATAGAGGAGCTGGAAATGAAGGAGGAATCTCACCAGCAACCACCGGCGCGGGACCGCCAATCCAGCCTCGTGATTGAGCGCTGTGGCCGTGTGCTCAAGCGAAGGCGGTACGCACTCCCTCCCTACATTGACGCCGACACCGATGACAGCAGCCGATTCCCCGCTCTTTCCGGGCAGGCACTCCAGCAGTATTCCCGCCGCCTTTCTACCGGAGACAAGGACGTCGTTGGGCCATTTGAGGTCCACCGCCAAGGGCTTTTCCAGGAAAAACTCCCGGAACAAATCCCTGACCGACCTCGCCATTGCCGCAGAAGCTGCATGGGTCAGGACCACCCAGTGCCGCTGCGGTCGCAAGGGCTGGACGACAAATGAAAAATAGAGTCCCTGGCCGCGGCAGGCATGCCAGCTTCGACCTTGCCGGCCTTTGCCCGCGGTTTGGTGCTCGGCGAAGATCAGCAGTCCCTCAACGGCATTCCTCTTGCGCAGCCTGGCCAGGGCCTCTTCATTCGTTGATCCCAATTCGAAAAACCCGGTCACCTCGAGTTTCGGCCAGGCGATGGCCGGTGTTTCATTTTCGATCCATTTCGGTACCAGAGCATCTGCATTTGGGCGAAGCGAAAGCAAATCGCCTTCGAGGTCGATATTGTGCCCCCACCGCCGGCACAGGTCGAGGTCGTGATTGACTTCGCGGGATGGGGCAATTCGCGCTCCGGCGGCCCCTGCCAGCGCGATTTGATTCAGGATTTCAGGAACAGCAACCGGTGCCATGAAAAAAGCCAAATCCTGGAATAGCAGCCTCTTCCCCCTGCCGCCAGGGATCTGAAGCATTTCCGTCGGGGATTCACTCCCCGCTGTCGGCCCCGGGAAACTGCGCAAGCAATCCTTCCAGCCGGCCCATGCGCTCTAGCAGTTCCGCGTGCCGCCTCCGGTTTTCTTCGACTACTTCCTGCGGGGCCCTGGAGCGGAATTCATGGTTGTTGACCTTCCGCAGGATTTTTTCTATCTCCGCTGCCAGACTGTCGCGCTCCTTCTCCAACCTGCGGCGCTGCGCACCGACATCGATAGCCCCCGCCAGATTTAGCGCGAACTCGCCCTGGGTCCAGATTCCGCACAAAACAAATACGTCTTCGGAGGTTTCGGGCAAGGCCTCCGCGATGGCAACGCTCCTGAGCCGCGCCAAGGCCCTCACCCGGTCAAGGCTTTCCTCGACCGTTGCGCGCATGGCCGGTTCAGCAACCGTCAGGCGGGCATCGAGCTCGGCGCGCGGATCCAGGTTCATTTCGGTTCTTGCCGAGCGGACCGCCAACACCAGATCAAACAATACCTGCATTGCCCTTGCCGCATCCGGATTCGATCGGATCGTTCGTGCCGACGGGAACTCCTGGACCATGAGGGACCTTCCCGAATGCGGCATCTTCTGCCAGATCTCTTCAGTGATAAAGGGCATGAACGGGTGCAGCAGCCTGAGCGAATAGTCCATCGCGTGAAGCAGAATCGAAATACGTTCGGCACGCGGCCCGGCCGGGTCTTCCTTCGTCGTAAGCACGGGCTTGATGAGTTCGATGTACCAATCGCAGAATTCGTGCCAGAAAAACTGGTAGATCAGACTGGAGGCTTCGTGGAACCGGAATTTTTCGAGGGAATCAGAAATGCCCCGTGCGACTTCATCGAGCCGATGCAGAATCCAAATATCCTCCAGAGGCAGGGAGAGGGCCTTTTGGCGCAGCAGCTCGTCGATGCCTTCGGCCGAGACATGGCTCTCGCTCCCATCCAGGTTCATCAGAACAAACCGCGCAGCATTCCACACCTTGTTGGCAAACGCACTGTAGCCTTTCATCCGGTCCGTGGAAAACGGGATGTCCGTGCCCGGCACTGCCATGGAGGAGAGTGTGAAACGGACCGCATCCGCACCATACTCCTCCACCAGTTGGAGTGGCTCGATGATGTTGCCCTTCGTCTTGCTCATCTTCTGGCGGTTGGCATCCCTCACAATCCCGTTGATGTGTACCTGGTGAAACGGTACATCTCCCATGTACTTGAGGCCCATCATGATCATCCTCGCCACCCAGAAGAAGATGATATCGGGTCCCGTGATGAGCACGTCTGTGGGGTAAAAGGTCTTGAGATCGGGCGTCTCCTCCGGCCAGCCCAGGGTGGAGAATGGCCATAGCGCGGAGCTGAACCAGGTGTCCAGGATGTCGGTCTCTTCCCTGAGGCATCCTTTGCATTTGGGACACGCTTCCGGCTTGTCGCGCTGAACCAGGACGTCTCCGCAGGCATCACAAAACCATGCGGGGATCTGGTGTCCCCACCACAGCTGGCGCGAAATGCACCAATCGTGGATGTTGTACATCCACTCAAAGTAGCGGTTTTTGAAGCTATCCGGCACGAACCTTACGGTCCCGCTTTCGACCGCTGCAATGGCCGGTTTGGCCAGCGATTCCACCTTCAGGTACCATTGAAGCGATACCTTTGGCTCGATGGCGGAGGCGCACCGATCGCAATGCCCAACGTTGTGCAGGTACTCCTCAGTCTTGGCCAGCAGACTCTCGGAGGCTAGCTGGTCAACAATCCTGCGCCGGCATTCAAACCTGTCCAGGCCCGCAAACGCCCCGGCGCCTGGCGTCATCCGCCCGCTCTCGTCGATCACAGTTACACGGGGGAGCTCATGACGAAGTGCGACCTCGTAATCGTGCGGATCGTGTGCCGGAGTGATCTTGACGATGCCGGTAGCGAAATCCCGATCCACGAATGAATCGCCGATGATTGGTATCGGCCTGTCCATAAGCGGCAGTTGCACCTGACCGCCTATGAGGTTCCTGTACCTGTCATCTTCCGGGTGAACGGCAACTGCCGTGTCGCCGAGCATGGTTTCCGGTCGGGTTGTGGCAAGGACCAAGTGCTGCGAGGACCCGATTATGGGATACCGGATGAACCAGAGCTTGCCCAGCACTTGCCGGTAGGCGACCTCGAGATCGGAGATTGCTGTCTTGCATCGGGGGCACCAGTTGACAATGTATTCGCCCCTATAAATCAATCCCTCCTCGTAAAGCCTGACGAAGACCTCCTTGACCGCGTTCGAGAGTCCTTCATCCATAGTGAAGCGTTCCCTGCTCCAATCGCAGGAAACCCCTAGGCGCCGCATCTGGTTGAGAATGATGCCGCCGCTCTCAGCTTTCCATTTCCAGGCAAGCGACAGGAACTGCTCTCTTCCCAGATCGAAACGGCTCTTGCCCTCTGCCTCGAGCTGTTTGTCGAGCACATAATGGACTGCAATACTCGCGTGGTCCGTCCCCGGAAGCCAGAGGACGTTGTAGCCCTGCATCCGTTTCCAGCGAACCAGGATGTCATGGAGCGTATGTTGCAGTGCGTGCCCCATATGCAGGGATCCAGTTACGTTGGGCGGGGGTATGACAATGGAAAACTTCGGTTTTGGGGAAGCGTGGTCGGCGGCAAAATAGTTCTCGCGCTCCCAGAAAGAGTACCACCTCCGCTCCAAGCCCGTAGGATCATATGCTTTTTCAATTACTTCCCGAGACATC
This sequence comes from Acidobacteriota bacterium, assembly GCA_037444305.1. Lineage (GTDB taxonomy): Bacteria > Acidobacteriota > UBA6911 > UBA6911 > UBA6911 > JBBIMP01. The sequence continues at coordinate 178,322 of JBBIMP010000012.1, forward strand.
AGCACCTCATTACATATTGGCATCCGGAATTGCGGCAAAGCCGGCAGTGGATCCGCGAAACTGAGGAGCGGATATTCTATGCAAAATCTGTCTGGTAGTCTAGGAGGCCGTTCTGTCGATGCCTTAGAACACACACGGCTTCCCGAGAGGGCGTGTTTCCGCAGGTGTGGCCGGTTCAGCGGAGGAAACCGACGTGACCGCCGCGGGTGGAGCAGGTCAGCCCTGATCCGGGTCCGATTGCTCTGACAATACCTGGCGAATCATGCTCTTGGAGAGCTCCGGCACGACTTCCCATGCTATCTCGCGGATGACTTCCTGAGAAAGCTGCCGTACCACGCGTTGGACGATGAGATCGATTACTGCCTCGGAAAGCTGTGCGGGCGGCTGTTCCGCATCCCCGGCACGGGTTCCAGGGAATGGTATAACCTGGAACGCCCTTGGGCCCGCGTTTGTAGGAGTCCGGTTTGGCTCGGCGCACTCGGTTAGGTAAGGAGCTCGCGCAGCTCCAAAGAGGTCAAGAATGGAGTCGGCTCCCAGAAACGACTTTTTTGTCCTGCTGCTGACAAGGCAGGGTTTCTGCCCCGTCTCCGAGCGGCGGAGCGCCTCGGAGCTCTCGCCGGTTGGGATTTCAGTCATTTCGGGTCCCCCCAGCAGATGCCGGACAGTCTTGACCAGCTCGTTTGTGTCAAATGGTTTTGTGAGGCTGGCGTCGCAGCGTGCCTTCTCCGCCGCGGAGGCGTCAAACTGCTCGAATGCACCGACGAGCAGTACCACGGGAATATGGGCCAGGTCGGGATTGTCTTTAACGGCAGCGCTGATCTCGTATCCGTTTGGCCCCGGCATAAAGACGTCGGCCAGGATTATGTCGGGCGCATAGCTCTCGATCAAAGCCAGCGCCGATTCCCCATCAGTGGCTGCCTGGATTTCGACACCTTCGTCTGCGAAGGTCAGCCTTACGATTTTTTCGATGGTGAGGCTGTCATCTGCCAGCAGGAGTTTCTTCGGCATAGGCTCGGGCGTCAGGGCTTGTCCGGCTTCTTCTTTTTTTCTTCTTCTTTTTTGGTTTCTTTTTTCTTATCGCCTTCCTTATCGGAGCCCGCCGGTTTTTCGTTAGGATTGGCGCCCAACACAGCGGTCTCCTGCGTTTTTCCCGACGCATCCTTTGTCAGTGTGGCCCTGATCAGCAGATCATCTCCGGCAGCGCCGCCTTCGGCTGCCGCCGCGGCCGCTACAGCATCCGCCCGGGCCGCCTCCACAGTCCTCCTGGCAGCCTCATACCGGTCGGGAGGGCCTTTGAATCCCAGGGCTTCGACAAAGCTTATGAACGGCTTGAGCGGTGAAAAACCCTCGGCGGGTTTGACCTTTGCCTGATTTGCCGCCGCCAGCTGCGTGTCGACAGCCGGGATGTTTTTGCCCAGCTCGGCCAATCTGGCCCTGGATTCCTCAAACCTCTTGCTGAACGGAAAGCCCGAGGCAATCTTCCCATAGTAGATGGCGGCCTCATCCTTGTTTTCGGAACTTTCCAGCACCTGGGCAAGCTGGTAAAAGGCCTCGTCCATCCTGCTGAAATTGGGGTAGTTCTTCGGAATGTCTTCGAAACGGGATCTTGCGCCGGCATAATTGCCGCGCTGGGCGTAGAATTCGCCGACGCCAAAATCGCGCAAGGCCAGGTTTTCCTGCACCTCGTCCTTGTACTGCCGCACGATGGGCAGATAATCACTGCCGGGGAACAGGTCTTCGAAGCGCTTGATGGCCGCCTCGGCCCGCTCGGTGTAATTCTGATCGCGATCTGGCGAACGCATCATTTTCATGTTGGCGGAGATGATCTTCAACTGCGCATCGGCCGCCTTCGGGTGGGTCGGGAAAAAGATAATGAAGTTTTTGTACTGATCCTCAGCCTGCAGAAGATTCTGTGTGCCGCCCTCGTCGTAAAAGGAATCCCCTATGGCAAAATAGGAATCGGCGGTCAAGTCGCTGTCAGGATACGTATTGATCAGGGTCTGAAAAGCCAGCCGAGCCTTTATGAACTGGCTCTTCGAAAGATATTCGTCTCCGGTTTCGAACAGCGTTCTGTCGGGGGGGACTACACTTTTCTGCAGTTTTGCACCTTTTTGACCGCAGCCCGCAGCCAACAGCACAAACAGAGCCGAGATTGCCAGGTTCTTCATCGCTTTGTTCACTTCAACCTCCCGCCCGGAAACAGGCAGAATCCCGGGATCAGGCACCCAGAGGAATGCCGTCTCGTTCTCCGGTAAGGGTTCTCAGCCTTTTCACAGCTTCCACCGGACCGCTTTCCACCCCATAAACGGCCGAGCCTGCTACGATAATATCCGCGCCCGATGCCGCGATATCGGCAACATTGGAGGCTCCAATGCCGCCATCTACTTGGATGCTGGCGGCATATCCGAGTGAATCGATAGTCTTGCGCAGGGATCTGATTTTGTTAAGAGTCGAAGGTATGAACTTCTGCCCTCCGAAGCCCGGATTGACGCTCATCAAGAGAATGAAATCGGCCAGCGGCAGGATCTCGTCCAGCGCGGTCAAGGGGGTTGCCGGATTCAGGGCCACGCCTGCGCGGACATTGCGTTTCTTCAGATGATCGATTGTCTGGTGGAGGTGTCTGTCAGCCTCGTAATGTACCGAGATCCAATCGGCGCCCGCCTCAATGAAGTCATCGAGATAGCGTGCCGGATGCTCGATCATCAGGTGGACGTCGAATGGCAGAGTGGATGTCTTGCGGAGAGCCCTTACGACCGCCGGACCAATGGTCATGTTGGGCACAAAGTGGCCGTCCATGACATCAATGTGGAGCAGATCTGCCCCGGCAGCCTCCGCAGCCTGGATCTCCCGTTCTAGGTGCGCAAAGTCTGCAGCAAGGATCGAGGGCGCAATCTTCACTTTGTACACCTCCGCCGCATTCACCTCTCCGAGCGTCCGCTGAAGGGTAACATAGCCCGCTGTGCGATTCAAGCCACTTACCCGCTAAGTCCTGCATTTCCGAACCATTAAGGCCGCAAAGAAGCCATCCCACGGGCGCTCGGAAGGATAACTGCGGAACATGTGGTCTTGTCCAATCCAGGGAGCGGCCGCCGGCAAGGACATGGGCCTGACGAGAGTGAAATCGCGGTTTGAATTCAGGAAGCTGTGCACTACGTCCTCATTTTCCTCCGGCTCGGTGGAGCAGGTGGAATAGAGGAGCCGGCCTCCAGTCTTCACGGCTGCCGCAGCATGCTCGAGCACGACACGCTGAAAGCTGTGAAACTCCGGCAGCCTGCTCTCCTGCATCCGCCATTTGATCTCGGGATTTCTTCTCATCGTCCCCAGACCCGAGCAGGGGACATCAACCATGACCGCGTCAAAAGGTTCCAGATAGGGCGGGGGTCTCGAGGCGTCGGCTGCCACCAGGCTGCAGCGGGCAGCGCGCGTGTCGATTGACAGCAGTTCCTTGAGCCGCCTGACTCGCGACTCCCTAAGATCGCTCGCAATAACATATCCCCTGCCGCCAACCAGTTCGCGTAAAATTTTGGTTTTTCCACCCGGAGCCGCGCAGGCATCCCAAACCCGCTTGCCTTCGATGTCATCCAGCAGAAACGGGATCAACTGCGAAGCTTCGTCCTGCTCATGAATATGGTCCATTCCCGGAATCCGGCGCAGGCTCGTCGGGAAAATGTAGCAGCCCGGGACCAGGACCGAAGGCTTCATGGCAGCTGCAGCCCCGGAGCAGTCCATTTGCGCTTCCCCTCCGGGCGTCAGCCTAACGAAGTGTGGCGGAGGCGTGTTCAGCGAGAGTGCGAAGGAACGGGCTGCCGCTTTGCCGAACCGGCCTTGCCACCTTTCCCAGATCCATCGGGGCAACGAAACCCTTGCCCAATCTGGGCAAGCGACCACCACTGCGTTCTCTCTCCAGGGTTGCGTCCGCAGAAGGGCCCGCAACACCCCGTTGACGAATTTGTCCGGTCCCGGCCGCCGGCCGCGCTTGATGAGATTCACGGCATCATTGGCAACGGCATAAGCGGGGACTCTTGACAGAAACATCAGCTGGTACAGGCTCATCCTGAGCAGAGTTCTGATTTCAGGCGCGACAGAGGCCCAGGGCCTGCGCACGTTTCCGCTCAATATGTGATCGATCCAGCCTCGCCATCTGAGAGTGCCGAAGAGGATCTCCGTGACCAGATTGCGGTCGCGCAGGGAGAGGGCTGACACATCACCGGCATTGAGCGCGTCATCGCTGAAAACGCCCTGGAGTTCGACCTGGAGGAGGGCTTGATAGCAAATCCTTCTCGCCGGTGAGATCAACAGTCGACACCCAAAGGGCCAGTCTCAATCACGCCCGAAGCCTCGCAGAAACCGCGATACCAGGATTTTCTAGAATACAACTTCACCCCTTTGGAGCCTTGCGCCATTGATGAACTCCCTACCATTGATCCGCCTGCGTCCTTCGACCTGCAGATCTGTGATTTCAAGGACCGTTCGCCCGCCGCACTGCACCACAAATCCCTCCGGGGTGAGTTCGACCAGGGAGCCCTCGGGTCCTTCTAACGGCGGCGATGCGGCGTGAAGGCGGCTGGAGAAGATCTTCACTTTCTGTTCCCTGAATTCCGAGTAGCCCACGGGCCAGGGATTCATTGCTCTGATCTTGTTGTGGATTTGCTCGGCACCGCAATTCCACTCTATCCGCGCCATTTCCTTGAAAATGCGAGGCGCATAACTCGCATATTCCTCTTCCTGCTCCCGCGGTTCGATGGCGGCGCGCTCGAGTCCTGCCAAACTGCGGAGCAGCAGCCCGGCGCCGATCCCGGCCAGCTGTTCCGCGAGGTCCTGCGCGTTCCATGCCTGGTCCAGGCGGATTTCTTCCTGCAGCAAGATGGGACCCGTATCCATCCCCTCATCCAGGAGCATGGTAGTGACTCCTGTGACGGCGTCTCCGTTCATGATCGCCCATGGGATCGGTGCGGCACCGCGGTAGCGGGGCAGGAGCGAGGCGTGGAGGTTAACCGCTCCCATTCGGGGAGTCCCGAGAAGCCACCCCGGCAGCAACTGCCCGTAGGCGACCACGACAAGGCAATCTGGAGCCAGCTTCTCGAGAATCGGGCGGTTGGCATGGTCGCGGATCCTTTCAGGCTGAAATACGGTCAATCCGGCTCGCCGAGCCAGAACCTTCACCGGCGGGGCATGCAGACGCTGGCCCCTTCCAGCAGGTTTGTCCGGCTGGGTGAAAACCGCAGCCACTTCGTGATGGCTCTCGAGCAGTTGGGAGAGGCTGGGTACCGCAAACTCGGGAGTACCGAGGAAGACGACGCGCATGAGCTACCAGTCTCCTGCTCGAGCCAGCCTTCTGATCCTGTTTCGGATGAGGGTTCTTTTGAGGGAGCTGAGGTGATCGATGAAGAAAACGCCGTTCATGTGGTCGATTTCGTGAGATATGCAACGAGCAAGGAGGCCGTCCGCGGCTAGGTTCATTTCTTCGCCGCGAAGGCTCTGGCCGCGGATGACCATCCTTTCCGGCCGGACGATCGTCTCCGTGAATTCCGGTATGCTGAGACAGCCCTCCTCGCTCTTCTGCTCCCCTGCCCGCGAGATGATTTCGGGATTGCATAGAATGATCAGCTGCTCGGCCTCCTCGCCGACAGAGAGATCGATCGTTGCCAGGCGAATATTGATCCCGACCTGGGCAGCGGCGAGACCTATGCCTGGCGCCGCATACATGGTCTCAACCATGTTACGGGCGATCTTCTCCAGTTCGCCGTTAAAGACATCAACCGGTTTGCTGGGGGTTTTGAGCTCCTGCGCCCCATACCTGAGAATCGGCAGAATCATAAAAATCGAATTTTAATGGAGATGTCGCAGTCTGTCCACCGTGGTTCCTAGCGCTCTGCGAGCCGGTTAATACTGCCGCAGGCGCCGCAGATATTGCCCATAACCTGCTTTCGTCTCCTCCAAAGTATCCCCGCCAAACTTATCCAGAACTGAACGTGCGAGCGTGATCGAAACCATCGCCTCACCCACAACCGCTGCGGCCGGTACAACGCAGATGTCGCTCCTCTCGTAGGCGGCCTTGACCGGCTCCCTGGTCCTGCAGTCCACCGAATCCAGGCCCTGCTTCAGGGTGGGAATCGGCTTCAGGTAGATCCGGATCCGGACCTCCTCTCCGTTTGTTATCCCGCCCTCGATGCCTCCTGCATTGTTTGTCTTACGGAAGTACCTGGAGCCAAGAGAGTCGTAGTATATCGCGTCGTGTACTCTTGATCCGGGATTGGAGGCCGAGCCTATACCGGTTCCGATTTCCACGGCCTTCACGGACGGTATACCCATCAGGGCAAGCGCCAGTTGCCCATCCATCCTGCAATCCCACTGAGCATGGCTTCCCAGGCCGGGACACACACCGCAAGCCACCAGCTCCAACACACCGCCGAGCGTGTCCCCCGCCCTGGCGGCCCAGCGAATGCTCTCCTTCATCCGCCTCCAGGCCGCCGAATCGGCGCAACGAAATCCCCGGCTTTGATCGAGTGCGAGAATTTCATCTCCGCTCAGTTCCAGGAACCTGCCATCGATCGCCTCCTCGCCAATGGCCAGGATGTGACTCCCGACCAGGATTCCGAAATGCGACAGCAGCATTCTGCAAATAGCTCCCGCCGCCACCCGAGCGGCGGTTTCGCGCGCGCTGGCGCGCTCCAGGACATCGCGCATGTCATGCGTAAGATACTTCTGTGCGCCTGCCAGATCGGCATGCCCCGGCCTGGGACGAGTCACCTCCGCGGCCGCGGCATCTGCCCTCGGCCCATCCACGGCCATGACCTCCTGCCAATTCACCCAGTCCCGGTTTTCGATCAGGATGGATATGGGCGAGCCCAGGGTTTTGCCGTAGCGCACGCCGGAGCAGATCTTTGCCCGGTCGCGCTCGATTTTCATTCTTGAGCCGCGGCCGTAGCCCTTTCGGCGTCTGTCGAGATCGGCCTGCAGGAGATCGAAATCGACCGGAAGGCCGGCCGGCACTCCTTCCAGGATGGCTATCAGCATCTCTCCGTGAGATTCCCCGGCTGTTGTGAATCGGAGCACTCCAGTCCCCCTTTTCTGCCACTTTCCCGTTTACCGCATACCGCCACCGGCGGCCCAACGAAATAGACCGCAGCGCCGCTTACGCGTGGCGAATACGCTCCCGCGGCGATTGCCAGGCCGCACCGCAAGGCAATGTTCTTGACTTAAGAAAGCGGGCACAAATAAACTCTGGCATGACTCCTATGGCAACTTCGGCGTGGCTAAGAAACGCAGCGCAGGCGCCCTATCAGGTCTTGGCGAACGCCATCCTGGAGATCCAATCCTACACATTTCTCAGCAGCCGTGCCATCGCCAATCTGTTCAGCCGCCCGATATATTTCAGAGAAATTCTCTTGCAGATGGACCGCATAGGCGTGGGTTCGCTGACCATCATTCTGCTGACGGGGTTTTTCACCGGTGCCGTTCTGGGTATACAGTCCGAGAGTGCCTTGCGGCGGTATGGTGCAGTGAGCTTAACGGGGCAGCTGGTTGCCATTACGCTCGTGCGGGAACTCGGGCCGGTGCTTTCCGCTCTCATGATGGCCGGGAGAATCGGCTCCGGAATCGCTTCCGAGCTTGGGTCCATGGTGGTATCCGACCAGATCAATGCGATGCGCGCCCTGGGCACCGACCCAACCCGTAAGCTGGTGACGCCGCGCATGATCGCCACCGTCCTGATGCTACCCATGCTGACAATCCTCTGCAACGCGGTAGGCATGGCGGGAGGCTGGGTTATCGGGCGCTACAAACTCCTGATCAGTTCGAGCCAATACTGGTCGGATGCGATGAATGCGCTGGAGTTTTCTGACCTCTTCGGCTCGCTGCTGAAACCGGTCGTTTTCGGGTTTATTATTGCAATGACGGGATCCTACGTTGGCTTGCGGACGCGAGGCGGGACCGAGGGGGTCGGCAAGTCCACGACTCAGGCAGTCGTCAGCAGCTCCATCCTGGTGATCACGGCGGATTTTTTTCTCAACAGTTTGATTCTTTATCTTTCCCCCTATTTGAATCGCTGAGGGCACGCATGCCATGCACGAAATCACAGCGGCAGGCTCGCCCGGAGAATCTCGAGGCCGGTATCCGGAAACATGGAGACTGCGCCTGCCGCTCTGCACCTCCCCGGGAGGGCGAGGACACGATCCGGGCGAATTATTCGCCCGCGACTGCTGCCCGGCACAGGAACCGCCATGATCGAGTTTCGTAATGTCACCAAGTTTTTCGATGCTGAAATTATCCTCGACGATATCAGTTTTTGCATTTCCAAGGGCGAAACCGCAATAATCCTCGGGGCGAGCGGGTCGGGCAAATCCACGATCTTGAAGCTCATTCTCGGCTTGATCCATCCCGATGCGGGTGAAATCTTTGTGGATGGGCAGGACATAACCAAAATGGCGGAGAAGGACCTGGTCCGTGTCCGCGGAAAAATCGGAATGGTATTCCAGGAAGGTGCGTTGTTCGATTCTTACTCCGTGCGGGAGAATGTCGGGTACCGTCTCTACGAGGCGGGTATTCAAACCGAAGAAGAGATTCAAAGCGCAGTCCTGCGCCTGCTCGGTTTTGTCGGACTCGAGGACGCCGTGGACAAGATGCCCGCCGAACTCTCCGGGGGAATGAAGCGGCGCGTCGGATTGGCCCGGGCGTTGGTTGGCACTCCGAGCATTATTCTATACGACGAGCCCACGGCGGGATTGGATCCGATAACCAAGCGTTCGATTGTAGATCTGATGATAAAACTAAGGGATCTGGAAGGAGTCACCACGATTTTCGTTACCCACGACCTGAGGGCGGCGGGCATCCTCGCCAACGAGTACGCGGTTGCGGACAAACACGGCAATGTCAGGCTGGAAAAGGGCGGCGATAACCTCTGCCTGCTGAACGTTCGTTTTATCATGCTCCAGAACGGAGGAATCAGGTTCCAGGGCAGCCAGCAGGAACTCAACGAATCGAATGAGCCCTATGTCAGGGCATTCATGACTTAGATCCCATCCTCGCTACAAGGGAGCAACGACGGGGGAAGGTGGCGTATGTCGCGGCAAAAGAAACTCTCACTTGCGGAAATGAAGGTTGGCGTCTTGGTCGGTTTTGCCCTGCTGCTTCTGGCCGCTGCAATATTGCAGCAGAGCTGGGGCTTTGACCTCTTTTCAAAATCCATCAAGGCCATTACCTACCTCCCCGATGTGGGAGGGCTCAAACCGGGGGCTCCGGTCTGGCTGGCCGGAATCGAAATCGGCAAGGTCAGCAAGGTCTCTATCGTCCCGCCTGAGATTTATGCCGGCAACCAGGCTACCTTTCAGAATATCGCCGCTGCGAAGAAGCGGCTCGAGGCTGTCGATCCCAAACAGCCGAATGCTCCAGGAATCATTGCGGACCTGCGGGAGCAGATCCGCGAGTACAAGCTGGAGCTGCGCTTCGTCGAAGTCCAGCTCGAAATCCGGCAGGAGTTCATCAACCGAATCAGCCGGGATTCCGAAGTCAGCATTGGTTCTCGGGGTTTGATCGGGGACTCATTCATTGAGATCTCTCCCGGAACCTACGGTATTCTGCCGGCGATGCTGGACGAGTTTTACCTGATTGAGGGTATAAGAACAACGGGCTTTCGTGAAATCATGACGGGAGCCAATGATGTCGTCGCCAATTTCGGCATGCTCTCCGACCAGTTCAAGAATATAGCCCTGAAGATAGATCCGGACCGGGTGGCAAGCGGTCTGTCGGAAACGATTCAGGATGTGCGCCTGACGCTGCAGGAGGTCGATACGACATTCTCGCGAGCAAACCTCATGATCCAGGACTTGCACAAGGGGGAAGGAACCATTGGCAAGCTCGTGAATGATCCGGCCGTCTACAATCGCCTCGTCGATTCGCTGAATCGCTTCGTGGCGATTGCCGAACAGATACAGAGCGGATCAGGAACCTTAGGCAAGCTGATCAACGACCCTTCATTCTATGACACGGCGGGCGCCACCTTGCGAAAAGCAGAAACAGTAATGGACCGCATCGAAAAGGGGGAAGGGACCCTCGGCAAATTATCGGCCGATCCCGCCCTCTTCGAAAAGAGCCGGGATACCATGGACCGGATGGCGAGCATCCTGCAGAAAATCGAGGGAGGCGAGGGGACCATGGGGAGGCTTTTAAAGGACGACTCGCTATACCGGAACCTAGACCAATCGACGTCCGAGATCACTAAATTGCTCTATGATTTGCGACAGGATCCCAAGAAATACCTCACGATCCGCTTTCGCCTGTTTTGACCTTGACATGAATCACGAATCTGTCTAGCCTACCGCCATGATCAGCAATGCAATCGGTCTGGGCGGAAAGTTCATCCTCCGCCAGATTGTCCGAGTGCTGACTTTTTTCCGGATCAATCCGAATATTCTCACCTTTTTCGGCGTTGTCATCAGTTTTTGGGCCGCATGGAACTTCGGCACAGGGAAATTTGTCCAGGGCGCGCTCATCGTGATCCTCGCGGGACTTTTCGACATGCTGGATGGTGAAGTCGCCCGACTGAGCCGCTCCGAGACCCATTTTGGCGCCTTTTACGACTCCGTGATCGACCGCTACTCGGACATTATCCTGCTGATGGGCCTAATGGTCTGGTATGCCAGGCAGCAGATGCTGGGATACGTCGTCCTGGTAGGGGTTGTGTTTATGGGGGCGGTCATGACTAGCTATGCGAGGGCACGCGCGGAGTCCCTGATTTCGAGTTGCAAGGTCGGCTTCATGGAGCGGCCCGAGCGGATTGTACTCCTCATCATCGGAGGATTAACCCACCGAATGGAGGCGGTTCTTTGGGTGCTTGCCGTCCTGGGAAACTGGACGGTTATCAATCGTATCTACTTGACCTGGAAGGAGTTATCGAGGGAGCTTGATCTGCCTCACGTGGAGCAAGCCGCCACCCCCCATCCCGGCAGCTATACAAAGCCTGCTCCAGCACCTTCGCTTAAAGGAACGTCGGCCGTCACCAATCACTGAATCCGCTGTATCTCCACATCTTTCGGCAGCTTTTGCTCGAATTTCCCGTCCGCGATTCTGAGGTTCAGCTTTTCTCCGCTGAATTTGACCATGAGGTAATCCCCGTTCGGCTCCATCAGTTTTTGCTGGATGGGCACTGCGCTGCCCGCTTTAATCCAGAGCGTGATCGAGGAAAAAAAGGCCGCCGCAGCGGAACTCTTAGGTTGAAGAATCAAAATGGAGCACTTCGCGCCGTCGATGGTTTCCGTTCCGGCATACCTGATTTCGAAGGTTTCCTTCAGTTTTGCAGGAGACTGGCCCAGACCGAGGGCGAGGTACTCAGCCTTGTCTCTGTTTTTGCCCAGACTCACAACCTGTGCTTGCTTGAGCATTGGTTGATATACGACAGCCGTACCGCCCTTGATGGTCAGTATCTTGCTCCCAGGTTGCCTGACCTCCTGGCGCAGGAGCGCCGATCCGTCCTTTGCCCGGGAGTAAATGAATTCCCCTGTCTCCGGATGGTCAAAATCCCGGAGGATGGCCGTGTATTTGCGCTGGACGAAGTCTGCCTGAAAACTCACGAATCTCCCCCCAGCCTCACCCATTTGCCGTAACACCCTGTCGAGCTCCACATCGGGTCCCTGCTGCGCGATGGCCGGCAAGGCTCCGAGCCAGAAAAGGCAGATTGCGATGCGGTGCAACCGCGGCACTTTAGCTTTCATGAGCAGGATGATGCCCCATGCGGCTCCGAGATTCGGCAAGACTATTTGTTCAGCTTGTCGGTGGCGGAGCGGATTTTAATTTGCTCGCCTTGGGCGGGGCTTCCTGAATCGCCCATTGGTGTCTGTTTGTTTCCCACCAAACAGCTTCTGGGCACGAGAAAAATGAAGGCGAGGATCAGAGCGCAGATGATATCGTATTGAAGTGTTCCACGATCGTAGGACCACATCAGCAATCCCCTGAACACGCTCCTCCGTTTGGCCATGACCGACCCGCCTTCCGCGTGCCTAGAAAGATTCCTTGTACTCTTCGCGGTGGGAGAACCGCTCTTCCCGATGATCGAATATCTGGCCGTCCCGCATTTCGACAATGCGGCTGGCCACCGATGCCGCCTCGGGATCGTGCGTAATCATTATGATAGTCTGATGCAGTTTTTCGTTCAACTCCTGCAGAATACGCAAGACGTGGCGAGCATTACTTGAATCCAGATTGCCGGTCGGCTCATCTGCAAGAAGGATCGCCGGGCGGTTAATGAGGGCACGGGCTAGGGCCACCCGTTGCTGTTCTCCGCCCGAGAGCTCCGTCGGTTTGAAGTGCATCCGGTTCCGAAGGCCGAGCAGGTGCATTATCTCTTCTGAACTGCTCTCATTCAAATGGCCGTTTCCGTGGATTTTCTTGGCCAATTCGATATTGCCCATCGCGGATAACGTGGGCAGCAAATTGAATCGCTGGAAAACGTAGCCTATTTGTCTGCGGCGGATATCCGTTCGGGCACCGTCATTCAAACCAGCGATATCCTGTCCATCCAGGATGATTTTTCCGCTGGTCGCCTGCAACAGGCCTCCGAGAAGGTGGAGAAGGGTCGATTTACCGCATCCCGACGGACCCATCACCGCGACGAACTCACCTGCGTTCACGGCCAGATTTACATCTCTCAAGGCTTGGACTTCAACCTTGCCGGAGCGGAAAACCATCGACAGATCGATGGTCTCAATCATGCAGCGATGGGGCCCGGCTGTCATCTGGCTAACTCCCTCATTCGTAGGTCAGCGCCCGCACGGGATCCATTTTTGATGCTTTGTAGGCGGGATACAGTGCTCCCAAGGTTCCTCCAACCAAACCCAAGATAGCGCTCTTGAGCAGATCTTGTGCAGACATTGCCACTTGCAGCGTAGGAAAGGCGGTTGTGATTGTCGTCCTCAACAGATAACTGATTCCGACGCCAAAGAGCACGCCCAAACTACATATCATAACAGATTCCTTGAGGATCATGACAATTATAAAACCTTTCGAGGCCCCGAGGGATTTGAGGATGCCGATCTCACGCGTTCTTTCGAAAATGGTGGTATACATTGCCAGCAGTATCACAATGAAACTAAGCAGCATGGAGACAAAGACGATCGTAAACCGGAATTCCTTCAAACCCGGCATTCGCGTGTCGGCGAGCAGCAGACTCGGATCCGACGTCCGAACGATTGCCAGTTGCGGATAAGCCTGCTTGAGCGCAGCAAAGACCTCCTCGGGCGACTTTCCGGGAGCGGCCTTGATAAACATTATCGTGGCCTTGTCGGGAGTTCCGTTCAGTTCCTGCAGGGTTTTGAGCGGCACGAAAACCCTGACTACCGCCCCCGAGCGGCAAACGCCGCTGACCACAAAGGGATTGTTCAGTATGGTAATCGTGGCTCCGGGTCCTATCTGGCGGGATTTTGCGTACAGTTCGTCCACGATGACCTCGTTCCCCTCGAGCGAGGCGCGGCCCGCAATTACCTGAAGGCGGCCGGGCAACCGGTTGTACGATTCAAGGTCAATGCCGAATACGAGGCCGAAATCCGACGAGCTAAACTTGGAGAGCACGGGGGCAACGGCTCCCACACCAGGTATTTCCAGCAGTTTGTCTGCAAGTTCCACCCTCAGGGTTGCGCTGCTGAACGCATAGAGGACGGATGATCCGCTGGGCTGAAGGATAAAGTCGGCGCCCACATGCATGGTTCTATCCAGGTAGTCGTCGAGGGTTCCGGACGTTATGCCGCCGATGATCAGCATGAGGACCACGCCAATGGCCACAGCAAAAATGCTGATGATGGTTCTCGTTGGACGCGATTTGAGGTTTGCCGCGACCAGGCTTTCCATTTTGGCCATCAGTTTATACCTTCTCGCCCTCGAACGGTCTGCGTGCTCGCGGTAGAGCTTGCAGCATGAACGCGGAATCGGCCAACCACTTCCAAAGTTCCCTGATCAATCGCAATACCGCAAAATGTGACGCGTGACTCTAGCAAAGCCTCCTCCCATTGTCAACGCAGCCGTCGCGGTATGATGTTCATTTGCCACAACTTTTGTATTCCACGGGGATTGCGTCGTTCCCCGAACCCCTGGGCGCTAGTTCAGTTGCAGCGTGGTGTCGCCTGCTCTCCGCAGCCTTATGATCATGACCACAAGGCAAACTGCGAGCAGCGTCAGCAGGACGAATCCCAACGTCAAGAGGTTTTCTGCCATGAAGGACTGAAGCGGGTCTCCATAGACGAGGCTAAGAATCCCCCACATAGAATAGCGCATGGTTCTACCCGCGGCCACGGTCAGGAGAAAAGAAGGAAGATTCATTTGGAAGACCCCGGCGCTGAGCACGAACACCTTGAAGGGGCACGGCGGAGGTAGGATGCTGGGAACAAATACCGCAAAAATTCCGAACCTCCGGTAGATCCGCTCGGCGCGGTTGACGCCGCTCGCAGAGAACCTCTTCCGCAGTAGAGCGTTCCCTCCTTTCCGGCCCGCCATGTAGAGGAAGAGGCATCCTATGACGGATCCAATTGTCGTCATCAGCACATAGTAGGCGACCCTCTCCCACGGTTTGTTGATGGAGAGAATCACTATGAGCAGGTCATTGCCTTCGGGTATGGAGAGAAACGACGAGTCGAGCAGCGCAACCAGCAGCATGCCCGGACCGTCAAATACCGAAACGACCTTTTCGAAAAGGCGTCCAGTGTTCTCCAGCAGGATCATCAGTAAGGGACTCCAGCCACGCATGTGAGAAATTTGCCATCAAACGCTCGTGAACGCAAACCGAGGAAACGGGTATTTGACCCTGCTCATCTTCGGGACCGGCGCTGGCTCCCAGAAGCGGTGGTTCCCTTTTGGCGGGACGCGCCAGGTCCGCCTCCGGCAATCCGCCCGGTAGCCCCTCGAACAAATTGACACCTCCTGGCCAACTATGTAGAATGGCAGAGCTTTACAGGCAGCGAGTCCATTAATCCTAGTATAAACCGGTCCGCTGGCTACAGCCTTACGGTTCGGTCTGTCTTCAAAAAATTTGCCTGATGAGTATGTTCGGCCAAGACCTGAAATCAATCCGGGAGGCAAAGGGAATAGCGCTGAAGCATATCTCCGAAGTGACCCGCATCAGCCTCAGACACCTGCAAAACCTGGAAGAGGGGCAATACGCGCGGTTACCGGGTGGCATGTATAATCGCGCATTTCTGCGCGCCTATTGCTCTGTGCTATGCATTGATCCGGCCCCCTTCTTGGACCGGCTGGGACAGGATACTTCGCAGGTTGTACCGACGCCGGTTTCAAAACCGCTGCCAGTACCTGTTAGTGAGCGGCGCTCACAGGGTGTTTCGCCTGTGCTGTTTTGGGCCTTCGGATTCACCCTTCTGGCCCTCGGATTGCTGTGGGGAAGAAACTGGCTGGATGATGTTTTTGCCCCATACCTTGCCCGGCCGCCCGTCGTGCGGATGGGAGAGCGCGCACAGGAATTCCAGGGAGGGGCCCAAAACGCCGGGGTTCCGATCTCTCCCACCGCGCGGCTCGGCCTGCGATCCGAGCCCCGATTGTCGGCTGCTTCCGTGGTGCCGCCCGTTTCCGGATCGGAATTCCCCGAACAGGAGGCATCCAAGGGCGCTCTCCGCCTCGAATTTGAGGTTGTTGAGAGCTGCTGGGTTTCGGTCCAAAGTGACGGAGAGAACGTGTTGGTCAGGCTCCTCAAGCCCGGAGAAGATGTTGCCCTCGCGGCCACGGATCGGTTCTACCTGATCCTAGGCAATGCCGGAGGAATCCACCTGAAGATCAACGGGCAGCCTGCGCGCTCCCTCGGAAGACCGGGGGAGGTCGTGCGCATGCTGATCAACGCGCAGAACGTTGGCGATCTTCTGGAGAAATCCGTGGGTTGATTCCATGCCCTCATCCGAGTTTCTCCGTTCCTTCGAAAAAGGCCTCCCAAACTTGCGAATCCGATTGCTGGCCGCTCGCGGCTTGGCTCCAGTACCACCCGAGGAAGCATTGGAACTGCTGGTTCTGCTCCTTCGGGATCCAGAGCGTGAGGTCGCCGCTGCTGCCAGCCGGACTCTGGACGGGTGGACTGAGGCAGATATCTCGCTTCTTCTCAAGTCCCCGGACTGTTCCGGGCCCGTGTTTTTGCATTTCAGTGCCTCCGCCTCCCCGACCTTGTGCGAGTCCATTGTGTTGAATCCTGCAGCGCCCAATGAGGCCATCGCCGCAATCGCGGGACACACTTCCTCCGACTTGGCGGAGGCAATTCTCTATAATCGACAACGTCTGCTCGACTGCCCCGATATTCTGTACCGGCTGAACTCGAACCCGAACCTGAACGACAGGCTGCGGGCACAAATCCGCGAGATTGAAGCGGAGCATTCTGGCGCCGGAAAACAGAGTTACAGCACGCGGGCGGGGGAGAGCCAGGACCTTGCGCCAAACGCTGAAACACCTTATGTGGAGGGCGGACTCTGGGACGAAAAGCTGGCTCTCGATAGCATCCCGTCGGAATTAGCGGCAGGCGAGGGCACGATTTTCGAGCGCCTCGCCCGGATGTCCGTTCCCCAGAAGATCCGATGTGCCCTGCACGGTACCCGTGAAGTCCGGGCTCTGCTTATTCGGGATCCGACCAAGGACGTTGCGCGGAGCGTACTGAAAAGCCCGAAGCTCACTGAGGCGGAGGTTGTCGCCTTTTCGGCAATGCGGAATATTTCCGATGACATCCTTCGTCTGATCGCCGGCAGCAAGGAATGGACTGCCAGCTACAATGTCGTGTTCAATCTCGTGAAGAATCCGAAAACACCCGTCTACATTTCGCAGAAGATGCTTGCTCGCCTGCACCGCAGGGATCTGGTTTTGCTCTCGAATGACCGGGGCATTCCAGAGGCAATCCGGCGGAATGCGCAACGCCTTGCGAAGCAAAGAAGCGGTGGCGGCTAATCATTCTTGGGGCTGGTCATGGTTGGAGCAAGACTTCCTTCGAAATCCCCGCCCAAGCTAAATCTGCTGAGGGTTGGCCGGAGCCGAATCACCGTCCGCAATCAGCGTATTCCTCACCGCGAGATCCTCCGGGCGCTTCAGGATCCTGCGGCGGGATTCACCGATATCGTGGGACTTTACAGGGATCGGATCCTCAGCGTGAAGACCCGTACGATGCGCTTGCTCGGCAGAAAATTCCCCGCCCGCATCGTCGAAACGCTTCTGGGATATGAGGTAAAGGCATCGTATAAGCGAATCCACTGCCCCGACCTGGTCACCGCTCGGTACATAAAGGTATTCACCGAATTGGGGTGCAAAAGCATACGCTTGCCCTACGATCCAAGTATCACCGCCGAATTGGTTCCCATGTTCGAAGAGGCCGTGGCCGCGCTACTTGGCGGAATCCGGGATGCGTTTTCCAAGAGTCGGACGACCCGGCTCCGGGCCACAAGAGAGATCTGCAGGATCCTCCGAAACGACCTGCGGCGGCAGCAGGAATCAACTCCCACAAATTGACCGCGGCCGCTGGTGGGGATGGTGTCTACTTGCTGCGGTCTTGACTGCGAACCAGGCGAGTTGAGGGGAGCCGTACAAGCGCACCCTGACTCCTCCCGCGTCCCTGGGGATTCAGGTTGGTCCTGATATAATCCACCATCTGCTTCACCTCGCACTGCATTTGGATCATCTTTTCCCGCATGTTGAGAATGACCTCCACTCCGGCGAGGTTGACGCCGAGCTCGCGGGTGAGATTGAGGATGGTCTCCAGGCGTTCAAGATCTTCGTCGCTGTACAAGCGGGTGTTTCCCTCGCTGCGCGCCGGCGCCAGCAGTCCAAGCTTTTCATACAATCGGAGGGTTTGCGGGTGAATGCGATAATTCTCCGCAACGGCGCTGATTCTGTAATAGCTTGCTTTCTTGCGTTTCATGTTCTGTTTCTGCCGGATTTGCCAACTATGCCTTTCGCCGGTCCAAACCCGCTCTGGGATTCACGGGATTCAATCTCGCCAGTTCCTTGAGGAGTTCCTTGCTCCGTTCGTCCGCAGCGGTTGGGATAACGATCTGTATCCGAACAATCTGATTACCCCTGCCGCCACCGCGGATTGACGGGACTCCCTTGCCACGAAGTCTCAGTTTCTGTCCGCATTGTGTTCCCGGTGGGATTCTGAGAGTGGCCTTTCCCTCGATTGTCGGAACCTCCACTCTGGTGCCCAGCGCAGCTTCGGTGACGGTTATGGGGAGCGTGCAATGCAGGTCATCTCCACGACGCGCAAAAAACGGATGCGCGTCAACGGTGATAATCAGATAGAGATCGCCCGGGATTCCGCCCCGCGGCGCCGCCATACCTCTGCCTGGAACGCGCATGCGAAACCCGTTGTCAACACCCGGGGGAATGCGAATCGTTATCCTCTCCTGTAGGGGTTTCGTCCCCGCGCCCTTGCAGGAAGCGCACGGCTCGGATTGTTTGCCACTGCCGCCACAAATACCGCAGGGGGTCGTGAAACGGCTGACGCCGTGAAACCGGACCTCCAGGCCGCTGCCGCGACAATGCCCACAGATCCTCTCAGTCCCCCCTCGCCTGGTCCCGCTACCCGTGCAACGGCTGCACAACTGGGAGCGACTGAGCGCTATCCGCGTAGAAAGCCCGTTGATGCTCTCGAAGAAAGAGATGTTCAACTTGTGTTCGATGTCTTCGCCCCGCCGGGGAGCCCTCGCCGATGCCCTGTCCCCCCTGCCAAAGAGGTCTGCCAAAATGTCGCTGAAAGAGCTGGTGGTCGATCCGCCTGATTCAGATCGGGCTGCAAAATCGAATCCCGAAAAACCGTTCTTCCTGTAGTCAGTGTCCTCCCCGGAAAATCCTTCTCGGATGTTGTCCGAGTAAAACCCGTATTGGTCGTAGACGACTCTCTTTTTCGAGTCGCTCAACACATCATATGCTTCCTGGATTTTCTTGAACCGTTCTTCCGCTGCTTTATCACCGGGATTCACGTCGGGGTGAACTTTCCTGGCGAGCCGGCGGTAGGCCCTTTTTATATCCGCGTCCTGGGCGTTCTTGGATACTCCCAGAACAGAATAGTAATCTTCCTTCTTCATCGCGTATCTGTGGTGTCGCCGTTTTTGATCGGGATTCGCCTTGCCCCGGATGGCCTGCTCACGCGGACACTCAGTATCCCATCCGCCAAGCGAGCGGAAATTTCTGATTCATCCAAGTTTTCCGGCAAAGAAAAAGTACGGTGGAAGGGGCCGCGCATGGTCTCCATGCGGTGGCAGGTTTCCTGGGCGCAGAACGGGTCGAAATGCCGCTCGCCCCTGATGGTCAGGCGGGAGCCAGCGACGGATATCTGAAGATCGCCGGGGTCAACACCGGGCACTTCAGCAATCAAGGTGTAGCATTGGTCGGTCTCGCAGATATCCACAGCCGGAAACCACTGACCTGACGGGTTGTCATCCGATTCGGAAGCTCTACCCGCTTCGTGCTTAACGCAAAACTCCTCCGCCCTGCTCCTCCTATGCCTGGACATGACTGCTCCTGGATAAATACCGAGTTCCTGCACCGGCCGGCCTGAAGCGCCGCCTACTTATTGTCATCCACGTCCACATACTCCGCGTCGATAACCTCATCATCCTTGGACTGCGCATTTCCACCGGGCGTTCCCTCGGCGCCCGCCGTGGAGGCATGGGGCGATTGCGCATCGGTTTTCTGGTACATCCTCTCCGCCAAGCGGTGCGATGCCGCTGTAAGGGCTTCCAGGGCGGAATTGAGTTCGCCGGCGTCTGAGGCGGACTCCACGACCTGTTTTGCCTTCGCGATCGCCCCTTCGAGTTCGGAGGCCTCGGATTCCGTTACCTTGTCGCGGTTCTCCCTCAGGATCTTCTCCGTACTATAGATCAGCCCGTCGAGTTTGTTGCGAGCCTCAATAGTCTCCCTGTTTTTCTGATCTTCCGCCGAATGAGCCTCGGCATCTTTCTGCATGCGCTCGATTTCCTCCTTGGTCAAACCACTCGAGGATGTGATCGTGATCTTCTGTTCCTTGTTCGTTCCTAGGTCCTTGGCCGAGACGTTAACGATGCCATTCGCGTCGATATCGAAGGTCACCTCTATCTGCGGCATCCCTCGGGGCGCGGGCGGGATCCCGACTAGGTGGAATTTACCCAGGGTCCGGTTGTCCCGCGCCATGCTTCGCTCTCCCTGGAGCACGTGAATTTCCACGGATGTTTGGTTGTCGGCGGCGGTCGAAAATACCTCCGCCTTGCGCGTCGGGATTGTCGTGTTCCTTTCGATCAGTCTTGTAAAGACCCCACCCAGGGTTTCGATCCCGAGGGAGAGCGGCGTAACATCGAGCAACAGGAGGTCTTTCACATCCCCCGCAAGGACTCCGGCTTGGACTGCGGCGCCTACGGCAACAACTTCGTCCGGATTAACTCCCTTGTGCGGGTCGCGCCCGAAGAATTCACGCACGAGCTGCTGGACGTGCGGAATCCTGGTGGATCCGCCCACGAGGACTACCTCATTGACATCGCTTGCCTTGAGCCCCGCATCCGCCAAAGCCTGCTTGCATGGGGGGATGGTCCGCTCGAGGATATCACCTATCATTTGTTCGAACTTGGATCGGGTCAGCCTCATGTTCAGATGCTTGGGCCCACTAGCATCCGCCGTGATGAAAGGGAGGTTAATCTCCGTCTCCATCACCGTCGACAGCTCCATTTTTGCTTTTTCCGCCCCCTCGCGAAGTCGCTGCAGGGCCATCTTGTCATGGGCGAGGTCAATTCCCTGATCTCTCTTGAACTCTCCAATGATCCAATCCATCAGTCGATGGTCGATATTGTCCCCTCCTAGGTGGGTATCGCCGTTTGTGGATTTTACCTCGACAACGCCCTCGCCGACTTCCAGGATGGAGATGTCGAACGTGCCTCCCCCAAAGTCAAAAACGGCGATGGTCTGGTCGGTCTTCTTGTCGAGTCCGTAGGCCAGTGCGGCCGCAGTGGGCTCATTTACGATTCTGACGACCTCCAAGCCGGCGATGCGCCCCGCGTCCTTGGTCGCCTGCCGCTGACTGTCGTTGAAATAGGCCGGAACCGTAATTACCGCTTTTTCAACCTTTTCGCCCAAGTATTCTTCCGCCGCTGAACGCATTTTCTGCAGAATCATGGCGGAGATTTCCGGTGGAGAATAACTCTTGTCCGCCATTTTCACATGCGCATCCCCATTCGGACCCTTGACCACCTTGTATGGAACAAACCGCGTTTCCTCATCAACCTCGTTCATTTTCCTGCCCATGAACCGTTTGATTGAGAAGATGGTGTTTTCGGGATTGGTGACAGCCTGCCTCTTGGCTACCTGCCCCACGAATCGTTCGCTGTTCTTCCCGGTTGCGACAACAGATGGCGTAAGCCTGCTTCCTTCGGGATTGGTGATGACTGTAGGTTCGCCACCTTCCATCACGGCGACCACCGAGTTTGTCGTACCCAAGTCGATTCCAATAATCTTGCCCATTTGTTACCTCCTCATAAGTTGCTCTTTTATAATTGCTTATAAACCCCTTGGATCGTGCTTTCCCACCCATGACCGCAAAAGGCCGCCCGGCCTCATTCGAAGGCCTGCCCTATATAAGATTTGAGCCTCGTATTGTCAAATTTGCTTGCGCCTGGATTGTTACCGATTCTGGCAGAGCAGTCCGTTGCCTCGGGGCAGAGGTCCGACCGAGTTGGAACCTCAATGTGGTATCGTTTTGCGCATGAAGAGAGCGATGGCTGTTCTGGCTTTGCTGGCCCTTGCGGGACCACCGGTTAGGCCGGAACTACTTCATCAAGGAGGTGGTGCTCCGCCCCGTCGAAGCCTATCCGTTGCAGGCAACAACAGGCGGGATCACCGTTGCCATACAGCCATACCTGACCGATGAAGAATCATACACGGCATTTGACGTCAAGGACTGCCCGACACTGACTGCCCGTTGCCCGACGTGGCCGGTTTTCAAGTGTTCCTTCGTGGCCGCTTTTGAGTGTTCGGTGACAATCTTGCCCTGCGAGAGGATTTGGGTCGACTTGAAAGCCGCGGGAGTGCAGACCTTGGGGCTCCTTCCGCTGGTTGACGACGCCCCGGCAGGGGCGCGGCCCGGAATGAAGAAGTTGCTCGGTGCATTCGGCCGTCCGGATGTGTCCTAATGACCGGTTGTTAGGCCCAAGTCACCCTTTTCGGTTGATCCGATAAACTTCGGCGTAGATCCGCCTCAGGGGAGCCACACAATACTGGTGGATCAACTCCATGAAACTGGAGGCGTCTGAAACCAAGTCTTCGAGGTGCCTATCGTCGATTTCGAAGGAGATTCGCACGATGTCGGCCTTCCCCTCTCTTTGTTCTAGAACCATGCTGTTTTGAAGATCTTCGGCAAGAACGAAGATGTCGGAATAGCGAATTTCCTTTCCCTTCTTGTAGCCTTCAATTGGCTTGCTTCTTGCGTTCTCGTAGTACATCGAGAGGCGACGGACAAGCTCCCCATAGTTGAAGTTCGGCACTTTATTGTTGACGCTGATCTCGATTTGGCAGCCGGCCCCGTTTGTGTCGATAGAGAGCCCGTATGTAAAATCGAGGTCTCCCTTGTTGAATTTGATGCGGTGACCGGTTTCATCGTGAAACCGCTTCAATTCTTCGGGCCCCGCTAGCTCAGGATTCTCCTCCTTCTTTTCGACTGTCAGGTAG
This sequence comes from Acidobacteriota bacterium, assembly GCA_037444305.1. Classification (GTDB taxonomy): domain Bacteria; phylum Acidobacteriota; class UBA6911; order UBA6911; family UBA6911; genus JBBIMP01. The sequence continues at coordinate 200,966 of JBBIMP010000012.1, forward strand.
TAGTCGCTGACACTTAGATACCATTGGTCAATTATGGCTTCCAGTGCCTCGTCAATCATTTTCACTATCTTGGGTGTCACCTTTTTCTTCACGCTGCTATGTTTCCTCGAGTGATATGTGCTCATGGTTGGTGCCTGTTCCAAACGTAGAGCCGCAGTATAGCATGCCGCCCTCACCCGATGAACGGGTGATAAAGGAGCTGAATCAGGTTTGCATCGGGATCCCTGAAATAGATGGAGCGTGAACCATCCCTGTGTGTCTTGGGATTCTGGACCAGTTCTATGGCCATGGATCTCAGACGGTCGGCCCAGTCATCTACATCGCCGGCTCGTGCCACCAGAAACCCGAAGTGGTCGAGTGCGCCCATGCGCTCCGCATCTAGGGATCCATCGCTCTGGTGCAGGGCAAGGATATCAGCGCCACTGCTCAGGTAGGCGCTGGCATCATCGGGCTTCCACACGAGGCGCATGCCCAACGTGCTGGCGTAAAACTCGACGGAACGACTCAAATCCACAACTCTCAGCGCGATGTGGCGGATTCCCAGCATGGCCCCGCTTCCGTTTGAGTTCAACGTTGTTACAGCCTAACACTCCCGCCCCGCAATGGCCATACGAAACATTCCCTTGCACGGTCAAAGTCCGGTTCCGGCCCGGAGTCTGCGGGAAGGTCGGGATCGGTTGTTGGCAATTGTTTATTCGAAAACTAAATAATTTTGTTGACATCCAAACAGGGCTGCTATATAAGCCATCCTATCGAGTTAGATGCGAAAAGGCAACAGCTGGTAGCGCCCGGCGGCACTTTCAGGGTGACTTGCCGAGCAGTTCGTCCAATTGTTGTATTTGCGCCCGAATCGGGGTGCGAGCGGAGGAAAACAAGTGAAAACAACGAGTGCGATACTCTGGATTTAGGGGCCCTGAAGAGCCTCCCATAAACCAAATATATTCAAATATTTGGACTGGAGATCAAGCCATGCAGACCGACGTTGAAATTCTCGAAACCAGGGAAAATCCT
>JBBIMP010000013.1:0-141032 GCA_037444305.1 Acidobacteriota bacterium
GGGATCCAGAGGGGCCGCGCCGGGACCGAAGTATCGGTCAGCGGGTATTCAGCCAGTCGCCACCTTCGCTGAAATCGTCTTAACCAGCGAGTCGAGGTCGACGAGCTCGGTCTGGCGCGAGGAGCGCTCGAACAGCTCCACCCTGCCCTGCTTGAGCTTTTCGGCCCCGATCACGACGCGGTAAGGAATCCCGACCAGGTCGGCGTCCTTGAACTTCACGCCCGGCCTCTCCGCCCGGTCGTCCAGGATCGCCTCGATCCCCGCTGCGCCCAGTGCTTCGTAAAGCCGGTCGGCGGCTTCCTTCATCTCATCCTTGTAGTTGATCGGCGTGATGATCACCGTGAAGGGGGCGATCGACACCGGCCAGATGATGCCGTCCTTGTCGTGATAGAGTTCCACCGCCGACGACATGATCCGCTCCAGGCCGATGCCGTAGCTGCCCATGACGATCGGGGCCTGACTGCCGTCGGCGGTCAGGACCATCGCCGAAAGGCTCTCGGAGTATTTGGTCCCCAGCTTGAAGATGTGCCCGACCTCCGCCGCCCGGTATACATCCAGCGGCTTGCCGCAGCTCACGCAGGCCTCGCCCTTCTCCACCGTGCGCAGGTCGCACCACTCGGGCGTGAAGTGCTCCCCCGGCGTCACGCCCTGGATGTGGAAGTCGTTTTTGTTGGCCCCGCAGGTGAGGTTTCGGCGGCCGTTCAGCGCGTGGTCGGCGTAGATCGGGAGCTCGCTCAGGCCGAGTGGGCCCAGGCTGCCGGCGTCGGCGCCGAACGCCTGGCGGATCTCCTCCGGATGCGCCGGGCGCACCTGGACGGTCTTGACCGCCGCCATCAGCTTGGACTCGTTCAACTGGTGGTCCCCGCGCACGAGCAGGAGACAGGTCCGGCCGTTGATGATGTAGACGAGCGACTTGATCTGCTGCCAGGGCTCGATCCGGAGGAATTCCGATACCTCGGCGATGGTCTTCTGGCCGGGGGTGTGCACTTCAACCGGTTTGTCCGGGGGTGGGGAGTCCGCTAAGGCGTCGATCCTCGAAACCGCCCGTTCGAGGTTGGCCGAATACCCGCAGTCGCAGGCGACCACGAAATCCTCCCCGGCCTCCATGCGCACCATGTATTCCTGCGACTCGCTCCCGCCCATCGCCCCGGAACTGGCCTCGACGGCCACGAATTTCAGTCCGCAGCGCGTGAAGATGCGGCAGTAAACCTTGTGATGCAGGCGGTAGCTTTTGTCCAGACCCTCCTGGCCGAGGTCGAAAGAGTAGGAATCTTTCATGATGAACTGGCGGAGGCGCAGCAGCCCCGACTTGGGCCGCGGTTCGTCGCGGAACTTGGTCTGGATCTGGTACCAGATCTGGGGCAGATCCTTGTAGGAACGCATCTCGTTCCGGGCGATGTCGGTGAAAACCTCCTCGTGGGTCATGCCCAGGCAGAGATCCCGGCCCGCGCGGTCCTTCAGACGGAACATGTTCTCCCCCATGTCGTCCCAGCGGCCCGTCTCCCGCCACAGGTCGGCCGGGTGAATGGCCGGCAGGAAGAACTCCTGGGCGCCTGCGGCGTTCATCTCCGAACGGATGATCCCCATGATCTTCAGCAGGGTGCGCTGGCCGAGAGGGAGATAGGAGTACACGCCCGCCGCCAGCTGGCGGATGAAGCCGGCACGGATCAGCAGCTGATGGGAGGGGAACTCGGCGTCCGCCGGATTGTCCCGCAAGGTCGGTATGAAGGTTTTCGACCACCGCATCGGAAGCTCCTGTCGCAGATGTGTTATCAAGGCACAGACGGTTAATTCTAGGGGAGTGCGGAGAGCAGTCAAGCGCAAAACCCGGGACGGGCGAGGCGGCCGTCGGGCAGAAAACCGGCTCCCCGGTGCTGTTAATCTGCCTGCGGCTGCTGTAGACTTTGCTTCTGGCCCGGGGCCGCGGAATCAGGCCCGGCCGGGAAATGACAGTGTCGATTCCAGGAATGTCGGCGGCCGGAAGACCACCCCGCATTTATCGATTGAAACCTTCATAGAAAATGCCTCCCAGGACACACAGACTCGAAGGAGCACTTATGAACGAATCGCTTTACCGAACGGATCCGGAAGTCTTCGCGGCGATTGCCGCGGAAACCCGCCGGCAGAACGAAAACCTCGAACTCATCGCCTCCGAAAATTTCGTCAGCGAGGCGGTCCTGGAAACGGCGGGGTCGGTATTCACCAACAAGTACGCCGAGGGCTACCCGGGCAAGAGGTATTACGGGGGCTGCGAGTTCGTGGACCAGGTCGAAAGCCTGGTGCGCGACAGGGCCAAAAAAATCTTCGGGGCGGAGCACGTCAACGCGCAGCCCCACTCCGGCGCCCAGGCCAACATTCCCGTTTACCTGGCGGCGTGCAAACCGGGCGACACCATCCTGGGAATGGACCTGGCGCACGGCGGCCACCTCACCCACGGGCACCCGCTGAACTTTTCCGGCATTCTCTACCGGTTCGAATCCTACGGCGTCAGTCCGGAGACCGAGCAGATCGATTACGACGAGCTGGCCGCGATGGCGGAAAAACACCGGCCGCGGCTGATCGTGTGCGGCGCCAGCGCCTACCCGAGGGTGATCGAATACGGGCGGGTGGGGGAGATTGCACGGTCGGTCGGAGCCCTGTCGATGGCGGACATCGCGCACGTCGCAGGCCTGGTGGCGGCGGGGATTCACCCGAGCCCGTTCCCGCACATGGACTTCGTCACGACGACCACCCACAAGACGCTGCGGGGGCCGCGCGGGGGGCTGATCATGTGCCGGCAGGAACACGCAAAGGCCATCGACCGCGCCGTCTTTCCCGGGATGCAGGGCGGACCTCTGGTTCACATCATCGCCGCCAAGGCGGTGTGCCTAAAGGAGGCGATGCAGCCTTCCTTCGGCTCCTACCAGAGGCAGGTCGTACGCAATGCCGCGGTGCTGGCCAAAACGATTCAGGACCAGGGCTTCCGCCTGGTGTCGGGGGGGACTGACAATCACCTGATGCTGGTGGATGTCTTCCAGAACGGGCTGACGGGCAAGGCGGCCGAGGAAGCGCTCGACCATGCCGGCATTACCGTAAACAAGAACACCATCCCGTTCGATCGGAACTCGCCGCTGGTGGCCGGCGGAATCCGGGTGGGCACCCCGGCGGTGACAACCCGCGGAATGAAGGAGAAGGAGATGGAGACGGTCGGGAAACTCATTGCTGCAGTCCTCCGGTCCCCTTCCGATGCAGGGGTTCTGAAGCGTGTCCGCGACGGGGTGAGAGAACTGACGGGACGGTTCCGGCTTTACCCTGAACGCCTTGTGGCGCTCGCAGGTTGAACGGCCTTGGTGCACCATCGGGTCTTCGGAGGGATTACGTTGTTTGCGACGAAGCGGCGATGGGGCAAAAGCCGCACAAAGAGAGAATGAGGCCGGATGAAAATGGTGGACGAGTTCGACCGGATTCTCGGGCCGGGCGGGCGGGTCGCCCGCAAACACCCGCACTACGAACACCGGCCCGGCCAGATCCGCATGGCCGCGGCCGTGGCCGAAGCGCTGGCGGAGCAGCGGCACCTCTGCGTGGAAGCGGGAACCGGCACCGGGAAGACGCTCGCTTATCTCCTCCCGGCCATTTTCAGCAGAAAAAGGGTCATCATCTCGACCGGCACCAAGAACCTCCAGGAACAGATCTTTTTCAAGGACCTGCCGTTTCTGGGAAACGCGCTCGATAAAAAACTGTCGGCCTGCTACCTGAAGGGCCGCAGCAACTACCTCTGCCTCAAGAAGCTCGAGGAGATCGATGCCGGGGGGTACCTCTTTTCGAGGCATGATCCGGAGTACCTCAAGCTCATTCGCAAGTGGAGCCGGGAGAGCGAAACGGGGGACCGTGCCGAGCTGAAGGAGCTCCCGGATGAGCTGCCGCTATGGCGCCACGTGGATGCGCGCCGGGAAACGTGCACCGGGCAGAAATGCCCCGATTTCGAACGGTGCTTCGTCACCCGGGCACGGCAGCGCGCGCTCGAGTCGGACATCGTCATCGTCAACCACCATCTCTTTTTTGCGGACCTTGCCCTGCGCCAGGGGGATTTTGGATCGGTTCTGCCCGATTATTCCGCCGTCGTGTTCGACGAGGCCCACGAAATCGAAGATGTGGCCACCCAGTATTTCGGCGTGATGGTGAGCAATTTCCGGATCGACGAACTCGTGCGGGACACCCACAAGGAGATGGAGGAAACGGGGAGCGGGTCGGTGTTCCTGCAGGAGCAGCTGGCCAGGCTCACCGCGTGCTCCGGGGAGTTTTTTCGCGCGTTTGCCCGGACGGACGGACGGTTTTCCATGCTGGAGCTGGGTGAAGGGCGCCGGATCCGGCGCGCGGCGGACGGTGCCGACGGTCTGGAGGAAGCCTACCGTGAGGTGTCGGACCGGCTGCGGCTGATTCATACGGGCCTCGAAGGCCTGCCGGTGGGCGGGGATGTGATCGAGGCGCTCATCCGGAGGACGGAGGAGCTGTCAGCCGATCTCAGCCTGGTGATGGAATCCGAATCCCACGAGCGGGTCTACTGGTATGAGAACCGGGGTCGCGGCGTTTTTCTCTGGGCTTCTCCGATCGTGGTCGCCCCGATTATGGAGGACAGGCTCTTCTCGAAAGTGGACACGGCCGTGCTGACCTCCGCCACACTCTCCACCGGCGGCAACTTCCGGTTCATCCGCGAGAGGCTGGGGCTGAGAGATGCAGCGGAACTGATCGTCGGCTCGCACTTTGACTACAGCGAGCAGGCCGTTCTGTACATTCCCAGGGACATGCCCGAACCGAGGGAGCCGGGCTGGAGCGCACGCGTTTCCGAGCGGCTGGTGGAGATCCTGGAAGCCAGCCGGGGCCGCGCCTTCGTTCTCTTTACCAGTTTCTCGCAGATGGAGCTGGCATACCAGGCCGTGAAAGGGCGCGTCCCTTTCCCGGTCTTCATCCAGGGGGAGAGGAGCAAGACCCGGCTGCTGGATGATTTTCGGGAGACGCCGCACTCGGTCCTGTTTGCGACGGCCAGTTTCTGGCAGGGGGTGGACGTCCAGGGCGAGCAGCTCAGCTGTGTCGTGATCGACAAGCTCCCATTCTCTGTGCCCAGCGACCCGGTGGTCTCGGCGCGGATCCGGTACATCAACGAGGCCGGCGGGAATGCCTTCTACGACTATCAAGTGCCGGAAGCGATCATCCTGCTGAAGCAGGGGTTCGGCCGTCTCATCAGAAGCCGCTCCGACCGGGGCATCCTGGCGCTGCTGGACAAGCGGGTTTTGACCAGAAGCTATGGGCGGACATTTCTGGGCAGTCTGCCGCGGGCGCCCCTCACGGACAATGTTGCCGAGCTGCGCAACTTCCTCGAAGAAAGCGGATCAGAAGAGGTGGGGAAAGAGGCGCCGGACGGCCCTTTTTGATCCCCGCGACCGCGCTCCGAGGTTTGTTGACAGCTCAGGGGTGCGGTCATACAATGCTCGCTGGATTTATCATCAATCCCGTGTTTACTTTGTAAGGCTTTGGCAGGAGGTCACATGCACAATCCGTTTCGCAAGCCTTTTGCTCTCCTTGGATGTTTTATCGTTGCAGCGTTCTTCCTCTTGCTTCCGGCGATGGCACAGAACCGCGCCATCAAGGGGAGGGTAACGGATGATAAGGACGAGCCGGTCGTAGGTGCACAGATCACGATCATGGGGATGGACATCAAGCGGGAGTACAAGGTCAAGTCCGACAAGAAGGGCGAATACTTCTACATGGGGCTGCCGTTCGGCGTCTACCGTGTTGTGGTGCGGGCCAAGGGATTCGAGCCCATGTTCGAGCAGAACGTGCGGCCGCCGCTGGGATCGGAGTCAGAGGTGAACTTCAAGCTCTTCCCGGGTGATGAGAACGCGAAGATGGCGTTCGAGCTCTCTCCGGAGGAACTGGAGAAGCTGCAGCAGGACGTCAAAAAGACCGAGGAGCGCCGCAAGCAGTCCGCCGACGTGAAGGCCGGCTTCGATGCCGGCCTGGCGCTTGCCGCCCAGGGAAAGTACCCCGAGGCGGTGGCGGAATACCGAAAGGCGCTGGAGAAGGATCCCGACCAGGCTTACATCCAGGCCAATCTGGCCGACGCCCTCTCCAGGATGGACCAACTGGATGAGGCGCTGGCCGCCTACCAGAAGGCCATCGCGCTCAAACCCGATGACGCGGCCATGTACACCAACATGGGCGTGCTCCTCGGCAAGATGGGGAAGACCGCCGAATCCCAGGAGGCTTTCAGAAAGGCTGCCGCCGTCAATCCGGCCATGGCGGCACAGAACTTCTACAACCTGGGTGCCACGTTCGTGAACAGCGGCAAGATCCCCGAGGCGGTCGAGGCGTTCCGGCAGGCGATCGCGGCGGATGCCAACTATGCCGAGGCCTATTACCAGCTGGGGATCTGCCTCTCGGGCGACCCGGCGACCATGAAGGATGCCGTCACGTACCTCGAGCGCTACATCAAAATCGGGAAAAACGCCGAACAGGTGGAAGTGGCGAGGCAGTTGATCGCGGCGCTCAAACCTTGAGTTTCACACGCTGTGCCTCCGCCGGCGGCCATCCGGGATCAAAGCGGCTGGGACCACAGGCTGCGGAAATCATCCCGCAGCCCGACCTCCCGCAACAGGATTCGTAAGCGACAGGCCCGGGCTTTCAATCTCTGGAATTTGAGAAGAGGCGTTCAGCCTGCCGGCACCCCACGTCGGCGAGGCTCTGAAGCGCAGCAACCGCCGATTCAGCCACGGCCCTGCTTCGATCCGCCGTCATTTCCCCGATTCGCCTGAGCACATTGTCGGCAATCTCATTCGGCCTGTGCCAATAGGCCACGGAGATTTCGGAAATCGACTGTGCCCGGAGCTCGGCATTGGGGTGACGGGTGAGTTCCAGCAGGGCCTCGAGCGAGCGCTCGCCCCCCTGCTGGGCGATGGCGCCCAGGGCCTCCACCATCCACTTCTGCATCCTCATCATGCCGCCGCCTGATTGCTGCAGATGGGGGAGGAAGAATTCCGCGGCGGCATCATCGCCGATGGCGCCTATGGCCTCGATGACGGCGAGCTGGAATTCCTCCCGGCCCCCTCCCTTGAGACGGTGGGCCTCCGAAAAGGCCTTCTGGAGAGGTTCCAGGAAGATCTTATCCCCCATGGCCCCCATGGCATAGGCGGCGAATTCGCGCCTTTTGGTGTTTTCTTGTTTGAGCAGGTCCAGGAGCGGCTGGTGAAATGCCGGGCTGCGAAGGACCCCGACGCGCGGGATGATCTCGAAGAGGTCTTCGACAGAGCCCGACTCCATGATCACCAGGCAGTCGCGGATCATGTCGTCGGAAAAACGGGGTGGTTTTCTGGGGTGCCTCTGGGCCAAGTTGGGAGCCTCCACGCATGCCGGTCCTTCGGCGCTGGACAACAGCGCGATTATATGTTGGGCGCGCTGCAAGTCAAAAGTCAAATCCTCATGCGTCCGCGCGCTCCCTGTACTTCTCCCGGCAAGCCTCGGAGCAGAAGAACAAATCGCCTTCCCGGCGGTCCAAGCGGACGGCGAGGCGAGGATCCATGTACATTCCGCAGACCGGATCTTTGACCATCCTCTGGGCCGGGCCTCCGGCCTGGCCCGGCCGGCCCGGTGCGGGTCGCTGCCGGCCCCTTCCGGAGAGCATGCGGATGACCCACTGGACGAACCAGAGGGCAGCTATGACTGTGAGGATCCTGACGATGAATGCCAGCATGACACGAGTATTGTATGTTCTCTGCAGCCTGTGTGTAATCAGAAATGAAGGCGGAGCTCCGATTCTGGAAGTAGACGTTGCTTTCCCAGAGCGTGTCGTCGGCGTCCACGAGCAGTGTCTGCGGAGCTCTGTGTTCCATCGGTCTCGCCGTGCGGCCGGCCGGCGCCTGGCAGCCGGTGTTATGTGGCCGGAGCAGTCTCCAGGATCAGGGTTACCGGACCGGAATTTACGAGCTTGACATCCATCATGGCCTGGAATACCCCGCTCTCGGTCCGGGGATGGAGGCGCCGGACGATCTGCAGGAACTCCTGGTACATCAGCTGAGCCTGCGCGGGCGGGGCCGCATCGGAGTATGAAGGCCGTCTCCCTTTTCTGCAGTCGCCATAGAGCGTGAACTGGGAGACGAGGAGCAATTCGCCCTCTATGTCCTGCAGGCTCAGGTTCAACTTGCCCGCCTGGTCATCGAAGATGCGCAGTTCGACGATCTTCCGCGCCATCCACTCCAGCTCGACGGTGCGATCGTCCTTCGCGATCGCGATCAGTGCCAGGAGGCCCCTGCCTATTGCTGCCACCACCTCTCCGTTCACCTCGACGGACGCGCTATCCACTCTTTGAACGACGGCTCTCATATCCTCCCCTGACGGGCAACAGGCCCCGACCGCGGATTCAGTCTCGTTCTCTCTGTGTTTGTCCGTGTTCGTCCGCGTCCCAAGATGCTTGCTCCCTCCGTTTCACGACTAATCCGGGCCAAGCCGTCTCTGATTGCCCGTCTGGATTCATCGGAGCCCGGAGCGGCACCGACGGATCCGGTCTGGTTGACAGGCTCTTCCCCCCTGGGTTATATTCACACGCCGATTCAGGGAAAAAGAGGGTCGTGATAATTCCAGCACCGAAATTGCGAACAGCTAGCCGGGCAAGGCACGGCTGCCACCCGCCCCTGCCCTGCCGCATCCTGACGATACCGGAGGGGGCAGCCAGGTGAACCGCGATCTTCAGAACCTGATTGCCCTCCAGGACATCGATCAGAAGATCTTCAGTCTACAAAAAGAAATATCGGAAGTCCCCTCCAAAGTATCAGCCTTCCGCGACGAACTGCAGCGCATCACCGAAAACCACCAGGAAAAGGTTCGCCAGAGCCAGGAAATGGCCAAGCGCCGCCGCGCGCGGGAAGGGGACGTGGAAGTGATGCGTACCAAGCTGTCCCGCTACCGGGAGCAGCTCATGACGGTCAAGACGAACAAGGAATACACCGCCATGATGCACGAGATCCAGATGGCGGAGGACCAGATACGGACCGCGGAGGACGAAATCCTGGAAATCATGGAGCAGACCGAAAACCGGGATGCCGAAATAAAAGCGGCCGAGGAAGCGCTGCGGACCAAAACGGCCGAACTGGAGAACGGCATCCGGACCTTCGAGGTTTCCGTGCCCGGTCTGGAGGAGGCGGTGACCCGTCTGCTCGACCAGAAGTTCATGGTGGAGAAGGGCATCCCGGAAGAACTCCTCGAACGGTACCGGCGGATCAGCAAGGCGGCCAAGGGAATCGCGCTGGCCGAGGCCCGGGGTGAACTGTGTTCGATCTGCCACGTGCGCATCCGCCCGCAGGTCTACGCGGACCTCACGCAGGCTGAGGTGATCCACTCCTGCGACAGCTGTTCGCGCATCCTCTTCGTGCGGGAGGCTGTCTGACCGCGCGGCAGGTACCATGAGAGCCCCCGAGAAGTCAGCCGATCTGGTGGCCTATATTGACGGCGGCGCCCGGGGAAATCCCGGACCGGCCGGTGCAGGCGTATACCTGGAGATCGACGGGATACCCTGGCGGGGACTCTACCGCTACCTGGAGCGCCAGACCAACAACTACGCGGAGTATACCTCGCTCATAGTGGCGCTCGAGTACGCCCTCGAACATGGGTTTCGGGGCATCGCCGTCCTTTCCGACTCCGAACTGCTCGTGAAGCAGGTCCGCGGGGAATACAAGGTCAAGAATCCGAACCTGCAGGTTCTGCATGCCGCCGCCGCCCGCCTGATTTCCGGTTTCCAGAAGTTCTCCATCCGTCACATCCCGCGGCAGCAGAACCGGCGCGCCGATGCCCTTGCCAACAAGGCACAGGACTTGCGGGTGGACGGCGAGGTAGCCCTGGAAACTTGAGCGGCCCGGCGCGGCTCTGTTACCATCTGCCCATGATTTGCGTTGCCGCCACGATCCTCCTTGCCGCTTTCGCAGCTCCCGGAATTCCGGCCTCCCAGGCTGCGCGCATCCTCTCGCTGGTGTTCGAGGGCAACCGTTCCATCCCGACCGAGGTGCTCAGGAGTGAGTTCAGGGTGTTCCGGGAAGGCGGCTGGTACGAGCCCGAGAGCTTCGCGATCGAGGTGGCCGGACTGGAGCAACACTGCCGGAACATGGGATTCCTGCAGGCAAAGGTGACGGTCGCTTCGGTGGAATACCGTGACCTGCAGGAGAAGGGCAGGGGGGTGGCAATCAGGCTCCGGGTCGACGACGGCCCTCTTTACCGGGCGGCACGGTTGACCGTGGAAAACGCCCGCGCGCTGGATGGGGCAACCCTGCTGCAGATGGCCCCGTTTGGGACGGGCGAGCCCTTCAGCCGCAAGCAGGTGGCCGAGTGGGTCGAAAGGATGCGCGAGAGCTACGCTTCCATGGGGCACATCCGATTTGATGCCGGCGTCAGCGAGATTGTGAACGATGCCGCGCGCACCGTCGACTGCACGATAGAGCTGCGCGAGGGTAAGGCCTACCGGATCGGGACTATCACAGTCGCGGGCGAAGGTGCGGTGGATGCGCTCACGTTCAAGAAGCAGATCCTCATGGGCGAGGGCGGCCTCTACAACCCGGAGATGCTGATTCTCACGATTCACTTTCTGAACCGGCTGCGGATTTACCGGACGGTTACCGCCGCCGACGTCGATGTCCGGATCGATGATGAGCGGGGAGTCGTCGACCTGGTTTTCCGGATCTCGCCTCTCCGGCGCCCGCCGGTACGGTATAATTTTCGATGGTAGTCTTTGGGCCGCTTTGTGTCTTCGTGCCGTTGCGGTGAGTTTTGTTTTGCGGCAATGGCGGCAACGGAGGTCAGTAATGCGGGCAGCTGTGTCTTGTGTCCTGTTGGCAGTCCTGGCGGGTTTCAGTCACGGCGTGCACGCCTTCCAGGATCCGCCGACGCCGGCGCAGACCACTATCCGCGCCGAGGTGGCCCTGGTCAACGTGGTGTTCTCGGCAGTCGACCGCAGGAACAGGCCGGTGCCCGGGCTCACAGCCGGGGATTTCCTGCTTTTCGAGGACCGCCAGCCCCAGAAGATCGATTTTTTCAGCGATCTCCAGCGCAGCGCCGAAGTTCCGCTGACGATCGCGCTTCTGATCGATACGAGCGGGAGCGTCAAATCCAAGCTCGAGTTCGGGAAGCGGACCGCATCGGAGTTCTTCCGGAGCGTGCTTCGCCGAAACAAGGACCTTGCCCTCATCATCCAATTCGACTCCGATGTAAATCTTGTGCAGGACTTCACCGACGATCCCCGCAGGTTGAGCAATGCGCTGGAGACGCTGCAGGCGGGCAACAGCACTTCGTTTTATGACGCCGTCTTTCTCGCTGTCGAGGAAAAGCTCAAACACGAGGCGGGCAGGAAAGCGATCGTGGTCATCACCGACGGGGAGGATACTTCCAGCAAGCTGTCGCAGGCGCAGGCCGTGGAAGCGGCGCAGCGGCACGACGTCCTGATCTACGGGATCGGCGTCAGGGGAACTCTGGGAGCAAACTTCGGGGTGCTGAAGAAGTTCGCCGAGGAGACTGGGGGAAGCTTTTTCTCACCGCGGGCCCGCCTCTCGGAACTGGCGGAGGCGTTTCGCACCATCGGCGAGGAACTGAAGGGCCAGTACAGCCTCGCCTACCGCTCGAGCAATACCCGCCGCGACGGATCGTTCCGCAGGATCGAGCTGCGCTGCAAAAAGAGCGGGGTCACGGTGCGCGCCCGCCAGGGCTACTACGCGCCGCGGGAAAGGTAGCACACAGGTCTCCCTCAGCTGGCCAGAATCCTCTCCACCTTGTACGGGCGGCGGACGAAAAAGATCGCGTCGCGGTCACGGGATATCTGGTAGATGGCGTCGCGGCACGTCTCGCACTTTTCGAGGTGCCAAAAGAGATCGAGCTTTTCGTCCAGGCCGAGCTTCTTGTCCAGGTACCGCACCAGCACTTCAAAGCTGCAACCGTTCATGGGCGCCTCCAGGGGCAGGTCTTAAGAACCTCATCGGAGGCTGCGCGCCGGGCGCTTACGAGATCTTTACAAATGTTTTTGAACAAATGATCCGGCGACGGAGTATTAGTAGCTGACGGAACCGAGCAGATGAGGGGTGGGCGAAGTGGTAAGATCACGAATCCAACATGACTTTTCGCGGGAAAAGCTCTGGCAGGCCATCGTGGAAACCCTCAGGTCCTGGCCGGCGCGAGAGCGGAGGGTCTTCGTGCGCTCGCACTACAAGGGAGAATCGGCCGCTGCGATCGCGAGCGCCACGGGAATGACCGTGAAGGATGTAGAGCGCATGCTTGCCGCCTCCGATCGCAAGCTGCGCCAGGCGTTGCGGGATTTTCGCGGCAATTCGCCCCGGGGGACAGGCTACACTGTCCCGCTGGAGGGACAGTGCAGCCTGTCCCCCTTTTAATGTTTCAGATTTGCGTGCCGCTGCCGATATGTAGTGCGGAGCCCGGTCAAGGCCCCGCAAAACCTACAGGACAGCAAACGCATGGGCAACCACGCAGCACCGGCGGCAGCGGACATAGTAATCCCGGTACGAAACGGCTATCCACGCACACGCGCACTGCTGGAGAGCATCTACCGTTACACGCTGCACCCCTTCCACCTCTACGTGATCGACAACAACTCGAGCGACGAAACCAGGGATCTGGGCAGGATCTACTCCCGCAACATCACGGTGGTGTCCACCAGGGAGCATCGCGGCTGGGCGGCCGTTCTCAATCAGGGGATCGGCCTCGGTTCGAACCCTCACGTCGCGCTGCTGAACCCCTTGGTGGAGGTGAGCACACGATGGCTCGAGCGGCTGACGGCTTTCCTCGAGTCGCATCCGCGGATCGGAGCCGTGGTCCCGCTGAGTTCCAACCGGAATGATCGCCAGTTCGTGGACCGGGTACGGCAGGGCTCGGCACCCGAAATCCCCCGCTTTTTCTCCGAGGATCTGCACGAGCGGAATGCCATCCTCGAGTACCATTTTTCCTCGGTGGGCATCCTGGTCGACGGGCACCTGGATCTCAGCTGCGCCGTTCTCCGGCGGCGGGCGTTCGACCAAACCGGGCCGTTCGGGGACCTGCGCGGAATAAGCCGGATCTACTCGGAATATTGCACCAGGCTCAGGAAGGCCGGCTACGTGCTCGGTGTTGCGCTCGATACCTACATCCACCGGCACGAGGCAGACGGGATTGCCGAGACCATGGAAACCCTGGACAAAGCGGGAGAACCGGCCGTTCGGCGGGGCGTGCCGAAATCTGCTCAGGGGACGTACATATAGCCCCTGCCGCGGACGCTGACGAAGTGGCGCGGATTCTCCGGTTCCTCCTCGAAGTAGCGCCTCAAGCGGCCAATGAAATTGTCCACCGTGCGCGTCTCCACCTCCGAGCGGTAGCCCCAGACCTTTTCCAGGAGCTCGCCGCGCGACAGAACCCGGTTTGGTTCGGCGGCCAATGCCTCCAGCAGGTCGGCTTCCAGCGCCGTCAGCTGCAGGTCGCCGCGGGGACCGCTGGCCGTCAGCTGTTCCAGGCTCACCCTGTATCCCGCGATTTCGATTTCGCGCGACGCCTCCTTGTCCTTCAGGTACCAGGCGCTGCGCTGGAGCATCCGCTTGACGCGCAGCAACAGCTCGCGCAGGTGGAAGGGCTTGATCATGTAATCATCCGCCCCGGCCTCGAGGCCGCTTATGCGGTCCGAATCCGCCGTGCGCGCGGTGAGCATGAGGATGGGCAGCTTCTGGTCGCTTCTGCGGATCCGCCGCGCGACCTCGAAGCCGTCCATTTCCTCGATCATCAGGTCCAGTATGATCAGGTCGTAGCGTTCGCTCTTCACCCACTCCAGGGCTACTTTGCCGCTCGGCGTGGACCTGACTTCGTGGCCTTCCTGCTCGAGGTTGAACTGCAGTGGACGGGCAAGGTGCTCTTCATCCTCGACCAGGAGAATCCTGGCGGCCTGTCTGGGAGCTTCTTCCCGGTTCATGTCTCTGAGGAGCGCGACTCGGGCCGCGCACCCGGCTCCTTTCGTTTGCTGAGGTTCCAGTATTTGCGCGCCCGGGGGAGGCGCACGCTGAAGGTGGAGCCGCGGCCGGGACCCGGGCTGGCGGCCCACACCTTTCCGCCGTGATCGCGAACGATGCTCCGGACGATGTAGAGCCCCAGACCGGTTCCGCGGGTCCTGGAGGTCTGGTCCTGCTCCCCGCGCCAGAACATCTTGAAGATGTTCTTCAGGTCCTTGCGCGGAATGCCCACGCCGCTGTCGGTCACGTCCACCCGGCATGCCCCCAGGTCGCGGTGCGTCCGGATCTGGATGGTGGAACCGCGCGGGGAGTAGCGCGCCGCGTTTTCGATCAGGTTCGAGAACACGACGCGCATCGCCTCCCGGTCCACCGCGATGCGGGCATCCTTGCCCATCTCTAGGACCACCTTGTGACCGTCCTTTTCGAACAAGTGCCGGTCCTGGCTCAGGATGTCCTCCACGAACCGCCTCAGGCTGACCGATTCGAAAAGGTATTGGCCGCGGCGCCTCTCGATGCGGGCCGCGCCCAGGATGCGGTCGATGAGCGAGTTGAGGCGCTCGGTGTCGTCCAGCATCATGCCGAGAAACTCGCGTCTCCGCTCATCCGGGAGCTCGCGCAAGGCCATGGTTTCCAGCGCCAGCTGGATCGAGGCCACGGGCGACTTCAGCTCGTGGGTTACGTTGGATACGAACGCTCGCTGCATCTTGTTC
The DNA here is from genome assembly GCA_037444305.1 of Acidobacteriota bacterium. Classification (GTDB taxonomy): domain Bacteria; phylum Acidobacteriota; class UBA6911; order UBA6911; family UBA6911; genus JBBIMP01. Next base: position 14,699 of record JBBIMP010000013.1, read on the forward strand.
AGGCGGTGCTGCTTGATCCAGTAGATGAAGATCATGGTGACCCCGGCGAGGATCAGCCCCAGCAGAATTCCCCCGCCCACGAGGGGAAGCCAGGCGAGCTTTTCCACCTCTGCCTGGGCCCGGAGACGCTCCGCCATCTCCCGCAGTTGGGCGTTTTTTTCGACATACCAGCTTATCCAGATCGCCATGAGGATGATCCACAGGATCTGGATGAAGAGGAAAATGGTGACGGGATGGTAGAGCCAACTCGTCCTGCGGCGGAAGGCCTTGATCATCGGCGGATTGTACCTCCTCCGCACGGCGCCGTTCGCGCCGGGCTTCCGGCAGCCGGTTTCATGGGGCTTGCAGCTGCGCGAGCAGCTCCCTGCCGAATTCGCGCACGCGCCAGCGCCGCATTCCCGCCACGCCTGCGAGCGCGGCCAGGTCTCCCGGGGGATCCTGGGCAATGGTTTCCAGCAGCGTGCCCGGGAAAACGACACCGACAGGAAGTTCCAGTTCGGCAGCCGTTTCCGCTCGCCACCTCCTGAGCCGCTCGAGCCGGGCCTTCGCCTCGCGCGCCATCGGCTTCCATTGATTTCCGGTCTGAGGGGGCGGAGGCACTTGCGGCGCTTGCCGGGCTTTGCGGATCGTCTCGACGATGGTGTGGGCGAAATTCCTCGCCACGCGGAAGGAAACGCCCGGCCTCTTGAACAGATCCGGGCCGGATCGCGGCGGATCCTGAGCGAGATCCAGCAGGACGGAATTGTTCATCACCTTGAAGGGTGGAACGTCGAGCTTGCGTGCGAACGCGTCGCGCATTATGAAGAGCGCGCGCAGGGCGGAGAGCTCCGCGGGCGCCAGGTCGCGCGCGCCGCGGATGCGCCGGTAGCCCTCCGGATCGAACTCCTTGTCCTGCACCTCCATATCGGCGGCGTACTGGAATTCCTCCCTCGCCCAAGCCAGGCGGTCCAGGGATCGCAACCGCGCCTCGAGCAGGTCCCTGAGTTCCAGGAGGTGGTGCGTGTCCATCGCCGCATACTCGAGCTGCTCTTCCATCAGGGGCCTCCGCGACCAGTCATCCCGCTGGCGGCGTTTGGAGTGCCTGACTCCCAGGAGTTCCTCCAGGAGAGCGCTGAGCCCGAGCTGGGGGTAGCCCAGCAGCTGCGCCGCCGTGTGAGTGTCGAAGACGTTGCCGAAGGTGAAGCCGTAGTCCCGCCTCAGGGAGCCGATGTCGTAAACGGCCGCGTGAAACACCTTTTCCACCGCCTCGTCCTGCATGATGGGGGCAAGGCCGCTCAGATCACCGATCGCCAACGGATCGAGAATGAAGGTCTGCGAGTCCGTGGAAACCTGGATGAGGCAGACCTTGTCGAAATAGTGGTAGAGGCTGTCGGCCTCGATATCCACGGCCAGCCGACCGGCGGGGGCGAGCGCGTTGAGCATTTCACGGTAGGCGCCGGCCGAATCAACGCGCGTGTAGCAGGGGGCGGGGCTGGTCTTGTCAGCTCGGGCAGCAGGGTTCATGGCCGACCATGAGCGTAGCAAACGGAGCCGTAGTTGTACAGCAGAAGCCCGTGACGGGCTGGCCAACCGGTCGTACTCCCCCCGCCGGCGGGCGCTCCGGGCGGCCCCGCCGCGGCGGGAGTTCGGGTCCATTTTCACGTATACTGGATCGCCAATCATCAGCGGAGGGTTGCATGAAAATCGCTTTGATCCGGCAGATGTCTTCGCCGGACAGGGAGCGGAACACGGAGAAGGGTATCGCCGCACTCAGGCAGGCTGCGGGGCAGGGAGCGGAGGTGGCGGCCTTTCCGGAGTTCGCCGGCGAATCCTTCGTGACGGATCCGATGGGGAGGGTGATCGCGCAGGCGCCGCGCGGCGAGGACCACACCCTGTATGCGGACGTCGACCTGGGCTTGCTGGCGACCTGCTCGGCCAGAAAGCACTTCCTGAAGGACCGCCGACCAGAGATCTGCCCGTTGTAGCTGGTTTCAGCCGCTGCGGCGCTTGAGGCGGAGGGCGGAGGCCAGTTCACCGGCGCAGTCGGGGCAGGGATAGGTGGACTTCATGTCGATTTCCTCCACATAAGTGGAGGAGCGCATCACGCATTCGAAATGCCGGCAGTGGTAGAGGCCGAAGTTGTGCCCGAGCTCGTGGATGACCTCCTTCTGGAGGCGCGCCATCATCAGGCTGTCATCCCGTGGCATCCCATAGAACTGGTTGTAGAACCTGTGCGTGGAGACCACGGAAGCCGACCCCCCGACCTGGGCTTCGCCGAAGACGAAGGTCAGCACCGGTATGAACAGGTCCACGTCGACGACGGCGATCCGTTTGACGGATGCCTCGGAAGCGGTTTTGAGAACCTCGGCAAGCAGCACGGTGGAGTTGTACTGACGCCGGAACTGGTCGAAAGCCGCCTCCAGCGGCGGGTGCCATTTCTTCACCGCGGCGGAGAGCCCGAACGCCGATTCCACGGCGGACAGTGACGCATCGAACGCGTCCCCGGGAAGGGAGGAGGCGTTCAGGATCACGACGCCCGCGCTCAACTAAGGCCTCCTGAGCCCATACTTGTTGATCTTGTTGTAGAGGGTGACGCGGTCGATCTCCAGGATCTCGGCCGAGCGCGAGATGTTCCACGCGTTCTGCTCCAGGATTCGCGCGATGTGCTCTTTTTCCATGCCGGCGAGGCTTCCGGCCTGGGCGGAGCTGTTCTTCTCGGAGAGCTGGAATGGGAGGTCCTCGGGACGGATGGCGGAGGGCTTGCCCACCACCATGGCGCGCTCGATGGCGTTTTCTACCTCGCGCACGTTTCCCGGCCAGTTGTAGCGCACCAGGATGTCCATGGCCTCGGGTGAGATGGCGGTTATGGGTTTGGCCATGGCGCGGGCGTATTTCTTGACGAAGTAGTCGAGCAGGAGCGGGATGTCGGCCTTGCGTTCGCGCAGCGGCGGGACGAAGATCGAAAACACGTTCAGCCGGTAGTACAGGTCTTCCCGGAAGGCGCCTTCCTCGATGGCCTTTTCCAGGTCCCGGTTGGTGGCGCAGATGATCCGGAAGTCGACCTTGATGATCTCGTTCCCCCCGACGCGGGAGAACTGCTTGGTCTCGAGCACGCGAAGCAGGTCCATCTGGGTCTTCATGTCGATGTTGCCCACTTCGTCCAGGAAGAGCGTCCCCTGGTCGGCCAGTTCCAGCTTCCCCTTGCGGCGGTACTGCGCTCCCGTGAAGGCGCCGCGCTCGTGCCCGAAGAGCTCGCTTTCGAGGACACCCTCGGACATCGCGCCGCAGTTGATGGTGACGATGGGGAAGTAGCGGCGGCCGCTGTTGCAGTGGATCGCCCTGGCAATCAACTCCTTCCCCGTGCCGCTTTCGCCGCGCAGCATGACGGTGGTGTCGGTTTTGGCGACGGTCTCGATCAGCTCGAAGACCTTCTGCATCGAGGGCGATTCGCCGATCAGGTCGTTGATCTTGGGATACTCGGCGACCTGCTCCTTGAGGCGCACATTCTCGCGTATCAGGGCTCGATCCCGGACGGCCTTCTGGATCAGGTGGGAGAGATAGTCCGGGTCGACGGGCTTGGTGACGTAATCGAACGCGCCGGACTTGAGCGCCTGCACGGCGGTGTCGACCGTGGCGTGCGCCGTGATGAAGATGATGGTGGCGCCCGGGTCGAACTCGATGATCCGCTGCTGCAGGGCCATGCCGTCCATGCCCGGCATCTTGATGTCGAGCAGGATGATGTCCCAGCGGCGATTCTGCATCTGGCGGATGGCGTCGACCGCATCCTCGGCGGAGCCCACGGCGTAGCCATCCTCCATGAACCACTTGGTCAGGGATTCCCGGACCACCCTTTCATCGTCGACGATCAGAATGGCAGTATCCGAATTCATAGCGACCTCGTGCACGCTTGCCGGCGATGACACGGTTCAGGCAAAGGATTCCTCGGCATCCACCCTGGGGTTGTCCCGTGAAGCGGGCGGGAAGGCGATCGTGAATTCGGTTCCCTGTCCGGGCTCGGACTTCACGGTGACGGTTCCGCCGTGCCTCTCCATGATGCCGTAAACCACCGAAAGGCCCAATCCTACACCTTTTCCGTCCCGCTTGGTGGTGTAGAAGGGTTCGAAGATGTTCGGCAGGTCGTCGGGCGGGATCCCGACGCCGGTGTCGGAAACGGAAATGAGCAGCTCGCCGGAATCGCTGTTGCGCACCTCGACGCTCAATTGGCCCCCCTCCGGCATGGCCTCGGCGGCGTTGACGAACAGCGCCACCAGCGCCTGTTGAATCTGGTTGGGATCGCACGTGATCAGCGCGTCGTGCGCCTTGTATTCGACCTCGAGGCGCACGTTGGAGATCTTGAGGTGGTGCTGCATGAGCTGCACGGCGTTCTGGATGACGGACTCGGCCGTGTTGAGCCCGAACTCACCGACCTGCTTCTTCGAGAAGAGGAGGAGATTTTTGACGATGTTGCCGCAGCGGATCACCTCGGTCACAATTAGGTTCATGTCCTCGATCATGGCTTTCGAGCCGGCATCCGGTTCCCCGCCGTTCAGCCTGCGCAGCTTCTTGGCGATCAGCTTGGCATACGTGAGGATCCCCTCCAGGGGATTGTTGAGCTCGTGCGCGACGGTGGCCGAGAGCTTTCCCAGGCAGGCCATCTTCTCGATCTGCAGGATCTGCCCGTGGATGACCTTCAGCTCCCTTGTCTTTTCCTCGATCCTGCGCTCGAGCGTCTGGGACCAGGCGAGCTTCTCCTCGGACGCTTCCTGGAGGCTTTTCGTCATTTGATTCAGCGAGCGCGCCAGCTCCCCGAGCTCATCCCTGGAGGTTACCGGGATGCGGTGCTGCAGGTTCTGCGACGATACCTGCACCGTCCCCTCCACCAGCGTCTGTACCGGGCGGTGGATCGTGACGAAGAAGAACAGGCCGGAGGCCGCGGCCACGATCAGCGTCATCACGACGGCCCATACGATGAGCCGGCGTTGGGCGGCGGCGATGTCCGCGTCCACGGCTTCGAGCGACATGCGGATGTCCAGGACGCCGAGCACGGTCCGGTCCCGGGGGTGCGCGTGGCAGGCGGCGTCGGAGCAGGCCGGCTCGTTCGGGATGGGATTGATGAGCCCCAGGATTCTGTGCCCGTGGCTGCCGGTGTAGGTGCGCATGCGCGTGGAGATCGGCAGCGACTGCAGCGGTCTCTCGCTGTCGTGGCAGGCATAGCAAGCCTCGGCGTGGAGGTTGACCGTGGTCCTTTCCTCCGCCGGCACGGTGGAAATCATGATCACGCCGCGCTTGTCGTAGATGCGGATCCCCTCGACCCCGGGCTCGCGCCCGATGGTCGTGATGATCTGGCGCACGTCCTCGCGGCGGTTCAGCATCATGCTGTAGTGCGTGGATTTCTTGATGATGTCGGTCATGCGGTCGGCGCTCTCGTAGACCTGGGCCAGGACCTGGTCGGTGTGAACGCTCACGGCGATGAAGGAGTAAAGACCGAACAGGACGAACAGCAGCAGGCAGGAGCCGACGAGGACACGGAAGGAAATCGTGTGATAAAAGCGCATAGGTCTCACGTCACCACCCCCGAGCAAGTCCATCCTAACACGGCGGGGCGGTTCGCTGAAACCTCTGCCCGTGCGGCAGTTACGCAAAAATCCGCCGGACCAGGTTGAAATAACGTCCGGGCCCCAGCATCTCCGCGCAGTGCCTCAGCTGCACGCCGCCGTCGGCCAGCGTGAAGCCGACGGCGGGGCGGTTTCCCCTCAGCGCCTTCTGCAGAGCCGCCTCGAAGCGGGCCTCGTCTTTGGCGAATTTGGCCTGTGCCTCGCCGGAACGAAGAAGGTGCGCCTTCGCCAGGGCGGAGGCATCCGCCTCGAGCTCGTAAAGCCAGCCGTCCGCCAGAGAGTCTTCCTGGACGAGATGGGGATTCTCCGCGAGCTTTGCATTCAATGCGCGCACGCGGCCGGCTGCGGGGGCCCGAATTGGCAGGGTTCCTCCGTCCATTACGAGCCAGGCGCAGGACTGGTCCTGCCGCAGGAGCTGCCCGGCCGAAGGGAGCACGACGGTCTTGACGGCCAGCAGGACGGCGGCGAGGGTTTTTTCAATGCCTACGCGGTAGGACGAATCGCCTGAGCCCTGCAGCCGGCAGTGGTGCCGGCTGTAGAGCAGGCTTTCGGGATCCGCCGCCGGGCGCGGGGAGGCGGCCGGCGGCGCAGGGGCCTGGGGCATTGCCTGGGGAAAGCCCCTGCGCATGGCAGCGTCCAGCGGACAGCTGTCGCATTCGTACTCGCGGTCGCAGAGCTGGTACGTGAGCACGTTGGCGGTCATCCAGACGCATCTCAGCTCTTCCGCCGGTATGATCTGGTACCTCTTGCGTTCTTGATCCATTGCAGTGCCGATCTGCAGCGTTGTCAGTGCTGCGAGACATACGACAGGTTTTCGATCAACTCTTCTGCCAGCGGCTTCGGCGCCGGCTCGTGCTCGGCCTCGTGCTCGAACACGGGCAGGTACTTGGCGGCGAAGGAAAAGACCACGAATCCGAAGGTGACGATGGCCAGGGTGATGGACAACTCCATCCACGACGGGAAGTAGGAAACGCCGGCCGATCTCTCCATGCCGGTGACCGTGATGTTCAGCCGGTTCATGATGAAACCCAGGACCACCAGGATGGAACTGACGAACAATCCCCGCTCGCTGTGCCTGACCCGGGACGAGGACAGGAGCAGCAGGGGCAGGACGATCCCGACGATCAGCTCCAGCCAGTAGAGGTAAGTCTCAGGACGCGCGACGAAGAGCAGTCCCAGGACATCCCGCTGGTAGGCATCCACGAACCGCATCGTGAGGCAGACCGCGAGAAGAACGGCGGCGATCCGGCCCAGCTCGTTGAGCAGGTTCATCTCGATGCCGCGGGCGAACGCCCGGGCGCTGAGAAACGCCTCGAAGATCACCATCGCACAGCCCACGGTGAGCGCCGAAACGAAGAAGAACAGCGGCAGGTAGGGCGTGTACCACAGGGCGTAGAGCTTCTCCGGCACGATCAGGTAGAGCGAGCCCAGGGACGACTGGTGGAGCGTCGACAGCAGCACCCCGAGAATGACGATGGGAATGGAGATCTTGTGCAGGACCTTGACGGTCCGGGTCATGTTGAATTTCTCCAGCACCACGGGGGCGAACTCGAGCGCCAGAACGCTGGTGTAGAGCATCACGCACCAGGCCACCTCGAACATGACCGAGCGCGGGTTCCACATGATGATCGCGTGCCAGATCTGGAGCGGGCGGCCGAGGTCGTACATCAGGCCTATGATCACCAGGAGATAGCCCAGGAACGCCGTCAGCAGCGCGGGCCTGAGGATCGGCTGGAAGCGCTTCACGTTGAAAATGTGGACGATCGCAGCCATGGTGAAGCCGCCGGCCGCGAGCCCAACCCCGCACAGGACGTCGAACCCGATCCACAGGCCCCAGGGGAACTGGTCGGTCAGGTTGGTCGAGGCTGCGAGCCCCGAGGTGAAGCGGACGTAGGTCGAATAGGCGCCGGCCAGAAGAATGATTCCCGCCACCGCCTTCCAGAATGTGAGTTTAGAAATGAAATCTCGCATGGTTGATCCTCACTGTGTGCCTCAGATTGAGCGGGTATGGGGCGTCGTTGCCCGCCGGACGCGGGCGCCGTTCTCGGCCCTCGCAACCTCCTCGCGCCTGCTGGTGATCCACCAGACGCCGTAGAGCAGAACGCCGCCGACGCTGACCAGCCCCGGTATCTTCGACAGGGCGTTCCAGGTCAGGTCGGGGAGCGGCGTCATTCCGAGCTCGGTCTTGAAGCCCAGTTTCTCGAACGGCACGTGCGTGACGAAGAAAATCGACGTCCCGCCGATCTCGTGTTGACCGTAGACCCTGGCGACGTATTTTTCGGGCTCCGACTGGATCCGGTCGACCGCCTTCACGATCAGCTCGTCGCGTTCGCCGAAGATGGTGGCGCCGGTGGGGCAGGCCTCGGCGCAGGCGGTGGCTTCGCCTTTCTTGATGCGCTCGTGGCAGAAGATGCACTTCTGCACCGCGGGCTTGGTGTTGCTCCACTCGTAGCGCGGCACCTGGAAGGGACAGGCCTGCATGCAGTAGCGGCAGCCGATGCACTTCTTCTCGTCGTACAGGACGGGCCCCTCGGGCATCTTCGTGAAGGCGCCCACTGGACAGACGGAAACGCAGGTCGGCTCGAGGCAGTGCTGGCACAGCCGCCGGACGTAGACGTCGCCTTCGTATGTGTCCAACGCCGTGTAGGCGGTGTCGGAAAGGCTGGCCTCGGCCCCCTCCTTCAGCTTGTTCTCGGACTTGCACGCGTCCTGGCAGAAGTTGCAGCCGATGCACAGTGAGATATCGATCAGCATCGCTTTTCTGACAATCATGTCTTCATCCTCTAGCTGACTTGCAGGAATTCATCCTGGAATTTTTTCAGTCGATCCGGGCTGAGGCGCAGCAGGCAGCCGGGAGCGGGCAGGCCCCCGTCCTGCAGGACCGCCGCCGCCGGCGCGAGCTCGCTGCCGGATCCGGCGAAGAAATCGCGCAGGCGCTGCAGTTCCCCGCTGATCCAGGAGCGGGTTTCCGACCCCAGCAGCAGGTTGCGCAGTTCGCCCGAGTTCGCCGGCTTGATGGCGTAGGCCCAGCCCTCGCTGAACAGGTTGTCCCGGGACAACTCCGGGTTGTCCGCCAGGCGGCTGTTGACGGCGCTGATCTCGCCGGAGATCGGCGCGCGCACCGTGATCTCGCCTCCGTCCTGGCTGAGCGACATCAGGGGATCCCCCTTTTCCACGCGGTCGCCCGCGTTCTTGAGGAGGCTGATCCGGGCGCCGTAGAGCAGGCTGCCGAGGAAGTCGTCCACCCCCAGGCGGACCTTGCCCGAAGGGAAGAGGCTGAGCCAGGTGTGGGACTTGGCGAAGAAAATCCCCTCTGGGACCCGCAGCGGGTAAGCCTGGAAGGGGGCCGGTTGTGCCGCCTGCACCGCGAGCGTTGCCTGCTTGCGGCGGTTGACGGCCCAGTCGATTGTCAGAAAAAGCACAATGGTTGCGACCACAAATAGGACAGTCATGGGTTGACTCCGTTGTTGATCTCGGTTTGTTTCTGATTGGCCGGCCCGGGCGAGGGGAAAAACTCGCGCGCGAGCCTGTGCCAGTCATCTTCGGTCAGTAAATCGCTCAGGTTGTCGATCCACTCCCCGCCATCCTGGAGCATCAGGCCCAGCTGCGGGGAGAACCAGCGGATCAGCTGCGCCTGCACGCCCTCCAGCCAGCGCTCGGCTGCGCTGCCGCGAAAGAGATTGCGCAGCTCGGTTGCGAGGTTGTCCGGCGCGATTTTCGCCACCCAGCCCGCTTCGTAGGGCGAACTGTTGGCCAGCGCCGGGTGCAAGCTCAGCCTGGCGTTGACATCGATGAGCGTTCCCGAGATGGGGGAGAGGATGGTAAGCGAACGGCTACCCCGCCGCAGCGTGACCAGGGGGTCCCCCTGCTGGAGGGACGATCCCAGCCTGGCGGCGTCGATTCCATCGAGGCGGCCGATGAAGCGCTGTGCGAAGTCGTCGACCCCGACGGTCACGAAGCGGGCGCCATGCACCAGGGCCCACGAGTGACCCGGGTGAAAGTAGCGCTCGAACACTACCGCCGGTTCTCCCGGTTCCTCGGGCACGAGACTCGGCGCGGTCTCCCTGCCGGCCTTGCGCTGCCGCAGCAACTCGATGGCGATCATCACCGCCACTGTCAGTAGAACCAGGAAGATAACCATTTCACACTCCCTTTCGGGTGGGCAACGCGCCCAGCCTTTGTGTATGAAATTTCCGTGCCAAACACGTGGTGTAGATGTGGAAAAATTAAGCGGTCATAGGTGTAATCACATCAGATATATACCAATCTCGTCTTTTGGAGCACTGGTGTCCGCCTCCCGGGTCAGTGTTGAATTAATAAGCGCGCCTTCCGCCGATTGGGTTGTGGTTGGCTGTAAAATATTTGATATCAGCAAGATAATGCGGTGTTGAACATTTCAACTCCTGCTATTGAAAATTTCAACATAATTTCGGGGACAGCCGCGAATGGTGCTGAGTTAGTTTCTGTCGCGAAACTCCCAATTTTGGCGAAATGAACACCTTGGGTGGCGTATAAGCCCTTTGTTTTCAATACGGATATTTCTTGTTCCTCGCAGAAAAACGAGTTTCGCGACAGAAACTAGTTAAGGGCGGTCGAAATCACCTGGTAACGTCGCCAAATCAATTGCTTAAGCCCCTTCGGGGTCCTCGATTCCTTAATTAAGCGCTATTCGCGCCTGTCCCCGAAATCAGATTAGACGGGGATGGTGAGGCCGTCGGTGGCCAGTTCTATTTCGAGGTCTTTGGGGCGGTCAAGCACTTCCCGGCCCAGGTGGGTCAGGACCAGCCGCTTCGTCCCGAACCGCTCGCGGTTTTCCAGGATCCTCGGGTAGTCCAGGTGGAAGGAAACGCGGGTTTCGTAGAAACAGCACTCGCAGAGGAAAAGGTCGGTTCCCGCGGCGTGCCGCACCAGTTCCTCTGTCCAGCCGGTGTCGCCCGAATAGAGGATCTTCCGCCCGTCAACCTGAAGCTTCAGCGCCAGCGATATCTCGTGTTCCTGGTGGGGCACCCGAAACGGTTCCACGCGGACACTGTCGATGGCAAGGGGAGTATCCGGAAGCATCTCGACGTATCGGAGCGGAAACCGCAGCGGTTGCTCGGCGGTCTCCCGGTACATCGTGCGAAACAGCCTTCGGACGCGCTCTTCGGTTCCGGGCGGCCCGGCGATGGTTAAAGACCGGGTCCGGTGCGCGACATAGATGTACTCGAGAAACAGGAACGGCAGCCCGGAAAAATGGTCGCCGTGCAGGTGGCTGAGCAGCACCGCGTCGATCGATGCCGGATCGACTCCATGGTGCTTCATCGACGCCAGCGCGGTGGCGCCGCAGTCGAGAAGAAAGGAGCCGGCGGCCGCTCTCACCAGGTACGCGGGCTGATGCCTGCCGGCAGCGAAGAACGCGTCTCCCGAACCGAGGATGAGAACCTCCGGTGTCGCCATGCGCGCAGTATAGCATGCCGGCCGCGGCGGGATTGGCAGCGACATGGCCCTCTGCTAATCTTCTGCGGGAGCGCAGAGAATGAAAAAGCGGCTGCTGCACAGAACGGGCGAAGCGATCGCGGAATTCGGCATGATTGCCGAAGGGGATCGGGTCATGGTCTGCCTCAGCGGGGGAAAGGACAGCTACACGCTGCTGACCCTGCTGCGGGAGCTGCAGTCCAGGGCCCCGGTAAGTTTCAGCCTCCTGGCCGTGCACCTGGACCAGCGCCAGCCCGACTACCCCGCGCACATCCTGCCCGAATACCTCCAGGGCCTGGGTATCCCTTGCAGGATCGTGCGCAAGGACACCTACTCCATCGTGCGGAGGGTGATCCCGGCCGGCAAGACCACATGCTCGCTCTGCTCCCGGCTGCGCCGCGGCATCCTGTACAACACGGCGGTGCAGGAGGGCTGCAGCAAGATCGCGCTCGGGCACCACGCGGATGACGCCATCGAGACCTTCCTGCTCAACGCCTTTTTCAACGGGTCTCTCAAAACCATGCCTCCGGTGCTCAGGAGCGAAGACGGGCGCAATACGGTCATCCGGCCCATGATCTACGCCTGGGAGTGCGAGATCGCCGCCTTTGCCGCCACCCAGGGTTACCCGATCATTCCCTGCGATCTTTGCGGCTCCCAGGAAAACCTGCAGCGGAAACGCGTCAAGGAACTGCTCACGACGCTGCAGGCGGGAATTCCGCGCGTGCGGCAGTCCCTGCTGTCGGCCCTCGGAAATGCGAGTCCCTCGCGCCTCATGGACCGCAGGCTGTTTGATTTCAGAAACCTGGCTGCGCGGACCGGGGACGTGAATGAGGAACTCGAGGCGGCGCTGGCGCGGAGGGACATGACCGGCCCGGGCGCTTTCCCCGGGGAACACGCCTGCACAGTGCAGCGCTCCGAATCCCTTTGAGCGATCTGGCCCAAGGTCCGGGAAACAACTGCCACCGGCGGGCCGGCATCGGTATTCGCTTGCGCCGGGCCCTCGTTTGCCTGAAACTGGGTGGGTCGAAATCATCATTGGTCATGGGAGGAAATCCAATCATGAAGACATTGAGAAGGTTGCTGTTGTTTGTCGCCGCGCTGCTGCCGGCCGTTGGACTCAGGGCCGACCAGGGAATGTGGATGCCGCAGCAGATTCCCGAACTGGCTGTCCGGCTGCGGGCCATGGGTTTTACCGGCGATCCCAGGGCATTCGCCGATCTCACTGGCCAACCCATGGGCGCCATCGTCTCGCTGGGAGGCTGCTCCGCTTCCTTTGTGTCCCCCGACGGTCTCATAGCCACCAACCACCACTGCGTCACCGGCGGCCTTCAGTTCAATTCCACGCCCGAGCGCAACCTTTTGAAGGACGGCTTTCTGGCCTCGGCCCGGGAGCAGGAGCTTTACTACGGACCCGGCGCCCGCGTTCTGGTCACAACCTCGGTTGCGGAGGTCACTGGTGCGATAACGGGCAACATCGAGGCGAAGCTCTCTGACAGGCAGAGATTCGACCTGATCGAACGGCGGGTCAAGGAGCGCGTGGCCGAATGCGAAAAGAACGGGCTGAGATGCAATGTCGCCTCGTTTTTCGAGGGTTTGAAGTATTTCGAGATTGCCCAGATGGAAATCCGTGATGTGAGGCTCGTCTACGCGCCGGCGGAGGGGATCGGGGTGTTCGGCGGGGAGACCGACAACTGGCGCTGGCCGCGGCACACGGGCGACTGGAGCTTCCTCCGGGCCTATGTCGGCGCAAACGGCAAGCCCGCTGCCTTCGCGAAGGATAATATCCCGTACAAACCCAAACACTGGCTGAAGGTGTCCGCCGAAGGCGCCAATCCGGGGGATCTGGTCTTCGTCGTCGGCTATCCCGGGCGCACCCAGCGCCACCAGACGGTCGCCGAGGTTCGGGAAACCACCGAGTGGGCCTTCCCGCGCTCCATCCGTCTTGCGCTCGAACAGCTGGACATCCTGGACAAGCTGACCAGGGACAACAAGGATCTCGCCCTGAAGGTCTCCAACCGGATTCAGAGTCTGAACAACAACCTCACGAACCAGCGCGGCATGCTCGAGGGCCTTGTCAAGGGCGGCAGCCTGGCGAAAAAGGAGGCGCTGGAAAGGGAGCTGGAAAGCTGGATTGCCGCCGACCCGGCGAGGCAGAAAAAGTACGGCGAGGTTCTGCCGGCGCTGCGGGCCCTGCACGCCGAGGGCGTCAGGACACGGGAACGCAGTGCTGTGCTTTCCAACCTGGCCGCGGCCTCTTCCTACCTGGGTGCTGCGCAGACCCTCCACCGCCTCTCGATCCAGCGCCCGAAGAACGACCTCGACCGCGATGTCGGATTCCAGGAAAGGGACTGGGGCCGGCTGCGGGAAAACCAGGAACGCCTGCAGCGGACGCTGGATCCCGCGGCGGACAGGGCACTGCTGGGCTGGGCGCTGGGGCTCGCCGCGGCTCTGCCGGCCGAGCAGAGGATTGAATCCCTGGACCGGGCAGCCGGGCTGAAGCCGGGCATGGCCGCTCCCGAGGCCGCCAAGGCGATCCAGGCCTACATGGACCGGCTGTACCCCGGGACCAAGATCGGTGACCGGGACTGGCGCCTGGGGTTGATGGAAAAAAGCACCGCGGAGCTGGAATCGACCGGCGATCCTTTCCTGGCGCTTGCGGCACAGCTCCATCCCCTCACGGAGTCGATCCGCGAGGAGGGCAGGAACCGGTCGGGTGCCTTTGCACGGCTCCGCCCGGTCTACATGGAAGCACTGCTGGCCAAGGCAGGCGGCCTGGTCGCGCCCGACGCCAACAGCACGCTCCGCGTGACCTATGGCCAGGTGCTCGGGGTGGATGCGCGGGATGGCCTGTTCTACAAACCGCAGACCACGCTCGAAGGCATCGTCCAGAAGCACACGGGTGAGGGGGAGTTCAACGCGCCGCAAAAGCAGCTCGCCGCCATCAGGGCACTGCGGCAGGGGAAAAAGTCCCCCTACGCCTACCCGCCGCTGGGGGACGTCCCGGTGAACTTCCTTTCGAACGTGGACACCACGGGCGGGAACTCGGGCTCTCCAACTCTCAACGGCAAGGGCGAGCTGGTCGGCCTGCTCTTCGACGGCACCTATGAGACCGTAGCGTCCAACTTCCTGTTCGACACGGAACGCACGCGGTCGATTCACGTCGACAGCCGGTACATGCTCTGGAACATGGCGGAGGTGGACGGCGCTTTGAACCTCCTCAAGGAGATGGGCGTTGTGAGGTAGCGCCTGCCGGGGGCCTGCGGGTGCGTCAGACGGAGCCTTTGTCGGAAGCGCCGCCGCCCCAGGTGCGGCTCAGGAAGTACCTCTCGGTCCAGGTGAAGTTCTTCCGTGCCAGGTGGCGCCTCATGGCCCGCAGGTAGGGCTGTGCGGAGCGGGCCAGGTAACGGTAGTAGCCTGCGCGCGAAATGTCACGCAACGCCTGGCGGTAGTGCCGGAGGATCGTCCGGTCGAGCAGCGCCTTGCCTACACGGGCCCCGGTGACGGCGGTCCTCCCCGACCGCTCGAGCTGATTGACGGCGTTGATGGCCATGGCTGCGCTGATTTCGTAGAGCGATTTCCTTTCGCGCTCGGCGACCTGCTTCATTTCCTCCAGCATCGATTCGACATTTTCCTCGCCGGCCAGATCCTTCAGTTTCATCGACTGGGCATCCTGCCGCAGGTAGGTCAGCGTTTCCCGGAGGTCCTCGAGGGAGAGCGGCGGCGTGTCGATCTGGTCTGCCAGCCTGCCGGTCATCGACTGCAGCCCGTCGAGCAGCTGGTCGATGCTGTCGACTGCGGCGTCCGGCTCCAGCAAACCCTCCTTCTTCATCTCGGCGGCGAGTTCGTGTAAAAATACTTTGGTGCCGCCGCTCAGATCGGAAAGCAGCGCCAGGATCCAGACCGGCGAAGCGCGCATGGTCAGGAATCCGGCCAGTTCCACGAAATTCCCGACGAACTTCCGTGCCGCGTAATTCTGGATCCTGGGTGCATCCCCGCGATAGATGCCGTCGACATCTCCGAATTCGCGGATCAGGTAACGCAGGTTCTTGTTCAACAGGACGTGGTAGAGGCGGGTTCTGCGGAGCGCATCCGGCAGGATGAGTTCGAGGGCTCCCTTGAACATGCCGCCGAGGGCCCCGGCGGCGATGCGGGTGAGACGTTCGGGCAGGCTGAGCGCATAGGCTGCCAGGCGCTTCCCCTGCGTCGGGATGCCGGCAAGGTGGAGTTCGCACCGCTCACAGTAGGCGGTGTCATCCTCGGCGGCGAGTGCCGCCCCGCAGGAGGGACAGTCGATGCTTGCCGCCTGGCCTCGATGGATCTGTTCGGGCGTCTGTTCCACGCGTCCTTCTCCGTTCAGTGTTCGGGCGCGAGCGTATCGGCCTTCTTGATTTTGGCGCCACCGTCCACTTTAATACACTCCTCATGCTGTAATACGTTCTGTTCGACCTGGACAACACGCTCTATCCCCAGGATTCCGGACTCTGGGAAGCCATCGGACACCGCATCAATCTGTACATGATCGAGCGCGTCGGCTTCCACCCGGACCTGGCGAGCGACAAGCGGGAACATTATTACAGAAGCCATGGGACGACGTTCAACGCTCTCCGGAAGTATCACGGCGTGGATGCCCGGGACTTTTTCAGTTTTGTACATGACATCCCGCTCGAGCGGCATCTGGCGCCCGAACCGGAGTTGGACGGGATGCTGGAACGGCTGCCGTTCGAGAAGGTCGTCTTCACCAACTCCGACGGTGCCCACGTGGAGCGCGTCCTGAACCGGTTGGGGATCTGCCGGCACTTCAGCAGGATCATCGACATTTTTGCCCTCGACTTGGTCAACAAGCC
Source organism: Acidobacteriota bacterium (assembly GCA_037444305.1). Classification (GTDB taxonomy): domain Bacteria; phylum Acidobacteriota; class UBA6911; order UBA6911; family UBA6911; genus JBBIMP01. Next base: position 30,591 of record JBBIMP010000013.1, read on the forward strand.
GGACTTGCGGGCTTACACCCGGGCGTTGTGCTTGATTTCTGCGCGGCCCCAGGAGTGCGTCTTCGTGGAGGATTCCCCTGCCAATCTTCTGCCTGCCAGGGAACTCGGCATGACGACTGTGCTTGTCGGCGGGGACATCAAACCCGCAGGCGTCGACTTCCAGATCCCCCGAATAACACTGCTGGAAAAGCTTTTCACGAAATGAGACGCGGTCGGACCCGGGCAAGAGCCGGTGAGCTCATCCGAGCGGGATTTGCGGCAGCAAGCCTCACAAAACGCTGGACCTACCTGGATCCGGCCCCGGGAAGGTACTTTTGGAACTGAGGGGGTGGTGCAGTTTCGAAGCGGAGCGGCCTGCCGTCGACAGGATGCCTGAAGCCCAGTCGGAAAGCGTGGAGCCCCATCCGGCGCAGGGGATTGGTGGAACTGCCGTAGGCGCGGTCTCCCGCAATGGGGTGCCCAAGTTCCGAGAGGTGGGCGCGGATCTGGTTTTTCCTCCCCGTCTCCAGCCGGATCTCGAGGCTCGTCAGGTGGCGGAAACGGCGGAGAACCCGGTAATGGGTGACCGCTTCCTTGCCCTCGCCCGGCTTTTCGGTGGAGCGCATGCGCTTGCCCCGGTCCTCCGCTAACCGGCTCCGGATCACCCCGTTGTCCTCCTTCACCGGTCCCTCCACAATTGCCCAGTAGCGCCGGTCGATGGTGTGCCGCCGGAAAAGCGACTGCAGCTTTTCCTTGATCTCCTCCGATTTGGCGAAGACGAGTATGCCGCTCACGAACTTGTCGAGCCTGTGCACGACGAAGAGCTGCCGCCGCCTGCTGCGCCTCCGCAGATAATTCCTGATGTAGGCGTATGCGGTCCGCTCACGCTCGTGGAGCGTTGCCACAGTGAGTAGCCCGGCAGGCTTGTGAATGACCAGAAGATGCTCGTCCTCGTGCAGGATGTCGATGCCGCCGGGGATGCGGAAGCCCGATGCGGCACTGGCCAGCTCGATCCGGTCGCCCGCCTGCACTATCTGCGCGGCAATCCTGCAGACGCGACCGTTGAGGTGCACCCGGCCGTGGGCCAGCAACTGGCGGATCCTGCGGTTGGAAGCTCCGGGGAGCAGCCCGCGAACCGCATCCAGCAGTGACTGTCCTGGCCGGCGAGGAGTGTTCAATCAGCTCTTGTTGCAGACAAGCAGCCGGGTGGAGTCCGCAAAGCGGACCGTGATCTTGTTGGGCGGAGTGAAAGACTGCACGCAGCCCAGACCGAAGGTCTTGTGCTCGATCCAATCGCCCTCTGCGAAGCTGCCCGACATGCTGTAGGCTTTGCGAGGCTTTGTGGAAGCCCCCTTCATGATTTCTTCCCAGTTCTGCTTGGTGCGCCTGGTCGCCGGCTTGGCGGTTTTCTTTGCCGGAGCCTTGGGCTTGGGCTTGGTGGCCCGGTAGTTGTGCTCGCCCTCGCAGGTGTTGCACTTCACACGGCGCGGCCTGCTGCCCTGCATGGCAACCACGGTGTGGGCCAGGACGATCTTGCATTTGGTGCAATAGGCATCAACTTCGGACCCTGCTGCGCTCTTTTTCATCGGCTATCCTCAATAAGATTGCGCCAGAACCTGCACATGTTACCACACTGAGGATGCGCCGCGCCGCTGCAAATTCGCGGCTGAAATGAGACTCTGCGGGGCAGGAGGCAGAACCGCTAAGGCTTGCGGGACAAGCCTTCCATGAACATGCGTATGTCGGCCAGGTTTTGCCTGATGAGGGCCATGTCGTCCATCGCGGGCGGAGTTTTCATCGCAGCTGTGAACATAGCCCCGGCGGCCGGCTCGGCCAGCAGGGCTTCGACCTGGTCCATGCGGGCGAGGATCTTCTGCAGCTCATCCTGGAGATTGGAGCTCTGGTGGCCCACCTCGGCGATCCTCTCCGGAATGGCAGCGGCGCTGTGTGTCAACAACTCGATCCGCTGCTCCATGGAATTGCTGCTCCGCTCGAAGCGCGCCATCAAGCCGGCCAGGGATTCCAGGCGAGCCTGAAACCCGGCCTGGCTGCGGCCAATCGCCTCAAACTGCTCCGACACGGAGGCCAGCTCCCTGCGGAATCGTTCCGCGTCTTCTGCGCGGAGGCGCGAAAGGGCATCCAGGTCGCTCCTGAGCGGGCTGGCTTCGAGCGCCGTGTCGACGAAGGGCGCCTCCACGGCCGACAAGCGGTCGATCGCGTGGCGTACTTCGGCCTTCAGTGCCGCGACCTCCTTTCCGAGATCCTCAATCCGCGCCTTGGAGTTCTGCTGGTTTTCCGCCCGGCAGGCATTCAAAGCCTCCCGGAGGGTGTCGAGCTTGTCTTCCACGACGAGGTTGTTTTTCTTCAGCTCCCCGATCTCCGAATAGCGCAGGGATACCGCCTGGAGCGAGGTGCGGAGCTTTTCCAGTTCCTCGGCCATCTGGCCGTTCAAACCCTCTTCGCGCGGCGGCACGGCCGCGGCTGCTACTCCCTCGAGTCTTGTTTCCAGGCCGGCGAGCTGGCGCGCGTGATCCGCAATCACCTCCATCAGGCGGGATCCGTCGAGGGTGGAGAGCCCCTGCCGCTCCATTTTGGCGAGGCGGAGCTCCAGCTGCGCCTGCCGGTCCTGCAGGTCCTGCATGTCCTCCGCGCGGATCTTCCGGCTGAGCTCGTCAAAATCTGCAGCGGAGGGTCCCAGGGGACGCTGTGCCAGCAGTTCGACCTTGGATTCCTGTGCCACCTGGACCGCGGAAACCTCGTCCAGTTTCTCCTGCAGTTTGCGGTCCAGTTCGCGCAGGTCGGAGCGCAAACGTCCCCGCTCCACACGCTCGAATTCGAGCTCGTTGAAGCGCCGCTCCAGGTCCCGGACCGTCTGCCGCATCAGGGCAAATTCCGCCGGGGAGATCTCCTCCGGCGCGGCCTGCGGGTAGTTGTGAAAGGCGACCGGGTCCGGCGGCAGGCTCTGCTCGCCGGCGTGGAGGGCGTAGAACTTGGCGAAAACGATACCGCACTTCAGACAATCGGCCCTGTCCTCCTGGACATGACCGCATTTCGGGCAACTGATCATCTTCGATTCCATGTCTTCAGAGAACTCCGCGCCTCATCCCCTCCCTAAATCGGCCGGAAAGTGCTGCAGCTTCAATAAATCTTCATCAAGAACGCGAGGATTCCCAGGATAGTCTTGCCGTCCTCGATCCCGCCGGAGGCGATCATGCGCAGGCATTCATCCCTGGTGAACGTTTCGACGGTGATGTGTTCGCCCTCCTCCAACCGCTGCGCCGCCGGTTCCAGGCCTCGGGCAATAAACAGGTGGATGTACTCGTCGCTGATTCCCGGGGAGGTGTAGAAACCGCCCGCTGCGGTCCAGTTTCCGGCCCGGTAGCCCGCCTCCTCCTCCAGTTCGCGCATGATGGTTGCGAACGGGGACTGGCCGGTATCCAGTTTTCCCGCCGGCAGTTCCAATATGTACTTGCCAAGGGGGTAGCGGAACTGCCGGATCAAGAGGATCCTGCCATCCTCCATCACGGGAACTACGGTCACCCCGCCCGGGTGCTGGACCACCTCACGAATGGCGCTGTTGCCGCTCGGCAGCATGACGGTGTCCACTATCAGGTTCACGATCTTGCCGCTGTAAACCTCCTCGCGGTGCAGGACCGAGGTCTCGGGATTCTCTTTTTCCATATTGGCCTCCTCGCCCCGGCAGAATGCCTTCGTTGCGCCCTGGGCAATACCCCAGGCTCAGCCGTCCGGAGTCGAACCGGTTCCTTCCGACCCTGGCGGATGTTATCATCCCCGCATTGGTTCGCCGTCCCGTGGATCCGGCGGACCCGGGAAAAGGGACATCACCGTGAACCGCAAGCGCCTGTACCTCATCGACGGCATGTCGCACATTTACCGCGCGTACTATGCCATACGCAACCTGAGCAACTCCAAGGGGTTTCCAACCAACGCCATATTTGGCTTCACCGGCATGCTCCGCAAGCTCATCGACGAAGAAGAGCCGGACTATCTGGGGGTGGCGATCGACCGCGAAGGTCCGACCGTGCGCCACGAGAAGCTGGAGACCTACAAGGCGACCCGGAAACCGATGCCCGACGATCTGGTGCAACAACTGCCGCACATCATGCGCGTCTGCGAGGTCTTCCGCGTCCCGGTGATCGGCTGCCCGGGCTACGAGGCCGATGACGTCATCGGGACGCTGGCAAAACTGGCGGCAAGCCGCGGGCTCGAGGCCGTAATTGTGACCGGCGACAAGGACATGCTTCAGCTGGTCTCCGAGAACGTCAGTGTGCTGGACACGATGAAGGACTTCCGCATCGATGATGCACAGGGGGTAATCGACAAAATCGGCGTCAGGCCCGAGCAGGTGGCCGACCTCCTCGGCCTCTGGGGGGACAGCTCCGACAACATACCGGGCGCCCCCGGGATCGGCGAGAAAGGGGCGCTCGAGCTCATCCGGGCGTATGGCAGCATCGAGCAATGTCTCGAACGCTGGGAGGAGGTCAAAAGGAAATCCTACCGCGAGAGCCTGCGGGACAACGGGGAACTCATCCGGCTGAGCCGCGATCTGGCCACAATCCGGCAGGACCTGCCGCTGGAACTAAACCTGGCTGACCTGGCGCTGCAGGAACCCGACCGGCAGGCGGCATTCGATCTTTTTGCCGAAATGGAATTCAAGTCGCTGATGCAGGAGTTTCTGGATGAGGGCCGGGGACAGGACGACACGGAAAGCCTCCGCGGCAATGCCGCCCTGAAGGGGCTTGAAGCCCTGGCCAAGGAACCCCGGGTCTACTTTGCCGTGAAGTTCAACGGAGCGAAGGTTGCGATTCCACGGGCTGATAAGGTCTGCGTGCAGGCCCGCTCGGGCGCCGCGTGTGAGCTCGACCTGGGAAGGGAGCAGGAACGGGCCGAGTGGCGCAGGTTCCTCGAAGAGGGGGCCGGGGAGACGATCTGCTGGGATGCCAAGACGATCATGCTGGCGCTGGGGCCCGGGGAGTGGGAGCAGGGCACGCGCATCGGCGACGCGATGCTGATGACGTTTCTCGCCAGCCCCCACATCGGCGACTATTCGCTCAAGCGGTGGGCGCTGGAGCAACTGCACATTTCGCTCGAGGAGGACGCAAACCTCCCGGGCGGGAATTCCGGCCTGCAAGCCGAGGTGTCGGCCATTCGGGGCATCCACACGCTGCTGGAGCCCCAATTGGAGGCACAGGGCCTGCGCCGCGTCTACGAGGATATCGAGCTTCCGCTGGTGCCGGTGCTGGCGGACATGGAGCGCGCCGGGGTCCGGGTGTGCAGCAAGAGGCTGGGGCAGCTCTCCGCAGAGATGGAGGCGGAGATCGGGCGGCTGACCGGCGAGATCTACGAAGCGGCGGGAACCGAGTTCAACATCAATTCGCCCAAGCAGCTGGGCGAGGTTCTGTTCGAGCGCCTGAACCTGCCGGCCACGAAGAAGACCCGGAAAACCAAAGGTTACAGCACCGACCAATCCGTGCTCGAAGACCTGGCGGAAAACTATGAGTTGCCGAAACTCGTCCTGGAGTACCGCCACCTGGCGAAGCTGAAATCCACCTACGTGGATACGCTGCCCGGATTGATCCGGAAGGAAACCGGCCGCGTTCACACATCGTTCAACCAGACAGGCGCCGCGACCGGCCGGCTGTCCAGCACCGCTCCCAACCTGCAGAACATCCCGGTGCGGACGGAAATAGGGCGAAAGATCCGGGAAGCCTTCATCCCCGAGGAAGGGAACCGGCTGGTTTCAGCCGACTACTCCCAGGTGGAGCTGCGCATCCTGGCCCATTTGTCGGAAGACGAGGTCCTCATCGATGCCTTCCGGAATCAGGAGGACGTCCACGAAAGAACTGCAAGGGAGGTGTTCGGCAAGGCTGCGGAGCAGAACAGGGCTGAATACCGCCGTCGCGCCAAGGTGATCAATTTCGGGATCGTCTACGGCCTTTCGGCATTCGGCCTGGCCCAGCGGCTCAAGCTGGACAAGGATGAAGCACAAACCTTTATCGATGCCTATTTCGAGCGGTACAAAGGCGTGAGGACCTGGCTGGACCGCACCGTGGAGGAGGCGCGGAAAACAGGCGTCGTACGGACGCTCTTTGGCAGGCTGCGCCCCATACCGGACATTCACAGCGCCAACTACAATCTTCGCCAGTTTGCCGAACGAACGGCTGTCAACACGCCGATTCAGGGAACGGCGGCGGACATCATGAAACTGGCCATGATTCGAACCCACAAGTCTTTACGGGACAATAAAATGTCGACCAGACTATTGCTGCAGGTCCACGACGAACTTGTGTTGGAAGCCCCGGAAGACGAGGTGCAGAAGGTTTCGGAACTGGTACTGGAAGCCATGCAGGGCGCGGCGGAACTGAGCGTCCCCCTGGCGGCGGACCTGAACGTGGCCGACAACTGGAAGGACATGAAATAATCCGGAACCTGTCTGTTGCATTGACGTGTATCTATATGACTTCGGTGAGATTGGGGAAAAAAAGGGGCATGCCGGTAGCGAACGGAGACACGATGGGGCTGGGCGAGCTGGAACTCGGCCTGGAACGCCGGGGTGCCGGCGGCGCCGACAACGAACTGGTGCGCGATTTCATTGCCGGAAACGACGCAGCCTTCACTCAGCTAGTCACCAAGTACAAGAATCCCGTGACCAATTACCTGAACATGATGGTCGGGGATTACGACATCGCCGCGGATCTTTCCCAGGAGACATTTCTTCGCGTCTACCGGAATATCCGTAGCTACAGCAACATTTACCAGTTTTCCACCTGGATCTACCGCATTGCCACCAACCTCGCCATCGACGAGATGCGCTACCGGAAGCGGCGCGGCAGGGTCTTCTACAACAACGTGTGGGGATCCAACACCTCCGCAGACTCCGACGGGCCGGAATTTCAACTCTCCGATCGTCGCCGGGGGCCGGGAGAGGAAATGCTGCGCAAGGAAAGCGGGCGGATCCTGGGGGATGCCATCCGCTCCCTGCCGGAAAAATACCGCACCGCTTTCGTGCTGAAGGAATTGCAGGAATTGCCCTACGAACACGTTGCCAGGGTCTTGCGGTGTTCACCGGGGACCATCAAATCGCGGCTTCACCGGGCGCGGGAGTTGCTGCAGAGGAAGCTGGAGAAGCATCTGTAGGATCTGTTATGGACTGTCGCACTTTCTGCCGGAAACTGGAGGATCACCTCGAAGGGGGGCTCGACTTCCCGGGGAGGTTCGGCATGGAGCGCCACGCGGAGCAGTGCTTTGCCTGCGGAAAGGTATACGCGGACGCATTGCGGCTGCGCCGGATGACGCACGAGCTTCTGAAGGTCAAGGCGCCCGACAACTTCGAAGCCGCCGTCCTGGCCAGGATTCAGGCGGAGGGCGGCCGGGGCCGGCACGGCCGCTTGCGGTGGCTGATGTATCGGGATTATGGATGGCCGCGGCCGCAGGCGCTGGCTGCCGGCATCGCCGCCGCGCTGCTTCTGGGCGTGGGGCTGTACCTGTTCGTGTTTTCGGGCCTGAACCAGCCGGCGGCATCTCTGAATCCGCGCGAAGCGCTCGAGGGCACCGAACTGGCCGGGATGATGGAGGAACCCTACCAGGTTTCTGGTGGCACGGCCCGTGAATTCACGCCCAACTGGGTTCTCGAGGGCGAACTGGATCCGTACGGTCCGATGGTGTCGGGGACCGGGGAGAGCCTCGGGTCCGATGGCCGGTGGCTAACGGAATTCAACGCGGCCGGAGCGCAGGACTACGTGGAGTTTGTCGTGCCGGGACCGGGCGACGGCCAATGGATCATGCGACTGCCGCGAACGATAAGGATGCGTCATGCGCAGCCCACCGAAGAATACTTCATCCGGAATGTCAGCCACTGAGAATCGACCATGACCTGCAACCGGGACGCTGCGAAAAGCCGACTCGAACGAATCCTGGCCCCGGTGCTCTCTGTCCTGTTGATGGCCGCTCCGGCGGCGGCCCAGGAAACCCGACGGGCGCCCAGGCAGGAGGGACCGGACATTGGGTTGGTCCGGATAAACTTCATCGCGGAGTCGAAGGCCGCAGGCCACACCTTCGAACTCAATGGGCGGAGGATTCCCGACTACCGGCCCACCATCGTCCAGGTTTTCCCTTCCACGGGTGTCGTCCTGGACGAAAAGGGGCACGTCCTGACTTTTCTCGGCTACAGGTGGGTGGACATTCACGCTTCACGGCCGGTGATCGAAATCCTGACGCCGGAGGGGCATAAATTTCCGGCCAAACTGCTGGGAATCGATCAGAGCGTCGGAGTCGCGGTAGTCCTGGGCGAGGGCGCGAAATTGCGGAAGACGCCCCTGTGTGAAAGGTGCGAGGTCCGAGACGGGGGTACCGTGGTGGCCCCAGTGCTGGAAGAGCCGGGCTTTGCGCGATTCCGGGATGCCAGGGTCGTATCGGTGGATACGGGCGGAGACCCGACACGCAGGGACGGCTGGGTCATCAGCTTCAACCGGAGGCTTCACGGACTGGGGGAACCGCTGTTGAACCTCGACCGGCAGGTGCTGGGTTTTATCGCGGATCAGAAGCCGTCGCCTGCCGATCCGGGGGGGGTGCAAACGGTCGTTTACCCGATTACTCAGCTCCTCGCCTCGGCCCGGAAAATACTGCAGGCGGGCGGCGATGTGCGAACGGGATGGCTCGGCGTGTACATAGAAGACTTCGGGCAGTCCGGGATGAAAGGAATTGCCATCCGTCGCGTGCAGGATGAAAGCCCGGCCAGGAAGGCCGGTCTCCGGGCGGAGGACATCCTCGTAAGGTTCAACGGGAGACAAGTCGAGGACTCCCGGCAGTTCATCCAGATGGTTCAGGACACCCCCATAGGCACGAAGGTGGCGGTGGAGGTCCTCCGTCAGGGGAAACCGCTGGTACTCACCTCGACGGTGGAGATAAGGCCGCCCGAGCCCGGTCCGGAGCAGGTTGTCATCGGATTTCCCGGCAGCATCTCGCTCCGGCCTGCCCGCCCCGTGCCGGAGGCGGCGCGGTTCGGCATAGAGACCGTCTCGATGACTCCCCAGCTCGCCGGCTTCCTGCGGGTGCCCGCGCAGAGCGGGCTGCTGGTCTCGAGCGTGGAAGCCGACAGGATTTTTGGAAGGGCGGGACTCAAGGCCGGCGATATCCTTCTGCAGGTAGACGGGGTGAGTTTTTCGGACTCCACCGAGTTTATGAACCACATCCAATCGCGGGGCCGGGAAGGGCGCCTGGACCTGCAGGTTTTCAGAAACGGAGTTCAGCATTCCATCAGGGTCAATCTCTCGCCCGAAAATCCCTCCCGCACACGGCAACCGAAGCCGTAACCGACCTCAGGTTGCAGCGGCCGCACCTTCGTGTCTCTGCCGTTTCATAGCGCTCACCACAAAGACGCAAAGGCATCAAGGATCACCAAAGACTGCGCACGTTCCCCTTATTCTTTGCCGCGCATAGCATGAGTGCTGCCGCCGGGAGGCAGACCGCGAGCATGAAGATGGAAGCCTCCGGACCGAATGCCCCGCCCGAAATCAGCGCCGGTCCCGACAGCTCGGCCTCAACCAGCCCATCCGCCGCGTGACCGGAAACCGGAGCGCCGAATATGCCGCCGAGGGTGTAGTTCCACGACAGGTGGATCCCGATCGGGAGCCAAAGCCGGCTGGTGAGCAGGTAGGCGGCCCCGAGAAGAAGGCCGGCTTCGGCTGCAATGACCAGGGATGTCCAGGCGGAGGCGTGCGGGTTCCACCAGTGCAGCAGGCCGAACAGCAGCGAAGAGAGGCCGAGCGCGGGCCAGCTGCCCAGGGCCTCTTCGGCAATCCGCAGCACCACGCCCCGGGCAAGGATTTCCTCGATGAATCCCGACAGGAGGGCGGCAATCAAGACCGGCGCGGTCATCGCAATCGAGCGGGTTTCCAGGATCCTGTACCCGCCCGCCAGCCAGATCAGCAAAATCGACGTGGAGACCAGCGCCGCGCCGCCGAGGATGCCGGCGAGCAGTTCCGCCGGCGCCCGCCTGAAGGAAAGCTCTGCCGGGCGGCGGCCCTCCACAAGGCGCACGAACAGTGCGTAGGAGAGAAACGACACGGCAACCGTGAGACTTGCGCCGAAAAGGCCGGCCGGGAATCCCGCTCCAGGGAGCAGCGCCCCCAGGAGAAGGGAGGAGGCATAGTGGGTGGCCACTCCCGCCGCTATGACGACGGCCGCCGTCATCACGATTCTGGTCAGAGGAAACCGGAGGAATTTCATAGGTGTCGGGCCAGGCCTCTCGCCGTGTGCCTCTTATAGCACAGCCCAGGCCCGGTCAAATGCGCCCGGACAGTGTAGTATGTGTTCAGGGCAGTCCGCAGTCGGCGGTTATCAACCATGGCACAGGGCTGCAAAGACCGAGGCGGAGAAACTATTTCCTGTGCAGCGGATCATGAAGAGCACAGCGCTTTTATGAGAGAAAGGCAGGTACGAATGAACTGCAATCGCACGAGATTGGCACGATGGAGCCGGTGGCGGGGCAGGTCCCTCAGGAAGGGAATGGCGGCGGCGCTCTCCCTGTTGTTGGGGACTGCCGCATTTGCGCAGCGCACAGAGATGAAACCCGGTTGGAACATCTTTTCGGTGGAGCAGGATGTCGAAATCGGGCGGCAGACCTCTGCCGAGGCGGAAAAGCAACTCCCGCTGCTGGGCGACCGGAAGGTGGACGAGTACCTCAACCGCCTGGGAAGGCAGCTGGCCGACAAGGCCCCGGGAGCGAAGTATCCCTACCAGTTCAAGGCAGTGAACGACACGAGCATCAACGCCTTCGCTCTTCCGGGAGGTTTTCTGTACATCAACCGCGGGACGATCGAAGCCGCCGAGAACGAGGCGCAGCTGGCGGGCGTGGTAGGGCACGAGATCGCGCACGTGGCGCTGCGCCACGGAACGAACCAGGCGACGAAAGCCTACATCGCGCAGGCGCCGCTCGCCGTCCTGGGCGGCCTCGTCGGGAGCGGCTCGGTCAAGGGCATACTGGCGCAAATCGGGGCGGGGTTCGCGGCCAACTCGGTCCTGCTGAAATATTCGCGCGAGGCTGAGCGGCAGGCGGATCTCATGGGAACGCAGATATTATTCGACAACGGATTCGATCCCCGCGCCATGGCGCAGTTTTTCGAAAAGCTCCAGGGGGAGGGGAAGAGCCGGGCGCCGGAATTTTTCAGCAGCCACCCGCACCCGGAAAACCGGACGGAGGGGATCCTCGAGGAGATCGAGAAGATGGGCGGGTACCACCGCAGCATGCGAAACGACTCGGTGGAATTCCAGGAGATACAGCGTCACATCCGCTCGCTGCCCCAACCCAAGGCCGCCCCGACGGGACAGCCGTCGGCTTCGGCCGGCAGGACCAGCGGGGCGCCGCAACCGGCATCGCGACGCCTGCAAAGCTACGAGAACCGCATGATCCGCATCAGGCACCCGGAAAACTGGCGCGTGCAGAGCGATGCCAACTCGGCAACGATCGCACCCGAGGGCGGAATCATCGCAGCCGGGAAAGGGAACGTTCTCGCCTGGGGCATGATGGCGGGGGTGTTCGAACCGAAGTATGACCGCTGGGGCCGGGTTGCGCTCGAAGACGCGACGGAGCAACTGCTGGAGGGCATGGCCAAAAACAATCCGCAGCTGCGCGCCGCCGGGCGCCAGAGCCGGGTTGAAGTTGCCGGGGAGCAGGGGCTTAGCCTCCTGCTGAGCAACGCCTCGCCCGCCGGCGGGCGTGAGACCGCGTGGCTGGTCACCGTCCTGCGGCGCGAAGGCCTGCACTATTTCATCGGGGTTTCGCCGGAAGCGGATTTCGAGAACTATCGCCGGACCTTCGAAACGATGCTCGACTCGATCAGGTTCGTCCGTCGCTGACCGGCCGTGTTCATGCGGGCCTTAATTGAGACAAAAACCAGCGGCCACGAATTTCACAGCGCAGCGAGGACACAACCGAGGAAAGCCGTATTGAAGAAAGGCGGTAAACGGAAGCCGCGAACGCCAGTGAGCGGTCAGGCAACCCGGTCAAGTAACGCAACCCGTCGCTGCCGCTCCGGGCTCGGTGGGCTCCCGGCCGGCAAGCATAAAAGGATGGTCTTCGACCGACACGGCCAGCCGGCGGATCTGCTGCCCCTGTATCGTGGTGCGCCCTTCAAGACTGACGCTCACCGGTTCCGGCAGAGGGAGTGACGGAACCGTCGGTGTCAGCCTTACCCGGTCCTGCCCGGCCGGGATCAAGCCTCCGCTCAGTGACAGCCCCCGTGGGGCTCCGTCGAGCGCCAGCGAAATATCGCCGTCAAATCCACTCCTGTTGCAGAGTTCGGCGATTCCTTGGCGCTCTTCAGCCTTGAGGCGGCGGCTGCGTCGTTCTCGATTCATACGCGCAGCCTATCGCAGCGCTGCGCCGCGCGGAAGATGTACCTCGCTTACCGCTTACGTATTAACGGGCGAAGGGAAGGTTTCAGTTCCAGGCTGCTCGCAAGCAAGATGTCCTTGTTTCGGGTGAAAAGAAGATAGAATTTTCCCTTCTGGCCCGGGACAGCCACGACCGTCGGGCTGTTAGAGGCGGTGAAATCCCGGACGGGCACCGGGGTTTCCCACCACTGGTTCGCCTTCAGGACACTTGCGAAAATCGGTTCTGCACTTCCTTCCTCAGACCGGCCCTGGCGAAAGAAAATAAACAGGTCCTCCCCGTCGGATGCCATGGAAACGGGGGTGACCGTCCTGGCCTCCCTGGGAAGCTGTGGGAACTTGTCCGCCTGAAGCCAGCCGGTTCCTCTCACGTAAGGCAGGATAGTAATCCCCCCGTAGTGGATAATCGCCTTGAAAAGCCGATCCTTGTGCCTACAGAGGGAAACCGTGCCCTCGGCGGAGCCGGCCCCCTTCTGGTTGCCGACCCACGACGACCCGTCAAACCAGGAGTGCCAAATTTCCCTTCTCGAATCTTTTGACCCGCCGCCGCGAATCATCAGAAGGCTCTCCCCCGCCCCGCCCGTTACCCGGTCAAAGGGAAACAGAAGTACCGACGGGCTGTAATGGCTCTTCTGCCCCGGGATCTTGCCCAGGGGCGTCCAGTTTGCCCCCTCGCTCACAGCGTGCCACAAAGTATCATTCCCGCCCTTGTACACCATGTGCAGCTTGTCTTGGAAAACCTCCAGCGCCGGGGTACCCTGCCCGTCCAGGTTGGACACCCGGTTGATCATCCAGGTATTGCCGTCCCAGGCGCCGTGCCAGATCGCGTCTCCATCCTTCCCGCCATGGACGATGTGCAGTTTGCCCTTGTACCACACGGCCGAGACCCTCGACGCCTGCATCCCTTCCACCTTCACCGGGGTCCCCCAGGCCGGAAGCTCCGCGGCGGCCAACAGTCGCGCGGTCTGGAAAAAGAAAACACCCGCAAAAAACAGTGTCAGAACCCCTTTTTTCGGCATATGCGGCTCTCCTTTACTCTCAGAAAAACCCTATAGGAAGTTTCTTTATTTGGTGCCCGGCCAGGAGTGTGCTTCACGCCTCCCGGCCGCCGTGTTTCGGATGCGGATCCTCCCGCGCGACATCACCGATCCCGCTGCGCCGGCCGCGGCTGCTTCGGGATGTTTTTCTTCGTCAGTATATTCGCCGTGTGATGTGATGCAACCTGAATAGGTCATCCCTCGAAAAGCCGCCGCTGAAAAATAACTGTTGACAGCGAACCCCGAAGTGTGGAGGATTATATTGTGAAAATATTCACGAAATATCTTATGAGATGCCCATTGACAAGGAGGATATCGTGAACAACGGCACTATAATGATCGTGGACGATGACGTGGACTTTCTCGCAACCAACCGCGCGGCGCTCGAAGCCGAGGGGTACCAGGTCCGCACTGCGCACAACGGAAAGGAAGCGATGACGATTGCGGAGGCCGGAGGCATCGATGCGGCGATTCTGGACGTCATGATGGACACGCCGGACGAGGGCTTCCTGCTGGCCCGCGCGCTGCGGAAGAACGAAAAGACGCGCCATATCCCGCTGGTCATGCTCACGTCGGTCAACGAGGCAAACCGGCGGGCCGGCTACAAGATCAAGTTCTCGGATCTGGACCGCGACGACATGTGGCTCCCGGTCGACCGGTTCCTGGATAAGCCGGTGCGGCCGCAGGACCTGGTCATGGTCCTCCGGAAGCTGGGCGCCTGAGCGGCGCCCGCAGGCGGGCGCCGGGGGGAATTGCCGGCAGGCAGGGCTGCCTAACGGGGTGGGCGATGAAATGCGCTGAAATAGCCGAGGTACTGGGATTGGCGACGCTCGAGACCTGCCCGGCGGAGGCCGAGGTTTCGCAAGGCTACGCCTCGGACCTGATGAGCGACGTGCTGGCCCGGGCGCCGCGGGGTTCGCTGCTGGCCACCATCCAGACGCACATGAATGTGGTCGCGGTCGCGGCCCACGCCCGCCTGGCAGGGATCATCTTCACGGGCAATCGGCGTCCCGATGCGGACGTCGTGGCGCGGGCCGCGCAGGAAGGCATCGCGCTCTATTGCACGGCGGCCGACACTTTCGAGGTGGCCGGGCGGCTGTACGCGCTGGGGCTGAGGGGAAAATCGTCGTGAACACCTTCCAGGCGGATTTGCACATCCACACCAAGCTCTCGCCCTGCGGCGCGTGGGAAATGACGCCCGCCGCCATCGTGGAGCACGCCCGGCGGCAGGGCCTGAATGCGATCGCGATCTGCGACCACAACGCGGCCGGCAACATTGCGGCCGTTGCGTGCGCGGGCCGGGCCGCCGGCCTGACGGTCATCGCAGGCATCGAAATCACCACGGCCGAGGAAATCCACGTGGTCGGCCTCTTCCCCGGGACCGCCGGGGCGGAGGCGGTGGCCGGGCGCATTCAAGCAAGCCTGCCGCGCGTGGACGAGGCTTACACCAAGCTGTTCGGGGAACAGGTGCTCATGGATCCGGCCGGGGCCGCCGTGGGCTGCGAAACGAGCGCGCTGGCGCTGGCGTCCGCCCTGACCCTCGGCCAGGCGGTCAGTTTGATCCAGGAGCACGGCGGGCTCGCCGTGGCCGCCCACATCGAACGGCCGTCCTACTCCGTCTACAGTCAGCTTGGCGATCTCCCGCTGGATGTGCTTTTCGATGCCATCGAAGTGTCTCCGGTCGGGAATCGGCCCATCGGCCTGCGCGAGAAGTTCGCCCGGTACGGATTTCCAATGATCGGGTCCTCGGACAGCCACTACCTGCACGAAATCGGGCGTGCCCGGACCGTGTTTCACGCGCAAAGCGCGACATTCGAGGAGTTGGCGGCAGCCGTGCGGGGAATCGACGGGAGGAGTGTCGCGTATGTATGACCTGTCGCTCCACCTGCTCGACATCATTGAGAATTCCCTGAATGCCGGGGCGACGACGATCGAAATCGGGCTTCGGATCGATCCGGTGGCCGATATCCTGGAACTCACGGTCGATGACAACGGGCCGGGACTCGGTGCGGACGCCGCACGGGTGCTGAATCCCTTCTATACGACAAAAGCGGATAAGCGCACCGGACTTGGGCTCAGCCTGCTCCAGTCGGCGGCGGAACAGGCCCAGGGATCGCTTGCCCTGCAGCCGTCCCCGCGACTCGGCGGCCTGCGTGTCGAAGTGCGCATGCAGCACGGGCATGTAGACCGTCCGCCCCTGGGAGACCTGGCGGCTACGGTGTCCACCATGGTGTCCGCGCATCCGACGGTCACGTTTCGGCTCAAGGTACAGGCGCCTGATCTGGCACTGGATTTTGATGCGCGGCGTGACCTGCCGGAAACAAGTCCGGTCTTCGCTGCGGCAGCAGCATACGAAGCGCTGAGCACAGAATTCAAACGTCTCAGATGTTCATAATCGCTCTCATAGAGAGGAGTCATTCATGGAAAAAGTGATCGATAAATCCTGCCAGTGCATGGAGGAAGTATCCGAGGAGGAGTTGCTCGCCCGGGTGGATAAGGTCATAGAGGAATACCGGCAAAAGCCGGGCGGGCTTATACCCGCCCTCCAGATTGCCCAGGGAATCATGGGGCACCTGCCCGAGAACGTGCTGAAACGTCTCGCCCTCGGTTTTGGAAAATCCTACAGCGAGGTGGCCGGGGTGGTCGGATTCTACTCGTTCTTTTCCACGACACCGCGCGGGCAGCACGTAATTCGGGTTTGTCTCGGGACCGCATGCTATGTCCGGGGAGGCAACCTCGTGCTGGAGGCCCTGAAGAAGGAACTGGATATCGATGTCGGACAGACAACTGGCGACCGGATGTTCACGCTCGAGGTCGCACGCTGTTTCGGCGCCTGCGGACTGGCTCCGGCCATAACCGTGGACGAGGAGGTACACCATCGGGTGAAGCCTGCCAGAGTCGGCGAGATTTTCGAAAAATACCGCACACATGCCGGGATCAATCCGTCTCAGCCAACCGGAGAAAGGAGCGCTGCGTTATGACTGTCATCAAAAGCCCAGAGGACCTGATCAGATTCCGCGAACAGGTGAAGAGCGAGATTGATTTGAGGCAGGGACCCAAGGATGTGAGGGTGACCGTACATATGGGGACCTGCGGCATTGCCGCCGGCGCCCGGGATGTTCTGGCCGCCATCATCGAGGAGGTTGGAGCAGCGAAGGCTGCCCATGTGACTGTGCAGCAGACAGGATGTGCCGGGCTATGCGATCAGGAGCCAATGCTGACGATCACCGACAAGTCGGGGGCGATCTACCGCTACGGGAGGCTCGACCGGCCCAAGAGCAGAGAAGTCGTGCAAAACCACGTGCTGCGGGGAGCGATCGTTCACGAACACCTCATCAAGGATTGAGCCGAGCCGCAAAGGAGCCATGACGAAATGGATAAGACAAGAACACACGTACTCGTTTGCACCGGTGGAGGCTGCATCGCCTCTGGCGCTCTGGAAGTGAGCGCCGCGCTCCGCCGGTCCGTCGCCAGACATGAACTGGATCAGGAAGTAAAAATCATCGAAACGGGATGCCTCGGACCGTGCGCCGTCGGTCCCGTTGCCGTCATCTACCCCGAAGGGGTGTTCTATCAGGGCATCAAGGCGGACGACGCGGAAGAAATCACCGGGGAACACATCCTGAAAGGCCGGGTTGTAGAGCGACTCGTATCAAAGGAGCATTCGGACCGGATTACGCACGGCATGCAGGACATCGATTTCTTCAAGCGCCAGGTCAAGATCGTCCTGCGCAACTGCGGCGTTATCGACCCGATGAAGATCGGGGAATATGTGGCACGCGATGGCTATCAAGCCTTGGCGAAGGTCCTGACTGCGATGACGCCGGAGCAGGTATGTGACCAGGTGAAGCGCTCCGGGCTCCGCGGGCGCGGCGGGGCCGGCTTTCTAACGGGGCTGAAATGGGAGTTTGCCCGGAAGGCGGCGGGAGATGTCAAATACGTCATCTGCAACGGGGACGAAGGAGACCCCGGTGCATTCATGGACCGCAGCGTGCTGGAAGGTGACCCGCACAGTGTGATCGAAGGTATGGCGATCGCGGCTTACGCGATCGGGGCCAAGGAGGGCTATGCCTACGTGCGGGCCGAGTACCCGCTGGCTGTGGAGCGACTCAATCACGCGCTTGAGCAGGCACGCGAAATTGGACTGCTCGGCAAAAACGTCATGGGTACCGGCTTTGCCTTCGACATGGAAATCCGCATGGGTTCCGGCGCATTCGTCTGCGGCGAAGAGACGGCCCTGATGACCTCGATTGAAGGAAACCGTGGCGAACCGCGTCCGCGTCCGCCCTTCCCGGCGATCAAGGGATTATGGGGCCGTCCATCGCTGCTGAACAACGTTGAGACTTACGCGAATATCGCTCCCATTATTCTGAAGGGCGCCGAATGGTATGCGGGCTATGGCACCGAGAAGAGCCGCGGAACCAAGGTCTTTGCGCTGGCCGGGAGCGTTGGCAAACCCGGCCTTGTCGAGGTGCCCATCGGCATGCAGCTGGGGGAGATCATCTTCGACATCGGCGGAGGAATTCCCAAGGGTAAAAAGTTCAAAGCGGCCCAGGTGGGAGGACCATCGGGGGGGTGCATCCCCAGACAACACCTGAACGTGCCGGTCGACTATGAGTCGCTGAATGAACTCGGCGCCATCATGGGTTCGGGCGGCCTGATTGTCATGGACGAGGACACCTGCATGGTGGATGTCGCACGGTTCTTTCTCGACTTCGTGCAGGATGAGTCGTGCGGCAAGTGCCCCCCCTGCCGCGTGGGCACCAAGCGGATGCTGGAGATCGTGACTGCCATTTGCGACGGCAAGGGGCAGGAAGGGGATGTCGAACGACTGATCGAGCTGGGAAGGCGCATCCAGGACACAGCGCTTTGCGGACTTGGGCAGACGGCGCCGAATCCGGTTCTGTCGACAATCCGGCATTTCCGGCATGAATACGATGCCCATATCCGGGAGCGAAGATGCGAGGCTGCCGTGTGCGCCAACATTGTAAGGGCGCCCTGCCAGAACGGCTGTCCGGCCGGGATCGATGTGCCCGGATTCGTGTCGCTCGTCGGCGAAAAGCGATATGCGGAGGCGCTGCGCCGACACCGCGAGAATAATCCGTTTGCCTCGGTCTGCGCCCGCGTCTGCTTTCACCCCTGCGAGTCCAAGTGCCGGCGCTCAGCACTGGATCAGCCCGTGTCAATTCGAGCCGTGAAGCGTTTCATGGCAGAGCAGGAAGTCACTGTTGCGCTGCCGGAGGCGCTCGAAAATGAAGCCAATGCCAGGCGGAAGATCGCAATTGTGGGAGCGGGGCCGGCCGGATTGAGCTGTGCCTACTTCCTGGCGCGCCTCGGCTACCGGCCCACGGTCTTCGAAGCGGAGTCAAAACCGGGCGGGATGCTGGCACAAACCATTCCAGCCTATCGCCTGCCGCGGGAGGAACTCGAACGAGAGGTTCGCATGATCGAGCGCCTGGGCGTCGCCATTCACACCGGAAAACGCCTTGGGCGCGACTTCACGCTCGAGGGGCTGCGGACGGAGGGTTACGAAGCCGTCTTTCTGGGAATCGGCTGCCCGGAGGGGACGCCGCTCGGCATTCCCGGCGACCGCCTGGAAGGGGTTTCCGAATCCCTGCGGTTCCTGCGCGAATACAACATGGCCGGCAGCGCCAAAGTCGGCAGGAACGTGGCGGTAATCGGGGGAGGCAACGCCGCCATTGACGCCGCGCGGACTGCCTTGCGGCTTGGCGCCGAAACCGTGACCATTGTCTACCGTAGAACGCGGGCGCAGATGCCGGCATGGGAGGAGGAGATCCGGGCAGCGGAGGAGGAGGGCGTAAAACTTGAAACGCTGGTTGCTCCGGTCGAGGTGGCGAGCGAAGCCGGCAAAGTCACCGGTCTCCTCTGCCGCCGGCAGGTGTTGGGAGACTATGACAAGAGCGGACGTCGCCGCCCCGTAGCGGGTACCGATCCGGATTTCACCATACCCTGTGACCAGATCATCGCCGCCATCGGCCAGAGTGTGGATTTTGACAGCGTCCTCGGGGCTCTCGAGGTCAAGCGAGACAAATATGGACAGGTCCAATCCGAGGGGTCGAACGGTCAGACATCGCTGCCATGGCTGTTCATCGGCGGAGACGCCCAAGTTGGACCCTCTTCGGTGGTCGAAGCGGTTGCCGGCGGCGAGCGGGCGGCAGTCGGCATCGACGAGATGCTCACAGGAACCAATCATGCATTCTGGCGCCGCCAAGGTCCGATTGATACCTATTTCGATCCCGACGCGGAGCCGGCCGGCTATCCGCGGGCCGAAATCCCCATGATGCAGCCCAGGCTGCGCACAACGGGTTTCCAGGAAGTCGAACTCTCTTGGGCCCCTGCGGTGGCGCTGCGGGAAGCCAAGCGCTGCCTGCGGTGCGATTACGGCAAACCGACCCATGCCATTTAAGGAGACAAAGACATGCCCAACCTGATGATTGACAATACGAAAGTTCAGGTTCCGGACGGAACGACCATCCTGGAGGCGGCACGGCAGGCAGGAGTCGAGATTCCGACGCTGTGCTACATGAAGGATCTCCACTGCATCGGCGCCTGCAGGGTCTGCCTGGTGGAGATTGAAGGCGCCCGAACGCTGGTGGCCTCCTGTGCCATGCCTGCGGGCGAGGGAATGAAGGTGAAAACAAATACTGGGCGCGTGCGCGAGGGCAGAAAGACAGTGGTTGAACTGCTCCTCTCAGAACACTCCGGGGATTGTCAGACCTGCCTGCGCAGCGATGACTGCGAGCTCCGGATGCTGGCGCAGGGTCTCGGGATAGAGGCCGTCCGGTTTCACGGAGGAAAGATTGCGCGCCCGGTTGACCGGAGCACCGCCGCCCTGACAAGGGATCCCGGCAAGTGCATCATGTGCCGACGGTGCGTGACGGTATGCAGCGAGATCCAGGGCATCGGCGGCCTGGTTCCGCAGCACCGGGGATTCAAGACCACGATCGGGCCGGCGTTCGGCCACGATCTGGCCGATGTGGTATGTGTCCAGTGCGGCCAGTGCGGCGCAGTCTGCCCGGTGGGTGCGATTGTTGAAAACGACCAGATCGACGAGGTGTTCGCCGCGCTGGAGGATCCCTCAAAGCACGTAGTTGTGCAGACTGCACCGGCCATTCGCGCAGCCCTGGGCGAATGCTTCGGCTTCCCGCCCGGGACGCTGGTGACCGGGAAAATGGTCGCCGCCCTCAGACGGCTCGGATTCGACGGCATTTTCGACACGGATTTCACCGCTGACCTGACGATCATCGAAGAGGGAACCGAGCTGCTGACGCGGCTGCGTGCCGCTTTGCTCGAGAAGAAGCCGGCGGTGCTTCCGATGTTCACCAGCTGTTCGCCCGGCTGGATCAAGTACATGGAGCACTGCCACCCCGACATGCTCAATCACCTGTCCACCTGCAAATCTCCGCAGCAGATGTTCGGGAGCCTCGCAAAAAGCTATTACGCTGAAAAACTGGGGAAGCGGCCCGAGGACATGTTCGTGGTCTCCATCATGCCCTGTACTGCGAAAAAATTCGAGGCACGGAGACCCGAGATGAACGCTTCGGGTGCAACCGACGTCGACGTCGTCCTGACGACACGGGAGCTTGGCCGGATGATCAAGCGGGCGGGGATCAGGTTCGAGTTGCTGCCGGACGAAGCGATGGACTCCCCTCTCGGCATGGGTTCGGGAGCAGCCGACATCTTTGCCAACACCGGCGGCGTAATGGAAGCTGCACTCCGTACAGTGTACGAGATTGTTACCGGCAGAGCCTTCCCCTTCGAAAACCTCCACGTGACCTCGCTTGCAGGGCTGGAAGGGATCAAGGAAGCTCGGATTACAATCCGGGAAACAAAGCCGGAATGGAGCTTCCTCGAAGGGGTAGAGGTAAAGGTGGCGGTAGCCCATACCCTTTCGAAAGCGGCGGCGCTCGTTGAGAGGATCCGGCAGGGCAAGGCGCATTACCACTTCATCGAGGTGATGACCTGCCCCGGCGGCTGCATCGGCGGCGGCGGCCAGCCTCGGCTGACGGACAACGGGACGCGCCTGGCCAGGATAGGGGCGATCTATCGCGAGGACGAGGGAAAGATCCTGCGGAAGTCGCACGAAAACAGCGAGGTCCGGCAACTCTACCGCGAGTTCCTGGGTGAGCCGCTGGGCAAACTCTCGCACCGTCTCCTGCACACGCACTACACCCAGCGCGGCAGAGTTTAGGCGGGCCCGCGCTCAGGATCGGGACAGTCACCTTTTTCCGCCCCGCTTCCCCACAATGCTGTGACTCTGGAGGCGAAAGAGGTGACCGTCCCGCATTTCGCAGCGAAGCTCCCGGGGATGTCATTGTGCTTGACAAACGATGGGGACGAGAGGAAAATCATATCGTGAAAATAATCACGAATGGGAGTGGTGGCTGCTGATGAAGAAAAAAACAGTTCTTCTGGTGGACGATGACCCCGACTTCCTCGAAGCCAACAGGCTGGCACTGGAGGGAGGCGGGTTCCTGGTCTGCACCGCCGACACGGCTGAGGATGCCCTGAAGCTGGCACGCCGCGTAAGGCCGGAGGCGGCAGTCCTGGATGTGGTCATGGATGCACCGGATTCCGGATTTGCCCTGGCGCGAAAACTCAGAGAGGGCAGCAGCACGCAGTCTGCCCGCATTATTTTGCTCACGGCGCTCAACGAGCTGAATCGTGAAAAGGGCATTATCTATGAGTTCTCGGACCGGGACCGGGATGAGCGTTGGCTTCCGGTGGACCGGATTCTCAACAAACCCATCAAGCCGCAAAAGCTGGTTGCGGTCGTCCGCGAACTTATCGGAGGGCCATAATGCGAGCAGTGCGCCAAGGACGGAAAATCGATTCCGGCAGCGACCGGGCACCGGTCGGCGAACTCTCCAGACCTGTGCTGGAGCGCCTCGCGATCTGCCACCAACTTGCTGTTCGCGCCGGCGAGGAGGGTGCCGAAAACATGTCCTCGGCCCAGATGGCCAACCTGCTTAATGTGGACGAAACCCTGGTGCGCAAGGACATGGCCACGGTCGGTATAGCCGGCAAGCCCCGCGTCGGCTATCCGACCGGGCAGATTATCAAGAGGCTTGAAGAGGTCCTGGGGCTGTCGGAGTACACAGACGCCGTTCTCATCGGCTGCGGCTCGCTTGGGAGCGCGCTGCTTCGGTACCCCGGTTTCAGCAAATACGGATTGCGGATAGCGGCCGCTTTCGATGCGGACTACAACAAGGTCAACCAGCGGGTGGGAGACTACACCATCCTTCCCATGGAAAAGTGCCGCAGTGTGATCGACACTTTCGCGGTTGAGGTCGCCGTTCTTGCAGTGCCGGCCGCCGTGGCGCAGGAGACTGCGGACTGGCTCGTCGCACGCGGCATACGGGCGATCTGGAATTTCTCCCCCATCCATCTGCGGGTGCCTGCGGACGTGGTTGTCCGTAATGAGAACCTCGCTCTGGGACTGGCGGAACTCATTCATCACCTAAAGCGCAAGGGGGCAAAGGATTAGCGCGGTGCAGCTGAGGCGCCGCCGCGGAGTCGATCATGGTCCCGATCACAACCACTGCAAGCGACCGCTGCAAACGATGCTACTCGTGTGTGCGTGGCTGCCCTGCCAAGGCCATCCGCGTGCGGGACGGGCAGGCGGAGCTCATGTGCGAGCGCTGTGTGGGTTGCGGGCGGTGTGCCAAGGTATGCGCGCAGGGAGTGAAGCGCATCGTAGACAATCTTCCGGAGATCCGCAGCCTGCTCTGCGACGGAGGTGCCGTTGTGATGGTCGCTCCGTCCTTTCCTGCTGCCTTCCCCGATTGCCGGCCCGGCCAGGTGGTCGCCGGCCTGCGCCTGGCCGGATTCAGCGGGGTTTACGAGGTGGCCTTCGGCGCCGACCTCGTCACCCGCGAATACCAGAAGCTTTACAACAGCGACCCGGTAAGCCTGATGATTTCCACCGCCTGCCCTGCGGCGGTATCCTATATCGAAAAACATGCCGTCGAACTGCTCCCGCTGCTGGCGCCGCTCCTTTCACCCATGGCAGCCATGGGCAAGGCGCTCAAGTCAAAGCTGCGACCGGGCTGCTGCACGGTGTTTCTGGGGCCGTGCACGGCCAAATCGCGCGAAATCGGAGACGCGCAGATCGCCCCGTGGGTGGATGCGGCGATGAACTATGCCGATGTCAGAAGACTCTTCGAGGAAAAGGGATTCAAACTCGAGGAGTTGAATGACGAGGAGTTTGATCCGCCACAGTCCCTCGTGGGAGGGCTTTATCCAATGGCGGGAGCCCTGATCCACGTGGCTGATCTTCCATCGGGCATCTCGCAGAATGCGGTCTACCACGTGGCCGGTCGAAGCGAATTCACGGACCTGGTTGAGAAGCTGCGGCAGCGCATGGCCGGTGGGAATACCGAGGAATTGGAGACGCGCTTTTTCGACGTGCTCTTTTGCCGCGGGTGCATCGACGGTCCGGTTATGCCCGATGAGGAGTCGCACGTCCGGCGCAAGGAACGTATTGTCGAATACCTTCGCTCCCGGAGGCCCTTTCCCCGCAGTCTCTGGGATGCCGCAGTAAGCGAACTCGCGGACCTGGGGTTGAGGCGGTCCTTCCACGCGGACGAACAAGTCCGTCCCGTTCCGGCCGAAGAGGAAATCCGGCGCGTCCTCGCCATGACCAACAAGCTGACTCCCGCCCAGGAACTCAACTGCGGCGCATGCGGCTACCGCTCGTGCAGGGAAAAGGCTGTCGCGGTCCTGGCCGGGATTGCCGAAGTCGAAATGTGCCTGCCCTATATCATTGAAAAATTCGAGGCGACGATTGACAGCCTGCACGAGTCACACGAGCAACTCGAAGAGACCCAGGTCCAGCTCATCCGCACCGAGCGCCTGGCGTCGATGGGGCAGATGGCCGCCGGCATTGCCCACGAAGTCAACAACCCGCTCGGCACGATCCTGATCTTTGCCCACCTCCTGAAGGACAACCCGGACTGCCCGGCCGGGATGAAGAGCGACATCGACATGATCCTCCAGGAGGCGACGAGGTGCCGGACCATAGTCAGCGGACTGCTCAACTTCTCGCGGCAGACCAAGGTAGTGGTCCGCACCATTGCGCTCGACTCCCTGATCGAAGGTGCGGCCGGGATCATCCGCTCCCAGGCCAACGAACATCCCGTGGAGATCCGGGTGGAGGTTCAGCCCGGGCTGCCGCAGGCCGCCGTCGACCGCGAACAGATGCACCAGGTGCTGGTCAACCTGATGAAGAACGCCTGCGAAGCCATGCCCTCCGGGGGAACCATCGTGGTGGATGCCGGCTGGGACAGGCGCTCGAACGAATTCCGGATTTCGGTGCGGGACTCCGGATGCGGCATTCCCGCCGAAAACATGAGCAAGCTCTTCAGCCCGTTCTTTTCGACCAAACCCATCGGACGGGGGACGGGCCTCGGGCTTTCGATCTGCTACGGGATCGTAAAAATGCACCACGGCAGAATACTCGCCCGGAACAACGATCCCGGCCCGGGAACAACCTTCGATGTCTACTTTCCCGGTACCAGCCGCCTGGAGGAGGTCCTGCCATGAACGCCCCGAATCCCCGCGTACTCATCGTGGACGACGAATTCGGGATGCGTGAGGGGATGAGCCGCATCCTGGGCGCCAGGGGCTACGAGTGCCGGACGGCCGAGGACGGCAAAGCGGCGCTGGCCTGCCTGGCGCGGGAGGAATTCCCGATCATCCTGGTGGACCTGAAGATGCCCGGGATCGACGGCTTCCAGTTCCTGGAGCGCGCACGGCAGCGGGCGCCGCAAGCCATTTGCATTATCGTGTCCGCTTTCGCCACGATCGAGTCGGCAGTCCAGACCACGAAGATGGGCGCTTTCGATTTCGTCGTGAAGCCGTTCACCCCCGACGACCTCATGGTCGTGGTCAACCGCGCCGCAGAGAAGTGGCATTTCGGCCTTGAAGCCTCCCGGCTCCGGGCCGAACGCGAGGCGCACCTGTTGCAGCTCGCAACTGAAAAGAGCCGTCTCCGGACCATCATGCAGTCGATGGGGGACGGCCTGCTCGTGGTCAACATCAGCGGCATGGTGGTCCTGGACAACGCGGCTGCGCGAAGACTCCTCAACCGGATGGACCGCGGCCGGGAGCCCAAGCCGCTCGGCGAGGTGATCGCGAACGATACGGTCTGCGCGGCAGTCGACGAGATGCTCCGTACGCGGGCGGACAACCAGGTCCGCATGGAGTGGGAAGCGGGACCGCGGGACGGCGCCGCCCTTCCGCTGACGCTGCGCACCACGCTGGCGCCGATCCGGGACGAAGACGGCAACTTCCTAGGCGTGGTGGTCCTGCTGTCGGACATCAGCCAGGCCAAGGAATACGAACGGATGAAAAACCGGTTCATTTCGATGGTCGCCCACGAGATCAAGGCGCCCATCGGGGCGGTGGAGAGCTACCTGAATCTCATGGAAGGCGGCCTGCTCGAACGCGAGCCGGGACGCATCCGGGAGGTCGCGCGGCGGTGCCTGGAACGAACGGGCGCTTTGATCACTCTGGTCGGCGATCTGCTCGAGATTACGCGGCGGGATACGGTGGCGCGGACGCGCACGATCGAACGCGTCGACGTGGCAAAGCTGGCGGCGGAGCTGGTCGAATTTCATGCGCCGGTTGCCGCCGAAAGGAAAATCGAACTTACGCTGGAAAGCCCGGAGGAGCAGGCCCTGGTGTGGGCGGACGCCGGCGACATGGAACGCATGCTGGGAAACCTGCTCTCCAACGCCATCAAATACAACCGCGAGGGGGGCCGGGTTCTGGTCCGACTGGGGAAGGCGGATGGACTGCTGCGCCTGGAGGTTCGGGACACCGGCATCGGGATGGACGCGGGTGAGGTGAAGCGTCTCGGGGAGGAGTTTTTCCGGGCCAAGAACAAGCAGACACGGTTTATTACCGGCACGGGCCTGGGGATCGCCCTGGTCAAGAAGATCGTGGCCTCCTACAACGGCGTCCTCGAGGTCGAGAGCTCCGAGGGGATCGGGAGCACATTCCGCATCCTGCTTCCGGCCGGACAGGAAGAGCCCGCAGCTGCGGGATCATAGAAGGTGACACATGATTGCGCTGGAAAGAGGAATCACAGCCGTGGATGCCATTGACCCCAACGGCATCGCCACGTGCCTCGAGCAGGCCGCGCTGCCGGAGAAGTCCCGCGTCCGCGGGATCCTGGCGCGGGCCCGGACGCTCGAAGGTCTGACCCAGGGGGAGGCGGCGGTGCTGACCGCGGTGACGGAACCGGAACTCCTGCACGAACTGTTCGACGCGGCGCGCTTCGTGAAGAACGAGATCTACGGCCGGCGCCTGGTCCTGTTCGCGCCGCTGTACTATTCCAGCTTCTGCCGCAACAATTGCCTCTATTGCGGATTCCGGCGGGAGAACGCGCAGCCGCGCCGCCGCCTGGAGCTGGCGGAAGTGGCGGCAGAGACCCGCACCCTCATCGACCAGGGTCACAAGCGGGTGCTGGTGATTGCGGGGGAGGAAGGGACGGCCGGCGCCTTCAGCTACCTGCTCGATGTCCTCGCCACCGTTTATGAGCAGAAAACCGACCGCGGGGAAATCCGGCGCGTCAACCTCGAAACGGCGCCGATGACCATACCGCAGTTCCGGGAGTTGAAGGCGGCGAGAATCGGAACCTACGTGGTCTTCCAGGAGACGTATCACCCGGAAGTCTACCGCCGGATGCACCCCGGGGGGCCGAAAGCCGACTACCGCTGGCGGCTCGAAACGATGGACCGCGCCATGGAGGCGGGCATCGACGACGTGGGGATCGGCGCGCTGTTCGGCCTGCACGACTGGCGCTTCGAAGTTCTCGCCCTGCTGGCGCACGCCCGCCACCTGGACGCGCGCTACGGCGCAGGGCCTCACACGATCAGCGTGCCGCGCATCGAACCGGCGCCGGGCGCCCCGGCGGCCCTGAACCCGCCGAACCCGGTAAGCGACGCGGATTTCAGAAAGCTGGTGGCCATTCTCCGGCTGGCCGTGCCGTATACCGGGATCATCCTGTCAACGCGCGAAAGCGCCGACCTGCGGCGCGAACTGTTCGACCTCGGCGTTTCCCAGCTCAGCGCGGGTTCGCGCACCAGCCCGGGCGGCTACCATGAACATGTGGGCGGAGATTCCGCCACGCTGCAGTTTTCGGTCAACGACAATCGGGGGCTCGACGAGGTCGTCGCCGACATCGCCGCCCACGGCTACATCCCCTCGTTCTGCACCGGCTGCTACCGCACGGGGCGCACGGGCCACGATTTCATGGAACTGGCCAAGCCCGGCCTGATCCGTGACCGCTGCCTGCCCAACGCGCTGCTTACCTTTCAGGAATACCTGCTCGATTGCGCGACCCCCGGGACGCGGGAAATCGGAGAACGTGTCATCGAAGAGGCGCTGGCCGGCGAGATCCCTGCCGGGGAACGGCCCATGATTCGCGATGCCCTGGAGCGGATCCGGCAGGGTTACAGGGACCTGTTCTTGTGACGCTTGGGAGGCATGGTGAACTGGAATAAGCGGGAGATCACAGAACGGCTGTGCGCCGGGGATTCCGCTGGGCTCTTTGCAGAGGCTGCCGCCGTCCGCGAGCGGGAGCACGGCCGGGAGGTGCATCTGCGGGCGCTGCTGGAATTCGGCAACCACTGCCGGGCGGATTGTCTCTACTGCGGTCTGCGGCGCGGCAACCGGGCGGTGGACCGCTTTGCGCTCATGCCCGACCAGATAAGGGAAATCGCCGCCGATGCGGTCAGGGCAGGATTCAGAACCCTGGTGCTGCAGTCGGGCGAGGAGGCTGCGCAAGGACCGGGCTTCATCGTCCGGGTGCTGCACGACCTCCGCGGGTCCTCCGATGCTGCAATCACGCTGTCAGCGGGCGAGTGGCCCTCCGCTGCCTACGCCTCGTGGTTTGCAGCGGGAGCCGGCCGCTATCTGCTGAAATTCGAAACCTCCAATGCGGCACTCTACTCCCGGTTGCGGCCGGGGCGCCGGCTGCAGGAGCGGCTGGGCTGCCTGCGGGCGCTGCGGAAAGCCGGCTACCAGGTGGGGACGGGATTCATGGTCGGACTGCCCGGACAGACTATCGCCGACCTGGCCGAGGACCTGATTCTTTTGCAGCGGCTGGATCCGGACATGGCCGGCATCGGGCCCTTCATTCCACACCCCGGGACGCCGCTGGCGGGCAGCCGCAGGGCCGACGGCAAGCGCCGGGGATACCCTCTCGAGCAGTCCGCAAGGACCATAGACTGCGACACGGGGGAGCTGACACTTCGCTGCGTTGCGCTGGCGAGACTCATGAATCCGCTCTGCCACCTTCCAGCTACGACGGCGCTCGGCGTGAGCCTGCTCCACGGTTGGCAGAAAGCGCTGGACGCGGGCGCCAACGTCATCATGCTGGATGTAACCCCGAGGCGCTACCGGCGGCTTTACGACATCTACCCGGGCCGGCCCGACCCCCAGGACGACACCCTCGAGGCGCTGCGGCACCGCCATGTCCGGCTTCTCAGGGACTGGGGGTATGAGGTGGCGGCCACCCGGGGTGACAGCTTGCGCGGCATGCCGCCGCGTGCATTCGAGCACACCTCGACGCGCACCGCGTAGCTGAATCCCGGCCGGCTGAAGGCCGGCGACTATCTCTCCCAGATTTCCCGGGAGGGAGGAAATGGCTCCAGCGCCCGCTCCAGGATCCCGTGGACCCATGCGAGGGTCAGGCCGTAGTTCGTCATCGGCACGCCCCTCTGCGCAGCGTAAGACTGCCGCCGCAGAACCTCGCGGCGGTTCAGGGTGCAGGAGCCGCAATGGATGACGATGTCGAAATCCCGCAGGTTCGGGGGGAAGTCCAGGCCCGAGCAGGTCTGAAAATGCAGGTCGCCGCCGGCCCGCTGACGGAGCCAGTTGGGGAGTTTGACCGTGCCGATGTCGTCCGCCTGGCGGTGGTGGGTGCAGCCCTCGGCGATCAGGACGCGGCCCCCGGCTTTGAGCGAGCGGAGCGCGCGGGCGCCCTCCACGAAACGGTCGAGGTCCCCGCGGTACCGAGCCATGAGGATCGAAAAACTCGTGAGACGTATGTTCCAGGGGGTTTCGGCGGCCACTTGGCGAAATGCCTGGGAATCGGTGATCACCAGGCTGGGCGCGGTACCGAGCTTCGCGAGCGCCTGGGAGAGTTCGCTCTCCTTTACCACCAGCCCCATGGCCTTGTGGTCGAGGATGTCGCGCAGCGTCAGTACCTGGGGGAGGATCAACCGCCCCTTGGGCGCCGCCTGGTCGATGGGGACCACGAGCAGGATGACATCCCCCGGCGCAATCAGGTCGCCGATGATCGTGTCCCGGAGGGCGCTTTCGGTTGGGCGCAGCTCGATGAGCCGGGCCTTCAGCTCGGCAACCCCGGTCTGCAGCCGGGCTGAAAATGCCAGCCAGGGAAATCCCCTGGCTTCGGCCCAGCAGCGGATCGCGGGGGAGTCAGGCTGCAGGTCGGTCTTATTGGAGACCACCACGGTCGGCACGCCGTTTTTCCCCAGGCGGCCGGCCAGGTCATCCTCCCAGGCGCCGGGCTCCTGCGTGGCGTCCAGCACAAGGATCGCGATGTCGGCGCGCTCCAATACGCCGACCGTCTTCTCGACTCTCAGGTGCCCGAGGTCCCCTTCGTCGTCGATGCCCGCGGTGTCGATGATCGTCACCGGGCCGAGCGGAAGGATCTCCATCGCCTTGGACACCGGGTCGTTGGTCGTGCCGGCCACGTCCGAGACGATCGCGATGTTCTGGCCGGTGAGCGCGTTGATAAGCGAGGACTTGCCCGCGTTTCGCCGGCCCAGGACGGCGATCGTCAGTCTTTCGCCGGCGGGCGCGATGTTGAAGGCTCCCATCATCGGTCTCCAGGTGAGCAACGCCTGGCAAAGGCATGCCCGCTGGGGGCACGCCGGGTTTCGAGACAAGAATTATACCGCGGGCGGGACGCACCGCCCCAAGGCAGGATCATTATCAATAAATATTGGCTTGTAATGATTGGTGGTAACGGGCTCTCGTCCATTCAGACTTTGGCAGTCCGATGAAAATGTATAGAATCTTGACACGGCGTTGCCTTTTGTTGTAACTACGGCAGGGCATTTTCGGATCGGGACCGCCTGCCTCCCCCTTGGAGGGCAACAATGAGCGCTGCAGCTAAGAGGATCCTCATCGTCGATGACGACATGGATTTTCGGAACTCGGTGACGGTGATGCTGGAGGCGAATGGCTATGCCGTTACTGGCGTGGCCTCCGCGAAAGAAGCGCTAGAAAGCATTCCCAGGAGCATGCCCGACCTGGTCGTGCTGGATGTCATGATGGAATGCGATTCGGCCGGGTACGAGGTGAACCACGCGATCAAGTTCCGCGAGGACTTCCAGCTGGCGCGCGATATCCCGATCCTGATGGTTTCCTCCATTCCGCTGGATCCCGCCTCCCGATTTGACCGGGCGCCCGAAGCCCAGATGATAACGCCGGACTATTACATGACCAAGCCGTTGGATTTCACGAATTTCCTCGAACGAGTTCGGATCCTGCTGGAGATGCGCCGGGAAAGCGGAACCCCGACAGACCGGGCGGCTGCCCGCTGAAGAGGTGATTTCGGAGAAGTAGGGAACAACTGGCAGTATCCGCTCCTCCCAGGCGGTTGCATGCCTGCACTGACTGACCGGTAGCCTGAGCCGGCGCCCGATGAGCGCGGCAGGCAGCCAACCGTCTGCGGAGCGCGCTCCATGCCGTGCGAGAATGCGCGGGATCAACGGATAGTCGTGATCGATGACGACGACGTCATGCGGCTCTCCTGCCGGCAGATACTCCAGAAGGCCGGCTATCAGGTCGAAACCTTCGGCAATGGCCACGACGGGATACGGCGAATTCAGGAGGCCAGGCCTGCTCTCCTGATCGTGGACATTAAGATGCCGGAGGTGGACGGCTTCGAGGTGATCGACATCGTTCGCAAGATCGATCCCGATCTCGTGATCGTCGTCATCACCGGGTACGCCACGATCGAGACCGCCGTCGATGCCATGAAGGCCGGGGCCTACGACTTTCTCCCAAAGCCATTCACACCGAACGAGTTGCGGCTGATCATCGGCCGCGGCTTCGAGCGCTGGCGCCTGACCAAGGAAGCGCAGCGTCTGCGCCGGGAGAAAGAGGATGTCGAGCGCAAATTCGTCTCGCTGGTATCCCACCAGCTCAAAAGCCCGCTGGTTGCAGTCAAACAGTATTTGGACGTTCTGATGTGCATCTCGCGGGAACAACTGCCGGAGACTGCGGCCGAGTGGGTTCACCGCTCCCAGGCGAGACTGGGCGAGATGCTGACGATCATCCATGACTGGCTTGCACTTTCGCGCATAGGCAGCGGTTCGCTGTGCGATTGCCGGGCGGCTACGGACCTCGGCGCAGTGGCGGCCGCAGCAATCCTCGAGCATCAGCAAGGCCCCGGGGGCGTGGAGGTTTCGTTCACGGCATCGATTCCGCCCGACCTGCCTCTCGTGCGCGGCGATGAAGTGAGCCTCCGCACGCTGGTCGGCAACCTGGTGAGCAATGCCGTCAAGTACAACCGCCCGGGAGGCGCCGTGTCGGTCAATGCCTTCAGGGCCGGCAGCCAGGTCACGCTCGAGGTGAGCGATACCGGAATCGGGATTCCGGAAGCGGCGCTGCACCGGCTGTTCGACGAATTCTACCGGGTAAAGACGCCGGAAACGCGGAACATCCCGGGGACGGGCCTCGGCCTTGCCATCTGCCGCAGGATTGTCAGCGAACTGGGTGGAACCATCGATGTCCGAAGCAGGGAGGGCGAAGGAACCACATTCATCATTCATCTCTCGCTAGCCGAGAAAAACGCCGGGATCGAAACCCAATCAGGTGAGTGCCAATGAGCGAACAAAAAACTGTGCTGATCATCGACGACGACCGGGACTTTGTCGCCGCCATCGAGACCCTGCTGACGCATTACGGATATCGCGTCGCCACGGCGGCGGACGGGCGTGCGGGGTTGCAGGAAGCCAAACGGCTGCTGCCGGACCTGATCCTGCTCGACATAATAATGTCTGAGAGGACCGAGGGATTCTTCGTCCTGCAGGAAATACGCCGGACCGCTGCCTTGAGCAACACCCCGGTGATCGTCGTGTCTTCCATCTATTCCGATCAACCCATTTTCCGCATCAGTCCGGAAGCCGGCTGGCTCCCGGCCAACCTATTCTTGCCGAAACCGGTGGAGCCGGCCAGACTGCTGGAAGAGGCGCGCCGGCTCACTGGGGGTGGAGGCAGCCAGGCAACGGTCGCAGGGGGGGAACGATGAAAATATTAAAGATGCCCAAGGACAATCTAGACCTCTTCGTATCCGTCCTTCCTGCCTTCGGACAGGTCTACGCCCCGGTTCGACGAGGAAGCGGCTACGCCTTCGCGCCGCCGGCGCGCTGGTCCGAAGTGTGCATGGACTACACGCGGACCCATCTCCCCCCCAAAAAATTCGTTCTGCCGCCGAGGGAACCCACGTTCCGCTTTGACCCGGGCCAGGGTTTCCAGGATCTGCTCGCGGAGGCCTCGACGCCCACGGTGCTCTTCGGCGTGCACGCCTACGACATATACGGGTTGAACATCCTGGACCGCGTTTTCGCGCAGGGGCCCTACAAGGATCCCTATTACATCGCCCGCCGCCAGAGCACGGCCGTGATCGGCGCCGATTTCCGGCCCGACGAACTCCACTTCGCCCTTTCGATGAACGCTGACTTCGTGGACAGCGGGTTCGACCTTTTCCTGAGCGACCTCGGCGACGACTACCTGGTGCTTGTCGGGACGAGCCGGGGGGATGACATCGTCCTCCTGAGCGGCTGCCTGATGGAGGAACCTTCAGTGGCGGACATCGCCGAGTACAAGCGCCGCTCAAACCTGCGCCGCGCAGGTTACCGCAACCGGGTCAAACTGGAAGACCTGCCGGAGATCCTCGAGATGGAGTACCACAGCAGGGTCTGGAACGAAATGGGCGACCGGTGCCTCTCGTGCGGATCATGCAGCACGGTCTGCCCCACCTGCTACTGCTTCGACGTCAGCGACGAGGTCGAGCTGGGCAGCCGGGCTGGACAGCGGGTTCGCTCGTGGGACTCCTGCCTTTTCAAGACGCATGCGCTGGTCGCGGGGGGCGAGAATTTCAGGGCCGCGCGCTCGTCCCGGATCAAGTTCCGTTTCTATCACAAGCAGCGCGGTTTTGTCGCCGAGTACGGCCGCCCAAGCTGCGTCGGTTGCGGACGCTGCATCGAGGTCTGCCCGGCCGAAATCAACATTGCGACTGTCATCGATAGCATCCGAGGTGAGCGAGATGGATCTGCAAGCAGCTCTTCCGCATCCGCCTAGTCAAATGGACAATCCCTATCTGCCCTTCCCGGCCCGCATCGTGCGGATTCACCGGATGGCGCCGGACAATTACCTTTTCCAGCTGCGCTTCACGGACGCCGCCGTGGCGGAAAACTGGAATCATCGGCCGGGCCAATTCGTCGAGCTTTCCGTCATCGGGACCGGCGAGGCCCCCATCTCCATCGCCTCGGCCCCGACGCGCAAAGGCATACTCGAACTCTGCGTGCGCCAGGCGGGGAGAGTGACGGGGGCGCTGTACCGGCTGCCGACAAACTCCGTGGTCGGCATCCGCGGCCCTTACGGCAACGGCTTCCCGGTCGAGGCGATGGCGGGGCACGACCTGCTCATCGTCGCCGGCGGCCTGGGTATGGCGCCGCTGCGCTCGCTTCTGTGGTATGCGCTGGATTACCGGGAACAGTTCAAGACCGTGACGCTGATGTACGGCGCGCGCACGCCGGAGGACATGCTCTTCCGCGACGAACTGCTCTCGCTGGCCGATGTGGTGGACCTCAACATCCTGCTGACCGTGGACCGCGATCCGGGCGGGAACTGGAAGCATCATGTCGGACTGCTCCCGGAACTGTTCAAGAAGGCCGAGATCGACCCGCAGACGACCTACGCGGCGGTGGTCGGGCCGCCGATCGTCTACAAGTTCGTCCTGCTCGAACTGCTCAAGCTCAACTTCCACAAAGACCGCATCCTCATGAGCCTCGAGCGCAGGATGAAGTGCGGAGTGGGCAAGTGCGGCCATTGCAGCGTCGGCTACAAATACACCTGCATCCACGGTCCGGTCTTCACCTACTGGGATGCCATCAACCTTCCGGAAGTCGTATAGGAGTAACCCGTGACAAAGCCTAAGATCGGAATCTTCGGATTGAGCGGCTGCTGGGGCGAACAGATCGTCATTCTGAACTGCGAGGACCGGCTGCTGGACATCGTCGGGGCGGTGGACATCGTGGATTTTCTCGGGGGTTCGAGCGTCAACGACAAGGAAAGCCGGCTTGACGTCGCTTTTGTCGAAGGATCCGTCGCCAACGCCCGCGAGGAAAAGACCCTGCTGCGGATACGCGAGCGCGCCGGGATCCTCGTCGCCTGCGGCAGCTGCGCCTGCTTCGGCGGCATCGCGGCCATGGATGCGAACCGGCCGCGGGAGGAAATCGTCCGGCTGGTCTACGGCGACGCCGGCGCCTTCGGCTGGGACATCGGGCCGCACAGGCCGCTGGCCGAATTCGTCAAGGTGGATGTCGCCCTTCCCGGCTGCCCGATGGAGAAGGAGGATTTTCTCCGGGCTGTCGCGAGCCTGCTCAACGGCGACCTGCCGCTCATGCCCGCCTATCCCGTCTGCCTCGAGTGCAAGACGAGGGAAACCGACTGCCTCCTGGTGAAGCGCGGCGTTGCCTGCGCGGGGCCCGTGACTACGGCCGGCTGCGGCGCGCGCTGCCCGGGGCACAACGTGGCGTGCATCGGCTGCCGGGGGCCGGTCGACGAAGCCAACATGAGCTCGCTCGAGGCGATTCTCGTCGAGAAGGCCCTCGCGCGGGAGGACGTCAAGCGAAAACTCAGGACATTTGCGGTTCCTGTGCTGGACCGGGAAACATATGGAGGCTCGGCATGACGCGCACCATTACAGTCGATCACCTGACACGTGTCGAAGGGCATGGAGGGATTACCGTTCACCTCGACGGCGACAAGATCGGCGAGGTCGAACTGAACGTTTTCGAGGGAATCCGCTTGTTCGAAGGGCTGGTGCACGGCCGGCACATGGAGGACGCGACCGGCATCGTTTCGCGCATCTGCGCGATCTGCTCGCACGGACACAGCATCACCTCGCTGCGGGCGCTGGAAGATGCGCTCGGGGTGGAGGTGTCCGCGCAGACGAGAAAGCTGCGCGATCTCGCCTTCCAGGGGGCCAACATCGAGAGCCACGCGCTGCACGTTTTCGTGCTCGCCCTCCCCGACTTGCTGGACCATCCGAGCGTGATCAGCCTGGCGGGCGTGGCCCCCGGAACGGTGGCCCTGGCGCTGCGCCTCAAGAAGCTGGGAAACACGATTCAGGAAATCGTCGGCGGCCGGGCCGTCCACCCGATGAACTACGTCATCGGCGGGTTCGGCAAGGTTCCTGCGATCGACGATCTGGTGTCGCTGAAGGCGGAACTCGGCCGCGGCCTGGACGACTGCAAGCTCGCGCTCGAGGCCCTGCTGAAGGTCGAGGTCCCGGCGTTCGCGGAAGAGCCCATTCTCTGCGCGGCCCTGGAGCCCGAAGACGAGGCGTTCTTCTTCGGGCGCACCATCCGGGTCGGCGACAGCCGCAAGCCGGCAAGGATACCGGTGGCCGAATACAGGAAGCTGACCAACGAACACTGCGTCGCCCATTCGCACGCGAAAAGGAGCGCCTACGAGGGCAAATCCTACATGGTCGGTGCGCTGGCGCGGCTGACCCTCAACGGTGACAGGATCGGCGGCCTGGCGCGCACTGCCTGGGACGAACTGGGCCTGACGCTCCCCTCCGCCAACATCGTGATGAACAACGTGGCCCAGGCGGTGGAGATGGTCTTCTCGGTCGAGCGCGCCCTGGCCATCGTAAACGAACTGCTGGAGCAGGGGGTCGCACAGGAGGAGCCCGCCGCTTATCGCGCACGCGCCTGCAGGGGCGCCGCTGCAACCGAGGTGCCGCGGGGCACGCTGTTCTACTCCTATGAGCTGGATGCCCGCGGATACGTGGCCGCGGCCGATGTTATCACCCCCACAGCTCAGAACCTCAGCCACGCCGAAAGTCAGCTGCGCGCCGCCGTGAACTCCGGTCTCGGGTCCGGCGCCTCGGACGACATCCTGAAGCGGCGGCTCGAGATAGTGGCGCGAGCCTACGATCCCTGCATCAGCTGTTCCGTCCACCTGATCCGGACCGCCTGATGGGCCGGAGGAGTGCAACGCACAATCCGGGCCTCACCACGGTCCAGGCGGCGGCGAGAAGGCCGGTTGGCAGGAAACCATGATCGGTCGGCTGCATGACATTTCGTTGCGCGCAAAGATCATGACCGGCTTCGTGCTGATCGTGCTGGGCGGCACAACCGTCTCCACCCTGATTGGATCCCGCATCATTGCCAAGGCGATGCTCAACGAGGCGCTCAAACGCGTGGGCCACGGCCTCGAAGCCGCGAGCGTGATGTACGGCGCACGGCTGGATGTCATGGGCAAATCGATTGTCTGGGCGGCTTCGGCGGCAAAGCTGGTCGAGGCCACCGGCCCGGCGGACAAAGACCGCCTGGCACAGGTCCTCTCCGACCTGCAGAAGGACAACAACCTGCACTTCCTGTCCTTTGTCGATGCCGCAGGCGGCAGGGTGATCCACGGCGGGGGAGGCGAACGCAGACCCGTGGTCCTCGCCCACCCGCATGCGGATTTCGTCGCCGGCGCGCTCGAGGGCAGGATTGTGGCCGGAACCGGAATCCTGGAGGAAGAGGAGCTGCGTGCGGAGAACCCTGCGCTCGTGCGGCAGGCGCTCGTGGAATCGGATGGGATATCCGGCGGCGGCGCTGCTGCGACCAGGGCCGTCCGTTCCGGCATGGTTCTCCTGGCGGCCGCCCCCGTGTGGGCCGGCCAGCGGTTGGCCGGAGTCCTTTACGGCGGCATCCTGCTGAACCGCAACCACGAGATCGTGGGCCAGATCAAGGATGTCATCTATGGGGGGGACCAGTCGATCAATCCCGAGATGGGGACGGTTTCGATCTATCTCGGGGAGGCCAGGATCGCCACCAGCGTGATGGCGGGCGAGGCGCAGCGCGCCGCCGGCGCCACGCTGTCGCAGGACGTGGTCCGCGCCGTCCTTCAGGAGGGTCAGCGCTGGTACGGCCGCGACAGGGTGGCCGACGGCTGGGATATTGCCGCGTGCGACCCGGTGCGCGACTACAAGGGGAGGATCGTCGGCATCCTCCGTGTGAGCACGCCCGAACAGCCCTATCTGGCAGTCCGGACCGACATGATGCTCACCTTTCTGGTGGTCGCCGCGGGGGGAGTCCTCGTGGTGCTGGGATTGACCTATCTCATCACCCGCAGCATGATCCAGCCGCTCGAGGCGATGGTAACGGCAAGCAACCGGATCGCGGCGGGGGACCTCGACCACGCGGTGAACGTGCGCACCTCGGACGAGATCGGCGATCTTGCCAGCTCGTTCAACAAGATGGTCGCGAGTCTCAAGACGATGAAACTCCAGTTGGAGGAGTGGGGGCGGACGCTGGAGGAGAAGGTGCATGAGCGCACCGAGGAACTGGTCGAGGTGCAAGGCCAGATGGCGCAATCGGCCAAGATGGCTTCGCTCGGCCGGCTAGCCGCCGGCGTGGCGCACGAAATCAACAATCCGCTGGGCGGCATTCTCACATTCAGCATGCTGGCGCTCGAGGATATCGGCAGCGATCATCCCTTGCGCGAGAATCTCGAGATCATCGTCAAGCAGACGCTTCGCTGCCGGGAGACGGTCAAAGGGTTGCTGGACTTCGCCCGGCAGTCCTCCCCGACCGCCTCGAAGACCGACATAAACTCCGTCGTGGACAAGACTCTCTCGCTGCTTGAAGGGCAGTCGATTTTCCAAAACATACGGATTCAGCGCAGGCTCGCGCCCGGTCTTGTGCCGGCTGCCATCGACGCCGGGCAACTCCAGCAGGTCGTGGTCAACATCGTGCTCAATGCCGTGGATGCCATGGAGGAGTGCGGAACCCTCACGGTGGAGACTCTGCCGGCGCCCGAAAAGGACGGCGTCATGATCCGCATCAGCGACACCGGCAAGGGCATCCCCGAGAGCATTCTTCCCTACATTTTCGAGCCCTTCTTCACGACGAAGAAAGTCGGCCAGGGGACCGGCCTCGGGTTGTCGATTGTGCACGGCATCGTCACTCGCGTGGGAGGCAAAGTGGAGGTGCAAAGCACCCCGGAGGGCGCCGTCTTCACAGTCATGTTCATGCGTGCCCAGGAGGAGGACAAAGGTGCCGGAAACGGTTCAGAGCCCAAGGACGCTGGTGATAGCCCTGGGCAACCCGCTGGCGGGGGATGACGCCTTCGGGCCGCGCGTTCTGGAGTGCCTTCTCCAGGAGAAGGTGGACCCGAGCCGTGTCGACCTGCTCGATGCCCACACGGACCTCCTCGGCGCCATCGGCCGCTTCTCCGATTACGGCCTGGTCGTCCTGATCGATGCAGTTCTCGACCCGGCCGGGAACGCAGGAAAGCCAGGGGAAGTGGTCACTGTCGGTGAAGAGGATGTAGGGTCCTGGCCCAACCACTCGCCCGGCATTCACCGCATGTCCCCCTTGCTCGGGCTGAGGCTCTTCCGGACGCTGCACCCCGATGCGCCCACGCGCATTATCCTCGTTCTCCTGTGCGTGGGCTCGGGCGAAATCCTCTCGGCGGGTGGATTTGCCAATGACGCCACCGTTGCGCGCGGCGCCGAGGCTGTGCGGCGCATCCTCATGGGAATGCCTCGAGACCAGAGCGAGGAGTGACATATAAGCAATTCTAGTGGGCCGCCAAAAGTTTCCTGATCAGGCGAGCCCACGTGCTGCGCGCTTCGCGGGAGAAGTTTGCATCATCCTGTTCGGGATGTTTCCCTGCCGCGCCGGTTGCACTTTGGCCCTTTGCGGGGGATATGGCAATGCGGGCGCGGTGCGGGTTGAGCCTACAGAGGTTGCCCGCTTTTTAAAGCGCGTCCGCCTCGATGAGTCTGTCCTGAAAAACCAGGCTCGAACGGGAGCGCCGGTCTGCCGCGGTTGCCTTGACAAGGCGACCGGCATTCTCTCGCAGAAAATCGCTTCCCATTCTTTTTGCTTTTCAGTATTAAGGAGCGATATCCACGGCTCGCCGGACCGGGGATTCGCAAACCATTCCCCGTAATCGCAAGGAGGCGATCCCATGATTCAGGAAATAACAGCCGGAGAACTCAACGCCCAGCGCTTCGTCGAGGAAAAGGTTGCGGAGATAAAGACCGCCGTCGGCTCCGGGATGGCGATCAACGCCCTATCCGGCGGCGTCGATTCATCCACGGTCACCATGCTCGGGCATCGAGCCCTGGGGAAGCAGTTGAGAACAGTGTTTGTCGAGAACGGGCTGATGCGCGAAGGCGAAGCCGAACGCGTCGCCGGTCTGTTCAAAGAGCTGGGCGTTGCAGCCGAAGTTCTGGACGCAAGGAAGGAATTTTTCGCTGCCCTCGCCGGGATCACGGATCCCGAGGAGAAGCGCGAAGCCATCACGCAGACCTTTTATAAAAATGTCTTCGGGCGCCTCGTCCGGGAGAGCGGGGCGAAGCACCTGCTGCAGGGCACAATCCTGACCGACGTCGACGAAACCGTGGCGGGGATCAAGCGGCAGCACAACGTGTTCGAGCAGCTCGGCATCGATCCCCAGGAAAGCTTCGGCTACCGGATTCTCGAGCCGCTCATCCAGCTGCGCAAGGACGGCGTGCGGCTGGTGGGGCAGGCCCTTGGGCTGCCGTCGGAGCTGTTCGCGCGCATCCCTTTCCCCGGGCCCGCGCTCTCGGCGCGCGTGATCGGGGCGGTCACGCCGGAGCGCATCGAAACGGTGCGCAAGGCCACGGCGGTGGTGGAAAGGCTGCTTCAGAACACGGGGGCATTCCAGTACATGGCGATCCTGCACGAGGACCGTGTGACCGGAATGCGGGACGGCAAGCGCGATTTTGGGCAGCAGATCGAAGTTCGCTGCTGGGAGAGCGTCGATGCGCGTAAGGCAGTCCCGACGCGGCTGCCGTTCGAGACGCTCGAGGCGCTCGCCCGGGAAATCATCCGCGACGTGCCCGGAATCGTGAGCGTCACCTACAACATCGCCGCCAAGCCGCCCTCCACGATCGAGGCGGTTTGAAGCTGGCCGTGCAAGGCTCACAGATTTGCTGTTGACTCGAAGGGGGACGATCAGGTATGTAAGTCACCCTTATGCGACAATTTTGCTTTTACATGGTCATGCGCGAGGCGGGGGGTTGCCACCGCCTCGGAGACGCATAGCGAAATTCTGAATCTCCCCGTGTGAGCCATCGTGGCGCACACGGACTGGCGGCGGACAACCTGCCCGCAATTCCTTCCAGGAATGCGAGCCGGTTGCCCGCCGCTTTTTTTTTGCCCGAACCCCAGACTGGAGCGAACAGCATGTCGAAGAAGAACAACACGAGCAGGCAGGGATTCTCCACCCGACAGATCCACGCAGCCCAGGGAGCCGATCCCGCCACGCGAGCCAATGCGATCCCCATCTACCAGACAGCCGCCTATGTATTCGAGGACACCACGCACGCGGCGCGGCTTTTCTCCCTCCAGGAGGAGGGAAACATATACTCGCGCATCATGAACCCGACGAACGATATCCTCGAAAAGCGCATGGCCGACCTGGAAGGAGGGGTTGGCGCCCTGGCAGCCGGTTCGGGCCACGCCGCCCAGACGATGCTCATTCTCACGCTCTGTTCGGCGGGTGACCACATCGTGGCTGCATCCAGCCTCTATGGCGGCACGATAAACCAACTGGCCTACACGTTTCCCAGGCTGGGGATTGAGACGACTTTCGTGGATCCGCGCGAGCCCGAAAACTTCCGCCGCGCGATCCGCGGCAATACGAAGATCATCTGGGGCGAGACGCTCGGCAATCCGAACATAAACATCTTTCCGCTGGAGGCGGTGGCAGGCATTGCACGGGAGAGCGGAGTTCCTTTTGTGATCGACAATACTTTCGCCACACCGTACCTCTGCCGTCCGATCGAGTGGGGCGCGGACATCGTCGTTCACTCGTTGACGAAGTTCATCGGCGGCCACGGCACGTCTATTGGGGGGATCGTCGTCGATGGCGGCAATTTCGACTGGCGGGCGAGCGGACGGTTCCCAGATTTCACCACCCCGGACCCCACCTACAACGGGCTGGTCTATGCCGATCTTGGCGCCCCGGCGTTCATTCTCAAGGCCCGTGTCCAGATACTGAGGGACATCGGAGCCTGCCTCTCTCCGTTCAACGCCTGGCTTTTCCTGCAGGGCCTGGAAACGCTCAGCCTGAGGATGAAACGCCACGCGGACAATGCCCAGGCAGTGGCCGAGTTCCTCGAGCGGCACCCGAAAGTGAGCTGGGTGACTTACCCTGGATTGGCGAGCCATCCGGATCACCGGCTCTCAAAGAGATATCTGCCCGAAGGGCCCGGCGCCGTGCTCGGCTTCGGCGTCAAAGGGGGAGTGGAGGCCGGGCGCGAGTTCATCAACAACCTGCAACTGGTCCGGCACATGGCCAACATCGGGGATGCCCGCAGCCTGGCCATCCACCCGGCGAGCACCACGCACAGCCAGCTCTCTCCCGAGCAGCAGAAAGCGGCAGGGGTGTCGCCCGATTTCGTGCGCCTCAGCATCGGGATCGAGGACGTGGAAGACATCCTGCAGGACCTTGGACAGGCCCTGGTTTAGGAGGTTGCTATGCCAGTCATCATCCCGGAAACACTGCCCGCCAAGGCCATCCTGGAGAGCGAAAACATCTTCGTCATCGGCCGATCCCGGGCCGAGCACCAGGACATCCGCCCGCTCCAGGTGGCCATCCTGAACCTGATGCCCACCAAGGTCGAAACCGAGACGCAACTCCTGCGGCTCCTGGGCAATTCCGCCCTGCAGGTGGAAATCACGCTGCTGCACACACGGACCTACAATGGAAAGAACACGCCCCAGGACCATTTGATGGAGCACTACGAAAGCTGGGAGGCGGTTCGGAGCAAGAGATTCGATGGGCTGATCGTCACGGGCGCGCCGGTTGAGCACCTGGAGTTCGAAAGCGTAGCCTATTGGGCCGAACTGCAACTCATCCTGGACTGGAGCGAGAGCCACGTCTACTCCACGCTGCACATCTGCTGGGGAGCCCAGGCCGGCCTGTACCACCGGCATGAGGTCCCGAAACATCCACTTGCCGAGAAGATGTTCGGCGTGTTTCCCCATCGCTGCCTGACCATAGGGGACAAGCTTCTGCGGGGATTCGACGACCTGTTCTGGGCTCCTCATTCACGCCACACGGAGATCCGCCGCGAGGATATCGAACGGGTGCCGCAACTGGAGATCCTGGCCGAGTCCGACATTGCCGGGATCTATCTCGTAGCCTCGCGCGACCGGCGGATGTTCTACCTGACCGGCCACTCTGAATATGCCCCCGCGACGCTCAAGGATGAGTACGAACGCGACCTCTCCCGCGGCCTGGCCATCAATCCCCCGAGCAACTATTTTCAGGGTGGGAAGGCCTCGGGACCGCCGCTGGTGCAGTGGCGGGGACACGCCCACCTGCTTTTTGCCAACTGGTTGAATTACTACGTGTACCAGCGCACGCCGTACAAAATCGGGAGGATTCCGGCGGGAGGCACCCAAGCGGATTTTTGAAGCGCGCCGCCTGGATCGAGGAGGCCATCGTCAATGCGCTCGTGGCCGCCGAGACCATGGTCGGCAGGGCCGGGCACTGTGCGATAGCGCTGCCCCATGACCGTCTGCGGGAGGTCCTGCGAAAGTACAACAGGCCGGCCGCTCGCTGAGAAGAAGCCGGTGAGTTGCGCTCCAGCCCTGCCTGCGGGCGCCTGACCGCCTGGCCCCGACGCAGATCAGGGCCGGACCTGCCGGAATTCGTTGTAGATGATCTCGACCAGGGCCGCCTCGTTCTTGGGGAACGCAGCCTGGATCTCGGCCAGCGGCTTGTCCTGCCGGACCAGCGCGCCGATTTTTTCCTGCCGCTGCTTCATGCGCGCGATGTAGTCCTGCACGCCGGCCCGGTCCAGCATCTCGCTGTGCCCGCTGAAGAACTTTTCCGCCGGCAGCGCCTCCAACATCCGCGCCAGAACCCGGACGTTGCCCTGGGAGTTCCCGCCCTTGTAGGCGTGAATGAGCGGTGGGCGGCCGACAAACAACTGGTCTCCGAGAAATGCAGCCTTTTCCTCGGGGAAATACACCACTGCGTCCCCCGTCGTGTGGCCGACACCGAAGTAGTGCAACTCCACCTTCTTCGAGCCCAGGTACAGGTCGAGCCTGTCGCCGAAGGTGATCGCCGGCAGGTAGGGGGCCAATTCGGGCTGGAGCCACTCCGACGGGGCGCCGGTCCGTGACGGGTGGAAGAACTCCTTGCGGCAGTTCTCGTGGGCAATGATGACCACGCCGGCGGGCAGGTAGCGGTTTCCCCGTATGTGGTCGCCGTCGCTGTGGGTGTTGACGACGTAGCGAAGCGGTTTGCCGGTATGCCGGCGTATTTCCTCGAGCGCCTGCTCCATGGACTTCTGGTCCATCTTCGTGTCGATGAGCAGCACGCCGTCGTCGCCGGCGTAGAAACCGCCCCGCGCGCCCTGTCCGTCCAGCAGCTCGTACAGGTTGGGGGAGATCATCGCTGACTTCACCGGCGGAGCCTCCCGCTGCTGGGCGGCGAGCGGCAGAGCGATGAAAGCGGAAAGACCAAGGAGAAAAGAAACTCGACGAATCCTATTCATGGCGGCGCCTCCGGATTGGGGTGGCGGCCAACCGGGCGTTCGCGCGGGCGGCCGGATCTGCAAAATATAGCATCCGCCTCCGTGATCGGTGAAGGGGCGGCAAGCCTCAATCACTGATTTGGCGGAGCCGCAGCCTGAGGAAGTGAGGAGGATCGTTCTAGTGGTCTGTGCAAACGAAGCCGCGAACGCCAGTGAGCGGTCGGGCGGCCCAACGCGCAACTATCGCACCCGTCGACCTTGAGGCATTCACTGCCTTTGGGCAGGCAAACCCGTCGCTACCGCTCCGGGCTCCGTTGAATCATGACCGGCAATCGGAGACCGCAGTAGGAGCGGCCTTCAGCCGTTCCAGCAAAATCTCTCCGCATACGGGAAGGATACCTTCAGCTGGTGGTACAGAATGATTGCGGTGTGAGCTGGGTCGCACTATGCTAGGGCCGCTGCAACCGAACAGAAGCCGGCG
The DNA here is from genome assembly GCA_037444305.1 of Acidobacteriota bacterium. Taxonomy (GTDB): domain Bacteria; phylum Acidobacteriota; class UBA6911; order UBA6911; family UBA6911; genus JBBIMP01. Next base: position 75,310 of record JBBIMP010000013.1, read on the forward strand.
CCGGGAAGCAAGGTTGTCCACGGCTTCCATCCGGATCCCGAGCCGGCGGGCAAGGGCATTCGAGACGCACGGAAGGAGGCAGGCATGAACAACGATTTGGTGGGCACTCCGGAGGTGCAGGACCGGAGGAATTTTCTCGCCGCCGTGGGCAAAGGAGTGGGCCTGGCGGCCATCGCAACCTCCTCCGTCGGCGCGCTGCTCGAGGACCTGCACGCGGCCGCGGCAAGGGTGGCGGACCTCACCCCCGAAGCAGCGGCGCAGGACGAGGATTTCTGGTTCGACATCCAGAGATCCTTCACCGTCACGCGCGGCATCACGAACCTGAACAACGGCGGTGTGTCCCCCTCGCCCCGCATCGTCACCGAGGCGCTGGTGCGCTACATCTGGCAGCAGGAGGATGCCACGGCCTACACGATGTGGCAGATCCTCGAGCCGCAGAGCGAGACCATCAGGAGCGGGCTGGCGGACCTCTTCGGCTGCGACCGCGAGGAAATTGCCATCACGCGCAACGCCTCGGAGTCGCTCGAGATCCTGCTCATGGGGATGGATCTGAAGCCGGGCGACGAGATTCTCACCACCAACCAGGATTACCCGCGCATGCTGACGACGCTGCGGCAGCGCGAGCAGCGCGAAGGCCTGGTGCTCAAGACGATCAGCATCCCGGTGCCGCCGAGGAACCTCGGTGAAATTGCCGGGGTTTTCGAGCGGAATGTCACGAGCCGAACCCGGGTCATATTGATTTCGCACATGGTGAACATCACGGGACAGATCACGCCGGCCAGGGAAGTCTGCGAGATGGCGCGGCAGAAGGGGATCGAGGTGATCGTCGACGGAGCACACTCCTTCGCGCACTTCGATTTCAAGCAGCAGGACATCGGCTGCGACTATTTCGGGACGAGCCTGCACAAGTGGCTGTTTGCGCCGAAAGGGAGCGGGATGCTGTATGTGAAGCGGGACAAGATCGCGAAGATCTGGCCGCTGATGGCGGCCGACAGGAAACAGGTGTCGGACATCCGCAAGTTCGAAGAGGTTGGGACGCACTCGGCGGCACCCAGGCTGGCGATCGGCGAGGCCATTCTCTTTCACCAGGGCATCGGCGCAAAGCGCAAGGAGGCGCGGCTCCGGTACCTCTCCCGCTACTGGATGCACCGGCTGAAGGATCTGCCGAACGTGCGCTTCAACACCTCGCTCGACGACGACCAGTCCTGCGGCCTGGCCAATGTGGAGATCCAGGGCATTGAGCCCGGTCCCCTGGCCGGCTATCTCATGAGCCGGCACAAGATCTTCACCACGCCGATCCACCACGCGGAGTTCAAGGGCATCCGGATAACGCCGAACGTCTACACCACGCTCAAGGAGCTGGACCGGTTCTGCGAGGTCATGGAGACGGTGGCGAGGAAAGGGTTGCCGGCCGGCTAGGGGCGAGGGCTGATCCTGCTGGAAGAATCCCGGCGGGCAGGATAGATTCAGGTACTCGCCCGGACTTGTCCGGGGCTCGAAGGGAGGTTCGCCCATGGAGCGCAAGAAATCTCGTTCCGGCGCAGCTCGGGGGACCGGTCCGGCAACCCGGGCCGTGCACGCCGGCGAGGACATGGTCGGCATCAACGGCCCCGTGATCCCGCCCATCACCCAGTCCGCGACGTTCATGTTCGCGAATGTGAACGAGCTGAAACGGTGGGTCGAGGGGAGATCCAGAGCCGACATCTACACGCGGTACGGCAACCCGACCCTTCGGGTTGCCGAGGAGAAAGTGGTCGCGCTCGAGGAAGCGGAAGCCGCGCTCGTGACGGCTTCGGGCATGGCGGCCATCTCCAGCGCGCTACTCTCGTTCGTCGGCAGCGGCGAAGAGATCATCGCGACGCGCAGCCTGTACGGCGGCACTTACCGGTTGATGCGCGACGTGCTGCCGCGCTTCGGCATTACGACGCACTTCGTGGACAACAGCCTCGAAGGCGCCGAAAAACTGGTGAACGACTGCACGCGCGTGCTCTACACGGAAACGCCGACCAATCCGACGCTCTGCCTGGTCGACCTGCGGAAAGCCTCGAAACTGGCGGAGAAATTCGGTCTGATCAGCATGGTGGACAACACCTTTGCCACGCCGATTGCGCAGAAGCCGATCGCCTTCGGCTTCGATCTCGTCCTGCACAGCGCCACCAAATATCTCAGCGGACATTCGGACGTCATTGCGGGCGCCGTTGCCGGAAGCAGAGCCGCGGTGGAGAAGATCCGCAAGACGGTGATCGATCTCGGCGGTTCGCTCGATCCCGGCGCCGCCTATCTCCTGATACGAGGCATACGGACGCTGGAGACGAGGATTCGCCGGCAGTCGGAGAACGCGATGGCGGTGGCGCGCTTCCTGGAGCGCCGGCCGGAAGTGTCGAGGGTGCACTACCCGGGTCTGAAATCCCATCCCGACCACCTGCTCGCCGGACGGCAGATGAAGATTTTCGGCGGCATGCTGGCTTTCGACCTGAAGGCCGGCCTGCCCGCCGCCCGCCGCCTCGGCAACCGGATACGAATCTTCAAGCTGGCGGCCTCGCTGGGCGGCGTGGAATCGCTGGCGGTGCTGCCGATTTACAGTTCCCATCACCGGATGTCCTCCGCCGAGTTGAGGGCGGCGGGGGTGTCCCCGGGAACCGTCAGGGTGTCGGTGGGCATCGAGGATGCCGACGACCTCATCGCAGATCTGAAGCAGGCATTGTCGTGACTTTGGCTATGGAGGCTGCATGCATAGGAATGTCGTAGTGCTTGTACGGCAGGAGGGGCTCGGGTCGGTAGGCCCGGAGGACCGGAGTTTCGGGCTCGACATGTTCGAGCGGTTTCTTCACACGCTGGAAGCCCAACCCGCCAAGCCGCGCGTGATCTGTTTCTATACCGCGGGCGTGAAACTGGTCTGCGACGGCTCTCCACTCATCCCGGCACTGCGGCTGATAGAGGCCATGGGTGTCCGCCTGCTCAGCTGCCGGACCTGTCTGGAGCACTATGGCCTGAAGGACGCGGTGCTCGCAGGTGAAACCGGGGGCATGAACGACATCGTCAAGCTGCTGATGGAAGCAGATCACGTATTCACGGTCTGAGCGCCGCGCGCGCTACAATTCCACTTTTCCTTCGAAGACCATCCGGCGCACGTCGAACTGCATCCAGATCCGGTCGCTGCGCGTGCTCTCGTCGGCTGTCGGGTTGGCGCTGAGAGTGCCGGTTTCCACCAGGGTGATGCTTGTTTCGAAGCGAACCTCGCCGTCTTCGGGCGCGACCAGGGGCGTGCCGTCCTCGAGCTTTCGCGGGAAGTAGTACTTGGCGCCGAGACCATCCTGCCCGGGCGGCTCGTACAGTGCCAGATATACCCTCTTCCCCGTTTTGGTAGTCAGCGACGTGTTGGCGGCCAGGTCCGGGGTGGACAGCCTGTAAAGCGCGGACCAGTAGCCCCGCAGTGAGCTGGTCCCCTCACGGTTTGCGCTCAGGCTGATCGTCACGATGATGTTTTCATCGTCCCCCTGGACGACGAATCTATCCAGCCGTGCCTTGTCGGCGGCCTCTTTGCGGCTGAGCAGGATCTGGCGCGCAATTGCCATGCGGATCGGCCTGGCCGTCAGGAAACGGATGTGGAAGTTGTTCTGCTTTTCCCGCTCGAGGTCCCCGGTGCCGGTGGTCCGGAAATCGCGCGCGCCCGTCTCCGTCGGATTCATGATGGTCAGTGTGTGGGTTTTTCCCCAGGGCGAATTGTCGAGCATCCGCTTCACTTCCCGTTCCGACCACGAGGCCCATGCCTTGCTCTCCCAGAATTCTTTAGCGATGGCCGCGCCTGCGGCCAGGGCGAGAAGCGATCCGATTGCCAAGATGCAGCGCTTAGCCATGAGTCCTCCTGATCGTTGAGTCCATGCCGGGCAGCCCACTCTGGATCAGGAACCGCGGGGAATTGTGGCGGGGTGGTTTCCTCCCGGGCCGGATTCGAACCATGCGTATTGTATCGCTGTTTGGGGCAACAGACCATCACCCTTTTGACAACTATGCCGGAGGACGAACGCTGCCACGAAAAATGCCGGATCGCGTCCCCGAGTGGATAGGCATTCCCACGCACGCCTATTCCGCGGTGCCGGCGGAGGCGGGAACCTGGTCGAAGGTCCTCATCTTGTCGTCGTCCAGCACCCCCTCCCAGCGGGCGACGACGGCGGCGGCGACGCAGTTGCCGGTCACGTTGGTCGCCGTGCGTCCCATGTCCAGGATCTGGTCGATTCCCAGCAGCAGCGCCACCCCCTCCATCGGCAGGTTGAAGGTCGCCACCGTCCCCGCGAGGACGACCAGCGAGGCGCGGGGCACACCCGCGACACCCTTGGAGGTGAGCATCAGCGTGAGCATCATGGCCAGCTGTGTCTCGGCGTCGAGGGGAATCGAATAGACCTGGGCGATGAAGATGGAGGCGAGCGAAAGGTACAACGTGGCTCCGTCCAGGTTGAAGCTGTACCCCGTGGGCAGAACAAAGCCCACGATATCCTTCGGGCAGCCGAACTTCTCCATGGACTCCATGGCCGCCGGGAGTGCTGCTTCACTGGAAGCGGTGGTGAACGCGATGGTGAAGGGCTCGCGGATCGCCTTGAACAGGCGCAGGAAGGGCACACGGATGATCAGGCAGATGAGGAACAGCACAATGCCGACGAAGAAGACCAGGGCTCCGTAAAAAACGACCACGAGGTTGGCGTAGCCGACGAGGACCTGAAGGCCCTGCTTGCCGATGGTTGCCGCGATAGCCCCCATGACCCCCAGCGGGGCAAACTTCATGACGAAATCGGTGAAGCGGAACATCGTCTCCGCCAGCGTGTGCATGACCGAATAGAGGGGTTTGCCCTTTTCACCCAATGCGGCCAGGGCAAGGCCGAAGAAAATTGAAAAGATGACCACCTGGAGGATGTCCCCGCGCGCCATGGCGTCGACCACGCTGGTGGGGAAGACCTCGATGACGAAGTCCTTGCCGGACTTCTGCGCTTTCGCCAGCGTGCCGGTGGCGCCCTCCTGGGCGATTGCCGGGACGATCGCGGCGATGGTCTCGCCGGGCTTGAACACGTTCGCCGCGAAGAGGCCTATCAGCAGGGCGATCGTGGTGGCCGTGGTGAAGTAGATCATCGACTTCAGCCCGATGCGCCCCACTTTCTTGAAATCGCCCGTGCCCGCGATGCCGATCACGAGCGTGGAGAAGATCAAAGGGGCGATGATCATCTTGATCATGCGCAGGAAGATGTCCGCAACCGGTTTCATGGCGACCCCCCAGGAGGGAGACAGCCATCCGACGAGGATGCCCAGGAGCAGGCCGATCATGATCTGGACGGTCAGCGAGGGGAAACGGAGCTTTTTCATTGGCGAAGACTTCCTTCCGGCGGTGAAACCTCGCGAGGCTGCCGTCTTCTCGCGGGCGGCCAAAACCTGTTCTTTCCGGGCATTTTTCAGCATGCGTGTCTGCCGGTCCCTGCGGGCGCGGCGGACGCAAGGCAGCCAACTTATTCTTTTTTTAGGGAGGTTTCAATCCTTTTCCTTACCGCGGCAGGGTTTCGGCGGAGCTGGCGTTCACCCGTTTTCCCATCGCCGTACCCCTTTTTCCAAAGAAGACAGATCACCTGTAGCCGCGGCGCCGGATGCGACGGTTCCTTCCGGTCGCTCAAGGCTTCGGTGCGACGATGTTTGGAATATTCTGCCGGCGCAGCATGTCGTTGAATTCGGCCAACCCCTTCCCAAGCAGGTCCTCCAGTTTGCCGGCGGCTTCGTTCAGCCTCTCATCGAGCACTTTCTGCACTTCCACTTGCTGGCTGGTCGGCTTGAAATCACCGCTCGCGAGGCCGTTCGCCAGGTAGTTGAACTTGGAAATCAGCTTGGAGCCGAAACGGATGCCGTCCTGGCCCGCGCCCGTCAGCCGCAGGTCCACCAGGTTCATTTCCACTTCGATGAGCTTCCGGTTCAGCTTCTCGCCCGCCTTCCTGATGGCCGCATTGTCCAGCACGCGGGCGAGCGCCTCGATCTGGCTCCGCACCACCTCGGTGCGGTTTACGAGGCCGGCGGCCTGGTTGAGGCTTCGCCGCAATTCGAAAAGCATGAGTGTCTGCGCGGCGATTTCGGCGTCGGTGCCGCCGGAATTGGGATCCTTCCGCACGGTCAGAGCCTGGGTGAGCTCCCTGCCGCCCCCCGCGAGCTTCTCCGTGTAGGTGCCGGGAGGCGCGAGGATGCTGAGCGTGCCGGCGCCCGGCGCCGGCCGCCAGCCTTCCGTGCCCGGGCGCACATGCGGCGCATACATGGCGCGGGTCCGCAGCCGCACCTGGGTGGTGGGCTCATAGCGCAGGTCCCAGTAGACCCGGTTGATCCCGGCCTCGTTCGTGCCCCTCAGCGTCCGCACCACTTCGCCCTTGGCATCCAGGATCGTGATGGTGACTTCTCCCGGGAGCGGCGCCCTCAGGTAGTAGTTGATCGAGGCCCCGTATTGGGGATCCTCGCCGACGGTGGGATCGTCGTAGGTGGTGGAGGGCGGCGTAATGGGTCGGAAGCGGTAGGCGGGCCGTGGCGGAAAGAGGTGGGCGGCGGAGGCCAGCACCTGATCGGTCAACTGCTGCAGGGGCGTGATGTCGTCCATGATCCAGAAGCCACGCCCGTAGGTCGCGATCACCAGGTCGTTGAAGCGCTCCTGCACGGTGATGCCGTAGACCGGAGCATGCGGCAGGTTGTTCTGCAGCGGCTGCCAGTGCGCGCCATCATCGAACGAAATGTAGATGGCGTTCTCGGCGCCCAGATAAAGCAGCCCGCGCCGCACGGGATCCTCATGAAGCCGGCGCACATAGCTGAGCATGCTCTTTGGAATGCCGTTGACTATCGGCTTGAAAGTCCGGCCGTAGTCGGTCGTCTTGTAGACGAATGGATCGCGGTTGTTCATCTGTCGTGGTGGTCGCCCCCGGAAGCCTGGCCGCGGGGCACGACGTTGAGCGTCTGGCCTCCGTCGATGGACCTGGAGAAGGAGGCCGTCAGGAAGTAGCATTCGTCCTCGTCGTCGGGCGCCACGGCCATGCGCGAGTAATAATGCGCGCGCCCCATGGCGTTGCGGTCGTGGCTCACGACCCTCCAGCTCTCCCCGCCGTCCTCGCTGCGGAACACCTGCCCGCGCCCGGCGATCCAGAGGGCACTTTAGCAGTGTAGCCGGTGGCAGGGAAGCGGAGTGCTGTCTGAGAAGGCAATGGATAATACGCTTACGCTCTTGCGACACGGTGTACTAAGCTCAGGAGATCCTGGAGGATGGGCAAATGCCGGTGCGTGCCGTCACCTTCGATTTCTGGATGACCCTGTACAGGGATTCCCCTGCCGCGCTGCGTGTCCGGGCACGCGCCCGGCGGAAGCTCTTGGGCGACTTCCTGCGCCGGCACGCGCACGAGCCATCCGACGCGGAGCTGGCCGAGGCCTGGCAGCAGGCGGAGAAGGTATTTCACGACCGCTGGCAGAACAGGCAACTCGCATTTCCCGTGGAGGAGCGGATCGCAGTCGTGCTTGATCACCTCGGTGTGCGTTCCACTGGAGGAGAGCGGGCGGCGCTGGCAGCGGCATACGAGGACTGCTCCCTGGTTGCGCCTCCGAGGTTGATCGCGGGCGTGCGCGGCACCATACCGCGGCTGGCCGGGAAATACACTCTCGGCATCATCTGCGACACCGGCATCACCCCGGGACGGGTGCTGCGCCGGTTTCTCGAAAGCGACGGGCTGCTGCGCCATTTCCGCCATTGCGTCTTCTCGGATGAAACCGGCCGGACCAAGCCCCACGTCGGCAACTTCCAGAGGGCGCTCACAGAACTGGGAGCGGAGGCAGGTGAAGCGGTCCATGTCGGCGACCTGATCCGCACCGATATCCGGGGAGCCCAGGCAGCCGGCATGCGGGCGCTGCTTTTCACCGGAATAACGAAGTACACCCTGGCCCAACTTGCGGCCGAGGCCGATGGCGTGCCGGCGGTGGAATCCTTCCACAGGCTCCCGGCCGCCCTCCGTGCGATGAAGTAATGCAGACCGCAGGAGCTACTTTTTGTCGGGTTTGGCAACCCTCTCGATCGTGAGCTTCCGGATGGTCACCGGCTGCTGGGGCTTGCTGCCCAGCCCGACCGGCACCTGCGAAATCTTTTCCGCCACATTGTAGCCTTCGATCACCCGGCCGAAAATCGTGTGCTTGCCGTCGAGGTGCGGGGTCGCGGCCACGGTGATGAAGAACTGGGATCCGTTGGTGTTGGGGCCCGCGTTGGCCATCGCGAGCATCCCGGACCGGTTGAACGTCAGCGTGGGGATGATCTCGTCTTCGAAGGGAATGACGGGGCGGAAGGAACCGCTGCCGGTGATGTCGCCGGTCTGGATCATGAAGCCCTTGATCACGCGGTGGAACGTCACGCCGTCGTAGTACCGCGTGTTTTTCATCATGTCTCCCTTGGGGCTCAACCACTCCTTCGTGCCCTCGGCCAGCCCGATGAAGTTGGCCACTGTGACCGGGGTGATCTTTTCGTACAGTTCGCAGACGAACGTCCCCATGGAGGTGTCGAAAATGGCGTAGGTGCCCGGCTTGCGGGCCTTTGCCTGGCCCTGGACCGGAGGAACCGCGACGAGCGCGAGCAAAAGAGCGCCTGCGGCGATTGTTGCGAGTGCATGTTTCATGATGGCTCCTTTTTGAATGATCGCTTGTGAACACCTCCGGCGGCGAATGCCGTTCCTGGAAACCGCCGGGAGTCGTTGGCCGCCGCCCATGCAAAGCCGCGTCTATTTTGCCCTTGCCAGCTCAGCCTCGGCCGCGATGAAGCCGAAGGCGGGCCAGCCTTCGCCGCCGGTGATGCGGCGGAACACTTCGTGCGCTTTCGCGGTATTGCCGTTGTACAAGTACCAGTTTCCGATCCCATAGCCGTACGTTGCCGGCCCCGTGCTGTCGCCGCCCCGATCGAGCAGCTGTTCGGGCTCCAGCTCCGCCTTGTACATCAGCAGCCTCTCAAGGTAGGCGCGGTTGTCCAGGACATCCATTTTGGCGTGGATCGGCGCTAGGATGCGCGCGGCTTCCTTTTCTCCTGCGCTTCGGGGTCGGCCAGTGAAGGGATCGCGAGAATCGACAGCGCGACGAGCGACGTGAAGAGAAGCGTAGTAAGACCTCCCCCTCTTTGTGCCCCTTTGTGTCCTGGTGTCCTGGTGGTGAAAAACATGGAATCCCCTTCCACTCACAGCGCCGTTTTCACTCGGCCGCCTCCGTTTTTCTCTGCCGGATCTTGGCGATGAGCAGCCCTATCATGACGACAAGGATGCCCGAGGAGATCGCCAGCCCCTTTCGCCGGAAGGCAAGTTCGTCCATCGCCTTTTGGCCGTCCTGGTCCGCCTGGGCGGCAATCGCGTGTCCCTCTTCCAGGAGTTTCGCCAGCACGGCCTCGTCAAGCCGGTGGATTTCCACCCTCGCCCGGACGAGGCGGTCCCTTCCTTCCGACAGGCTGTAGATCGGGCGGCTGACCTCCATCCCGGCGCGCTCCGCGCGAACCAGGAGATCGTGAGCAGCGTCCAGGTGGGTTTTGAGGCGCACGATCCCGTCCTTCATGCCCTTGGCCGCGACATACCCGGCATCGCCTTCCGCATGACAAGTGATGCAGACCGCGGGATCCTCCACCCCGATCATGTCGTCCGAAGTGGGTGCGATTTCATGGTGCTCGTGGCAGGTGGCGCAGGCCGGAAAGCCGTTGGCGGCGAAGGCTTCCCTGTGGGGGCTGAGATTGAACTGGTCCCACTGGCTCACATGACATTGGGAGCATACATTCGCGACCGAGTCCACGCCGGGCGGCACCGCGCCGTGGTTGCCGTGGCAGTCGTTGCAGGTGGGCGCCGAAATGTCCCGCTTCTCGATCAGCGCGATTCCGTGGACGCTCTTTTTGTAGAGTTCCAGCTGGTTGGTCGGTATGCCGTAGGGCTTCATCCGTTCCGGGTCTGCGTGGCAGGCCGCACAGGTCTGCGCCACGTTGGTGGCATAGACGGGGCTGGTCGGGTTTTTGGAGCTGAGCACGCCGTGAGCGCCGTGACAGCTGGTGCAGGTGGCCGCCTGCGTGTCGCCTGCCTGGTTCTTCTTCCCGTGGACGCTGGTGAGGTATTCGCTGTGCTGGTCGACCCGGGCCTGCGGATTGTAGGTGCGCATGTACTCGGGCTTGCTGTGGCAGGAGGCGCAGAGAGCGGCGATGCTTCTGTTCGCCGGGCGGCCGATGAATCCCCTGGCACGGCTCTTGGCGTCGGCCATGGAGCCGGTTTCGATGCCGAGCGTGGGATCCCCGCCGTGGCAGTGGTGGCAGGAAAGGCCCTTGGCGGCGTGGATGTCCTGGGCCATGCGCTGCACCGGCTCGCCCAGGTTGCCGTCGAACTCCTGGTGGCAGCGGACACAGGTGCTGCGGGAGCCCACGGGTCCCGGCTGAAGCGCGGACAGAAGAAACAGAGAAAGGATCAGGTGCCACATGGGTTGTTCCTCTTCATGACAGGTATCCCAGAGCGGTGAGCACAAGGATATAGATAATGGAGACCACTCCAATGAGGCGAAGCCAGTCCGTCCGGCCCCTCCGTTCCTCCGAGGACAGGAAGGGGGTAGCGATGAGAAGCGCGCCCAGCACGCCGAAAAAGAGTATTCCCAGTATTTCGCCGTCGATTCCGGCGACCTTGGCAGGGATGTACTTCAGGGACTGGAACATGAACATGAAGTACCACTCCGGCTTGATCCCTTCGGGCGCGGGGGCGAACGGATCCGCCTTCTCGCCGAGCTCCCACGGGAAGATCGCCGCCAGGGCCGCCAGCACCGCGACGGCGGCCAGCCAGCCGACCAGGTCCCGGAGCAGGAAGTCGGGCACGAACTTCATGCGCTTCACCTCGGCCTCATCGACCGACGGGGGGACGCTCATGCCGTGCTTCTGCACGAGGTAGAGGTGCAGGGCCAGCAGCACGGTAGTGATGGCCGGGAGGACGGCCACATGGAAGCCGAAGAACCTCGTGAGCGTGGCTCCCGTCACCTCCTCGCCGCCCCGCAGGAACCGGAGCAGGAAATCGCCGATGAAGGGAACGGCGCCTGCGATGTCGGTGCCCACTTTGGTGGCGAAGAACGCCAGCTTGTTCCAGGGGAGCAGGTAGCCGCTGAAGCCGAACCCGAGGGCGAGGAAGAAGAGCAGGACGCCCGAAACCCAGGTCAGCTCCCTGGGGCGCCGGAATGACCGAAGGAACAGGGCGCTGAACATGTGGATGAAGGCGGCCGCGACCATCAGGTTGGCCGACCAGCTGTGCACGGAGCGGATCAGCCAGCCGAACTCGACCTCCGTCACAATGAACTGCACGCTCTCGAATGCGTTCTCGGCGCTCGGCCTGTAGTAAAGCAGGAGCATGATCCCGGTTCCCACCTGGATCATGAACAGGAAGAGGGTCATCCCCCCGAAGTAGTACCAGATCGAATGGCGGTGCTGCGGGACATCCTTCTTGGCCGCCAGCTCCTCGAGAGCCCGCCAGCCGAGCCGCTCCTCCAACCAGTTTCCCAGTGATTCCAGCCGGATCTTGTTCATGCCTATCCTCGCGTCACGATGATTTCCTCGCCCCGCACGTTGACCTCGTACTCCTCCAGCGGGCTCGGCGGCGGGCCTGAGACGTTCTTGCCGGTGAGATCGAACCGGCCGTTGTGACAGGCGCACCAGATCAATTTCTCATCCGGCTTGTACTGCACCGTGCAATCCAGATGAGTGCAGATGGCGTTGAAGGCGCGGTACTCGCCGTCGGGGGTCTGAATCAGGATGCCCGGCCTGCTGCCGAATTTGAAAATCTTCCCTTCGTTCGGCTTGATCTCCTCGACGGTGGCCGCCACGACGCTGGAGGCCGCCGACTCGACAGCCTTGGGCGGCACCATGAAACGGACGACGGGATAGAAAACCGACGCCAGGGTGGCAACGGTGCCGGCGCCGAGCAGCTGGTTGAGGAAATTCCTGCGGTGTCCTTTGGCCGGTTGGTCTTTCATGGAGTCAGGTCCTTCTGTAGTTGGATTGCATGGAACGCGCTGCGCGGGCGGGTGCCGCGTCGCTCATCCCTGAGCCGGTACGGATTCGCACCGAAACAACCATGGCTCTCATCGCTTCTTCAGAAACCGCTTCAGCTTGGAATAAAACAGCGAAATCCCCAGCGCCATGAGACCGAGAAAAATGAAAGCCGCCACCCGGAACTCGGGGTCCAGGCGGGGCAGATCAATCAGGAAAAGGTAAATAACAGTAGCCAAAAAAGTGAACAATGCCATCCAACGATATTTGATGTTGCGCAGTATAACACTGAAAAGAAAATATGCGGCCGCTGCCACGGTCCAGGAGAGCGCCACGTACTGCGGCGGAAGGGCGGAGTGCAGCGAGTAGAGCACCATGACGAAGCCCAGCGCCAGATAGAGGATGCGGAGATTCTCGGTCTGCAGCGTCAGGCGTTCCCTCTGCCAGTTCATGATCCGCGCGCTGCCCAGCGAGACGAAAGCGAAGGAGAAGTTGACGGGATGCGACAGGGGCGAAAGCACGCCATAGGCGGCGAGAATCAGGATGTAGATCAGGGCGTTGGCCACCACGAGGATCCGGGAGCGGAACCACAGGGCCATGGAGACCACCAGCAGGCTCTGGAGGGCAAGCCAGAAAAACGCGAGCGGCATTCCTGAGAAGCCGTAAATCGCCGTGCTGAGGGCCAGGTAGCCGAAGCAGGCGTAAACCGCCGGCACGAACGGATGGTGCGTCCTGCGCCCTCCGTTTTCGAAAAGCGGGCCGTCCCGATGCTGTTCCGTAATCTCTAACCCGAGCGATGGGCCATTGTTATCACATTACGGAGGGCAATGGTAGTGGCAGGCAATGCGGATGCCTGACTCGGCGCCGCGTCCCGGGAAGCAGGCCTTGCGCACCGGTCCGGAGCCACCGATCTCCCTCAATTCCCTTTGTCGGGGACGGCCTCCGCGGGCCGGCGGGTTTCACCGGAGTTGCCCGCTAGCGGGGAGCGGTGACAGGCTGGCCGCCATAAGTGAAGATGTACTCCTGGAAGCCGTGGCGAAGCAGGAAGGATCTCCCGGCACTGAATCCTTCCATCATCTGGGAAATCTCCCGCGCCTGGTACCCGGGGCCCGACCGGAGCTCGCCGGATGGCCAGAGATATTGCAGCCTGTCCTTCCCGACGATCTGGAAGACGGCCGGCAGGCTCGGAATCCTGGGATGGATGTGGAAGAGGGCGAACAGGAGCGTTCCCGGGAGGCAGAAGCCCCTGAGGTGCCGGACAAGGCCGGCGATCTCCTCGCGGGATAGGTAATTGAGCAAGTCCCAGCAGAGGATCACTTCGAACCGGGCCTCGGGGCAGAGCGAAAGCATGCTCCCCAAATCCCGTGCCGATGGTTCCCCCTCGGCCGCTGGCGCAGCGCGGGTCAGCGTCTCGACCAGCGAATCGCGCAGATCCTCGATCTGAAGCCGGCAGGGGAACTCGGACCAGAAGGCCACGCTGCTTCCCAGGGCGGGTCCCAGGTCCAGGACTGCCCAGGTCCGGTCTGCCGGCGTATGTTGCAGCAGGTAATCAAGGCCAGGCGATCCATGGACCGCCGGGCCGGGGCCGGATTGGCCCGGTGGCACACCGGTCATCGATGCGGTTCCGCGCTTCCCGGGCGCTGCGCCTGCAGATCGGACTTGGAATCCGCCGCCGTCCCTGCCTGGGGAGGCTTCTGAATGAGAGGCATCCTGCGCTCGGGTTTTTCGGCCTGGGTGCCGGCTGCCGCTTCCGCCGGAGTGCCCTGGGTCATGTCGATGCCGCCCTTGAAGCTGGCGCCATCCTCCATCGTCACCCGCGGCGCGAGCAGGTTCCCCCGGACGGTGCTGGAGCTGCGCAGTATGATCTGCTCTTCGCCGAAGAGGTTGCCGTGCACCTCTCCCTCGACGCAGATGATCCTGCCGATAATGTCGGCGCGCGCCCGGCCCTTCCGGCCGACGGTGACCGCGTGCCGGAGGAGCTCGATCTTCCCTTCCACCGCTCCCTGGATCAGCAGATCCTCTTCTCCCTTGAGGTTTCCCTTGATTTCTATGGTCGGGCCGATGACCGCCCGATCCGCGGGCTGGACGGGCGGGTGAGCCTGCTGCAGGGGCGCAGGCTGCCGGATCGGCTGCTCTTCCGGTTCGTTTTTTTTCCACATCATGGCTGAGGTCTCCGTGTCTGGATGGCGGGACGGAAACTCCTGGCGTCCCTGGATTTGGGATTTTAACCGATCTGTCCGGAAAATGCGCTCAGGATCCAGTGCCTCGAGCAGAACGCCGGCGTCCGGACGGTCATCGGGGCCCGCCGACGGCCGCGCGAGCGTCAGCCGGCCGTCGGCGGCTACCACGAAATCGCCCCCCTGCTGCAAACCGTCGCCCACGGCGCGGAAAAGTTTTCGCCCCGCCAGTGCCCAGCGGGCATATTGCCAGAGAATGCCCGGTGTCAGGACGCGGACCGGCGACAGGCGGCCCAGGCCATAGGCGCGGTAGGCTGCCAGTCCGGGATCGGAGAGAAAGCGGGTGCAGCTGATCAGGGTGGAGAGCGGGACGGACTCCCTTCCGGTGCCGGTACCGAGCGCGGGCCGCAGGGAGTGCTCCACGAAAAATGGAAGCCACTCCTGCAGGATCCGCAGCGGGGCAAAGGAAATGACCAACAGGGCCGTCTCCCGCCGTTGGAACGATTCGATTGTCTCTGGCCGGTGCAACTGCACCAGGTGATCCGCGCAATAGAGTCAGGCGAGGTGGCGCAGGAAGACCAGCACGGCCGGCTTCGGGGCGAGGGCGAGCCGGATCTCGCCGCCGTCGGTGCAGGGCAGCGTGAAATCGGGTGCCTGATTTCCCGGACGGGGCACGTGTAACCGGGTGCGCATTTCTCTCAATCCCAGGTGGTCGTGGATGGAGCGGCACAATTATAGGCGAAAAGTGCATGTGCGGCGACAAAAGCGTTCCGCGGAGAATCGCGCAGAGCGCAGAGAGAAGGCTCGCCGAGCAGCCGAAGGTCCCGGCGAGGGGCGAAGTTGACGCTACGGGTAGGGCCCCCTAGAATTATCTATTTGGCCTGACCATGCTGGACAAAATCTTGGTGCGCGGCGCGCGCCAGCACAACCTGAAAAACCTCGACCTGGAAATACCGCGGCACAGGTTCACCGTCGTCACCGGTCTGTCGGGCTCGGGAAAATCCAGCCTCGCCTTCGACACCATCTACGCGGAAGGACAGCGGCGGTACGTCGAGTCGCTGTCCGCCTATGCCCGCCAGTTCCTCGAGCAGCTCGAAAAGCCCGACGTGGACAGCGTCGAGGGCCTTTCCCCCGCCATCAGCATCGAGCAGAAAACCACGAGCCGGAGCCCGCGCTCCACGGTCGGCACGGTCACCGAGATCTACGATTACATGCGCCTGCTCTTCTGCTCGATCGGCAAGCCGCACTGCCATGTCTGCGGCCGGCCGATCACGCGGCAATCCCTGGACCAGATCGTCGACCTCATCCTCTCCTACCCGCCGGACACGCGGGTGATGATCCTCGCGCCGGTCGTGCGGGACCGGAAAGGCGAATTCAGGAAGCTGTTCGAGAGCTATCTCCGCAAGGGCTATGTCCGCGTGCGGGTGGACGGGAAGATGCGGGAGCTCGAGGAGAACATCGCCCTGGCGCGAAACCGCAACCACACGGTCGAGGTGGTCGTCGACCGGGTTCTGATCCGGGAGGGGATACGGCGGAGGCTGGAGATGTCGGTAAAGGCCGCCATGGATCTGGCAGACGGGCTCGTGACCATTGCCGCGATCGACGTGGAGGAGCGGCTGTTCTCGGAAAGGCAGGCCTGCATCGACTGCGGCGTGAGCATTCCCGCTCTCGAGCCGAGGTCGTTCTCGTTCAATTCGAAGTATGGCGCCTGCCCCGAATGCGACGGGATGGGATCGCGCATGGCGGTGAATCCGGAGCGGATCATTCCGGATCCGTCGGCCCGCATCCGCTCCGTTCAGTTTCCGGTCGAGAACGCGAGGATCGCAGGCTACCTTCGCGAGTCCCTGCTCACGGTCGCACGGAACTTCGGCGCGTCCGGCGACACGCCGTTCGCCAAACTCTCCGCAAAGGCTAAAGAGGTCTATTTCCACGGCAGCGCCGAACCCATCCGGTTCCACTACGGGGATTACCACACCGACGCCGAGTTCCTGGGCATCGTGCGCTGGCTCGAGGAGCTGCTGCAGGACGAAGACAGCCCTCGGATCCAGGCGGCGGTGACGAAGCTGTTTTCCGAGAAAGCGTGCCCTGCGTGCGAGGGTTCGCGCCTGCGGCCGGAGAGCAGGGCCGTGAAGATCGACGGCCGCTCGATCGGGGAGCTGTCGGCGCTGACGATAGAAGAGGCGCTCGAGGTCTTCCGCAAGGTGCGCCTGACCGGCAGGCAGGAAAAGATCGCCTCGCAGGTTTTGCGGGAGATCAGGGACCGGCTGGAGTTTCTGCTCGAAGTCGGCGTCGGTTACCTTTCGCTCGACCGGGCCGCGCCGACGCTTGCGGGCGGGGAGGCGCAGCGGATCCGGCTGGCAACGCAGATAGGCTCCAGGCTGAGAGGGGTTCTCTATGTGCTCGACGAGCCCTCCATCGGCCTGCACCCGCGCGACAACCGGCGGCTGCTGGACTCGCTGCGGGAACTACGGGACATGGGCAATACCATCCTTGTCGTGGAGCATGACGAGGAAACGATCCGCACCGCCGACCACATCATAGATCTTGGGCCGGGGGCCGGGCGCGAGGGGGGCGGCGTCGTGGCCACGGGGGGCGTGCAGGACCTGGAGAACAGCCCGCAGTCGCTCACCGGCGCCTACCTGAGCGGCAGGCTGCAGATTGCCTGCCCGCAGCGCCGCCGCCCCGGGAACGGCAAGAGCCTGGTGGTGCGCGGTGCGCGGCACAACAACCTGCACGACCTTACGGTCGAGTTTCCCCTCGGACTCTTCATCTGCGTGACAGGCGTGTCCGGTTCGGGAAAATCGTCGCTGGTCGACGACATCCTCTACCGGTCCCTGGCCCGGCGCCTGCACCGGGCGCTTGCCGAGCCCGGAGAGCACCAGGGCATAGACGGGGTGGAGCACCTGGACAAGGTCATCGAAATCGACCAGGCGCCGATCGGGCGAACGCCCCGCTCCAACCCGGCAACCTACACCGGTCTCTTCACCCCCGTGAGGGAGTTGTTCTCGCTCCTGCCGGAGTCGCGGCTGCGCGGCTACAAGCCGGGCCGGTTCAGCTTCAACGTGAAGGGCGGGCGCTGCGAAACCTGCCAGGGGGACGGCGTGCGGCGCATCGAAATGAGCTTCCTGCCCGACGTGCACGTGCTCTGCGAAGCCTGCCGGGGGAGGCGCTATAACCGGGAGACGCTTTCCGTCCGGTTCAAGGGCCACTCCATCGCCGATGTCCTGGAAATGACCATCGAGGATGCGCACAGCCTGATGGAAAACATCCCGGCGGTGGCGCAGAAGCTGCAGACACTGAGGGACGTGGGCCTGGGATACGTGCACCTCGGGCAGCCCGCGACAACGCTTTCGGGCGGGGAGGCCCAGAGGATCAAGCTTTCGAAGGAGCTCAGCCGCAGAGCCACGGGAAGAACACTCTACATTCTCGATGAGCCGACCACCGGCCTGCATTTCCAGGACGTCCACAAACTGCTCGACATCCTGAACAGCCTGGTGGACATGGGGAACACCGTGGTCGTCATCGAGCACAACCTGGACGTGGTCAAGACCGCGGACCGGGTGATCGACCTGGGCCCCGAGGGGGGCGGGCGCGGCGGGCGGATCGTCGCCGAGGGCACTCCGGAGGAGGTAGCCCGCGTAAAAGCCTCCGCGACCGGCCGTGCGCTGAAAGAGATCCTGTAAAACGCATTGCACGGAGGATCTCGGAGCAGCGCTGAGAAACACGGAGCAAAGCGCCGAGGCCCCCGGTGAAGAACCGCATTGCTTTTAACCGTACCCGGCGGGATCAAATCCCTTGACTTGGTCCGAGCGGTTGAAACATCTTGGAGGTCTATGCAGGAATCGATTCGATGCGCCGTTGCCGAAAGCCTGGAGCTGAAAAGAGCCTTCTTTGCGGCCAACGAAATCCGGATCGCCACGCTGGCCGAGGCTGTGGCCGCGGCCCTGGCCAGGGGGAACAAAGTGCTGCTCTACGGGAACGGCGGCAGCGCGGCCGATGCGCAGCACATCGCCGCCGAGCTTGTGGGGCGCTACCGGAACGAACGGAGGGCGCTCCCGGCCATCGCCCTGACGACGGACACTTCGATCCTGACCGCCGTGGCCAACGACTACGGGTATGAACAGGTGTTCGTCCGGCAGCTCCGGGCGCTCGGCGCGCCGGGCGACGTCAGCCTGGCCATCTCCACCAGCGGAAACTCCGCCAGCGTCCTCGAGGCATCGGCGGCGGCGTCTGAAATGGGAATGGTGACGGTGGGCCTCACGGGCATGGACGGGGGGCGGCTGGGCCGGATGGTGGAGCACCACCTGTGCGTGCCGCATCCATCGACCGCCAGGGTTCAGGAAGTGCACATCATGATCGGCCATCTCCTCTGTGAACTGGTGGAAGAGCGGGTGAAAGGAGACTGAAGCGAATGTCCAAATACACTGTCCGCCCTTTCGACCTCGGCCGCATCCGCACCTATCCGCTCAGGGAGAGGCCGAGCAAGGTGGAGGTGGGATCGTTCGCGAAGCCGCACGCCAGGGGCGGGGCGGTCGCAGCCTTTCTCGAGAGCCTGCCGGACATCCTGGGCGCGAGAAACCTGAAGGAGCTGGCGCACGCCATAGCCGGGGCGAGGAACCTGGACAAACCCATCCTCTGGGGTCTTGGCGGGCACGTCATCAAGACGGGTCTCAGCCCCATCCTGATCGATCTGATGGACCGCGGATTCGTATCGGGCATTGCCCTGAACGGGGCCGGCGTGATCCACGATTTCGAGATCGCGCTCATAGGCTCCACGAGCGAAGACGTCGAGGCGCAGCTGGAGCAGGGCGCTTTCGGCATGGCCAGCGAAACGGGGCAGGGGATCAACCGGGCAATCCGCGAGGGCGCGGAGAGGGGGCAGGGGATCGGGGAAGCGCTGGGTGCCCACCTCTCCCGGATCGGCCCCGAATGCGGGGATTTCAGCCTCCTGCTGCAGGCCTGGCTCCGCGGCATCCCGGTCACGGTCCACGTCACCATCGGCGCCGACATCATCCACAACCACCCGGACATCTCGCCCGCGGCGATCGGTGAAGGATCGCACCGCGACTTCCGGCTCCTCGCGAGCCTGGTCGCGCTGCTGGACGGCGGCGGCGTCTTTCTCAACTGCGGGTCCGCCGTGACGCTCCCCGAAGTCTTTCTCAAGTGCATCACCCTGGTCCGGAACAGCGGCGGCCGCCTGCAGGATTTCACCACCGCCAACCTCGATTTCATCCAGCATTACAGACCCACCGAAAACGTCGTCCGACGACCGGTGCGCCAGGGCGGCCGCGGAATCGCGCTCACCGGGCACCACGAGATCCTTCTCCCCCTCCTGGCCGCATGGCTCGTGGAACTCTCCCCGGCACCCCCGAGCAATGGCTGATACCGGAAAAAGTCCGGAACCGACCCCGGCGATCAGGGCAGAAATGCGGAAGGCGGCCCGGGAATTCAATGCCGGTCGCTTTTTCGAATGTCACGACACGCTGGAGGAGGTCTGGCGGGGCGTCCGTGGGCCGGCGAGGGACTTTTTCCAGGGATTGATCCAGGTGGCGGTCGGCTTCTACCACCTGGACAATCGGAACCTGCGCGGCGCGAAAAGCCAGCTGGAGAAGGGCCTGGCGAAGCTGGACACCTACGGGGACGAGTACCTGGGCGTGGAGTTGGCCCGGTTCCGGCGCAGCGTGCGGGCCTGGCTGGAGAGGATCCGGGAAGGAGCGCCCGCCCGGGCGACGCTTTCCGAGCTGCCCAGGCTTTCCTTTCTCAGGGGCGAAGGAGAAGGGTCGCGGTCCTCAAGAAAGCCTTGAACTTTTCATCCTTGCGCACCGGGTCGAAATCCGGTTCCACGAGGATGTCGTCAAGGTCGGTGAAGCCGTTGTTCAAGGCAAGCTGCAGGTTTTCCAGCGTCCTCTCGATGTCTCCCAGGGAGGCGTGCAGCCGGGCCATGAAATAGTACCGGTCCACGGGCGCGGTCTGGCTGCCCGCGGCTACGAGACTCACCGCCTCGCTTTTACTCAACACCTGCGGGTCGATCTGGAGGCCCTTCCGCCATTCCTCCATCCCCTTTTCGAACTTGTTCTTTTCGAAGTAGAGCGTTCCGAGGTTGATGTGAAAGGAGGCCACGTTGGGATCGAGCGAGATGGCTTTCCTGTAGAAGCGCTCGGCCTTCCCCTTTTCGTTGGTCGCGAAGTAGACGGAGCCGAGATTGTTGTAGGCGTAGGGATATTTCTGGTTGAGTCCGATGGAACGCCGGAAGGCCGACCCGGCCTCGGTGAAGAACTTGAGCTGTGAATAGGTGATGCCGAGCTTGTTGTAGATGTACTCGCTGTTGGGGTTCAGGCGGCTGGCTTCGAGGTACTTGATGAGGGCCGCGTAGTAATCGCGCCGCGCGAAGGAGAGGTCCGCTTCGCGCGCGGCATTGTTTGCCTTGAGAATGTCTTCCTGTGGCACCGGAACCCTGGCCACGCGCGGTATGCCGCAGGCGGAAGCAAGAGCCGCAATCAGGAATATGGAGACGGCCCAGGCAGGACCGCGGGCATTCATCGTCATCCCCCAATCATATCTGCGCCGGCTTGATGGTTCAAGGAATGCAGGCGAGCGGGGATGAGGGATTTCGTGCGGGCGCCGCGGGCCGGCAGGCTACAGGGTGCCGACGATGCTGTTGGCCTTCACCTCGAACTTGATCAGGTGGTCGAGGAATATCAGGTCGACGGGAATCTCATAGCGGATGGTCACGAGGATCTTGCCGGCAAAACGATCGATCTTTATGTTTTCCTGTTTGAGCCGGATCTCGTTTTTCCTGCCCAGGGTGATCAGGTTGCTCATCAGCGTCTCGTCATTGTGATAGTGCGCGCCCGCGCGGCTGACTTCGATGGCGACGTCGCTCTCGAGGCTCTTGTGGGAATAGTAGTGGGGCCCCATCCTGAGGCCGACGACGATCATGACTCCCAGGATGACCAACGAAACCAGGCAGCCGACGGCGCCGCGTCCGTCCTGGGACGAAAGCAGTTTCGTCCAGGGCTGAAATGCTGGCTTGGTCATGCTCAAATCTCCCGACAATCCACTCACCGGAGATTCATCGGCCGGCAGGCCGTGCGGCATTAGGAATCGCTCACCCATCTCCGCGCCGGGCGTAAAATCACTTTATTGCTCGACTTTGAGAACCGCCAGAAACGCTTCCTGCGGGATCTCGACCCGCCCGAGGCGCTTCATCCGTTTTTTTCCTTCCTTCTGTTTTTCGAGCAGCTTGCGCTTACGGGTGATGTCGCCCCCGTAGCACTTGGCGAGCACATTTTTCCGTATGGCGCGCACGACCTCGCGGGCGATGATCTTGCTCCCTATGGCCGCCTGGATCACGACTTCGAACATCTGCCGCGGGATGAGCTCCTTCATCTTGGCGGCGAGCGCTCTGCCTCGGAACTGGGCCGCATCTGCGTGGACGATCAGCGACAGCGCGTCCACGGGCTCCCCGCTGACAAGGATGTCGAGCTTGACGAGGCGGGACTCCTGGTACCCCGAGAAGTGGTAGTCCAGCGAGGCGTAGCCGCGGGAGACCGATTTCAGGCGGTCGTAGAAATCCAGGACGATTTCGTTCAGCGGGAGCTCATAGGTGATCAGAACCCGGTTCGGCGACACGTACTCGAAGCCCTTCTGCGTGCCCCGCTTTTCCTCCGCCAGCTTCAGGATCGCGCCGACGTACTCGTCGCCGGTGAGGATCATGGCCGTGATCATGGGCTCTTCGAATCGTTCAATGTCGCCGGCCGGCGGGAGTTTTGACGGGTTGTGGATTTCCTGCGTCTCCCCCTTTTTGTTGGTGACGCGGTAGCGCACGCCCGGGGCGGTGGTGATGAGGGACAGGTCGAACTCGCGCTCGAGTCGTTCCTGCACGATCTCCATGTGCAGCAGCCCGAGGAAGCCGCAGCGGAAGCCGAATCCGAGCGCGCCGGAGTTGTCCGGCTCGTAGAAGAACGAGGAATCGTTCAGCTGGAGCTTCTCCAGGGCGTCCCGGAGGTCTTCATATTGGGCGCTTTCGGTCGGGTAGAGCCCGGAGAAGACCATCGGCTTGATCTCCTGGAAGCCCGGGAAGGGTTCGGTCGTGGGGCGCGCATCCTCGGTGATCGTGTCCCCGATCTTGGTGTCGGCCACCCGCTTGATGCCCGCGACCACGAACCCGACCTCGCCGACCGAGAGCTCGTCGGCGGGCTCGAACTTTGGCGTGATCACCCCGACCTGCTCAACGGTGAACGACTGGCGGGCGGCCATCAGGCGGATCTTCATCCCCTTCCTGACGGTCCCGTCGATCACGCGCACCAGGACGATGACGCCGCGGTAGGAGTCGTACCAGGAGTCGAAGATCAGGGCCTTGAGCGGCTTGTCGTATTCGCCGCGGGGGGGCGGGAAGCGGTGGATGATAGCCTCCAGGATCTCCTCGGTGCCGATCCCCTCCTTCGCGCTGGCCAGGACGGCGTCGTGGGCTTCCAGCCCGATGATGTTTTCGATCTGGTCCCTGATGCGGTCCGTATCCGCGCGGGGCAGGTCGATCTTGTTGATGACCGGGACGATCTCCAGGTGGTGGTCGAGCGCCAGGTAGGCGTTCGCCAGCGTCTGGGCCTCGACCCCCTGCGAGGCGTCCACCACGAGGAGGGCCCCCTCGCACGCGGAGAGGCTGCGGGAGACTTCGTAGGAGAAATCGACGTGCCCCGGGGTGTCGATCAGGTTCAGGACATAGTCCTGCCCGTTCAGGGCGCGGTAGTTCAGGCGGACCGAGTGCGCCTTGATGGTGATCCCCCGCTCGCGCTCCAGGTCCATGGCGTCGAGCACCTGGTCGGCCATCTCGCGGGCGGAAAGCGCGCCCGTCGCCTCCAGGAGGCGGTCGGCGAGCGTCGACTTGCCGTGGTCGATGTGGGCGATGATGGAGAAATTGCGGATGAACTGCTTGTCGGTCAAGGTCCGTGCGCCCCGGCGAAAAAATTAGTTATGGTACACGTCAATCGTCCGGCAAACAACCTCGAGTTGCAATGCCTGTGTTGACTTTTACGGCACCGCGCGCTGCAGCGAGATATTTCTGCCGCCCCGAGTGACCACGGCGATCAAGGCGAGGTTCGGGCGCTCCTGACGGGCATTCGAGTAAGGGGGGAGCGAGAGCCCCCGGCCCCGAAGGGCCGGGGGTCGTGGGGGAGGTCAGTAGCTGTACGCGAGCGAGAAGGTCGCCAGGTGGCCCCGGTAGTCCTGCAGGCTCGCGCTTTTTTCGTTGTAGCCGAAATACTGCCAGTACGTCCGGAAGGCCAGCCCGAAGTGCAGCGGCACGTGCACGGACGCGTAAGGCTGGTGGTAGTTCAGCGGCAGGCTGCCGACGTTGTATATCCCGCGGTAGCCGAAATCCAGCCGCGAACCGCGGTAGATCCCGACGCCCAGGCTTCCGCCGACGGCGTGGCTCCGCTCGTCGAACAGCGAGCGGTCCAGCTCGAAAGTCAGCGGAATCAGGATCGAGATGTCGGAAAAGATGTTGGACCGCGAGTAGTCCACGCCCACGGTGAACCTTTCGCCGAGATCGTAGTTGACCCCGAAGGAGTAGTTCCGGTTGTGGGCGGTGAGGCCGATGTCCTCCGCCGGGTTGCTGTTGCGCAGCAACGAGACGCGGCCGTTGGCGCTGAGGTTTTTCCACGGGGAAAAACGCCAGCTGAAGTTGAACCGGTCGTAGTCCAGCAGGTCGGTGCGGACGAAGGCCCGGTCCGGCCTGTTGTTCTCGTAGTCGAACGCCAGGTGGAGCCGGCGGTTCTTCCGGTAGTGGACGCCGACGATCCCGGTGTGCTGCACCAGCTTCTCCCGGCGCAGGTCGGTGAACTGCTCCGTCACGTCCTCGAGCGTGGTGTCGATGAACGTGTACCGGTGCCCGCCGCGCGCGACGAAGCCGTAGCCCAGGTCGAGCTCCAGCTCGGCCTGGTTCCGGAACTGGTCGAGCGCGAACAGCGAGCCGGCAACCTTGGAGAGCTTCTGCTGCCCTGTGGCCCCGAACGGTCCCGCGAGGGAGCGGACGTTGACGAAGGTGGACGACAGGAGCGAGGCGCCGGTGATGTGATAGTGGCGGTGGTCCAGGTTGTTGAGGAACCGCAGCCGTGAGAACGGTGTGAAATCCGCCAGGTAGCTGCCCCGGTGGTTGGGCGACCGCAGGCGGCCGGAGAACTCGTCCAGCGAGGCGGCATAGATGAGCCGGTTTTCGAGCGAGACGATGTTCCCCTTGTCGACCTCGTTCAGTTCCGTGTCCGCGCGCGTCATCGAGTAGATGTAGCGCCCGGTCAGCCGGAGCTGGCGGAAAGGCGTGAACTTCGCCAGCACCCTGGAAACCGGCACACGGGACTGCTCATGGTAGCCGCGGTCGACGGAGTCGAGCACGATCGGCTGGCCGATAAAGGTGGTGGGATTGTTGCCCAGCCGGCTGCCGGCCAGCGACAGGCCGGTGTCGTTCCGCAGGAACCGGTAGCCCTGCTCCACGCTCAGGTTCAGGCGGGGCAGGTCGAACTCGAGGCCGCCCCGGTACTCGTCCGCCGAGTACTGCCAGAAAGTGTCCAGCAGGAACTCGTTGGCGGGGATGCTGTAGGTCGAAAATCCCGGCCCGAAGCCGGTGGTGCGTGAGAAGCCGATGAACGGCCGGACCTTCCGGTGCGGGATGAGCTTCAGGTCGAGGTCCACCGTCCGGTAGGTGACGCCGAGGCTGTGCTGCCCGAGCGTTTGGCCCGCGCCCAGCAGCGGATTGGCGTAGGTCGGGATGAAGTTGTAGTAGTTCAGGTTCCGGTAGGTCACACGGAACTCGTACTGGTCCGCGCGGCTCATGTTGATCCGCAGCGTGTTGTAGGGATCTCCGCCCCAGCTGTCCATGGAGAAGTCGATCCGGTCGAAGGGGTACTGTCCCTTGCCGTAGGGCGCGCGCAGCGAAACCCGCGAACGGATCAGCTTCGGACCTTCCCCGAGGTTCACCATGCTGCGGTACATGCTGCCGTTGCCGGCGATGTCCGAGACCCAGCGGTAACCGACCTCGAGTTCCATCCGGCCGGTGTACTCGCCCATGGTGAAACCCTCGCCGGGCGCCGGGACGGTCTTGACCTGCTCCGCCTTCTCCGCCGGTTTTTCGGCGGACGCGGCGGGCTTTTCCGTCTCCCCCGCGAGCAGCCCGGAGGAACCCGCGCCGAGCAGGAGAAGCACGGTCAGTGCGAGGTGAAATGAGGTCCTTGCGAGTGCCGACTTAGGAAGAAGTGCCGTCATAGTCATAGATTGTCTCCTGTCTCGGCACTACCTTATGAAGATCCGGCTCGAATTCGAGCCGTGGATCGTCACGTGGCAGGTTGTGCAGTTCTGCCAGCGCGGCTGGCGCAGATCGTGAATGGACGGAGGCTGCGAGCCCAGGATGCCGGCGCTGGAGGTGTGGCACTCCAGGCACAGGCCCCCGACAGTGGACCGGACCAGCATCTTCGGGTTGTTGGACCCGTGCGGTTCGTGGCACGACTGGCAGTTCCTGATTCTCAGAACGGCGTGTTCGTAGACGAAGGGCCCCTCCTTTTCGGAGTGGCAGTTCAGGCAGGGCTGGTCGCCGGAGAACCCGCTTCGCAGCTGCCGGACATCCGCGCTGCTGTGCGGCCGGTGGCAGTCGGTGCAGCGGATGGCGTTCTCGGTGACGCGGTGGCGGTAGGGCTTGGAGAAATCGGCCCGCCGCTCCGTGTGGCACTCGAGGCACAGGTCGTTGCTGGACTTCGTCAGCAGCCGGGTCATCATGGCCCCGGTGTGGACGCTGTGGCAGTCGGTGCAGTTCAGTCCCTGCCGGGCGTGCTTGCTGCCCCGGAAGTCACTCAGTTCGTGGTCCTTTTTGTGGCAGTCCAGGCACATCTGGTTGGCTTTGCCCGCCGAGTCGCCCTTGAAGGTGACGATCTTGTCCGTCTCTCCGCCGCTCGAGACGTGCTCCTCACCGGGGCCGTGGCAGGACTCGCAGGAGTTCTTGAGCTCGAAGTGCTTGCTGTTCTCGAGAACCCTGTGGGGATTGTTGGCGAATGCTTTTGCCAGGTCGTCGTGGCAGACGGCGCAATCTTCGTTGCTCACGCCCCCCGCCTGCGGGGCCCCACTCCTCTGGGAAGGATCGACGGCCGGCAGCCCCGGAAGGCTGCCGGCCGTCATTCCTGCGAGGGTGGCAGCCATGACCAGCAAGAGCGCGAGTTTGAGAGTTCGTGCTTTGGTCATGGCGCCCTCGTTTATCTTGCGTGCACTTTGCTGACCGCTGCCGACGCCGTCTCCTTGTGGCAGACCGCGCAGGACTCGCCGAAAGGCGCCGTGTTCAGGAACGCGTGCGCGAACGCCGCCAGCGAATCGTGGCACCCGGTGCAGGTTGCCGTGGTGGGAAGCGTCGGGTTCCAGCGGTGCCGCGGCGTGACCGACGGGGTCGCCGTCGAGGGCAGCGGAACCGTGTAGGCCGTCCCCGTGTGGCAGGCTGTGCAGTTGCGCAGGTCTCCCGGATAGTGCACGTTGTTGTAGTTGTGCGCCACATTGCCGAAACCGTAGAGCGTGTAGTTGTCGTTGAGAGCGATCCCCCTGTGGATCCGGTGGGCGATGATCTTCATGTCGATGCTCTCGGCCGGGGCCTGCGCCGCAGGGCGCCGGGCCGTATCGGTCGTGGCAGGGTTGTGGCAGACGACGCAGAACTCCATTGTGTTGCGGTTCGTCCCGTGCAGCTGCAGCTTGTCGTGGCACTTGAGGCACTTGGCCAGATCGGTGGTCGTGCGCCGCGGCGTCACGGTGGTTCCGGTGACCGCGAAGTAGCGGGTCACGTTGTTCCCGGCGTCGCGCTGGGCGAATTCCTTCGTCGTGCCGCGGTTGAGCGTCTGGTTGATGAATCCCTGCATGGTCACGGAGTAGGTGCCCGTAGCCGTGGAGGGAATCGCGTTGGTGAAGGTGTAGGTGCCCACGCCGCCGGAATAGGGCGCTGCGATCATCGATTCGCTGACGTACCAGCGGTAATCGGAGGTCGGACCCGCGAGTACGGCGCTGAACGAGCCGAACTGCGAAGGCGTCAGGATCTTACCGTCCTTGTCGGTGATCCTGAACGTCATCACCGGCCTCTGCCCCGGGGCGGTGTTGGTGATGCTCACGATCTCGAACCTCGGGTTCACGAGCTGCCTGGACTTGTAAGGGGGCGTGTGCGCGCCCTTGATCGTCGCGTCGTACTCGAACCCGCTCTCCGGCCAGTGACAGGCGGCGCAGAAGCGGTTGTCCACCTGCGGGCCGCCGCGGTGGTTGAGACCGCTCTTGAAGTTGACGTCGTCGTGGCAGGAGCCGCAGGTTTCGGCCGTGGGGTTGAGCAGCCAGTTGTTCACCTGCGCGGCGTCCTTGTGGCAGGAGGTGCAGTTCCGGATGTCCATCGGGTAGTGGACTTTGGAGTAATCGTGGATGCTCTGCTGGTTCCCAATGATGATGTAGGGCGTTCCCGCCCGCACGCTGGGCAGGTTGGCGCCCATGTGGATCTTGTGGGTAAGAACCTTCATGTCCTGGGTATGCCCGGTGTCGGGATCGATTGTCTGCGGGGTGTGGCAGAGAATGCAGACCTCGACATCCTTGCGCCCGGTGGTGCCGTGCAGCAGCAGCGGATCGTGGCAGGCATTGCAGGATGCGGTCTTGACGACCTCGCGGATCTTCGTCACCTGCCGGCCGTCCGGCACGAAATTCCAGATCCGGTTGACGTAGTACCGGCTGAGGCCGAATTCCGTCAGGTCGCGCCTGGACCAGATACCGATCGTGTGTGTGGCGGTGCGGTCGTAGTTTTCGGGGAGCGCCAGTGCGAAACGGTAATCGTAAGTGCCGTCCCCCCTGTCGGTGTAGGTCCCGTTGCTCTCGCCGGTGGCCTGGATGGCCGAGACCCTCGTGATGGGGCTGGTCTGCGTCCGGACATTGTAGGAGACATACTGCGTGGCATTCGCCGGGATGTAGGCGATCATGAAGTTGCTTGTCACCGAACCGGGCGTCAGATTGCCCAACCGATCCAGCGGCTGGCCCTTGTCGTCGGTAATTCGGAACGTAACTACCGGGCGGCGATCCGCCGGGAGGGTTACGTTCTGAATCACCATGTTCAGGCCGGGGCGGATCCAGACCGCGTCCGCCGCCGAGAGGTAATACGCTCTCTGCAGCGCGTTGTAGACCTGGTTCGGATTATCCGCGATGGCGGCCAGCGCCGCCGCGGCCACGGAAAAGAAAACTAAGAACAGAAGAACAAATCTTGGGCTTTTTAGCCTCTCTTTCATACTAACCTCCCGTTAGTCAACAGTAGCGGGCGACTTTACGTACGCCTGGAGCTAAGATCATCATTCATGCAAGCAAATACGAGGCCGCATCAAACCGATAGCGGCACATATTTCAAATTACTGAAAATATTGAACTTGTAAGAAGCGACAATATGGACTGCGCTATTTCACCGTTCTTCCAAAACAGCCGGGTGGGGCATAAGACGCAACCATGGGTCTCGCCGGCCCAACGCCGGAAACGTCGGGCATTATCGTTTATAGTTGATGTTTCACCACAACAATTTGATTTTTTGCAGGCGGTGCCTGTCGTAAATATGCAGCCGGTCTGGGGCATAGCCGGAATGTACAGTGCGAAAAAAGCCCCGGAATGTGGCCCTAAGGCCTTGCCGGGTACCTCCTGCTATGGCCGATCGGGTATGATGGCTCAGCAATCTGACCTCGAAGGGAGCCGCGCATGTCCAACACAAATATCTGTTGTCTTCCCGCCACCGAGCTTGCGTCTCGAATCCGCGCCGGGCAGTTGTCGGCCGAAGAGGTGGCCAGAGCCCTGCTCGACCGGATCTCGGACGCAAATCCCGCACTCAATGCCTATGTGACGATCTGCGAGGCCGAAGCGCTGGCGGCCGCCCGCGCGGCCGACGGCCGGTCCGCGCGGGGCGAACCGACCGGACGGTTGCACGGCGTCCCCTTCTCCGTGAAGGACCTGTTCCACACCCGCGGGCTGCGCACGACCTTCGGGTCGCGGGTCTTCGAGTCGTTCGAACCCGCGGACGATTCGCTGCCCGTGGCGCGGCTGCGCGCGGCCGGAGGCATCCTCCTCGGGAAGACCAACACTCCCGAAATGGGCTACAAGGCGACGACCGAAAACCCGCTGTTCGGCGCCACGCGCAATCCGTGGGCCCTGGACAGGACACCCGGGGGATCCAGCGGGGGCGCGGCGGCCGCTGTGGCGTCGGGGATGTCGCCCCTCGCGCTCGGCTCGGACGGCGGGGGATCCATCCGGATCCCGGCCAGCTTTTGCGGCGTGTTCGGTTTCAAGCCGTCGTTCGGCCTGGTGCCCACATTCCCGGGCTTCACGGGCTGGCGGTCTCTGTACCACGCCGGACCGATTGCCCGCACCGTCGCCGATGCCGCGCTGATGATGGACGTGATGTCCGGGCCGGACGAACTGGACCGCGCCTCGGTGCCGTGCCCGGAGAGGGGCTTTTCGGGCTCACTGCAGAATCCGACCGCAAAACTGCGCGTGGGCTGCAGCCTCGATCTCGGATTTGCCCGCGTGGAAGACGCAGTGGCGCAGTGCGTGCAGAAATCTTTCCGTGCGATTGGCGGGCTGGGCCATGCGGTGGACTCTGCGCCCCTCGACCTGGGCGCGGCGCCGCGGATGTTCCAGACGCTGATCCTCGCCGAGAACGCGGCCGCCTGCGCCGGGCTGCGCGAGCAGGACCGGGAGGCGATGGACCCGGCGCTGGTGAAGTTCGTGGAGATGGGAAGAAAAATCGGGACGGCCGAATACCTGGAGGCCATGCGCGGGAGGGATGAACTCGCGGGCGGGCTGGCGGAATTTTTTTCGGCATTCGACCTGCTGGTGACGCCGTCGGTGGCGGTTTCGCCCTTCCGCATCGCCGAGGCGCCGCGCGAGATTGAGGGGACGAAGATCGATCCTCTGGGGTGGCTTCCGTTCACCTATCCGTTCAACCTCACGGGCAATCCGGCGGCAAGCGTCCCCTGTGGGTTTACCGCGGATGGGTTGCCGGTGGGCATGCAGGTCGTGGGGCGTCGGTATGCGGATGCGCAGGTTCTGGCTTTCTGCGCACAGTTCGAGCAGGCCTATCCCTGGGCGGACCAGAGACCGCAGTTGTAAAACGGTTCGGACACCGCTGGGAAACCGGGATGTAATTGTTGCGCCCCTGCCGGGTTCAATGGAGGTGGAGACTGTTCAACAGCGCCTGGAACTCCGGCTGGCGCTTCGCGACCGTCCGCTCCGGCCCGGTCAGCTTGAAGAACCACGGCCCGGCCGGCGTCTCGGCGACGGCTGCCAGCATCCGATATCCCGGCTTGGCCGCCACCTCTGCCAGCATCGGCCCGCTGGCCGACATGTAGGTGCCGGACACGTCGACCACGGTGACGTTGATGCCGTTGATCACAGCCCCGCTCGTCGTGGCCAAATCCGTGGCCGGGCCGCCGTCGGGCTTCGTGAACTGGCCGATCCACCGCTCGATGTTGTCCTGGACCGGGCCCCCCTCACCGGGGAAGTGATACACCACTAGCTCTGCGTCCTCTGTGTCTCCCTGCTCGCGCGGCAGCCGGTACTGCGCCTTGCGCATCGAGGAGGAAACGGACTCCGCCGTCCATTCCGCCGGCGCCTCGAAATGCAGGCCGGGAGTGTCGTGCCCGCCGCCGGCGGGCGCGTGGGCCGCGGCGGGGGCCATTCCCGCGGGCGCTCCTTCCCCCTCCGGTTTCTTCCCGGAACAGGCGGCCAGCGAGAAGGTCAAAACCACAGCCAGGCCCAAACAAAACATCAATCGGCACTTCATCTGTTGTCACTCCTGTTCTTTCACCACGATGTTCACAAGCTTGCCGGGAATCACGATCACCTTCCGCACGGCTGCGGCGGATGCGTACTTTCCGACCTTCTCGTCGGCCAGCGCTGCCTCCCGGATCTCCTCCTCGCCGGCCCCGGCCGGAAGCACGAGCCGGCCGCGCAGCCGCCCGTTCACCTGAATGGGCATTTCGATCGTGTCCTCGCGCGTGTACTGCTCGTCGAAGGCCGGCCACGGCTCACAGGCGAGCGAATCCGCGTGGCCCAGCGCCTGCCAGAGCTCCTCGGCCAGGTGCGGCGCGAGCGGCGCCAGCAGCAGGACGAACCTTTCCATGCAGGCCGCCGGACGGCCCTCCTGGCCCGTGAAATAGTTGACGAACTCCATCAGCCGGCTGATGGCGGTGTTGAACCGCAGCCCTTCCATGTCGGCAGTGACGGCCTGGATTGTCTTGTGCAGAACGCGGAGCTGCTCGGGCGTCGGCGCACCCGCGGCCGCTACCTTCGGGCTGAGGCATGCCGTCTCCGCATCCTCGTCCATGATCAGCCGCCATGCCCGGTTGAGAAACCGCCGGATCCCCTCGACTCCCTGCATGCTCCACGGCTTGGTGTCTTCGATCGGCCCCATGAACATCTCGTACAAGCGCGTGGTGTCGGCGCCGTACTGCTCCAGCGGAACATCCACGGGGATCACGTTCCCCCTGGACTTGGACATTTTCTCGGTTTCGCCGCTGAGCTCCTCGCCGGTTTCCTTCAGTACGGCCCGGCCTTCGCCGAAGCGGATCTGGCTGTACGGCACGATCCGCCCGTCGGGCGTCCGGTAGGTGATGGAGAGAATCATCCCCTGGTTCACCAGGCGCCGGAAAGGCTCCAGCGTGGAGACGTGGCCCCGGTCGAACAGCACCTTGTGCCAGAAGCGGGCGTAGAGCAGGTGGAGCACTGCGTGCTCGGCGCCGCCCACGTAGAGGTCCACCGGCATCCAGTATTTCTCCTTTTGGGGCGACCAGGCCGCGCGGTTGTTTTTCGGGTCGCAGAAGCGGAGGTAGTACCAGCAGGAGCCGGCCCACTGGGGCATGGTGTTGGTCTCGCGCAGCAGGACGCGCCCATCCCGTTCGACGCGAATCCAGTCCTCGGCTTTCTCCAGGGGCCCGCCCGGGCGCCCGGTAGGTTTGAAGTCTTCCAGTTCGGGCAGGAGCAGTGGCAGCTCCTCCGGCGACAGCGCCCGTGTCCTGCCGTCGGGTTTGCCGTCCGCTCCCGTCTCGTGCAGGATGGGGATCGGCTCGCCCCAGTAGCGCTGCCGGCTGAACAGCCAGTCGCGGAGCTTGTACTTGATCGCGGGGCGCCCGAGCCCGCGGGCCGCCAGCCAGCCGTTGATCGCCTTCTTTGCTTCGGCCGTGACCAGCCCGTCCAGGGACACCTCGGGGTTGGCGGACTGCATCCCCACGCCATCGTCAACGAAGGCTTCCGCCAGCTCCCCGATCCGCGCCGCATAGTCCTTTGGCCTGGTTTCCATCCGGGCGAGCCAGGGATCGGGCGGCATGACGACGGCGCGCACGACGAGTTCGAACTTTTGCGCGAACTCCAGATCTCTCTGGTCGTGTCCGGGAACCGCCATGATTGCGCCCGTCCCGTAGCTCAGCAGGACGTAGTCGGCGACCCAGACCGGGATGCTCTCGCCGTTCACCGGGTTGACCGCATACCCTCCGGTGAAAACGCCGCTCTTCTCGCCCCGCCCGGCAATCCGGTCCTCTTCGCTCATGGCCGCTACCTGCCTGCGGTAGGCTTCCACCTCGTTGCGGCTGCTCGGGGCCGTGAGGCGGTCGACCAAGGGGTGCTCCGGGGCGAGCACCATGTAAGTCGCTCCGAAGAGCGTGTCGGGGCGGGTGGTGTAAATGCGGATCGTCTGCCCGTCGGCCGCCGTCGGGAACGCGGCGGCGGCGCGCAGCTTTTTCCACTCTTCGAACTCCTGCCCGGGCTCGCCCGCGAAAAAGTCCACCTCCGCCCCTTCGCTGCGGCCCACCCAGTTGCGCTGCATCTCCTTGATCGCGTCGGGCCACTGGAGCGAATCGAGGTCTTCTACGAGACGGTCCGCGTAGGCGGTGATCCGCAGCATCCACTGGCGCAGAGGGATGCGCTGCACGGGGTGATTGCCGCGCTCCGACCGGCCGTCGATCACCTCCTCGTCGGCGAGTACGGTGCCCAGCGCCGGGCACCAGTTGACGGGGGACTCCGCCTGGTAGGCCAGGCGGAATGAATCCTGGTAGAGGCGGACGGCGTCCTCCCCCTGCGCGCGGATTTTCTCCGGCAGGGGCAGCTCCGCGATGGGTCGGCCGCAGCCGCGCCGGCGCTCTCCCGACGGGTCGGTCCACTCGGCTTCGGTATCGAACCAGGTGTCGAACAGCAGCAGGAAGATCCACTGCGTCCACCGCATGTACTCGA
Source organism: Acidobacteriota bacterium (assembly GCA_037444305.1). Taxonomy (GTDB): domain Bacteria; phylum Acidobacteriota; class UBA6911; order UBA6911; family UBA6911; genus JBBIMP01. Next base: position 108,754 of record JBBIMP010000013.1, read on the forward strand.
CATCGGTGGTGGCGAATTCGCGGTCCCAGTCGTAGCTGAACCCGAGCTGCTTGATCTGCCGCCGGATGTTGGCAATGTTGTTCTCGGTCGTCACGCGCGGGTGGGTGCCGGTTTCGATCGCGTACTGCTCGGCCGGGAGACCGAAGGCGTCATACCCCATCGGGTGCAGCACGTTGTACCCGTTCATCCGCTTGTACCGGCAGTACATGTCGGTGGCGGTGTAGCCCTCCGGATGGCCGACGTGCAGTCCCTCGCCGGAGGGGTAGGGGAACATGTCCAGGACATAGAGCTTCTGTTTCGATGGATCTTCCTGCGCGCGGAAGGTCCTGTTCTCCTCCCAGTGCCGCTGCCATTTTCGCTCGATCGAATGTGGGTCGTAAGCTGGCATTGCCGTTTTCTTCAGCCTCCGCAGTTTTTGCCCGGGAACGGTCCGTACTTCGACCGCACGAGTGTAACCCTGCGGCTACGGGCGTTCAAGGTTGGAGGCGCAGCTGGAACTGCGGGGCGAAAAACGCGGCGCCGGCTTGGCCGGGGCGGAAAGGGGGCGCACCCGGCTTCAGGAGAGCCAGGGCAGGAAGCGGCGCCACCCTTTGGGCTGCGGCTTCTCCGTGAACAACGGCGGCTCCGCGCGGGCCTCGGGTTGCCGCCGGGGGGGCGGAGAGGGCTGGGCGGCCGGCCGGTCGCGATCGAGCCGCCAGGCCAGGATGTCCTTGATGTATGCAGGCGGATTCGATGGCGTCGAGGCCAGGCCGATGGCCGCCGCCGTGTCTGTGAACGCTCGCGACGCCTCCCGGCACCCCGCGCAATCCTGCCGGAGGTGATTCTCGAATGCCTCCTCCTCCACCGGTTCCAGCGCCCCGAGCGCGTGCAGCGCCGCCTTTTCGAGGAATTCGGCCGCGCTCTCAGGGTGGGCTGCCCTTGCGGCCTCGGCGGGAGGGGATGTGCTGGTGTCGGCAGAGTGGCCGAGGAGCACCGAAAAGGGAGCGTGTATGGCCTGCATCGCGAGGAGCGTACAGGTTCTGACCGTGTTTTCGGGCCAGCCCAGGTGCGCGGCCGCCTCGTGCGCCAGCTGACCGGAATAATAGAGGAGGCCGATCATCAGCCGCTGGTCCGGGGGGAGAGCGGCGATCTGCGCGGCGGCGCTCTGCGGGGGCTCTTGCGGCGGGACCGCGGGCCGGCGCGCAGTCTCCGCGGCCGCGGTCATCTGCTGGAGCCGCGCCTGGATCTCTAAGCCCGATTTTCCGGCGCGCAGGTGGCGCACGGCGCTGCGATGCGCATTGGTGAGGACCTGGGCGAAGGAGGGCCGGCTCCCCCAATGCTCCTGGGACAAGCCCCGCCAGATCCCCGTGAAGATCTCCAGCAGCGTCCGGTCGGCCGCCTCGCGGTCCACGACGATGTCGAGCACCAGCCCGTACAGCTCAGGCGCGCTCAGGTCGTAAAAGGCAAGAAACGCCGGCGGATTGCCGGCGGCCGCGGCATCCAGAAACGCCGCGGTGAGCTCCATGGGGTGCTGTCTCTTGACGGAGTTCTTTTCCACGTCGGCCTCCCCTAGCGCAGGCGCCCATCATGCCACGAAAGCCGCGCGCACCACAACGAATTGCAAAGGGCGTATCCGCGAATGTAGTATCGGGGCAAAATCCCGGATTGCCGGTGCGATCGGGAGTATCGGGCCGTGCCGGGGCGGTGCTGGAAATTCCGCCCGATCGTACTTCGCAAGCTCGAATGGAAACAGGGAGGAATCAGGCCATGAAGCGGAGAAGTTCATTCCATTGGATCATGGGTGCGGCGGTTCTCGCCGCCGCGTCGCTGGCTTTTGCCCAGGGAATTCCCGGACCGGAGCAGTTTTTCGGCCACCGCATGGGCGCCGAGAAAAAGCTGGCCCGCTGGGACAAGATCGTCGACTACATGAAGCTCGTCGCGGACGGCTCGGGGCGCGTGAGCTTCGAGGAGCTGGGCCGCAGCACCCAAGGCAACCCCTTTATCATGCTCGTCGTCTCCTCCCCGGAAAACCTCGGCCGGCTGGATCACTACCGGGCCGTCAACCGCCGCCTGTTCGACCCGAGGACGATCGGCTCCGACGAGGAGGCGCGCGCGCTGGCGCGGGAGGCGCGGATCTTCGTTCTGATCACCTGCAACATCCACTCGACCGAGATCGGCGCCAACCAGATGTGGATGGAGCTGATGCACCGGCTGGCAACAGAGGACTCCGACGAGGTCCGCGGCATCCTGGACAACGTCGTCCTGCTGGTGGTGCCGAGCCTCAACCCCGACGGCCAGATCATGGTGGTCGACTGGTACAACAGGACGCTGGGCACGCCGCACGAAAACGCGCCGCTGCCGTGGCTCTACCATCCCTACGTGGGGCACGACAACAACCGCGACGCCTACATGTTCACGCAGAAGGAGACGCAGCTCATCGGCAGGGTCCTGTACAAGGACTGGCTGCCGGCCGTCTGGCTGGACCAGCACCAGATGGGGAACAGCGGGCCGCGCATGTTCATCATGCCGGCGATGGACCCGATCAACCCCAACGTCGACCCGGTGATCTACCGCCACGCCGGCCTGCTGGGATTCGCCCAGGGCGCCGCGCTCGAAAAGGCGGGCAAGGAGGGGATTATCTACGGGAGCATGTACACCTACTGGTGGCAGGGCGCCATGGCCTGGACCGGCTGGTGGCACAACATGGTGGGGATGCTGACCGAAATGGCATCGGCCCGGGTCGCCACGACCGTCGAGCAGGAAATGGCGGATCCTTCGCGGCCGCGCCCCGCAGGAGCCGCCGAGGCGCAGCGGGGAGCGGCGGCCGAGGCGGGCCGGCCGCTGCCGCCGCCCACCGACACGCAGTTCCGCTCGCAGTACCCGCGGCCCTGGCTGGGCGGCAGGTGGTCGCTGCGCGACATCGTGGAGTACGAACACATTGCCACGTTCGGCCTGCTGGAGGCAGCCGCGGGTTTGAGACGACAGCTCCTGGAAGGGTTGTACGCCGCCGGCAAACGCCAGATCGAGGCGGGCAGAAAAGGGGACCCTTATGCCATCGTGGTTCCCAGGGAGCAGCCGGACCGCCCGACCGTCGTGAAGCTCCTTCAGACGCTGGCGCTGGGGGGCGTGGAGATTCACCAGGCGCGGAAGCCGTTTACGGCCGACGGCAGGGAATATGCCGCAGGCGATTACGTCATCCCGATGGCCCAGCCGTTCCGCGCCTATGTCAAGGACCTGCTCGAGGCGCAGGAGTATCCGAAGATCTCGCCCGCGCCCGGGGTGGCGCCGCGGCCGCCCTACGACGTTGCGGGCTGGTCGCTCGGCATGCAGATGGGCGTCGAAACGGTCTTTGTGAAAAAGGCGTTCGAGGCGGATCTCGGCAAGCTGAACGAAATTTCACTGCCGCCCGGACAGGTCACGGGCAAGGGGCCGGCGTTCCTGCTGCGGCACGAGGCGAACCACAGCCTGGTCGCGGTCAACCGGCTGCTGAAAGCCGGATATGAAGTGCGCCGGCTGAGCGCCACGGTGGAGAGCGGGGGCCTTTCCTACCCCGCCGGCACAATCGTCGCCTCCGGCGGGAAGGACCTCCCGGCGGCCATCGCCGAGATCGCACGCTCGCTGGGGATCGATGCCGTGGCTGCGGATGTCGCCGTAACCGCGAAGGGAATCCGCCTGCGCGCACCGCGGACCGCGCTCTACCAGCCGTGGGGCGGCAACATGGACGAGGGCTGGACGCGCTGGCTCCTTGAGCAGCATGAATTTCCGTTCGTCACGCTCCGCCCCGAAGACCTCAGAAAAGGGGAAGCAGCGGGCCGGTTCGACGCCGTGATCTTCCCGGACATGCCGGTGGAGCAGATTTTGCAGGGATTGACGGCCAGGAACGTGCCGGAGGAGTACCGGGGAGGAATCGGGGATTCGGGGGTCAAGGCGCTGCGTTCTTTCGTGGAACGGGGCGGCACGCTGATCACGCTGGGAAGGAGCAGCGCGCTGCCGATCGACCGGTTTGCGGCTCCCTATCGGAACGCCCTGGAAGGGGTGTCGCGCGAAGAGTTTTTCTGTCCCGGCTCCATCCTGAGGGTGCTGGTGGATACCACGCACCCGATCGCCTACGGCATGAAGGAGGAGGCCGATGCCTGCTTCAGCAATTCGCTGGTGCTGGAGCCGTCCCCTTCGTTTTCGACCATGCAGGGGGCGATCATCGTGCGCTACCCGGGCAGCGACATCCTCAGGAGCGGGTGGCTGCAGGGGGAGAAGCACCTGCATGGCAAGGTGGGCGCGGCCGAGGTCAGGCTGGGGAAGGGGCGGATGATCCTGCTCCCCCTGCGGGTGCAGCAGCGGGCGCAGCCGCACGGGACGTTCAAGCTGCTGTTCAACTCGATCCTGACCTCCGCCATGGATTGAAAAAGCGCGCCGCGGATCTGCGGCGAGCGGCATGACCCGTCGCTGGCGCTCCGGGCGCCGCTGACATCCGCCGACATGGCCGGATGGAGGCGTCTCGGACCGTGTGAGTGATTCTATCTCGCCGAATACCCGCAGGCGGGCAACCGGGCCGAGATCGAAGGGATACTGAAACAGATCCGCCCCTAACGCATTCGCCTTTACTTTTTTCCGTTCCCGTTGTGAAATAGGCCCTGTCAGGACTTACAGGCGAATCATCGGTCGGATCACCTCCGCCAAGGATTGCCGAATCCGCGGAGGATCAAGTTCAATGCACCCCCGTCACAGTGCCGGACCTCTCGGAAGCTCCGGCCCACCACGACGGGAAACGCGGAGGCTGTGATGAAGCACTCAAAAGTGTATCAGGTGTCCATCCTCGTGTTCCTGGCCCTTTTCATGCTCGGCTGCGGCGCGAAGCCCGTGGAGCAGATCGAGCAGACGGAAAAGGCCCGGCAGGAGGCGAAAGAGGAGTACGCCGATCAGTTCGCCCTCGAAGACTGGAGCGAGGGTGAGAAGGCCTGGGCCGAGGCCGAAGCGAAGCTCGAGGCCGAAAAGTGGGGGGAATCCACCACGCTGCTGCTCAAAGCCAAGGGCAAATACATCAGGGCCAGGGACATCGCCAAGGGGAAGAAGGAAGAGGCGCTGAGAGAGATCGAAGGAACCCAGAAAGCCGCCTCCATACGTTTCGAAACCCTGAAGGAAAACGTGGCCAAACTCCGGCTCTCGTCGGCGCGGCAGAAAACCTTCGATGAACTCTCCAAGGAGATCGAGATGAAGATCGCGGAAGTCTCGGAACACGTCGAAAAGGGCGAGTTCAACGAAGCCAAATTCCTCGCCGGCAAAACGCTCCGCCAGGTCTGGGAAGCCGAGCAGGAATTCAAGAAATAGCCGCCCTGCTGACTGCCAAAAGCGTTACACGGAGTTCCACGGAGATGCACGGAGCGAACCATCGATGCTCTCCGCTGGTCTCCGTACTTCTCCGTGGAACTCCGTATAATGCTTTTTTTCCATAGCGTCCGGGATGTCCAGTAAACACAAGGCCACTCCCTATATGCAGTTCCTCGGAGCCTCCGGAACCGTAACGGGCTCCAAGTTCTTCGTCGATGCCGTCCGGACACGCTTCCTCGTCGACTGCGGCATGTTCCAGGGGGCCAAGAAACTCAGGCTCAGAAACTGGGAGCCTTTCCCCGTAGAGCCCTCCTCCGTCGACAGCATCTTCATCACCCACGCCCACATCGATCACATCGGCATGCTTCCCAGATTCGTCAGGGAGGGCTACAACGGTCCCGTCTGGGTGACGCCCGTTACGCTCGAGCTCGCCAGGATCACGCTGGTGGACGCGGCCTACTTGCAGGAGGAAGATGCGCGCTTCGCCAACAAGAAAGGCTTCAGCAAGCACAAGCCGGCTCTGCCGCTCTACACGGTGGAGGACGCGGAAAAAGCCATCGGGCTGCTCCGGCCCCTGGAATACGGCGAGGAGCTGGAACTGGGCGACGGCGTTCGTGTGCGCTTCGGGAATGCCGGGCACATCCTGGGATCCGCCACGGTCGACGTGCAGATCGGCTCGGGGAAGAACCGGCTCCGGATGATCTTTTCGGGGGACCTCGGCCGCTACGAAACCATCATCCTCGAAGATCCGGAGCCCGGGGATGAAGCGGACTACATCCTCGTGGAGTCGACCTATGGCAGCCGCAGCCATTCCCCCGCCGACATTCAGGCCGAGGTGGCGGCAGTCATCAATGAAACGGCCAAGCGGGGCGGAACGGTCGTGGTACCCGCATTCGCCGTCGGCCGGACCCAGGCACTCCTCTACATCCTGCGCGACCTGAAGGCGCAGGAACGCATACCCGACCTGCCGATCTTTGTCGACAGCCCAATGGCGATCGCCGTGACGGAGCTTTTCTGCCGCCACGTGGAGGACTTCGACGAGGAGGCGCGGAGGATCTTCCTGGAAACAGGGCAATGCCCTATACTCTGCCCCAACCTGCACTTCATGCGGACGCCCGAGGAGTCCAAGAGGCTGAACAGTGTGCGCTACCCCTCGGTTATCATCTCCGCCAGCGGGATGGCCACCGGGGGCAGGATTCTGCACCACCTCAAGCAGCGCCTGCCCGACCCGCGGGATACCGTCCTCTTCATCGGCTTCCAGCCGCAGGGCACCCGCGGCCAGATGCTGAAGGACGGCGCCCGCGAGATCAAGATCCACGGGGAGAAGATTCCCGTGCGGGCCAGAATCAGAAGCATGGATTCGTTCTCCCGCCACGCCGACTCGGGCGAAATCATCCGCTGGTTGCGGACCTTCGGGAAACCGCCCAGGCGTGCTTTCGTCGTCCACGGGGAGCCGGAGGCGAGCGAGGTTCTGGCCGCCGAAATCCGGCGGGCACTGGAGTGGAAAACCCATGTGCCCAGCTACCTCGAGAAGGTCGAGTTGAAAACCGGAGCCTGATTGGGGATCATGAGATTCTGTCGACCGGAAGTGTCGATTCACGCGAGCAGGCGGGAGCGATGAAGAATCTGACTTTGGATTTCGGAAGCGGGGCCACGGGGCCGATCGTTCTCGATGTGGAAACCCAACGCCTGGCCGAGCAGGTGGATGGCGGGTGGAGCGCGGTGCACAGATTCGGAGTGGCCGTCGCCGTGACCTGGGATAAGCAGAACGGCATGCGGGTATGGCATGAACCGGATATTCCACGGCTGCTGGCGGAACTGGACAGATTCGCCAAGGTGGTGACCTTCAACGGTGAGAATTTCGATTTCAAAGTGCTCAGCGCCTACGGTCCCGTGGACGCGCTTTACAAAAAGAGCGCCGACATGCTCGTCGCGCTGAGGGAGAAGCTCGGATTCCGCGTAAAGCTCGAGTCGGTTGCAGTGGCCACGCTGAAAAGGGGAAAGACGGCCTCCGGCACCCAGAGCGTGGACTGGTGGCAATCCGGCGATCCCGTGCTGAGACAGAAGGTTGTCGAGTACTGCAAGCAGGATGTCGAGATCACCAGGGACATTTACCTCTTCGGCAGGAACCACGGGTACGTCATGATCGAGGACCGGAGGTCGGGAGCCCGCCGCGTGGAAGTCGCCTGGTAGACGGTCTTCCCTTCGGCCGGCGACGACATCCCCTAAGTGAGTCGTTGGTCACGCGTGCCTCCGTGGTCAGCTGTTGCATCGGTTGAGGCCGGGCCGTGGCATGAGTCGGTTCCGTTTCGTCCACACTTCCGACATTCACCTGGAGACGAGCCTCTCCGGTGCCGGGTTCTCCTCGCAACTCGGCGACCGGAAGCGGGAGGCCATACGCTCGACGTTCCGCGGCATCCTGGAAGGAGCCCGAGGACTCCCCGCCGACATCGTTCTGGTCGCCGGCGACCTCTTCGAGCACGATCGCGTCACGCCCGACACGGTTGCCTTCCTCAAGCAGCAGTTCGAGAGCCTGGGCCGGATCCGCGTTTTCATCGCCCCGGGGAATCACGATCCCTGCATCCAGGGCTCTCCCTACCTCGAGGAATCGTGGCCGGAGAATGTGCATATCTTCCGGGATGAGGAGTTCAAATCGGTCGATCTCCCCGAGCTGGGCGCGCGCGTCACGGGGTTCGGCTTCAGGAGAACCCACCTGACGCGGCACCACTTTCGCGACCTGCAGGCTCTGCCCGGCGGGGCGTTCAACATAGTGCTTTCCCACGGGTCCGACGCCGGCCGGGTGCCGCCGGGCAAAGCCTGTCACGGCCCGTTCCTGGCCGGCGAGATCGCGGGCAAGAACGTCCACTACTGCGCGCTCGGTCATTACCATCAGCAGCGCCGCGTCGAATGCCCCGATGACGGCACCGTCATCTGGTACAGCGGCATTCCCGAGGGGAGGGGCTGGGACGAGGAGGGCGACGGCGCTTACCTGCAGGCGGAAGTCGAGGAGATGCGCCTCTCCGTTCAGAGTGTGCCCTGCGGGCGTTACCCGCTCCGGACCGTGACGCTCGATTGCGAAGGCTTCAGCAGCCGGGAGCAGATCGTGGATGCGCTGCTGGCTCTGCCCGCAGAAGTGCGCAACCCGGCCACGATCCTGCGCGTAAAGCTGATCGGGACTGTCGATCCCGGGCTGGAGATGTCGATGACTGGGATCGCGGAGCGGCTCTCCGGCGAGGTGCTGAAGTTCGCCTGGGAGGACCGGACCCAGCCGGCAACCGATTTCGAGGCCCTGGCGAGACAGAACACCCTCCAGGGCAGGTTTGTGAAGCTGCTCGACGGAAAAATCGCGTTGGCGGAGGGCGAGGAACGTGCCGTGCTCGAGAGGTGCAGGTTATACGGAACCCAAGCCCTGATGGGCGGGGATGTGAGGCCGCGATGAAGCTGGGCCGCTGCCAGATTGCCGGATTCGGAAGGCTGCGGGAACTCGAGTGCCGGTTCGGCCCCCGCCTGAACGTTGTGTTCGCCGAAAACGAAGGCGGCAAATCCACGCTGCAACGCTGCCTCGTCGGCCTGCTGGTCGGGCAGTGGCGGGCAGACCTCACGACCCAGCGCCGGGCCGATTCCTGGGTCGAAAAATACAAACCCTGGGATGGGGCGGCATACGGCGGCGCCCTCTGGTGCCTGCTCGCAAACGGCCGGGAACTGGAGGTGCGCCGGAAATTCGGGAGGGACGAGGAGGCGCTCGAAATCCGCAGCGCCACAGGCGAGGACATTACCGGGCAGTACGACACCCGGAAAAACGGGGACGTCCTCTTTGCGGAACGCCACCTCGGCCTGCCCAAGGAGCTTTTCGAATCTCTGGCCGTGATCCGAGAAACCGCCCTCGCCGAGCTGGAAGGCAGGGAGACCCTCCGGGAACGGCTCACAAACCTGGCACAGGCAGGCAGCGAAAAGGTCTCGGTCCGGCGAGGCCTGCGGGCGCTGGCGGATGCGCTGGATGCCATCGGCTCGGAACGCGCCCCCACGAAACCCTACCGGCTGTCCAAGGACCGGCTGGCACAACTAGAAGAGGAAGCTCAGTTGCTGGCGGCGCGGCACGAGGAATACCACGAGTGGCTCCAGGAACGCCGCCGCCTGGCGGAGGAAGTGAGGAGCCTGGAAGCGGAGCTGCGGCGCGCGGCGTGCAGCACCGCGGTGGCGCGCCGGCACGAATCCCAGCAGCGGATGCGGGCTCTCGAGGAGCTCGAGGGCGAAATCCTGCAGTTGGCTGCAGAGATCGATGCGCTGGGCGCCGACGACTCCTTCCCGCTCCAACACCTCGAGGAACTTGACCAGTTGGCGGGATTCGAAGCCGCAACGGCGAAGAGCCTGCAGGGGACGCGGGACGAGCTGGGGCATGCCAGGGCGCGGCTGCGGGATGCCCGGGAGCCGCTGAGCGCCCTCGAGCCTTACGCGCAGCTGCGTTCCCGCATCGACGAAGAGATGGTCACCCGGTGGTTCATGCAGTACATGAATCTCTCTCCCCAGCGGGAGGCCGAGCAGAAGAAGCTGCAGGGTCTGGACGCGGAGGCTTCCGCCCTGAAGGGCGAACTCGGAAAACTGCCCGGAGTCGTGGCGGAGTCGGAGGAAGACTGGGAACGGAGGGCTCGGGAGACGGCCGAGCGGAAGGACCTTTTGAACCGGGACAGCGTGGCTTTGTCGGAGGAGATCGGCGCCAGGCGGGAGACAGCCGCCGCCCTGCGGGGCAGGGTGACGCGCAACCGGATATATGCTGCCGGGGCGGCTCTCGGCGTGCTCGCCGCCGGGATCCTTGCCTTCGCGCTCGATATCCGCGAAGCAGCCGGCATGGCCGCGATGGGCTTTGCCGCCCTGTTTGCGGGAGTGGCGCTGGCCTGCTTCCGGGCAGCGTCGGGGAGGAGCCGGGAGGCCGCCTCACTGGACGGCCAAATCGCTGGAATGGAGGGGCGGCGGGACCGGCTGAAGGCGGAGGTCGGGCAGGTGGAGGAAGCCCTGGCGCGGATCGTCAGTGGCGCGGGGTATGAGAACACCGAGGGCTTTCTGCAGGCCGCCAGGCAGGCAGGGCTGCTGAAGGCCAGGCTGAGGGTTCTGGAGGAGCGCTCCGCGGAAGCCAGGGAGAAGCGAAACAGCACGGAGGCGGAACTGGCCGCCGTCCAGGAGCACCTGAAGGGGAGTTTCGAGGCGGTGGGCCTCGTGTTTTCTCCGGCCGACCTGAAGGAGAAGGTCGACCTTCTCCGTGACAATTTGCGGCGCCTGTCGGCCATCGAAAGAGACATCGAAAGCATGAATAGTCAGTGCCTGACGCTGTCGGCCAGAGAACAGTCGTTGGCTGCCGACCTGGAGAGAATCGGGAGCCGTTTGCAGGAGATACTGGCGGAAGCAGGCGTGGAATCGGCCGGGGAGTTTCGCAAAGCGGCGAGCCTCTGCCGAAGGGCACGCGAGCTGAAGCAGAAACGAAGTTTCCGCCAGAAGGAGTTTGACCGGCTGCGCGACGGCGCCTCGCTCGAAGACCTGCGGCGCCGGTTGGCGGACCTGGAGCGGGTCAAGACGGAGGCCTGTGTCGGCATCCCCGAGAGCATCCAAACGGCTGAAGGCCCGGAAGCGGGCGAGAGACGCCTTCCCCTGACTCCCGGCCTTCTCGAGGCCGAGGAAGGGGAGAGGCGCCTGCAAGGGCGGCTGGCGGAGGCGCGGGAGGAGTACGCGCGCATCGGCGAGAGGATTGAACGGGCCTTCCACAACCTGAGGGCCTCGGCGGAGGTAGAGGAGGACATCGAGGCCGAAAGACGCGAGCTGGCCAGGCACACGCTCAATCGCAGGGCCCTGGAGCAGGCCCGGGAGATCATCGAGACCTTGCTGAGGGAACAGCAGGAGGACACGGCGCCCAGGCTCAACCAGGCCGTGGAGAGCCGGTTTCTCAGGCTCTGCGGCGGGCGGTACCACGAAGCGAAGATCGATCCGGACTTCGGAATCTGGCTGCGGGAGGAGAGGACGGGTGAGTTGCGTGGGGCGGAGAGCCTGAGCCGCGGCACCCAGGATCAGCTCTATTTTGCACTTCGCTTCGGCATCCTCGACATGATCGGCCGGAAGGAGGAGCCCTGCCCCTGCCTGCTCGACGAGCCCTTTGCCGCTTATGACCGGCCGAGGCTGGAGGAGGTCTTCCGGATCCTGCAGGAGGAGGCGCGGAGTCGGCAGTTGATCCTGTTCACCTGCCGCGAGGATGTGCGCGACCTGGCGGTGGCGCGCAGCGCCGAGCTGATTTTTCTCCCCCGAGCGGACCCTTGACCTTGAGGAGGTGGCTGGATTGCCCGCCGCGGTCGCTTGGGGCTCCGTGGGCGTAGGCGCTTCCAGCCGTATTGGTGGCACGCGCAAACGGAGCCGCGAGCGGCAGCGAGCGGTCGGGTTGCCCGGTCAGGCCACACAACCCGCCGCTGGCGCTCCGGGCTCCGCGGGCATCCGCACGCGAATCAGGGCAGGCGTGGACCTCCCATGGCCGTCACCCGCGCAGCAGGTTGCGGGCGATGAAAAACACGTTCGCGGGACGCTCAGCCAGGCGCCTCATGAAATACGGGTACCAGCGGATCCCGTACGGGATGTAGATGCGCACGTGGTAACCCTCCTTCGCCAGCTGCTGCTGCAGGGCGCGCCGCACACCGTAGAGCATCTGGAACTCGAAATGGTCCTTGGAGATGTTCTTCTCCCTGGCAAATTCCTTCGTAGCGCCGATCATGGCCTCGTCGTGCGTCGCTATGGCATGGTACCCGTGGTCGGACAGCAGGATCTTCATCAGCTGGACGAAATTCGCATCGGTATCCCGCTTGTGCTTGAACGCCACGCTCTCCGGCTCGAGGTAGGCCCCCTTGCAGAGGCGGATCTGCGCCCCTCCCGCCAGAAGGCGCCGGACGTCCTCTTCGGTCCGGTAGAGATAGGACTGGACCACGGCGCCGACGTTGTCCAGCCGGCTCCTCGCCCCCAGGACGATATCGAGGGTGTCCTGCGTGGTGCTGCTGTCCTCCATGTCGACACGGACGAAGGTCGAATTGGACTCGGCGCGCCCGGCAATCTCGAGGAGGTTCTGGAGGCAGAACTGCTTGTCGAGGGCCAGCCCCAGCTGGGTCAGTTTGACCGAGACGTAGCAATCCAGATTTTCGGCGCGGATCCGGTCGGTGATCCGGCAGTTCTCCTCCGTCGCGCTGGCGGCGTCTTCCCGCGAGAGCGTGTTTTCCCCCAGCAGGTCGAGTGTGGCGTGCAGGCCCAGCTTGTTGGCCTCCCGGGCCGCCATCACGGCATCGTCGAGCGTCTCCCCGGCCACGAACCGCCAGGCGGTTTTCCGGAACATGGGGAAGCGCAGCATGAAGTTTTTGAATCCTTCCTTGTGCGATAAAAAGAGCAAGAGGGCGCGCACCTGCCACCTCCGTGACATGAATGTATGAATGACGGCCGCGGCGCCCCGGCCGCGGCGGGGGGGATTTTATCAAATGGCAGTCGCAACTGTATTTAAAAACTCGGCGCCGTTGACGCGGATCCCGATACCGCTTAATATCTGACCCTGCCGATGATAGTCCCGATATTTCCATTGCCGAACGTGGTGCTCTTTCCCAAGACCGCCATTCCGCTCCACATCTTCGAGAAGCGGTATCGCAGAATGGCGCGCGAAACGCTGGCCGGCGACCGGCGCATCGCCATGGTGCTGCTGCAGGAGGGTTGGGAGCGGGATTACGCCGGGAACCCGTCGGTGCACCAGGTCGCCTGCCTGGGGGAGATCGAGTCGTTCGAGAGGCTGAAAAAGGGCAAATACGACATCGTTCTTGCGGGTATCTCCAGGGTCCGGCTCGTCCGGGAGATCCGGCACGCCCCCTACCGCCTGGCGGAGGTGGAGTTGATCGGGGAAAACCCGTATGATGACAAGGCAGAAGGAATAATAATACGCCGCAACCGGCTCGACGCCCTGTTCACCCGCTACACGGAGCTGATGACGCAGAGCCGGCTGGATCCCGCATCCTACGCTCACGGCAGCTTCGAACGCCTGGTGAACATGGCGGCAGTCACCCTGTCGCTCCCGGCGGAGCAGAAGCAGCTGCTGCTGGAAATGGACGACCTCACGGAGCGTTGCGATGCCCTGATCCCGATGCTGCAGATGCAGTTGGAGGCGCTGCAGCTGGTGCGCGATTTCGAGCATCTCAAGCCCGCGTACCCCGACAACAACTGAGCCATGGATCACGGCGCAGAGCAATGGATTACGGCCCGCAGCCCCGCGCAGGAACCGTGCCGGGCTTGCTGATTTCCGGAGGCAGGAATGAAGGGAAAGTACCCGGAATACCCCGCGGAACCGATCACCGACATCCGCGACATGTTCCTCAAGAGCCTCGAGCGGTACCCGGAGAGGCTCGCGCTCCAGTACAAGAAGGCCGGCCGCTGGATCCCTATCCGGTACGACGAGCTGGGGAAAGCGGTGGAAGAGGTGGCCTGCGGACTTGCGGCGGCGGGCCTGAAAGCGGGGGAGGCAAAGCTGGCGATCGTCGGTGAAAACCGGCCGGAATGGGCCATCAGCTACCTGGCCGCGGCCTGCACCGGCATCGTCTGCGTACCGATCGACAAGGACCTGCGGGAAACCGAGGTTTACCACATCCTCTACCTGTCGGGTGCCCAGGCGCTGGTGGGGGATGCCGCCCACATCGATCTCGTCCGGGATATCCGGAGGAAGCTGCCGCAGCTGTCGAAGCTGGTCAACATGGACGAGGCCGAGGAGCGGGAAAAGGTCCTGGGATTCGATCAGCTCCGCGCCATGGGCCGCGCGCGCATCAAGTCGGGCAAGAACGATTTTGGGAAGGCCAAGGTCAAGCCGGACGATCTCCTGTCGATCCTCTTCACCTCGGGCACGATGGGCAATTCCAAGGGCGTCATGCTGACGCACGGCAACGTGGCCGCCAACATCATGGATGCAGTGCGCTGGGTCGACCTGCGCTCCGACGACCGGTTTCTTTCGGTCCTGCCCATGCACCACAGCTACGAGTGCACCGACGGCTTCCTGCTCAGCATCTACCGCGGCGCGCTGACCTCCTATGCCGAGAACCTGCGCCGCTTTGCCGAGAACCTGGCGGAAACCAGGGCCACCGTGGTGCTCGGCGTACCCCTGCTCTGGCACACGGTCTACAAGAAAATCGAGGCGGGCATGCAGGAATCGGGCATGTGGAAGGTGAACGCCGCCAAACGCGTCGCAGGCCTGTCGGAGAAACTGCTGGGGAAGAACATCCGGCGGAAGGTGTTCAAGAAGCTTCACGACAAGATGGGCGGCTCGCTCCGCACCCTCATCTCCGGGGGCGCCGCCATCGATCCTGTGGTGGCCCGGGGCTTCAGGGAGCTGGGACTCACCTTTCTCCAGGGTTACGGCCTCACCGAATCGTCCCCCATCCTGGCGGTGAACCGCGATCATGCCTTCAAGGACGACGCTGCGGGGCTGCCGCTGGCGAGCGTGGAAATAAGAATCGCCGAAGACGGGGAGATCCTCGCGCGCGGGCCGAACATCATGAAGGGCTATTACAACAATCCGGAGGCCACGCGCGAAACACTGGCCGGAGGCTGGCTGCACACCGGTGATCTGGGCTTCATCGACAAGGATGGGTTTCTTCACATTCAGGGACGCAAAAAGGCCGTCATCGTCACGCCGGGCGGGAAGAAGATCCACCCGGAAGAGGTGGAGGCGGAGATCCTGAAATCCCCCTACATCCTGGAGTGCCTGGTTTGGGCGGACCAGAGTTCGGATCCCAATTCGGAGGTCGAGATCCAGGCCATAGCGGTGCCCAACACCGAATACTTCATCGGCCAGGGATTTGAGAAGAGGGGTTCGGTCGACAGCGAGAAAGTCGAGGAGATACTGGGCCGCGAAGTGAAGAAGCACTGCATGCACCTGGCGCCCTTCAAGCGTGTTTCCAAGCTCACGATCCGCCACGAAGAGTTTGAGAAAACAACCACCAAAAAGATCAAGCGGTACCTGTATACAGGCAAGTCCTCCAGCCTGGGGACGCGCAGGAAGTGAATACGAAGGGAGAGCGGCGGATGGAGAGAAAAGTGGCGCTCATCACCGGCGGTGCGCGCGGAATGGGCCGTGCGATTGCGGCGGCGCTGGCCGAGCGGAACTGGGACGTGGCGGTGACCTATCGGACAAGCGCTGCGGACGCCCGGTCGCTCGAAGAGGAGACGAAGGATCTCGACGGCAGCGTTCGCGGCCTTAAGGTGGACGTTTCGGACCCGGCGGCCGCCGAGCAGCTGGTGCGGAAGATCGAACAGGACCTCGGCAGGATCGATGCGCTGGTGCACTGCGCCGGGCCCTATCACCGTGTTCCCCTGCTGCAGGAGACCGCCGAGGGTTGGAATTCGATGTTCGACAACAACCTCCACCCCATTTTTTACCTGAGCCGCGCCGCGGCGCCGGGGATGCAGAAGCGCGGCTGGGGGCGGATCGTCACCTTCAGCATGGCCAACGCCGATCAGATGGTCGGGCAGCCGCACGTGACCGCGCATTACATCGCGAAGGTCGGCGTGCTGATTCTCACGCGGACGCTGGCCAAGATCCTGGCTCCGAAAGGAATCACCGTGAATGCCATCTCCCCCGGATTCATCGAGACCGGCAGCGCTCCGCTCGAAGAGCTGGCCAAGGCCGTAAAGAACATCCCTGCCGGATATATCGGCAGCCCGGAGGACGCCGTCGGCGTCGTCCTCTACCTTCTCTCCGACGACGCCCGCTACGTCAACGGCACCAACATCCACCTGAGCGGCGCCTGGGGCATCTGAGAGCCGGAGGCCGCTCACTGCCGCTCATGCCGCCGGACACCTGCGCATCCGGGCCGAGGGCCGCGACTGAACCTCTTCGACCTGCATTTCCGGTTCGGAGCGGATCCACGCGCTCAACAAGAAGGCCGGCTTGCCATCCAGGGGCCACTGGGCATGCACAAGGATACGAGGCTGCTCGTCCGGCGTCAGCCGGAATGTCTGCATGTCATAAGAGAGTTTCCTCCTCCCAAGATCAGCCGCAGCGACACCGCAAATGGGGCGAGAAAGAGCAGAAAAATATGGCCTTGCAAAATAGGAAGTCAATCCTATAATGCAAAACATGATTCATCGTCATGTGCGTTTGCGCCTTCGCGACCGGCTGGCTTCCAGCCCGGCCGTCGCGCTGATCGGGCCGCGCCAGTGCGGTAAGACTACTCTGGGACAATCATTCGCCGGACGGTACTTCGACCTGGAGCAAGAGCCGGAACGACTCCGCCTTGACTTGGAGTGGGAAGCCCTGACTGCCGGGGCCGACCTGGTGATCCTCGATGAGGCACAGTCCTGGCCCGAAGTGTTTCCCCGTTTGCGGAGCGCTATTGACAAGGACCGCAAACGCAATGGGCGATTTCTGCTTCTGGGGTCGGTCTCGCCGGCGCTAACGGTCCATGTATCGGAGTCACTGGCAGGGCGACTTTCATTGGTGGAGCTGACGCCATTCCTCTGGTCTGAGCTGCCGACAGCAGCGGCGCGTGACCGCTTCTGGCTGTGTGGGGGGTATCCGGATGGCGGGGTGCTTGCACCCAAGCAGTTCCCGCAGTGGCAGAAGGACTACCTGACGTTGCTGACACAGCGAGACTTGCCCCTGTGGGGACTGCCGGCCAAGCCACAGGTTATACAACGCCTCCTGCGGATGCTGGCAGCAGTGCACGGCGAAGCCTGGAACGCATCGCAATTGGGGCAAAGCCTGGGACTGGACTATAAGACCGTCAACAGCTACTTGGATTACCTGGTTGGCGCATTCCTGATACGCTGCCTGCCGCCGTATCAGACCAACATCCGCAAGCGTTTGGTTAAAAGACCCAAGGTTTACTGGAGGGATGTCGGGCTGCTGCATGCCCTGATGAATGTGGGCGACGAGCAGACGCTGCTGGTTCAACCCCGGGTTGGCAAAAGCTGGGAAGGCTTAATCATTGAGCAGGTACTGGGGATCGCGTCGGCATCGGGCATTCACTGCGACGCCTACTGGTTCCGAACCAGCGACCAGTACGAACTTGACCTGGTGTTGGATCTCGGCAAGGAACTCTGGGCCGCCGAAGTTAAGCTGACGACCTCCCCGAACCGCGCCGACATGGATCGCCTGAACAAGACCGCGGACATGATCCGCGCCACAAGGCGGTTTCTCGTATCGAAGACTGTAGACGTTGCCGGAGACGACCATTGCGCCTCATGCAACTTAGAGTGGTTGATGGAGTTTGTGCAACGCTGTGCGAAACGCACGGTGCAATCTGCATGAGCCTGCGCAGTTCAGCCGTCCCCGCCCAAGACCCTGTCGCGATTGAAATTGTTGCCCTCAGTGCTTCTTGCAGATGCCTTCTGAAGGCATCTGTGGCGAACACGAACCCTGCTTCTCGCGGCATCGATTTGGACAGCATGCCCGGGAGGCGGCAACCTCATCTCTGACAGGATTTCTCGGCCCCTTGCCGAAAAGCGCCGCTGTGTTCGCCCGGTCGTATCCCAGAGCTGCCTCGTAGTAATCCAGGGCCTTCTCCAGATCCTCGAGAACGAACAGCTGAATGTTGGCCAGCCCGTTGATGGCCCGGGTGTACTCGGGAATCATCTTGATTCCGTACAATACTGGCGCCGGCACCTGATGGCAATGACGATCGGATTCCATTTTTCCTCGGGATCCGGTTCCCGAAGACTATAAGAGGGACGATCCTGCGGCTGCGATTGCGCCTGAGGAATGAATCACAGCATCCGATGTTCACTCTTATTGGAGTGCCGGCAACACAATCCTACAAATGCGGCAACTTCTATCTGCGCATGATTTTAGGAAACGACATCCGGTTTCTTCTTTGTTGGGGAAGTAGTATTGCGTTTTTCCATAGGGCATTGACGAATAATCCTACTTTTGGTATGAAATTACATATGAAAACGACGTTGATCATTCCAGACCGCCTGATGGTTGAACTCAAGCGCCGTGCGGCCCAGAGAGGAGAAACCCTCTCCACGACAGTCGCTGAGGTGATTCGGCGAGGACTTGAGGAACCGAGGAGCACGGAGGAATTGCCTGAATTGCCTTTGCACAGCCTGGGACGGCCGAAGGTGGATGTGGCCGACCGCGACGCGCTGTATCGAGCCATGGAGGGTGTTTGAGCGGTGTTCGTGATCGATACCAACCTGCTGATCTACGCTGTCAACCCCGACTCGCCCGAGCATGAGAGGGCCCGCGCGGCAGTAGACGAATGGCGGCGTGGCAGCCGATCATGGTTCGTCACATGGGGCATCGTCTATGAGTTCCTTCGAATAACCACCCACCCTGCCGTCTTTTCCCGACCCCTGGATCTGCCGACGGCCGGACGCTGGCTCACGGCATTTCTCGCCTCGCCTTGCGCCGGGGTGCTGGTGGAAACCCAGCGCCATGCTGAGGTGCTCGACGAGCTTATTGGGCTGCATCCGAGGCTCAAGGGGAATCCCATCCATGATCTTCACACGGCGGCGCTGATGAAGGAGCATGGGATCTCGGAGATCCGCACCGCCGACACCGACTTTCACCAGTTTTCGTTCCTTCGGGTTGTAAATCCGCTGGTCGCTTGACGGCGGAATCGGAAGCGATCAATCCACAAGCAACAAGAGATTGTTGTCGGGCTTTCCCGCGACTGCAATCCGTAGTAGCCTGTCGCGCATGCCAGAAACCATCAAAGCGAAGTAACAACTGCCCGGCAGAATATATGCCGGCGCCCGAACCGCCGAAGAGGACCAGCCCATGATCACAGGCAGCATCAAGAGCCAGATCGACCGCATCTGGGACGCGTTCTGGTCCGGCGGCATCTCCAACCCGCTCGAGGTGATCGAGCAGATCACTTACCTGCTTTTCATCCGTCGGCTCGACGACCTGCGAATGGCCGGTGTAGCTGTCCGCTTCGACATGTATCCGCACGATATCCAACAAGCACGTATGATTTAGAATATTGCCTTATCCTAAAATAGCGTCAACTTTAATTTTAGGCTTGGTAAGGATCGGACGTGACCAGTTTGGCCTTGTTATCGCCTGCCTATCGCAAGGAGGCGGCTGCCGTGCATGTTATAGCCTGGCTATCTGATGAAAACTGAAAAGCGATTGATTTAGAATATCGACTTATCTTAAATTAACGGCAGTTTTTATTTTAGGTCCCTGCGATGCGACGCCATTCACCTGGACGTTATACGACGGTTTCGACGGCGGGCGAGTCATTTCAGGCCTTTGTGCCCGCACCCCTGCCGCCCGAGCCGCCCCTCGTCTGGTCGCCGGAACTGCGCCGCCGGTTCGACGAGGCGCTGCTCGCCCTGGGCCGGCTCGATGCGGTGACTACGCTGCTGCCCGATGCCGGGCTGTTGCTTTACAGCTTTGTGCGCAAGGAGGCGGTGCTCTCCTCTCAGATCGAAGGTACGCAATCCTCGCTTGCCGACCTGCTGCTGTTTGAAATAGACGAGGAGCCGGGCGTGCCGGTCGAGGACGCCCACGAAGTCAGCCGGTCGGTGGCGGCCATCGAGAAGGGCCTGGAAATGCTGCGCGGCGGTCTGCCGGTCTGCACGCGGCTGCTGTGCGCGGCGCACGCCGAGCTGATGAATCATCCCGGGGGCCGGGGCAAAACCCCTGGGGAGATCCGCCGCTCTCAGGTTTGGGTCGGCGGCACGTGCCCGGCCAACGCCGCGTTCGTGCCGCTGCCGGCCTCGGAAGTGGCCGAAGGCCTGAAGGGGCTGGAGCGGTTCATGAACGACCAGCCGGAGCCGACGCCGCCGTTGCTGAAGGCGGGGCTGGCGCATGTTCAGTTCGAGACGATCCACCCGTTTCTCGACGGCAACGGCCGCATCGGCCGGCTGCTGATCGTGTTGCAGCTCATGGCCGACGGCGTGCTGCGTGCGCCGATTCTCTATCCAAGCCTCTATTTGAAAACCCATCGCTCCCTGTACTACGAGCTGCTCAATGAGGTGCGCCTTGCTGGCGATTGGGAGCGCTGGCTCGATTTCTTCGCTGAGGCGATTCGGGTCGCAGCTTCCCAGGCAGCGGCCACGGCGCGCGACCTGCTCGCTCTGTTCGACGAGGACCGGAACTGCATCGCGGGCCTTGGACGACCCGCCGCCTCCGCCCGGAAGGTGCATCAAGCCCTGCAACGCTGTCCCTTGGCGTCCTCTGCAGCGCTCGTTCAGGCTACGGGCCTGACCGGGGCCACAGTGAACAAGTCATTGCGCCATCTCGCTGATCTGGGCGTTGTGGCGGAGCTGACGAGCCGCAAGCGCGGCCGGGTGTTCAGCTATCGCCGTTATGTGGAATGCCTCAACCGCGACCTGGAGGAGACAAACCCATGAGACAGTTTGCATTCTTTCAAAACAAGTGGCCGACGATTTTCGACGCGGCGGCGTGGGCTCATGGAGTCGTCCGCTTCGACTTTTTCGGAATGAGGCCGGCCGAGCGTGCTTGAATCGGGATATGGCCGCACCCTGTTGATCATCAATCGATCTCGAGGTTGCTCATGCATGTTGTCTCCAGACCGCTTCCCTACGATTTGAATGGCCGCGTGGCTCTCGTCACCGGCGCGAACCACGGCATCGGCGCCGAAACGGCAAAGGCCCTGGCGGGATGCGGCGCCTCGGTGTTGGTGTCCTATCTACGAACCCGCGACCCGGAGGACTATCCCGAACCATATCGCTCCAACCGTGCAAAAGCGGCCGACGACGTTCTGGCCGCGATCCAAACTGAAGGATGCCGGGCGGTGGCCATGGAGGCCGATCTCAGGGATCCGCAAGCTCCGGCACGACTCTTCGACTTTGCAGAGACGGAGCTCGGGCCTGTCGATATCCTGGTCAACAACGCAACAGGTTGGGTATCCGACACGTTCGCTGCCGGAAGGCAGCACGCAACGGGTGTCAGAATGCTGAGCGCATCCGCGGCGACGCACGATCAGGTATTCTCCGTTGATGCCCGCGGCGGGGCTCTTATGATCGCCGAGTTTGCCCGGCGACACATGGACCGGCAAGCCAAGTGGGGGCGCATCATCGGTCTTACTTCGGGCGGGCCGCTGGGATTCCCCAACGAGGTCTCCTACGGCGCCGCGAAGGCTGCACTGGAGAACTACACCATGTCTGCGGCCTTCGAACTCGCCCCGTTCGGCATTACGGCAAACATCGTCTATCCGCCGGTTACGGACACGGGATGGGTGAATGACGCGGTACGCGAGCATGTTGCGCGCAGCCCCCATCTTATTCACATCGTCGGCCCGGCAGAGGTGGCCGAGGTGATTGCGTTTCTGTGCTCCGATCACGCCCGGCTCATATCGGCAAACGTGGTGCATCTACGATAGTACGCTCGGCCGTACGTGGGATCCGCGTCGATGAACTGTTAAACCCGGGCGATTTCTATTGAACCCTGCAGCCCTGGTGGAGCGTCTGTTTTCCATGTCGGTGGTGCCGTTTTGGGCGTGAAAACCCGTTCGTTTTGCGCCGTTTCAGATCCGGAGTCAAGAATATGAAAGTCGTTCTCGCTGGATTCCTCACCCTGCTGCCGGCCGTGTTTACCTCTGCGTCGGCCGCCGAACCCACTCCTGAATCCCTCATGGAACGGGGGCACTGGAAGCGTGCCCGGGCCGCAGTGGAAACCCTTGCAAAAACCAAGCCCAACGAAGCGCACACCCTATATCTGCAATCACGTGTGAAGATGATGTGAGGAAACCTGGAGGAGGCTCACAGGCTGGCCGAGCGGGCTGTAGACCTCGACGGCCGCAGCGCGGTGTACCACTGGCAGCTCGCGCAGGCCTGCGGGGCGCGGGCACAGCATTGCGGCGTCTTGAAACAGATGGGTTTGGCCAAGTGTTTCAAGAAGGAAGCCGATCTGGTCCTGACCCTGGACCCCAAACATGCGGATGCGCGGATGGCGCTTGTTCAGTTCCACATGCAGGCCCCGGGTCTGGTGGGAGGCGACAAGAAAAGGGCCCGGTCGTTGGCCGATGAGTTGCTGCGCCTGGATCCGCCGAAGGGATACACGGCGCTGGCCTATCTTGCCAGTGCGGAGGAGCGGACCGGGGAAATTGAAAAGTTCTACCTGAAGGCGCTCGAAGCCGATCCGCAAAGGTATTCCACGCTGGCGACACTTGTCAGCTTTTATGTGAACTCCAACCCGAAGCGGCTCGACCTTGCTGAAAAGCACGCCCGGGAGATGATGAAGATCGATCCCGAGCAGTATGGGGCCTATGCGCTGATGGCGCACGTGCTGGCCTTTCAGCAGCGGTATGCCGAGTTGGAAGAACTGCTGGCCGCCGCCGAAGGCAAGCTGCCCGAGAATCGGGGCGCGCTGTATCAGGCCGGACGCACGCTTCTAGTGGAAGGAAGAGAGTTTCGCCGTGCGGAGGAATACCTGCGCCGTTATCTCGAGCAGGAACCGGAACCCATGTCGGCCTCCCGGGCCGTTGCCCGCTGGCGCCTGGGATTGGTGCTGGAGAAGCAAGGACGACCCAAGGAGGCGGTGGCCGAACTGGAAGCGGCCCTGCGCTTGAATCCCGGCCTCGAGGAGGCGAAGAAGGACATCAAGCGGATGAAAAAGTGACGATCGAATCCGGGCCATGAAAAGGGGATTCCGTTTATCCCGGATCCCCGGGCATGGATGGCCGGTTCGTTAATCTTCCAATCTTTGCGAGGGAAAGGGTCGGCGCCCGCCGTTTGTTGCGCCCCGCCAGGGCGCCTCGCACCCGGTCTGGCATACCCCGGGTTGCGCTTCGCTGGCCCGGGGCTACTCTCCTCAGACCCCTGCGGGACCGCGGAACGGGCTGCCGCCGGCGATGCATCGAGCTCTTGTTCCTTCCGGGCTTTGGAAATCGCCGCCCCGGTAGGGGCGAAAGACATGGGAAGGCGTCTTGCCGATCAGCCGCGGCGGCTTATCATGAGGACCGCCGTATTCGTGTCCCGCGCGACCCGGAGCGAGACCTCGCCGAATATCTTCTGCCTGCGGCTGATGCGCTGCAGCCCCAGCACCACGAGATCGCATTCCGCGGCACGCCGGGCCACTTCCGCCGCGACATCGTCGCTGTAAACAAGGTCTGCGGCGGCCGCTCCGGGCGCCTCGTCGCGCGCCAGCTGCACAAGTTCGTGCCGCGCCCTCTCGGCAACACCCCTGGCTGTATTCGCCGGCAGGACGCGCAGGTAGCGGATTTCCCGCTCGCCGGTGCGGAGCAGGCTTCCCAGCAGCCGGGCGCGCAGCGCATCGTGATCGCCACGGCCGCCGACGGCCACGAGGACGCGCCTTACCTCTGACAGGCGCCATCCGGGCTGCGCCCGCAGCAGCACCACGTCGCAGTCGACCAGGCTCATCAACTGCTCCAGGTCGGCGCCCATGAATTCATCCGTCAGCTTCCCCATACCGAGGAGCAACGCCTCGCAGCGGTGGGTTTGTGCAACGCGCACGATCTCCTGCCAGGGGATCGGCGCCACGGTGGCCAGGGCTTCCGGCGCCAGGCCCGCAGCAAATGAAGCTGACAGTGCCTCGCGTAGGACCGCCTGGGTATCGCTCAACTGAGCGGGGACTGCGCCCGGAATCCACTCGCCCGGCGGCTGGATCACGGAGTGAAGAAGAACACGGCCGACACGGGGAGGTGCGAGCGCATTGGCTACGCCGACCAGTGCCTCGGCGCTCGCAGGATTCGCAATCGGCACCAGGACAAGCGGGCTCCGGCCGCGCAGCCGGATCAACCTGGGATCCAGCGCCTCTGCTGAGGCGTCCACTACCCGTGCTCGCCTTGCAAAAAGCGAGAGAAAGAGAAATCCGCCGATGCCGAGCCATGTAGCCGTCACCAATCCAGCCGCCGGAACCTGGATGCCCTGAAAGACGGCCAGAGCGAAACAGGCCAGGCCTCCGCCGATCTGCGTGAACGGGGAAAACGGAACCTTGAACGGCGCATCCCTTGTGCCGCCCCGCTTTCCGGTCAGGAGGTTCAGACCGTGCGTCAGCGCGAAGGTGAGAAGAAAAATGAGGCTCGATGCGGCACCGGCGGCGGCGACATCGGGCACCACCAGAAGGATTGCGATGACGATGCCCGTTGTAACCAAAAGGGCTGCTGCAGGCGAACCCTGCGGCTCTCTGAGTTCGGCCAGTTGAACGGGGAGAGTCCGGTCGCGGGCCATCGCCAGGGCCACGCGCGAGGCCGCCAGGATGTTGGCCCGGAGCGCCGACAGCATCGCAAGGAGCGCCGCCAAGACCACCAGCCAATAGCCGAGCGGGCCCATGTAGTTGTGCGCCGCCACGGCGACGACGGCCTCGGGTCTCTCTGTGCTGGCTGTAACGATGGATTCGCCTGTCGGCACGCCCACCGTCGCTGTGATGAATAGAAACGGGAGGTAGATAGCCAGTGCGATTCCGAGCGACATGAGCATGGCTCGCGGAATGTTCTTGCCCGGCTTGCGCACTTCTCCCGCCACGGCGGCTATCAGGTCGAATCCCTGAAGCGCGATGAAGGTGTACCCCATTGCCTCCACCAACCCGATGCCTCCGCGGGGGAAAAAGGGCTGGAGCTGGGCGCTCGTTTCGGCGGCCGTACGATCGAGCAGCGCCCAGCATCCGCCGGCGATCAGCGCGCCGAAGATGAAGACTTTGCCCCAGGTGGCCCATTCGCCCCCGCCGGTCGCCCGGCGGACAAGGGCCAGGAGATAACAGGCTGTAGCTGCGATGGCGAGCGCAGTCAGGGTGCTCCTGCGCGCCAGGAAGGCGGGCGCTGTCCCGGAAATCATGGTCCACAGGGGTTCAACCGCGATCACGGCGTAGGCGGCAAAGCCGAGGGCATAGAGGACGGCGGCCATGATCGAGGCGAACCACACGACCCAGCCGAAGGCGAAGGCTGCCTCCACCGAGAGGACTTTTTTCGAGAAGGCGTAGACGCCGCCCGACTCGGGGAAGGCGGTGGCCATCTCGGCGAACGTCAGGGCGGTGACCAGGGCGATGAGTCCATTGAGGGTGAAGGCGGCGAGCGCCCCAGGGCCGGTTGCGGCGAAGGCCACGCCGGCGAGCGCCAGGATGCCGCCGCCGACGATGGCGCCCACGCCGACCCCCGTCGCTCCCATGAGCCCCATGGAGCGGGGCGCAGTTGCCTCGGATCGCGTACTGCCGCCGCCCGTCATGGTTACTACTATCGCACGATCGGGATCGGATCTGAACAGGTGCTCTACTGTTCAAAGAGAGATGGACCGGATCTATGATCGGCGGTCGTTGTGCATGGACACCCGGCAGCGATTGCGGTCGGCTCTTGCCGGGGATGAGCCCTCCAAAGCAATTCCCTATCAATCAAATGCTGCGAGTAACGGAACGTGGCGCCGACACCGGGAGTCCCGACAACGTGGACGGGGCGTAATGATTCGGCCAATAGTCGGGCCGAGCGTGTCTCAGGAAACATACCCACAGGGCTGCATGTCTGAGATGTGGGAAACATCCCCCTTTGGAGAAGGGAAGCCGGACGTTGACACGGGATCTGCCGTGGCGTAGCCTCTCGTCAGGAACAAAACGTCAGGCGGGTCATCTGCAATTTCTCCAGGGGGTACCGAAATGGAGTTGACTGCCGTTTACATCCAGGTTCCCGAAGGATACATTGCCTTCGTTGAAGAGCTGCCGGGCGCTAATACGCAGGGAGCGACGATCGAGGAGGCTCGCGAAAACCTAAAGGAAGCTGTGCAGCTGATCTTGGAAGCCAATCGTGAGCTGGCTGAAAGATCACTGGTCGGCAAGGACGTGTCCAGAGAACCGTTCGCCTTGTCCCCTCGATGAAGCGACAGGATTTGATCCGGCATTTGGAATCACAAAGCTGTCGTCTGCTGCGCGAAGGCGGCCGGCACAGCGTTTACTACAATCCGGCGAACAACCAGACTTCTGCCATTCCGCGTCATCGCGAGATCAACGCATTCCTCGCCCGGAAGATTTGCCGGGATCTTGGAATCCCGGAGGTATGACGGCCGGATCGGGTGCTGAAGCCGGCTCCGTACGAAGTGCGTCCAACTCCTCATCGAAGAGAAAGGCGAAAAAACCGCAGTGCTTATCGACCTGAAGAAACACTCCGAGCTGTGGGAGGACTTCTATGACCGAGCTACTGCTCAGAGTCGGAAAGGGGAACCCCGCGAATCCCTGGAGTCGGTAAAGAAACAACTCCTGGAGCGCAAACGCCGGCGCAATGGCTGACTACTCGATAGTCTTTGCTCTCTCAGCAAGGCGGGAACTCGAGAAACTCCAAGAGCCGGCGTTAGATCGCGTAATAAGGAAAATCGAGTCGCCGGCAGGCAATCCTCGACCGCCCAGATGCAGGAAGCTCGAAGGCGCAGGAGACCTGTGGCGACTCCGTGTGGGAGATCACGAGTCATCTACGCCATCGACGATCGCGCCAGAACGGTCACGAATTGCAGGAATTTCCTACAGCCTATCAAGGAAGTGTGATGGGTATCTGTGAAATTCGTGTAATTGGTGGCCTGTGTAACGTTTGCCCATTTTCCTTGATTCGCCGAGTCCGGCACCATTAGAATCCATCCGCTCCCCCACAGGATTCAGCTTCTTTCGCGACTTTCAGTACTGTATGCAGTGCGAGACGATTTGGCTGGCTGTGCCCTTTCATCTGGCGAGATCAGGCAGGAGGTAGCTGGACCAACGAGCGACCATGACAATTTCTGGGATTCAGAGTCAATGAGAGCTTTATTTGGTTTTGTGATCCTGGTATTGGTGCACACTGAGTTCCGGCTCGGATACTACATGATAGGCTTCAGGCCGAAGGCCAAAGGAAAATGGGTGTGGGGACAGTTCTCTCTTTTGCTTCCAGAAATTGATTTAATGGCAATTCTGGATGAAGCGCGGAAACGGAGATGGTTTCAACAACGACCTCACCCGCATAGGGGTAAGGCTATTGGGAGGGAGAGTCGGGGAAAGGACTCATCTCAGCTATGAGTGATTCAGCCTGCGCAAATCCAACTGATGCAGCGCGGCGACGTCTCGCTCTCGCGTCAAACCATGTTGAGATCTATGCCTCCCCAGTAGTATTGCCGCGCCTGACTGAACTGCTTGAGGCTGTGGAGGCGGGGCAGCTCCAGCGCCACGAAGAAATGTTTGCCCAACTTAGCAGCGGATGAATATATCGAGCCTTATCGCTGTCGCCCGCCTCGCAAACTATGGACGATCCACTGGCATTGCGAAGCGGAGGGTGGCGATGCTGGGAGGAGGGGATTGATGGCGGGAAAGAAGAGGGGTGAGAAGAAGCGGGAGGTTGAGTCGTACGAGCATCGGAAAGAGCCGCGGCTCAACAACCCGCCGGTGGGGCTGGTGACGCCGGAAACCGACCCGGACGTGGGATCGAAGCGCGCCTACGCTTACGATCCCCACCATGGACCCGCAACTCCAGTGGGCCGGCAAGGCCGAGCACACCTCCTTCGATGTCCCGACAGTCTCGCTGCACGTTCACGAACGCATCGATCCGCGCACGATCATCGAAGCAGTCAGAAGGCGCGACGGAAACGGGAGACAGAAGCAGCTTCCGCTCTTTTCTACGCCCGAAGAAAACCCGCCTATCCGCAAGGCGGTCGAGTTCTATAAGCACTCCCACGGCTGGAGCAACCGGCTGGTGGCGGGCGACAGCCTGCTGGTGATGAACTCGCTGCTGGAAAAAGAGGGCGTGGCGGGCAAAATCCAGATGATCTACATCGACCCGCCCTACGGCATCAAGTACGGCTCCAACTTCCAGCCCTTCGTCAACAGGCGCGACGTGAAAGACGGAAAGGATGAAGACCTGACCTCCGAGCCGGAGCAGATCCGCGCCTTCCGCGACACCTGGGAACTGGGCATCCACTCCTATCTGACCTACCTGCGCGACCGGCTGCTGCTGGCCCGCGAACTCCTGACCGAAAGCGGCAGCGTCTTCGTCCAAATCAGCGACCAAAATCTCCACCATGTAAGGGAGTTGATGGATGAAGTGTACACACCATCCAATTTCATCTCCGTGATATCGGTTCGCAAAACAACGAGCCAAGGGACCGCAATTTTACTTGGAACCACGACCGATTTCCTGCTGTGGTATGGGCGCGATCGTAACCGCACAAAATATCGCCAGCTATTTGTGCCACGCAGTGCCGTTGCAGATGAAAGATATGATCAGGCATTGCTAAGCGATGGCTCAGTTGTCCCCGTGGCTCAGGCACCTGAAGGTGCGCGACTATTTCGGATTGACAATTTGACAAGCTCTCGATCTGCCGGCGAGGGAGATGTGCGTGAATTTGAGTTCGGTGGCAAGAAATACGCGCCGGGAAAAGGAACCTTCAAGTCGAATCAAGATGGATTGGAGAGGTTAGCGGCAGCGATGCGCATTCAAGCTACTTCTGTCGCTGGACTAGGTTACCGCCGTTTCCTTGATGATTTCCCACTCGCGGCGATAGGTAACCTGTGGTCCGACATTAGTGGCGCTGTCCAAAGTCGTTCGGATCCTAAGGTGTATGTCGTGCAGAGTTCAACTGAGATACTTGCTCGCTGTCTTTTGATGACCACCGATCCCGGCGATCTGGTCTTCGACCCGACCTGCGGCAGCGGCACCACCGCCTATGTCGCCGAACAGTGGGGACGGCGCTGGATCACCTGCGACACCTCCCGCGTGGCACTCACCCTGGCCAAACAGCGCCTCATGACCGCCGTATTCGACTACTACGAACTGGCCCACCCGGAGGAGGGAGTCGATAGCGGCTTCAAGTATAAGACCGTGCCGCACGTCACCCTTAAGTCGATCGCCAACAACCCGGACATCAAGGAAGGCATGACGCGCGAGCAGATCGATGCCGCCATCGCCCGCCACGCCACGCAGGAGACGCTCTACGACCAGCCTTACGTGGACAAAAAGAAGACACGCGTCAGCGGCCCGTTCACGGTCGAGGCCGTGCCCGCCCCAGCGGTTAAGTCAGTGGATAGTGTTTTGGGGATAGTGGATAGCGAGGAAAGAACCGGCCACGAGCCACTATCCACTGACCACTTTGCCGCCACGGCGGCCAAAAGCGGCGAAACG
The DNA here is from genome assembly GCA_037444305.1 of Acidobacteriota bacterium. Classification (GTDB taxonomy): domain Bacteria; phylum Acidobacteriota; class UBA6911; order UBA6911; family UBA6911; genus JBBIMP01. The sequence goes on from JBBIMP010000013.1 coordinate 138,099, forward strand.
CTGCGCCAAAGCGATTGGCGGGACGAGCTTCTGCGCTGCGGAATCCGCGGCAAAGCCGGCCAGCACATCCGCTTCGCGCGGCTCGAGCCGCTGCCCGGTTGCCGCTGGCTGCATGCCGACGGGGAGACGAGGCCCAGCGCCGAAGGCGCAGATCGCGTGTGCGAACCGGCGCCCGCCTACAATCCCATGCGCATCGTGGTTTCTTTCGGTCCGGAGCACGCGCCGCTGGAGCAGCGCCAGGTGGCGCATGCCATCGAGGAGGCGCATACGCTGGTGCCCAAGCCCAAGCTCATCGTCTTCGCCTCCTTTCAGTTCGATCCGGAGGCCGCCAAGGACATCGACGAGACCAACTGGCCGGGCGTAACGCTGCTCAAGGCGCAGATGAACGCCGACCTTCTCACCGACGACCTCAAGAAGAAGCGGGCCGGCAATGAATCGTTTTGGCTCATTGGCCAGCCTGAGGTGTTAGTGGTTAGTGGGGAGTGGTTAGTGGATAGCAGGAAGGAGGTTTTGGCGGCGTATGGCGTCGTTGAAAAGCTATCGGGAGCTGATAGTCTGGCAGAAGTCAATGGCCTTGGCAGGGAAGATCTATCCGCTTTCATCGCAATTGCCCAGAGAAGAGACCTATGGGATGCGCTCGCAAATGACGCGGGCGGCGGTGTCGGTTCCGGCCAACATCGCAGAGGGGCAGGCAAGGCACGGAACGGGGGAGTTTCTGCAGTTTCTGGGGGTGGCTCGGGGTTCCCTGGCCGAATTGGAGACGCTGCTGATTTTGTGCGGGAACTTGGGCTTGTTGCCGAAAGAGAGCGTCGGAAACGTGTTGAGCGATTGCGAGGAAATCGGGAAATTGCTGAGCGGGCTCGTCAAATCGCTGCGTCGCTGAGCCGCCCGCTGGCCACTATCCACTATTCACAAGTCACTATCCACGGCTTCGATTACTACAACACCAAGACCGGCGGCATCGAATCGGGCGGCGAGGACAAGATCGCCGTGTGGCTGCTCGACACCGATTACGACGGGCGCAGCCTCTACCCGCGCCAGGTCTTCTTCCCGATGGCCGGGACGAACGAGGGGTGGGCGCGGCTGGCGAAGAACCTCAAGGCTGAGATCGACGAGGAACGGATCGAAGCTTATCGGGGCACGGTGTCGCTCCCCTTCGAGGCGGGACAGCACAAGCGAATCGCCGTCAAAATTGTGGATGATCGGGGCATCGAGAGCCTGAAGGTGATGGAGCTGGAACGTTGAACATAGAGATATCAATCCCAAAAGAAACTCTTGCTGCGTTTTGCCGCGAACGGGGCATCCGATGGCTGGCGGTTTTCGGTTCGGCGCTTCGGAGCGATTTCAGCCCGGACAGCGACATCGATATGCTGGTCGAGTTCGAGCCGGGCCGCATCCCGGGGCTTTTTGGCATAGCCCGGATGGAGCGGGAACTGTCTGCGTTGCTCGGCGGCCGCAAGGTCGATCTGCGGACGCCCGAAGATCTCAGCCGATATTTTCGCGAAGAGGTGATGGCGGCGGCGGAGGTGCAGTATGCGGCCGGATGATTTGGTTCACTTGGAGTCAATAGTGCCGCCGGAGGAAGCGTAATGGCGCGCGCCACGATCGACCGCCTGATCATCAACTGTCCCTACGAAGAGCCGGCGCATCACTGGCGCTACGCGCGCGAGACGCGGACGTTCGATCTGGCGGAGGGGCGGCGCCCGGCGGGGTATGTCGTGGCGTCGGGCGATTCCAGGGCCTTCGACGACCCCGGCATTTTTGTCGAGATTCCGCTGGTGAACCAGATCCGCCCGCGCGTCAAAGCATGGCGCGAGGCGGGCTATCCGGGAGTAACCGCAATTACCAAGCGGCTGCTCGAGCATTGGCGCGATCCGGAAGAATTCGAGGCGCGGCGCTTTTTCTTCTGCCAGTTGGAGGCGGTGGAGACTCTCATCTGGTTTCTGGAAGCCCCCGCCGCCGGACGGGTGGGCATAGAGATACCCGGCGACGGCGGCAACTTTGTACGCCAGTGCTGCAAGATGGCGACCGGCTCGGGCAAGACCATCGTCATGGCGATGGTCATCGCCTGGCACATCCTCAACAAAGTGGCTGCGCCGCAGGATGCCCGCTTCTCCCGCAGCGTGCTCGTGATTGCGCCGGGACTGACGGTAAAGAGCCGGCTTGCCGTGCTCGAACCGGCGGGCGACGGCAACTATTACGAAGCCTTCAACATCGTGCCCTCGGCCCTGCTCGACAAGCTGCGCCAGGGGAAAGTGCTGATCCGCAACTGGCACGCACTGGCATGGGACAGCGAGGAGCAGATCAGGAAACGGCGCAGCGTGGACAAGCGCGGCGCGAAGAGCGACGAGGCTTACACGCGGGAGGTGCTGGGCGAAATGGCCAAAGCCCGCAACCTGCTGATCATCAACGACGAAGCGCACCACGCCTGGCGAGTGAATTGGGAGGCCGAGGGCAAATACTTGCGCACCCGCGATTTAAAGGACAGCGCCGAAGAGGCGACGGTGTGGATCGGCGGGCTGGACCGCCTGCACCGCTCTCGGGGCATACTTGCCTGCTACGACTTTTCCGCCACGCCCTTTACGCCTTCGGGAAAAAGGAGCAGCGAAGAGGCGCTCTTCGGCTGGATCGTCAGCGACTTCGGGCTGAATGACGCCATCGAGTCCGGCCTGGTCAAGACCCCGCGGGTGGTGGTGCGCGACGATGCCGTGCCCGATGCCGGAACCTACAAGTCGCGCCTCTATCACATCTACAACGATCCGGATGTAAAGGACGATCTGAATCGCCGCGCCCGTCCCGAGGAGCCGCTGCCGGACCTGGTGCTGAATGCCTACTACCTGCTGGGCTACGACTGGCGGGAGGCGTGGCGAGCGTGGCGCGAGGCGGAGCTCCCCACCCCGCCGGTGATGATTACGGTTTGCAACCGCACCGAAA
>JBBIMP010000013.1:141132-173155 GCA_037444305.1 Acidobacteriota bacterium
CGGCCCGACTTTCTTGTGCGGCTGGCCGGCGGCGGCATGCTCGTGGTGGAAACGAAGGGTCAGGACACCGAACAGGACCAGGTGAAGCGCCGCTATCTGGAGGAGTGGACGCAGGCCGTCAACGCCCACGGCGGATTCGGGCGTTGGCGGTGGGCGGTGGCGCGTCGGCCCGGTGAAATAAGAGATATGCTGGAGCGAGGTCGGGAAGCAGTAACGGGAGGCTGATAAATCAAGGAATAAGCGGATCGGAGGAATGCAAAATGCGAAATCTCGGGGTTGTAGCAATAGTGCTCGCAGGACTCTTTATTGTTGGGATGGGGCTCGCCAGCATAAGCTTTCCAATCTCCACCCTTATGATGCGCGACACACCGGGTCTTTAACTTACCGGCCCGACGTAGAATCGGCGAAATGCTCGGCATGCGGCGGACTGCTGGATATAGCCGGCGGCTCGCTGAAGTCAGGCCACTGACCCAGGCATATTGCAGCGAAGGTTAAGCCCATGGGCGAGATTACTCTCAGGTCTTTCGACCCGGAGTTGGATATGGAGAGGCTTCGGGATTGGCTCTCCCGGCCGCACGTGGTCCGGTGGTGGGGAAACCTCGACCAGGAATTGCAGCATGCGCTGCAGCGCCCAGGCGATACCCACGCCATCATTGTCGCCGACGAAACACCGGTCGGCTACGTCTGCTGGCAGATCCCGACACGGGACGAGCTGGCAGAAGCGGGGCTGACAGACCTCCCCAGGAACCTTGTGGATATCGACATCGTGATCGGCGAGCCCGATTACATCGGCCGGGGAATCGGGCCGGAAGCGATCCGGATCCTCCTTGCCCGGCTGCACCGTGAGGCTGTGTTTTCATGCGCAGGTCTGGGTACGTCGGTTTCGAACACGCGCGCCATTCGCGCATATGCGAAGGCGGGATTCCGGCTGTTCCGGGATTTCCAGGACCCGGAGCACGGTCCGTGCCGGTACATGTGGATTGATCTCCGCGACGCCAGTCAACGCCAATAAAGAGGGTCATCCTGAAGTCCGATTCAATCCGTGTCAATCAGTGTTATCCGTGGCCGATAAATCCTGGACCGCGGTGTTCACACTATGACTGCGGGCGTTTCAGGATTGTGATCAGGTCGGTCAGGCAGGCGTAGGCCGTCTGCTCCACCCCGGGATTGTTCTCCACGATCGCCAGTTCGCGCATAGTGTCGGTGTTCAGAATCAGGATGTTGCTCATGCCCCTCACGGCGGCCAGGGGATCGAACGATTCCAGTTCCTCCAGTTCGACCTTGCCGACTACCCGTCCCCCCTGCCGGTAGGCCCGCGCCACCAGGCGCATGCGGCGGCCGCGCCGCACGGCGGCCCGCACCAGCTTGCCCGTATCTGCAGAAATGGCGTGCCTGCCGATGTCCTGCGGCGTGGTTTTTCCGCCCATGAGCGCCTGGATCAGGATGGACAGCTTGGCCGCGGCGTCCCACCCGTCGAGGTCCAGCGAGGGATCGGCCTCGGCGATGCCCTGATCCTGTGCGTGCGCGAGCGCCTCCTCGAAGGGCGCACCCTGCTCCATCTGCGTGAGGATGTAGTTGGTCGTGCTGTTCAGAATCCCGCGGATCGACAGGACGCGCGTGGAGGGCAGCGCCATGCGCACGAGGTTGAAGACGGGCGTGCCGTCCATCACCGTGCCTTCGTAGAGGAAGCGCACTCCGCGGAGCCTGGCGAGGCGTGTGAGCTGGCGGAATTTGAGCGCGGCCGGCCCCTTATTGGCGGTCACCACGTGGATGCCGGCCTTCAGCGCCTCCCGGACGTAGGTCACGGCGGGTTCGCCGCTCAGGTCGAGCACGGTGTTTTCAAACAGAATGTCGGCGCCGCACTGTCGGATGAAGTCGGTCGTGGAGGCGCAGGCCGGCCCTTCATGAAAGTGGTCGAGGCCGGCTGCTCCCCGGGAACCGAGGATCTTCTGCACGGGGAGGCCGTTGTGGTTGATGGCCATCCCGTGATTGCGGGTCGCGATGCCCGTCACCTTCCATTCGGTCCCCAGCTCCCGCCGGAGCCAGGCGCGCCGCTTGAGCAGCAGGCGGGCGAATGCCCGCCCCACGTGGCCGAATCCGAGCAGCCCGATGTTTATCTGCCGTGTTTCCATCGACGATCCGCCTCCGCAGTGTCGTTTCGAGAGGGCGGGGCATCCCGCGCCTCCACCCGCATGTTTCTAACTGCCCGCCATGGCCTCCTTCAGGAGATCCTGCACATGCCCCAGCGCCTCCTGCAGGTACTCGGGCGGCGGTCCGTATCCCACACGCAGATACCGGTCCATGCCGAAATGGTCTCCGGGCACCACCAGGACGCTCTTCTCCTTCAGCAGCCGCTCGATCAGTACGGTCGAGTTCATCTCCAGGTCGTAGCGGATATAGGCTATGGCCCCGGCGCGCGGCTCGACCATGCGGAAGAGTGTGCCGTGACTTTGCATCCAGGAGCGGAAAATAGGAAAGTTCTTCCGGCAGATGTCCCGCGTGCGTTCCAGACAGCGGCTGCGGCCTTCCGGCGAGAGTGCCACCCGGGCGAGCGCGTCGCTCAGCGTGCCGGGAGCGATGGTGGTGTAGTCGTGATACGACCACATTTTGGCGATCAGGTCCGGCGGGGCGACGATCCAGCCGATCCGGAGACCCGGCAGTCCATAGGCTTTCGAGAGCCCGTTGGTGATGATTACCCGGTCATACAGACCCCAGAAGGTCGGTGTCATGACGCCGTCCCTCTCCGAGCCCTGATAGATTTCATCTGCCAGGATCCAGGCGCCGCTCCGGGCGGCGATGCGCGCAATGGTCTCCATTTCCGATTTCGTCAGGATGGCGCCGGTCGGATTGTTGGGATTGGTGACCACGATCATCTTCGTGCGGGGAGAAGCGGCAGCCTCCAGCTGGTCGAGGTCGGGCGCCCAGTCCAGGTCCTCGCGGAGATGGACGGGCTTCACCCTCATGCCGAAACTGTTGATCAGACCCCAGATCTGGCCGTAGTTGGGGAGGATCATCAGAACTTCATCGCCCGGCTCGAGCATTGAGAAGATTGAGACGAAATTTGCCTCGCTGCCGCCGTTGGTGACCTCGACATAGTCCAGCGTTGCCCCCGGGTAGAGGGCTGCGATGGCGGTGCGCAGTTCGTCCGTGCCGTTGCTCTGGTTGTAGAGCAGCGGCATGTCGAGCAGATCCTGCAGGAAGGCGGGATCGGCGATCAGTTCGCGCACGCTCATCGGGTGGACGCTGCTTTCGGACAGGTTGAAGCGGACGCGGTTCTCCCAGGTCGACTGCATCCGTTCCATTTCGAAGAGGTCCAGTCTCATGTTGTTTCTCCTCTGTAGTGGGAAGGTGAACTTTACCGCAATGCACAGGAATTCTTCACGGGAAAATGCGGCGGCGATGCCCGTCGTCGTCGCTCCGGCATGGGGGTGAGCCAGGGGAGGAGGATCGTTTTAGTGGCGCAGGCAAACGAAGCCGCGAACGCAGTGAGCGGTCGGGTTACCCTATCGGATAGCATGACCCGTAGGGGCCTCAACGAGCGGCATCCGATCTGGCGAGCAGTTCCGCGATGTCTTTCCGGAGGGTTTCCAGCGGCTGGTAGTTCACATAGTTCTTGTGCACCAGGCCCGAGGGATCCACGAGGAAAAGCGTCGGGTAGACGTTGACGCTGCCGAATGCCTCCTGCATCTGGGTGCCGAGGTGACCTGCCGGAAAGTTGTATCCCGCCTTGGCCATGTAAGCGGCGCGCTGCTGGTCGGTTGTCTCCAGTTCGAGAATCCTGTCGGCGTTCACAGCGACCACGGTGAAGTTACGGGCCGCAAATTCTTGCTGCAGCTCCACGAGGTGCGGAGATATCCTGACGCACGGGGGGCAGCCGGAAAACCAGAAGTATAGGAGGTAGCTCTTTCCCTTCAGGTCCTCGGAGGAGAGCGATCCTCCCCCCATCAGCTCCAGCGTGAACTGCGGCGCGAGGCGGCCTTCCCAGCCCATCACCGTCCGCTCGATGAGCTTGCCGAACCGCCGATCTCTCTTGACGGCCTCGATGTCCACCGACGCGATCTCGCCGGAGTCAGGGTCGCGCCGGATGAACTGCGGCACCCGCGGGTCGCTGTCGATTATGGCGAGAAGAACGGCCGCTTCCCCCTCGATCTGAAGGTTGAACTGCCGGGAAATGTCCGCCAGCGTGGGGATCTCGTTCGTCGCGGCCTTGTACTGCGCCACGAAGAGCGGGATTTTGAAGAAGGTGTTGAACAGCCGGTCCAGAACCTTGCGCTCCGCGGGATCGGTGAAGACCTTGTTGTAGAGGTCGGAGACGATCAGGGGTTCGCCCGGTTTCAGGTTTTCCTTGAGGTGGCGAATGATCCTCTCCTCGATGCTGCGATCGGTCGCGGCCTGAAGGCCGGCGGCTTGGGCAAATGGCAGCAGCGACAGGGACAGCAACGCGGCCACGGCGGCGGCTCGACAATGTTTGGTTTTCATAGGAGTGATTGTACCGGATCGACGAAATCTTGTGCGGCGCAATTGCTGTGACCTCAGGGTCACGGCCTTGCAGGGATTGCGCTTAGGTTCACAAAGCTGAGGAGAATTGTTGCCTCGGGGCCGGACCTGGACTATATTCACCTGACGGAGCTGGAAGGGCGGCCGTACGGCTGCGCTCCGTGCAAGAATCCCTGGCTGAATTCACTACGGGTCGACATCGCAGGGCACGTGTCCCTGCCGGGGCGGCCTCCCGGCCGGCCCCTGCAGGAAACGGCGGACTGCTAACCAGGTCTTTTTCGAAGATTTGATTCTGGAGGTACAAAAGTGACAAAAAGGAACTTCCCTTTGGCTGTTCTCTTGTTTTTGTGCCTGGCTGCGCTGGCCATGGCCCAGGGGACCACGTCCAGGCTGGTCGGAACCGTCACCGATGCTACGGGAGGGGTTGTCCCCGGCGCGACTGTGATGCTGACCAGCCAGGCGACCGGGGTCAGTTTTACGGCAATGACCAGTGAGGAGGGCACGTATGTTTTTGAAGCCGTGCAGGTCGGTCTTTACACCGTCACGGTGGAAATGCAGGGTTTCAAGAAATTCGTCGCGGCTGACAACCGCGTAAATATCGGCGCACCGACAACCGTCAACGCAATTCTGCAGGTCGGTACGACATCGGAAACGGTTACGGTGACGGGCGCTTACGAGGTGGTTCAAACCAGCACCTCCGGCAACATCGGGGCTATCATCGAGCAGCGCGTTCTGCAGGATCTGCCGATCGTAGGCACCCGCGGCCGCAACCCTCTCGGGCTCGTTAACACCGAGCCGGGAGTGGTTTCCGGCGCCAATACAGGAGGAGGCGTCCACGTGCACGGCGCGCGCGACCGCGCCTGGAATTTCACGCTGGACGGGATCGACACCAACGAAACGAGCGCCGGCGGGGGCAACTTCTCGCCCTTGCGCACCAACCCGGACTCGCTGGCCGAGTTCCGCGTCATCACCAGCAATCCCACCGCCGAATTCGGCCGCAACAGCGGCGCACAGGTCGCCATGGTAACGCGCTCCGGAGGAAATGAGTTGCACGGCTCGGCTTTCTGGTTCTACCGGACTCCCCGCTTCAACGCCAACGAGTGGGAGAACAACATCAATGGCGTCGGAAAGCGGCAGTTTGTGCAGAACATCCCGGGATTCAGCCTCGGCGGGCCGATTATCAAGAACAGGACGTTCTTCTTCACAAACATCCAGTGGCTGCGGGCGCGGGAATCGGCTGCCATGACCCGGACGGTATACACCGCCGATGCCCGCAAGGGGCTCTTCCGCTACGTAAAAGGTGGGCGCAACACTCCTGCGGGAGCGACAGGGGCGTCGGTTGATGCTTCCGGGAACGTATTGGCCGGCGTGAACCTCGGCACCTACAACGTCGCCGCCAGCGATCCGGCGAAAATCGGCCTGGATGCCACCGTTCAGAAGATCATCGCGCTGACACCTCTGCCCAACAACTTCATGACGGGTGACGGGCTCAACACGGCTGGATTCAATTTCGCGGCGCTCCAGTACGAAAAGCAGCATGACGTGGTTTTCAAAATCGATCACGCGTTCAGCAGCAAGAATGTTTTCTTTGCGCGTGTAGCCTGGGGTCGCCAGGACACGCTCTGCGACCGCGTGAACGGCGGCGATCCGGCCTTCCCGGGACTTACCTGCAGGGTGAACACCCAGCGCGATCCGAAGAATGTTGCGCTCAATTGGCGCTGGAACCCGACGCCGAGGATTACCAATGAGCTGGTCGTGGGCGGCAACCAGTTCGCTTTCGACTTCGTTATTCCGCAGGCCGACGCGAGCAAGCCTTACCTGTCGCTGAATGACATAACCATTCCCGAGAGCACCGTTTTCGGGAACAAGCGGATGCTCCGCACTTACCAGATCGTGGAGAACTTCAGTTACCTCAGAGGCGCTCATGCGATCAAGGCGGGCGCCAATATCCGCTTCCAGCAGCATGAGGATACCCGCGGATCGGTGGCGGGTGTGAACATCGCCCCCCAGGTCAACTTCAGCACGGCCACGAACACGGTCGATCCGACTACGTTCGGCATCCCGACCGATATCAACACCACTTTCGACCGGCCGCTGCTGCAGCGGACGATCAACAACCTGCTCGGCAGGGTCGGTTCGGCTTCGCAGGGATTTGTCTCGGACGGCGAAAAGTGGTTGCCGGGCGGAACACCGTTCATTTTCGACGCCCGCTATCCCGAATGGGACTTCTACGTGCAGGATACCTGGAAGATTCGCAAAAACCTTACCGTGGATCTGGGTTTGCGCCTGGAATTGAAGATGAATCCGCGCAACCCTCAGGGTCTTATTTACAGGCCGAACCAGACCGTGACCGTTGGTGCTGCTCCAAGCAATACCCTGAAGTGGGTCAAGGGAGACCTGTACAAGAACGACACCAACAACTGGGCCCCCTCGATCGGGGTGGCCTGGGATCCCTCGGGGGCGGGGAAGAGCTCCATCCGGGCCAACTACCGTCTGGCCTACGACCGGATCAATACCTTCGTCCTCTCCTCCACGATTTATCAGAGCATGCCCGGCCTGACGCTTTCGGTGGTGGAAGAAGCTTTTGGACAGGGCGGCGGCCGCCTGGCCAGCCTGCCCAAGATTGCGCCGGCGGCGACCGTGCTGCCGAGCAACTTCGTTCAGCCGGATCCGGCCGGAGCGCGCTTGATCACGGTGGTGGATCCGGACTTCCGGTCGCCCAAGACCAACATGTGGTCGCTGAGCTACCAGCGGGAGGTCTGGAACCGGACGGTCGCAGAGGTCACCTATGTCGGACGCCGCGGCGTCGGCCTGTATGGCGCCTACAACATCAACCAGGCGCTCTGGCAGAAGAACGGCTTCCTGGAAGCCTTCAACATCGTCAAGGCGGGCGGCGAAAGCACGCTGATGAACCAGTTGCTGCTCCCCGATACCCGCAGATTGGCGACGGAGACGGGATCGGCCATGGTCCGCAGGCTGTTCACGTCGACGCTTAATCTGAATTCCGTGGCCTCGCTGGCCAACTCCATCGGCACCCGGATCCAGAGCGGGAAAACCATTCCCGAACTCGCCGGGTTCGGTCCGTATTTCCTCAATCCCTTTCCACAGTTCCTAAGCGGGTTGAACGTCATCGATGCGAACGACTACTCCACGTACCATGCGCTGGAGTTGAAACTCGACAGGCAGTTCTCGGACGGCATCTCGTTCATGGGCGCCTACACCTTTGCCAAGTCGCTCGACACGCGATCGTTCGACCCGGCGTTCATAGTAGTGAGCACCGCCAACGCCCAGTCTGCCTCCAGCACGCCGTTCGACATCTACAATCGCCGCTTGAACTACGCGCGCTCGGATTTCGACCGGACGCACGTCGTCCAGGCGCGGTGGCTGTATGAACTGCCGATCGGGAAGAACAAGCGCTTCAGCCTTTCCAGCCTTGGGAGGTTCATCGAGCCGATCGTGAGCGGCTGGCAGTTGAGCAGCTTCATGACCATCCAGACCGGGCGGCCGATGACGGTCTATTCCGGCGCCAACACCTACTCGAGCGTCGTCCAGACGCCGGCCAACTGCACCGGTTGCTCGCGCAATCTGGGGATGGTATTTGACGACACGGCGACCGGCCTCAAGTGGTATTTCAACGACGCCGAGCGCGGGAAGTTCACCGCTCCCGGCGCCGGCGAGTTCGGCAGCACCGGGCGCAACTACTTTCAGGGACCGGGCTCGTTCAACATGGATCTCGGCATCCTGAAGAGGACTTACGTGCGGGAGTCCCACTACCTGGAATTCCGCGCGGAGTTCACCAACCTGACCAACACGCCGACCTTCGGCTTCCCGACGCTCACCACGACGAGTTCGCTCTTCGGGCGGATTCGTGACGGTGTCATCAGCGGTTCGAGGAAGATGCAGGTGGCGCTGAAGTACACCTTCTAGCAGAAATTGGGTGTCGCTTCCCTGCCAAGGGAAGCGACACCCCATGCTGACGGTCAAACGAGATCCGAAACGCCTCGCCGGGACATTTCGGCGGATGTTCAAGGCGCCCGGAGCGCCAGCGACGGGTTGTATGGCTTGATCGGGAACCCCGACCGCTCACTGCCGCTCGCCGCTCCGTTTGCACGCGCCGTCAACTCGGCTTCTGTGATTAGGAAAGAGGCATTCCCAAACCGACAGCGGCAGTCCAGATGTGCGGCCCTTTTGACATCTCGAAGGAACCGTTTGCACAAGCACCCCGAAGGGGTGCAACAGGAGAGCCCAGGGCGTAAGCCCTGGGAAATGCCGAGCACGGAAACAGATGAGCCCTGAAAGGGCGGCACACCAGGCGTCGCCCATTCAGGGCTACCCTCCTGCCCCTCCCGGCGACCCAGGGCGTAAGCCCTGGGCTCTCCTGCTGAACCCTTTCAGGGTTCTGTGAAGCCCGTTCTTCTCATGAGTACCAAGTCTGGATCGCCGAAAACGACTTGCCCCTTAACAGATCTCCCGATGATCTGGCTTTCCCGCGAGGACGGTGCCACGGCGAAGTCAGCGTCGCAGCGCAACTCTCCGCAGAAATTCTTCGGTTTTTTCGATCACGTCCCTGCGGCTGGCCTCCTTCTGGAAGCCGTGCCCCTCGCCTTCATAGACAACCAGGTCCACGGAGCCGCCGGCGCGGCGGATAGCATCGGCCAGCGCCTCGGACTGGTTGAGCGGTACCGCCTTGTCCTCGGTGCCGTGGAATAGGAGGACCGGCGCACGTACCCTTTCGGCGTGCGTGAGCGGGGAGCGCTCCTTCCACGCTTCCGCCGACTCGGGCAGGCCTCCCACGAGCGTTTCCTCGTAGGGGAGCTCGAAGCGATGGGATTTTTCCTTCAGATCGAACAGGTCGGCCACGCCGTAGAGGGAGACGCCGCCTGCCCAGAAGCCCGGGTGGCGGATGAGCGCCAGCAGCGTGGTGTACCCGCCGGCGCTGCCTCCCATGATGACCAGCCGCTTTGGATCGGCGATGCCCATGTCCACCAGGTGAAGGGCTCCGGAATGCGCATCCTCGACATCCACCTCTCCCCACCGGCCGTTGAGCGCCTCCTGGTATGCGCGGCCGTAACCCGTGCTGCCGCGGTAGTTGACGAACAGGTAGTGCCAGCCGCGGGTGGCGAAATATTGCGCCTGCGCGTCCCACTCCAGCGGCTTGTCGGATGTGGGGCCCCCGTGGACATGGACGATCAGCGGGTGTCGGTCCGGAGCTTCGGCGCCTGACGCCCGGTAGAGCACTCCCCAGACGGTCTCCGCATCCGGTCCCTTCCAGGAGATGCATTCCGCAGCTGCCAGCGGACGGGGATCGATTGTGCCGACTGCGGCCGTGGCCCGGGCTGCGCAGTCGCCGATCCGGAGATTCAGCGTTACGAGGGCCGGAGGGGTTACCGGGCTCGAGGCTACGAGTGCGAGGTGATGGCCGAGAAGATCGAACCCCTCGATCGAAGTCCACTCCCCGACAACCTCCGTCGTTGCAGCTTCGGGCCAGGAAACGCGCAGCACCGTGTCCCGCGCCCGATGGCGGCGCACCGCGTAGATCGACCTGCCGTCGCCGGCCCAGCACACCGGTTTTAGTCCTGGTACCCAGTCCGGCCGCCCGATCTCCCCCTCTCCTGTTTCGATCCGCCGGGCGCCCCGGCCGTCCCTGTCCGCCACCCAGAGCGATCGCCAGCCCGTCTCATCGCTGGTGAATGCCAGGTGCCGGCCGCAGGGGCTGAAGCGGGGTGAGGCGTAGCTGGTGTGTCTTTTTGCGAGCACAGTCGTGCGCAGGGGCAGCAATTCGGAGGCCTGGCCGCACTCCTGCGTGGTCACCGCAAACCGGGCGATCTGCAGCCTGGACTCCTGCCAGGGCATCGACGTGCTGTCCCACTCCTGCCAGGCGACGCGCGAGCCGTCGGGCGAGAAGGCGGGATTGAAGGCGTACCAGGGATCCCCCGACAGCTTGACCGGCGGGGAGCCGCCGGCCAGGTCGGCGAGAAAGGCGTTGCACCTGCCGCCCTGCTCGGCGATGAAGGCGACGAAGCGGCCGCAGGGGGATATTGCGGGCGCGGCAACGCCTTCGAAGGCCGGCGTTGCTTTCCACTGTGCTCCGCTCCGCAGGCTAATGCCGTGGAGGCGGCCATCCTCGGCGGCGTACACCACGGTCTCCCCGTGGAGGGCAAAGATTCCGCCACCGTAGCCCACGCCCCCCTTGGGAAGGGGTTCGGTGGTGACCTGCTGTGCCAGGCCGCTCGCGAGCGACTGCCTTATGACGGCGCGCCTGCTGTTCACGAGCCGGACGTAAAACAGCGTCTCCCCGCGGCTGTCAAAGGCCGGTTCGGAGATCGTGTGGGACAGATAGACACGGTTCGCGGGCAACGGCAGCGCTTTTTCTTTGATTTTCACCTAATCTTCACCTATAAATAAGTCATGGTTCTGGTCGGCACGAACGGGTTTCAGTATCGGGATTGGGCCGGGGTGTTCTACCCGTCCGGGCTCGGTGCCGGGCACCTCCTCGAATATTACAGCCGGCACTTCGGCTGCTGCGAGCTGGGATTCACATACTACCGCATTCCGGAGGTTTCCGCAGTCGCACAGCTCGTCGAGGGGGCGGGGCGGGGGCTGCAGTTCGTTTTTCGCGTGCCGTTCAAGCTGCTGGACGCCCCAGGGTTGGACGCGGCCTTGGCGCGGCGTTTTGCGGCGGCGCTCTGGCCTTTGAAGGAAACGGGTCTGTTGAGCGGCGTGGTTGCGCGTTTTCCGCCGGCCTTTGCCTTCATCCGCGGCAATTTCGACCGCTTGTGCCGGCTGAGGGACGCCCTGGAAGGAATTCAGTTGGTGGCGGAGTTCGGCTGCGCCGACTGGCGGACGCCCAGGTCCGCGAAGCATCTGCGGGCGGCACGCATTGCGCTGGCGTGCGTGGACGGCGGCGAGGCTCAGCAGGAAAAGGTCTTTTACTGCGCGACGGCGAACCTGGCCTACGTGCGGTTCGAAGGCAGGAACCGCTGCCGGTGGCTTGAGGGGGACGGGTCCGCGCAGCACGACTACCTGTACAGCCGCGCCGAGCTGGCGGCTGCGGTTCCGGAGATCCGCCGACTGGAGGAGGGGAGCGAGCGGGTGCTGGTCCTGATGAACAACCCCTGGCGGGGCCAGGCCACGGTGAACGCGCGGATGATGATCGAGCTGCTGGCCGACAAAAAGCGTTACACGGAGGAAGTGGAGGAGGATCGATTTAGTGGTCTGCGTAAACGGAGCCGCAAACGGCAGTGAGCGGTCGGGTTGCCCGGTCAAGCCACGCAACCCGTCGCTGCCGCTCCGGGCTCCGTTGAATGCCGACCGGCAAGCAGGGACGGCAGACGAAGTGGCATTTAACCGTTTCCGGACCGGAGGTGAAAGGTGAAAAGGGAGATCATCCACGTCGACATTGCCGCCTTTGCGGTGGAGGTGGAAAGGGTGGTCCACCCGGAACTGAGGGGCCGTCCCGTCGTGGTGGCGCCGGTGGGGCCTTCGCGCTCGGTGGTGACGGCCGTGTCCCGGGAGGCGTGGGCGGCGGGCATCCGCAGGGGGATGCCCGTGTCGAGGGCGGTGCGCTACTGCCGGGGTGTCGCGGTCCTGCCGCCGAACGAGCCGCTTTACGCGCGGGCGTCGCGGGCGGTGTGCGAGATCCTGGCGCGTTTTTCGCCGGTGCTGGAGCCTTCGGGCTACGGGCACGCCTACGTCGACCTCACAGGCACGGGGCGGCTTTTCGGCCCGGCGCGGGATGCGGCCTGGTGCGCCCAACGGGAGATCCGGCGGCGGCTCCGGCTGGAAGCCGCGCTCGGCGTGGCCTCCAACAAGCTGGTCAGCAGGATCGCGTCCGAGGTCACCAAGCCGGTCGGGTTGCAGGACGTGCAGCCGGGCGATGAGCGGTCTTTTCTGGCGCCGCTGCCGGCGCGCCTGCTGCCGGGCGTGGGGCCGAAGACGGTGGAACTGCTCGCGGAACTCAACCTCCGGCTGATTCGCGAAATCGGCGACATGGAACCGGAGCACCTGGCGCTTGCCTTCGGGCGGCTCGGGTTCCTGCTGCACCAGCGCGCCCGCGGGATCGACGACACGCCGGTCTACCCGCCGCGCGCTGTCCCCGTGCTGGAGCAGGAACAGACGCTGGCGGAAGACAGCAACGACCTGAGGTTGCTGAAGGGAGTGCTCTCCGGACTATGCGCCCGCGCGGGGGAGCGTCTGCGTGCGGACAGCCAGCGGGCGGGCCGGATGGAACTGCGGATCCGGTACTCCGACTGCCGGGAGGATCTCGGCAGGGAGAAGCTGGTGCCGCCGCTGCAGTCGTCTTCGGCCCTGGACGTACGCGCCGGCCGGCTGCTCGAGAAGACGCTAACGCGGCGCACGCGCGTCCGGCGGCTGGGAGTGAGGCTCCTGGAGCTGATCTCGGGGCCGGCCCAGCTGGAACTGTTCGACCGTCCGCAGGAAGCGCGCACCGCGAAGCTGGAGGCGGCGCTCGACCGCCTGCGGCACCGTTTCGGCGAAAAAGCGGTACGGAAGGGAAGAGAGTTCACGCTGGGATGGCGTTGAGATCGGAGTGGTTGCATGTCCGAAAATCAAGCGTTTGAGCCCCGCAGGGGCGGCGCCGTCTGTTTCGCCCCGTCAGGGCTTGCCTCTCCCCGCGTCCCTATTCCCAGGGCTTACGCCCTGGGCTCTCCTGTTGCACCCCTTCGGGGTGCATGGCGGGCCGATCTGAGGGATCCGATTCCCTTCGGGGTGCATGGCGGGCCGATCTGAGGGATCCGATTCCCTTCGGGGTGCATGGCGGGCCGATCTGGGGGATCTGATCGCTGCCGCGGCCATGGTGATGTCTTCCGGGCGCGAAAGTGGCCGAACTCCGGTGAACTCCGGTGAACCTTTCAAGCACGCTGAAGACACGGGTTGAGATGCGATGGCTTTTGTTCACCTGAATGTCCACTCCAACTTCTCCTTCTGCCGCGGGGCCAGCCGGATCGAGTCGCTGGCGGACGCGGCGCGCGAACGCGGCATGACAGCCATGGCCCTGACCGACGTCAACGGCCTGTACGGGCTGGTCTGGTTTCTCCAGTGCGCGCAGGAGCGCGGCCTGCGGCCGGTTGTCGGGGCCGAGCTGAGGGCGGGGGACGGCCGGGCGGTCCTGCTGGCGCGCAATCGCGGCGGGTACGAAACGCTCTGCCGCCTGATTTCGCGCCGCCACCTCGAAGAGGAATTCCGCCTGGCGCGCGCGCTGCTGGACGACCGGGAAGGGCTCTTCGTCCTCACCGACAGGATCGCGCTGCTGCGGCTTCTGGCGAAGCAGAACGGCACTTCGCACCTTTACGTCGAACTGAACGATCCCGGGGCCGAAGCGCCGCTCCTGCAGTTCTCGCGCGAAAGCGGGGTGCCGCCGGCGGCGACCAACGACGTTCACTTCGCCGGACCCGGCGACTATCCGCTTCACCGGCTGCTGCGCGCCATCGACCTGAACACCAGCCTTTCGCGCATCCCGGCAGTCGAGCTCGCAGGCCCGGACCGGTGGCTGAAACCGCCGGAGGAGATGGCGCGGCGCTACCCGCATCAGCGTGCGGCGCTGGAGAACACCCTGCGGATCGCAGACGACTGCTCGCCGGACCTGGGGATGGGAAAGCCGGTCTTTCCGGCTTTCGAGCCGCCCGACGGTTCCGATGCCTTCGCGTATCTCCGGGAGACGTGCTACCGGGGGGCCGAGGAGCGCTACGGCGAGCTGTCGGAGTCGGTGGTCAAGCGGCTCGAACGCGAGCTGGAGATCGTACGCAACAAGGGGTTCGCCTCCTACTTCCTGGTCGTGCGCGAGATCGTGCGCCAGTCGGCGCGCACCTGCGGCCGCGGGTCGGCGGCCGCGAGCCTGGTCTCCTACTGCCTCGGCATCACGCACGTGGAACCGGTGACGCACAATCTCTTTTTCGAGCGTTTCCTGAACGAGGGGCGCGACGACCCGCCGGACATCGACGTCGATTTCCCCTGGGACGAGCGCGACGACATTCTCGATTTCGTTTTTCGCCGGTACGGCGCCGAGCGCACGGCGATGATCGCCAACCACGTCGGGTTCCGCGCCCGAGCGGCGGTGCGCGAGATTGCCAAGGTCTACGGCCTGCCCGAGGCGGAGATCAAGAGCGTCACGCGGCGGATCGGCTACTACTGGTCCATCCGCCACCTGGAGGATTATGTCCCGGGCCACCCCGTGTTCAAGGACATGGAGCTGAAGGATCCCTGGCCCGAGATCCTCCGCTGGGCGACCCGGCTGGAGGGCTACCCGCGAAACCTCTCGGTGCACTGCGGGGGCGTGGTGATCGCCCCGGGGCGGCTCGACCGGCACGTCCCGGTGGAGTCTGCGCCCAAGGGGGTTCGGATCATCCAGTGGGAGAAGGACCAGGCCGAGGATGCGGGGCTGGTGAAAATCGACCTTCTGGGCAACCGCTCGCTGGCGGTCATCCGCGACGCTCTGGCGGCGATGCGGGAGAACAGCGGCGTGGTCATCGACTACGGGAGCTGGGATCCGACGAAGGACGCAAAGACGCAGGAGCTGATCCGCAAAGGCGACACCGTGGGCGTGTTCTACGTGGAGTCGCCCGCCATGCGCCAGCTGCAGCAGAAGTGCGGCACGGGAGACTTCGACCACCTCGTGATCCACAGCTCGATCATCCGCCCCGCCGCCAACCGGTACATCCGGGAGTACGTGCGGCGGCTGCGCGGCGGCTCATGGGAACCGCTGCACCCGATCATGGACGAGATCCTCTGCGAGACGCACGGCATCATGGTCTACCAGGAGGACGTCTCGCGCGTGGCCATGGCCATGGCCGGCTTCGGCGCCGCGGACGCCGACCGGCTGCGGAAGATTTTGTCGAAAAAGCGCGCCGGGAAGAAGCTGGAGGATTACCGGGAGATGTTCTACCAGGGCGCGGCCGCGCGCGGGGTCGCCCGGGAGGTCGTGGACCAGGTCTGGGAGATGATCCTGAGCTTTTCCGGCTACTCCTTCTGCAAGCCGCACTCGGCATCGTTCGCGCTGGTCTCCTACAAGTCGTGCTACCTGAGGGCGCACCACCCGGCCGAGTTCATCGCCGCCGTGCTGAGCAACCAGGGCGGCTACTACTCGCCGTTTGCCTACGTTTCGGAAGCGCGGAGGATGGGGCTGAAGATCCTGCTGCCGGATGTGAACGAGAGCCGCAGGGAGTACTGGGGCAGGGAGGGGACGCTGCGCGTGGGCCTGATGCAGGTGAAGGGTCTTCGCGAGGCCGCGCTGGAAGCCGTCCTGGAGGAGAGGAAGAAGCGCCGGTTCTCGTCGCTGGAGGACTTCCTGTGCCGCGTCGACATCGACCCGTCGGACGTCAAGATCCTGATCAAGTCCGGCGCAATGGACGGCGTCGCCCGGGGGGAGACGCGGCCGGAAATGATCTGGCGGGCGCTGGCGTGGCACGAGACGAAGGCGGCGCGGCGGGGCATGACGCGCTCGCTCTTCGAGGACATGCCGCAGGTGGCGCCGCCGCGCGTCCCGCAGTACAGCGCGCGGACGGTCCTGGAGCACGAGCTGGAGACGCTCGGCTTCCTGCTCAGCCGGCACCCGTTGTCGCTTTACAGCGGCGCACTGGCACGCTTGCGGCGGGTGCATGGCGCCGACCTGCACCGACACGCGGGGAAGAGGGTGACGGTGGTCGGGTGGTGGGTGACGGGGAAGGTCGTGACGACGAAGGACGAGGAGCCGATGGAGTTCATCAGCTTCGAGGACACGACCGCGCTCTACGAGACCACGTTTTTCCCGCAGGCGTACGCCCGCTTCTGCCACATCCTGAACCGGTCGCGCCCCTACGTCCTGACGGGGTTGGTGGAGGAAGATTACGGCGCCGTCACCCTGACGGTGGACGACGTGCGTCTTTTGTGAGGGGGACAGGCTACCGGGGACACGGTAGCCTGTCCCTCTTCCCTAATCCCTACACCGGGGACATGGGATACAAAGACGGCACGGGCCTGCATTTCTCGGGCCGGTCGAAGTGGGTGATCAAGCCGGCTGGGTATCAGGTTTTCCCCGGGGATGTGGAAGATCACTTCTGCAAGTTGCAGGACACAGTCAGAGAGTGCGGCGCCATAGGGGTCGAGCACAGGCTCATCTCCGAGGGAATCGTGGCCTTTGTTGAAAAGAAGCCGGGAGCGGATGTCGCCGTGCAAGAATTACGGCGGCATGCCCGGAGTCTGACCTCCTATATGAGGCCGCACCACTATGTCCTGCTCGAGCCGGGCCAGATGCCGCTGAACAGGGTGGCCAAGGTCGACTACCTGCGGCTGCAGGAGATGGCGCGCGTGGAGATCCAGCGGCTCCGTTCGCGTGGCGGGTGGGACAGTTGATTTAAGAGCGAGATCGACCCTTCCACAAGTGGCCCCTGCCCATTACTACATGCGGAACTACGACCGGCCAAAAGCGTACTTTGAAGAAGTGCTCAGAATCGATCCCGGCTTTGCCAATTCCCCCGACCTCTTCCTGGCGCACATCGCTTTTGCCCAGGCACGCATCGGGGATGGCGTGGCACATCTGCGCAGTTTTCTCGGGATCCACCCGCATTCGCCTCGGGCGGACTATGTGAAGATGACCATTCGCGGCTTCACGGCAAAACCCACAGGGAAGCCCCCTGCGATCAAATCCGCGAAACCAAATTCGTGATTCCCGGCCCGCCTTCTGGTAGTCTCACACTTTCCGCGCACGGATCCAGGACAGACACATCCCGCAGAGGAGGATGAATGGCACGCGGATTTCCGCGGAGCCACACGGATTCGACCCGCAGAAATCCGCGCGCCTTTCCGGGCTAGCCGGGCGGGTGGAATCCCTCCGCCTCGAGAATGCCCTTAAGCGCGCTCAGCAGGAGCAGGACGTTATTCCGCGTGCTGCCGGAGCCCATCAGGCCGACGCGCCAGATCTTCCCCTTCAGCGCGCCGAAGCCGCCGCCGATTTCGATGCTGTGCTCGTTCAACAGCCGGGACCGGACCCTGGCATCGTCGATCTTTTCGGGTATGCGCACGGCATTCAGCGTCCAGAGGCGGTGAGGCCTGTCGACCAGCATGCCCAGCCCCATGTTCTCTATCCCCGCCACGAAGGCCTCGCTGTTCCTGCGGTGGCGCTCCCACCGGTTCTGCAATCCCTCCTCGAGAATGATCAACAGCGCTTCTCGCAGCGCATAGTTCATCAGGGCCGGCGCGGTGTGGTGGTAGGCGCGCTCCGCGGTCCAATATTTCTCGATGAGCTGGATGTCCAGATACCAAGTCCGCGGCCGCTCCCGGCGGTTGCGGATCTTCTCCATGGCGCGCTCGGAGAAGGTGACGGGTGAAAGACCGGGAGGAGCGCCGATGCCTTTCTGAGTGCACGAGTAGGCGGCATCGATCTCGTTCCGGTCGATTCCGACCGGGTGCGCTCCCAGCGAGGTGACGGCATCCACCAGGAGAATCGCGTCCCGGATGTCGCGCAGGGACTTCAACTCCTCTATGGGCTGGCGCATCCCGGTGGAGGTCTCCGCGTGAACCATCGCCACGATCCTGGCGCTCGATTTCCGGAAGGCATCCCGGACCTGCTGCACGTCCAGCGGCCGGCCCCACTCGGCTTCGACGCGGACAACTCTTGCGCCCCAGCGCTCGGCCAGTTCCGAAAGCCGCTGGCCGAAGAATCCGTTCACGCAGACGACGACCTCCTCCCCCTCCTCGACGAGGTTGGCCAGGCAGGCTTCCATGCCCGAGCCGCCGGTGCCCGACAACGAGAAGGTGGACCGATTCTGGGTTTCGAAGACGTCGCGGATCAACTGCTGGATTTCATCCATGCACTCGAGATAGAGCGGATCGAGGTAGCCCATGATGGGTGCGGCCATGGCCTGGACCACTCTGGGTTCGATGTTGCTCGGCCCGGGGCCGAGGAGTATGCGCTGCGGAGGGTGGAATGACTTCGGCATGTTCTTGTGTTCCTCTGAATGATTGATGAAAAGGCGACCGATCATACCACAGGGCGGGCCCTCAGGAATCGTAGCCGTTGGCGACGGAGGGCTTTCGCCTGGCCAGCTTCCGCCGGGCGGATTGCCGCTTCTGCTCCAGGCGGCGCTCGATGCCGGCCCCGGTGGGTTTCGTTCGGATGCGCTTTTTCGGCGGCTCGAGGGCCCGGCTGATCCAGCCTGCGATCTTGCGCCGGGCGTCCTCCAGATTGCGGTGCTGCTCGCGGGTGCGCTGGCTGGTGACCAGCAGGCGGCCTTCCGTGTCCAGCCGGTTGGCAACCAGGCGCCGCAGCCGGGCGCGTCCGGCGTCATCCAATCCCTGGATCCGGTCGAGGTGCACGTGGATCTGGATCCTGGAGGACACCTTGTTGACGTTCTGACCGCCCGGGCCCGATGACCGGACCGCGCGGATCTCGAGCGCGTCCGGCGGTACGATGACCTTGTCTCCTACGTTTATGGGATCGGGCATGGTTTTGCTAAAGCCTCCGAGCGGGTATGCCGATATGGTGGATGTCCAGTAAAGTGCGATCCCTTCGCCCGTGACAAATGGGGCCCGGCAGGAACGTGTCCGGGCGGCCGGAAATCCGGCAGGGGATATGACTCCGCCTTCGCCCAACTCCATTTCATCGCTGTCCGGCAACGCCTCGACGCGGTTGTCGTCAGGCTCCGCCGCTGCGGGCACGAACCGCCTGCAGAGCCGCGCCCCGGTCGAAAGAGGTCCGGAAGCCGTCTCCGCTGCCGGCTCGGCATCAAAGATCCCCTCCGACAGCGCCCGGATCCACCACCTCTACACGCACCCGGCGGCTGCTGCCGACGAGGCCCTTCACAGCCTGCCTCAGAACGACGAGCGCCGCAAACAGCGATATGCGGAAAAAGCGCGGGAGCAGTCCGCGTCCGTCCACGACCCGCGCCCATACCCGCTCACCGCGGGAAAGGCAGGTTCGCCCTATGATTCACCTCCCCCGCGGAAACCGAAACTCGACATCATGGCCTGACCCCTATCGAGCTCCGGCTGCCCCGGTTAATCGCCGTCGATCAGGTTGCCGATTCCGAACTTGTCCGGAATTCCGCCTTCATCGGTGCGCGAGCGCCCCATGGACGGAATGGCCTTGTAGATGCGGTCGGCCGGCCGGCTGAGGGGCAGCGACTGCAGCCAGACCTTCCCGGGGCCCGTCAAGCTGGCGAAAAAGATCCCCTCGCCGGCGAAGAGAAAGGTTTCCACTTGTTTGACGGGAGTCCAGTCGGTCATGCCCGCCGTGAAAACCAGCGTCCCCGGCTGCATGCTGCCGTTCCGTATGTTGGAGATGATTTCCTCCTCGCTCACCGGGCCGACCTGGTGGCCGCCGATGGCCATGTACCAGCGATTCTCCTTTGCCCTATGAATCCTCCTCCAGTGCAGTCCGTCGGATCCGCCCGCCCTCGGCTCGCTGCGCCGGAAGTATCAGGGTCCGGGCGTTCCGCGGGAATCAGGTTGCCGCATTTTACAGGATGTTTCGCTGGCTTGCGCCGTCGCCCAGGGACTTCAAGGCTTCCAGCTGGGGCACGACTTCCTTCTGGTAGCAGTCGGGACATACGCTGTGGCTGAACTTTGTGCCGGAGTGCTCGGCGAAGTAGTGCTCCACCTGGTCCCAGTAGTTGCCGTCCCGGCGGATCTTTTTGCAGTATGAGCAGATCGGAAGGAGTCCTTCGAGGCGCCGGACCTGGTCGAGCGCCCTCTGCAGTTCCGTCACCCGGTTGGCCAGCGTTCGCTGCAGTTCCACGATGCGCAGGCCGACCTGCACCCGCGCCCGGAGTTCCGCGGCATCGAACGGCTTGACCACGTAATCGTCGGCGCCGCTGCTCAAGCCTTCCACGATGTCGCTGCGCTGGTCCCTGGCGGTGAGCAGGATGAGGTAAATGTGGCAATCCTGGAGTTCCTCCCGGATCCGGCGGCAGACCTGGACCCCGTCCATGCCCGGCATCATCCAGTCGAGGATCGCCAGCTCGGGCGTTCTCTCCGACCGGCATTTTTCCCAGGCTTCGGTTCCGTCGGAGGCCGTGACGACTTCGTGTCCCCACTTTTTGAGATTGGCCTCCAGCAGCCTTCGCGAGATGGGATCGTCTTCGCCGATCAGTATCATGAGAGGACCTCGGGCGGCTGCCTCCTAGCAGGACGTCAGCAGCACCGCCAGTCAATTCTTCCGCAATATCAGATTACGCACTGCTCCATCCGGGAGAGGGCCGAGGCGAGGCGCGCGATCTCGGTTTCGAGCTCCGCAAAAGCCTCCTCCGCCTCCGCCATGCTGCCGGCGCGGCCCAGTTTTTCGAGCCGCAAAGCCGCCTCGAAAGCGGCGGTCGCCTGGAAATTGCAGATGGCGCCTTTGAGCGAATGGGCGGCCCTCTCCAATTTCCCGCTGTCTCGGGCCTCGATGGCCGACCTGATTTCGCCAAGCTGCTGCGGGCTGTCCTCCAGGAAGAGCCCGGCAATCTCGCGCAACAGCTCGAAGTCGCCGTCCGCCCGGCTGAGAGCCGCGTTCAGGTCGAAGACGGGGCCGGAGGTCTGAGGGTGAAGCCCTTCGCCGTTTTCTCTCTTCGTCAGGGGAATGTGTGACATGATGGTTTCTCTCAGGTCTTTGCTCTGTATGGGTTTGGCAATGTAGCCATCCATTCCGGCAGCGAGACATCTTTCCCGGTAGCCCTTGGTGGCGTGCGCGGTCAGGGCGAGGATCGGAATCCGTCCTCCGGCTGTCTTTTCCCTTTCACGAATTTCGGCCGTCGCCTCGAATCCGCTCATTTCGGGCATCTGGATGTCCATCAGGATCAGGTCGAAGTGCCCATCCAGCCAGGCCGCCACTGCGCTGCGTCCGTTGGAAGCGACATAGCATTGGTGGCCCATTTTCTCGAGCATGCGGATGACAACCCGCTGGTTGACGGCATTGTCCTCCGCAAGCAGTATGTTCATGGAGCGGCTCTGTTCGCGCAGCGAGTGGCGTGTGACGAGCGGCGCCCCGTTGTTTGAGGCAGGCTGGCGGCCAAACAGGCTTGTGAGAGCGTCGAAGAGCTCCTTCTGACGGACCGGCTTGGTCAGGTAGGCGGCGATTCCCAGGCGCCGGCACCGGGCGCCGTCTCCACGGCTGCCGGCGGAGGTCAGGACCATGATGGCCGTATCCCGGATCTCCGGCGCCGTCCTGATTTCCGAAGCCAGGGTGAAACCGTCCGTCACCGGCATGTGCACGTCGAGCAGGACGAGGGAGAAGGGATCGCCTTCGGCGGCGGCAGCCCTGAGCGCAGCCGATGCCTGGGCCGCGTCTTGCGCCGTGTCCGCGCGCAACTGCCAGCGGGTGAGCACGTCGTGGAGGATGCGGCGGTTGGTGGCGTTGTCGTCCACCACGAGCACCCTGCGACCCTGGATGTCCGCCGCGTGGGCCACCGCCTCCATCCTGCCGGTCGACTTCCCGATGCCGAAGCGGGCCGTGAAGTGGAAGACGCTTCCGGGCCCGGGGAGGGGAAGCTCTCCGGGCGATCCTCCTTTGCCGGCTCCGCCGTTTTGCGGAAATGCGGGGCTTTCGACCCAGAGACGGCCGCCCATAATACCCACCAGGAGGGAAGCGATGGTCAGGCCAAGTCCGGTTCCGCCATAGCGGCGGGTAGTGGAACCGTCGGCCTGGGAAAACGCCTCGAAGACCGCCGCCTGTTTCTCCAGCGGAATCCCAATCCCCGTATCCGTCACGCTGAAGTGCAGCAGGACATCCTCGGCGGTCCTGGATTCGACACCCACTTCGAGCACAATCTCACCGTGGTGGGTGAACTTAATGGCGTTTCCCACCAGGTTGGTCACGATCTGCCGCAATCGGCCCGGATCCCCGATCACGGATTCCGGGATATCCGGCGAGAATCTGCACAGCAGTTCGAGATTTTTTTCCTGGGCCTTCAGGGCCAGGGCGCCGACGGTGTCGTGCAGATTATCCTGCGGGCAGAACTCGATGGGATCCAGGTCGAGCTTGCCCGCCTCGATCTTGGAAAAGTCCAGCACGTCGTTGATGATTGTCAGCAGCGAGTCGGCGGAGGATTTGACCAGCGAGAGGTACTCCCTCTGTTCCGCCGAGAGCTCGGTGTCGAGCGCCAGTTCCGTCATGCCGATGACGCCATTCATCGGTGTGCGTATCTCGTGGCTCATGTTGGCGAGGAACTCGCTTTTGGCGCGGCTGGCCGCCTCCGCGGCCTCCTTGGCCAGCACCATCTGCTCTTCCCACCGGCGCCGCTGGGTGATGTCCTGGATGAGGCTGAACATCGCCTTGCGGCCGGAAAAATCCATGCCGTGGTTCGTGATCTGGGCCAGGATGATCGACCCGTCCTTTTTGCGATGACGCCAGACGCCCGCCTCGTTTAGGCCGGACTCGGCCCGGTCGGCGAGGTGAGCCATCAGGTTCGGAACCTCCTCGGGCGGTCGGATGTCGCGCAGGGTCATCGAGAGGAACTCCTTCCGGCTGAAACCGTAGTGGGTGACCGCCGCTTCGTTGACTGCCAGGAAGTTGAGCGTTTCGGTGTCGCACACCCACATGGGATTCGGGTTGCTCTCGAACAGCAGCCGGTAGCGGGCTTCGGATTCCCGGAGCACCTCCTCAGCCGTCTTTCTCTCGGTGATGTCTTCGATAGTGCCAACGAGTCCGGCGACATCCCCCTCTCTCGTAAACAGCTTTGCCGAATGAAACTCCACCCATTTGGTGGTGCCTGACTTTGTGATTATGCGGAACTGGCCGGCAAAATCATCCGCGCTCTTGAGGGATTCCGCGAGACCCTGGCGGACGGAGGATCGGTCCTCAGGGTGTACTGCGCCGAACCAGCCGTGATTCAGGCTTTCATCGAGTGTGAGGCCCGTCATGGTCTGCCAGGTAGTGTTGGCGTAAACGCAGCGGCTCTGCATGTCCCCCTGGAGGATCCCGACGGGCGACGATTCGCTGAGGGCCCGGAAACGCTCTTCTCCGGCCTGCAATTCTCTCAGAAAAACTTCCCTCTCCTCCTTGGATTGGCGCAGCTGTCCCACCATGCGGTTGAAGGCGTCGGTCATCTGTCCGAATTCATCCTTGGAATTGGCAGATAGCCGTGCTGTGAGATCTCCCTCCGACACGCGTTTCATTCCCTGAGATACATGGCAGACAGAATAGAGAACAGAGCGGATAAGGACGGCAGTGATGACAAGTCCGAGGCAGGTGACGAAAACCAGGAGAAATATCACTCCCGCCCTCATGTTTCGAATGCGAACCCGAAAGGTATTCTCAGCCTCTGCGATCCGGGCCCAGGAGTGGATCTGCATCTCGTCCAGATGAAGCTCCAACTGGGAAAGAGACTGGGCCAGCATTTCCCCGCTTCGTTTCGCCTCGGCATATCTTCCTGTCTGGACCAGGGCGAATGCGCGGCTGGCGATGGCCTCCATCCGGTGGTATGTCTCCTTGAAGGATTCGATCGCCATCCGTTCGGCATGGGGAATGCCCAGGCTCAGGTACTTGGTCTGTTCCAGATGTACGATGTCTCCCATAAAATGGTATTTGGCGTGCAGCGAAGGATCCTGCGAGACCAGGAAATTCTGTCCGGCCGTGATTTGTTGAGAGAATGCCGAATGAAGGTTCGAGTTGATGTTGCTCAACTCGCCGAGTGCTTCCATGGACGTGCTGACATCTTCATGCAGCCTGCTGGTCTCGTATCCTGTCAGGTGGGCGCCCAATATGATAGTCAGGCATAGGCCGGCAAAGCCTGCCAGGATCTTGGTTCTTATTCCCAAATTTCCCATTCTGTTCATTGTGCCTCGGGGGCCGGCACGACTCTGCCGCTCCGCACAACGCCGATGTGAATGGGCCTAAGTGTATTTCCGTTCCCGTCGATGGCAAGGGTGCCGGCGACGCCTATGAACGGCTTGTGCGGAGAACTCGCTTCCAGGATTGCTCGCCGAATTCCTTCCCGGTCGGCGCCGCCCTTCTCGATCGCTTCCTTGAGCAGGTAAACGGCATCGTAGGAGAGGGCGGCACGGGCATCGGGCGCAATCCCGAAGCGTTTGTGATAGTTCTCGGTGAAAGCTGCCGCCCACTCGCCTCCCGATTCCGGAGGAAAAATGCGTGTCATCATGAGGCCTTCCAGGAGTTGTCGGTGTTGGGCGATAGCGGGAGCATTATGGATTGCCTCCCCTCCCAGGACCGGGATGTTGATGTTGTGTTTTCCCAGGCCGCGCCGGAGTTCGACGAGGGCCTCAATCCTGCCCGCAAACAAGATCAGATCCGGCGAATACCGGGGCAGCAGTTCCAGAAAGGGGCCAAGGTTCAGCTCCTCCTGGTCATATATGGCCTGGTAGACGACCGCACCGCCACGCTCGATAAACCGCTCGCGGAAATGCTTGGCGAGTCCGTGGCCGTAGCTGTCACTCACACGGAAGATAAACGTCTTTCTTTTCTCCAGGACATCGAAGGCGTAGTCGGCCAGAGTCCGACCCTGTTGCGCGTCGTCGATGCAGACCTGGAAGGTCCAGCGACCGGCCTGGGAGAGCTGGGAACTGGTGCTCATGGGAGTCACCTGAACGACGCCGGCCTTGTTGTAGACAGGCGCCGCCGCAAGGCTGGCTGCGCTCGAATCGTGACCCACCACGGCCAGGATGTCCCGGGCTTCGGCAAAGCGGGCGGCACTTTGTATAGCCAGGACAGGGGCGATGTTGCCCATGGTGTAGTCGATCTGCAGAACAAGTCTGCGCCCCCCAATCCCCCCCTGGAAGTTAATCTCCTTGGCGGCCATGACGGCGCCCTTGAGATAATCGGCTCCGAGCGAGACGCCGATTTTTATCTCCCTGGGCGAACCGCATCCGCCGAGGAACAGGAGGATCATCAGGATAAGCGGCAATGAGGCATACGGCGTTTTGCGAGGCAAGAATGCGCTCCTCAAATCGACTGATTTCGACCGATCCGGTGCCCCTCCATGATCTCCGGGACACAAACCGTTATCGGCATTCGAGAAAGCATGCTTGAGGACAATCGGGACCGAGCGGATCGGGCCGTGGGCCACGTGCGGTGGGGCAAGGTTGGCGAGGAGTTGCCTGCATGCCGCCGCTGACGACCAGTTTTCTGGTCGGGAGTCTACGGAGGCCGGAGCGGCGGCGACGGGCAGGGCGGCCTATCGCTGACTGTCGGTTGCGGCATTGCGGGCTGTGTCCTGTTGGGCGTGGCGGAGCCGGGCGCCCAGGGAACTGCCCGCGCTAAACGGCCGCGGCGCCCGGCTTGCGGCGATTCAGGACGGCGGCCGTGATCACGCCCAGCAGTCCGCAGATAATTACGGTGAACGGCACCCAGATGAAGAGCTGCGGCAGGAGTCCTGCCTGCACGAATTCCGTCATCTTGTCGTCGAAGAGCACGTCGGGGGGCGGAGCATCGTAGTGCGTTCCCCAGTCCCCCATGATCGCGAGGTACATCACGACGATCACCGGGATCCTGGCCGCGAGGCCGTACACGATCATGATGTTCCAGTAGGCCGGCCAGGCCATCCGCATGACCCACAGCGCGGCCAGAACAACGAGGATGCCGGCGGCCTGGTAGAGGCCGAAGCGGAACTGCATGTCGAAGACCATGAGAACTGCGCCCGCGATGCAGAGCAGGAGCGCCCCGAGATTCAGACCGATGGCCTTCCCGCTGCGGCTGAAAACATCCCCGGCGCGCTGCAGCTTTACCGCAAACCAGACGGCGAAGACGAACGCCAGCCAGACAATCCCGACGATTGCGCCTCCCCCGCCCGCCTCACGGCTGAAGAAGAGCGGGTGCCAGTTGTTCAGCTCCCCGACGAGCCGGAGCATCGTGACACCCAGTGTAATGAGGGAGGGGATCACAACCAACTTGGAAACACTGATTTTCGAGCCGTTCATTGACGTTTCTCCCGGTTGAGGAAAGAATAATAAACAGGCCGTATAAACCGGGGACTGAACGATGAGGATTGTAGTACCGGCGCGGGGTGTTTGTGAAGATGATTCAAAGGAAGAGCGGCGGCGAATCGGGAGCCAGGTGGCTCAAGGCGGAGCTCCACGCGCACTGCAACCTGGACCTGGCGGACCACAAATTCAGCCGGCACACGGCCGAGGAACTGGTGGACGCGGCAGCGGCCCGCGGGTACGAAGTCCTGGCCATCACCTGCCACAACCGCGATGTCTGGAGCCCCGAACTTTCGCTCTACGCGCGGGCAGCCGGCGTCACGCTGATCCCCGGAATGGAAGTGGGCGTGGAAGGCCGCCGGCACTTGCTCGTGTACAATTTTCACGCCCCGCCGGAGGGGCTCGAGTCGCTTCAGAGAATCCGGGCCCGCGCACGGCCGGACACCCTGGTCGTGGCCGCGCACCCCTATTTCCCGGGGACGAGATGCCTCAACAGCCTGCTGGAACCCAACGTGGAGCTGTTCGACGCCATCGAGATTTCCGGGTTCCACGTGCCCGGGCTGGATTTCAACCGGCGCGCGAGGGCACTTGCCGCCAGGCATGGCAAGCCGCTGGTCGGCTGCGGCGACATCCACTTGCTGTGGCAGCTGGATCGGACTTTTACCTGGATATACGCCGAGCCGGGAATCCCGCAGGTGATTGAGGCCGTCAAGCAGGGGCGCGTGCGGGTAGAGAGCCGTGGCCTTTCCTACCTGGAGGCTGCCCGGTGGTGGGCCACGGCGCTGTGGCGCTACGCAGTTCCGGCGCGACGCCCGGCGCCCGGCGCTACATCAGGTCGAACATCGACGAGGCCTTCGAACCCCGCAGCAGGGCGTGCAGGCGCAGCGCGTCCATGTCCGTGAGCTGCGCGAGAAAGTCGCAGACGCCGCGTGCGGCGCGGAGTTCGCCGCCGGCCAGGCACTCCTCGATGACCGGCCGGTAGAAGAGCGGAAAGAGCGCCAGGCTCTTTTTTTCGACCAGTTCCGCCAGCAGGAGGTGGAACAGGTCGCGCAGGATCTCCTTCCCCTTCGTGCTCATGGCCGCGACCCGCGGGTCGATGATGACCGCCTCCCAGATGATCGCCTTGCAGAGCACGGAGATGATCCGCGCCTCCTCGGGGACCACGAGTCTCCACGCGTAATCCTCGCGGCGGCTGCCGGTCACCCGCTGGACCGTGACGGAAGTCACCAGGTCGTTGAGAATGTTGCGCAGGGCCTGCTTCCTGTGGGGGCGTTCATCGCCGCTTTCGGGTCCCTGGATGCGCCGCTTGAGATCCGCCATCCGCTCGCGCACCTGCTCCTGCCCGAGGCGGGGGCCGCCGTCGCTCTTGCGCATCTCTTCGTAGCGCAGCGAGACCAGCCGGGTGAAACGGGCATCCAGCAGGTCGCCGGGCCGCAAAAACTGCGCCTGCAGCGCGTCCTCCACGTCGTGGATCGAGTAGGCGCAGTCGTCCGCCCAGTCCAGGATCTGGCAGGTGATCGGCGTCTCCTGCTTCATCCCCCGGCGGCTGCTGGAGGCCGTCAGGATGGGTGCGCCCCTGCGCAGAGCCCAGCGCGCGGACGTCATGTCCGACGCGAAAATGAATTTGTCGTTGCCGAGGTCCTGTTCGTACGGGTATTTGATCACCCCGGACAGAGTCGCGCGCGTGAGGTTCAGGCCGGGATATCCGGGCGATTTCGGCTCGGCGGCCGCCAGCATGTGGAAGGTCTGGGCGTTGGCCTCGAAGCGCAGGGCCTTTCTTCCGCCCTGGCGGGCCTTGCGGCTGACCTCCCGCATGCAGGCGTCCAGCGTCTGCTCGCCGGCGTGCCCGAACGGCGGGTGCCCGAGGTCGTGCGCCAGCGCGATAGCCTCGGCCAGGTGCGGGGTCAGGCAGCGCCCGAGGCGCGGTTCTTCCGCGAGCATGTTGCGCGCGATCGCCTGCGAGAGCTGTGCTACTTCCAGGCTGTGGGTGAGGCGCGTCCGGTAGAAATCCGCCTGGCCGATGCCGAAGACCTGCGTTTTCCCCTGCAGTCGCCTGAACGCGGAGCTGTGCAGTATCCGGTCTCTGTCCCGCATCGTCGCGTGACGGTGGTCCTTCGCAGAGGCCGGAGGCTCGGCGTGTTCTCTTTCGAGTAGGAAATCGTCCATGGTATTTCGACCGGCAAAGCGGGTGTTGTCCGGGTTACCCGCATCAGAGATTGTGAATCCGCGTCAACTCGGTTTTCAAGTAGAGGAATGCCTCCTCCGGGTCGTCGGAGAAATGGATGAGGCGGGGATCCTCCGGCGAGATCGTCCCCCAGCGGACCATCGCGTCGAAGTGCAGGACCTCCTTCCAGTACTCGGTGCCGTAGACGAGGACAGGGATCTCCTTGCGGGTTTTTTCGGTCTGCACGAGCGTGAGGACTTCGAAGGCTTCGTCCAACGTCCCGAAACCGCCGGGAAAGATCACGAGCGCCTTGGCCAGGTACATGAACCAGAATTTGCGCATGAAGAAGTAGTGGAACTCGAACGCGAGCTCCTCCGGCACATAGGCATTCACCTGCTGCTCGAAGGGTAGGCTGATCGAGAGGCCTATGGACTGCCCGCCGGCTTCGCGGGCCCCCTTGTTGGCGGCTTCCATGATCCCCGGTCCGCCGCCCGAGCAGATCATCAGACGCTTCATGCCGCCGTTCAGCGTTTTGGCCCACTTCACGACCATGCCCGCCAGCCGCGCGGCGTCCTCGTAGTAGCGGGACATTCGGACCTGGTATTCCGCCGGCAGGACCTCGCCGCGGGCGGCAGGGTCGGCAGCGGCCCTCGCTCTGGCTTCCGCCAGCCGTTTTTCCGCGTCCGCCGGGGGCAGGGCCCTGGCCGAGCCGAAGAAAACGATGGTATCGTGCACGCGCTGCCATTCCAGGCGGCTGGCCGGTTCCAGGTACTCGCTGAGGATGCGGACGAGCCTGGCATCCTTGCTTCGGAGAAAGCCCGGGTTCTTGTAAGCCTTTGGGGGTCTGTAGGGGCTGTGCGACTTGGATTCATTCGCCATTTGCTGCTGTTCCTCCCATCCCGGCGGATCCCCGGGACATTGCGTGCCACGTTCTACCTATCGGCCGGGGGCGTGATGAGTGCTGAGATAAAAGCATAAGGATAGGGGGCGCCGCCGCGGATTACAACGTCATCGGCCGCATTTCGCGTGATGATTCACCGGGCCGAAGCCCGCGCCGAGGCCGGGCGCGGAGCGGATCGCCTCGGTGATGTAAGCCTTTGCGGCCTCAACCGCCGCCGGCAGTTCCAACCCCTTCGCAAGTTCCGCGGTGATGGCGGCTGAGTATGTGCACCCCGTGCCATGCGTGTGGACCGTATCCCATCGCGGCGCGCGCAACCGGAGGAATCCGTCTCGCCAGAAAAGCAGGTCCACCGCCTCCCCTTCCAGGTGCCCGCCCTTGACGAGCACAGCACGGGGACCAAGCCGCGAGATCCGGCGCGCGGCCTCCTCCATGGCGGGGAGGCTGTCCACCTCCATGCCCGCGAGTTCCCCCGCCTCGTGCAGGTTCGGGGTGACGAGGAAAGCACAGGGGAGCAGATCCTCGATCAGCGCCCGGCGGGCGTCCGGCTCGATGAGGGAAGCCCCGTGCTTGCTGATCATTACGGGATCCGCCACCAGGGGGAAGTCGAAATGGGCTGCCCTTTCAGCCAGCGCCCGCAGGATCTCGCTGTTGCCCAGCGCTCCGGTCTTGGCGGCGGCCGGCGGCATGTCGTCCAGGACGGCGGCGAGCTGCGCCAGGACCAGGGCCGGCGACAGCATTTCGACCGCCTGCACCCCGCGCGTGTTCTGCACCGTCAGCAGGGTCAGGACGGAAGCGCCGTAGACGCCGAACTGGTGGAAGGTCTTGAGATCGGCCTGGATGCCGGCGCCGCCCGACGGGTCGGAACCGGCGATGGTCAGGGCGACGGGGATTTTCGTGTTTGCCATGTTTCGTGAATCGCTCCAGTGTGCCGCGCCGCCGTGGCCGCTCTCAGAGAAGCGTGCCACGCAGGATGAACAGCGCGATGGTGAAGTACAGGAGGATACCGGTCACGTCCACCAGCGTGGCGACAAAAGGGGAGGAGGAGACCGCCGGGTCGAAACCGAGGCGGCGGAGGAGAAAAGGCAGCATGGAGCCGGCGAGCGTCCCCAGCAGGACCACCCCCACCAGGCTGGCGGCCACCGTCAGGCCCACCAGGAAAAAGTACGGGCCGTACAGTTCTTCGCGGCCGGGCCTCAGCAGAACGCCGGCGAGGGCGACCGAGCCGAGGATCGACCCGAGGAACACGCCGACCGCCACTTCACGGCGCATCACCCGCCACCAGTCGCGCAGCCGTATCTCCTGCAGCGCCATGGCGCGGATGATGAGCGAGGCCGCCTGGGAGCCGGAGTTGCCGCCGCTGCTGATGATCAACGGGATGAACAGTGCGAGAACGACCGCACGGGCAATCTCGAACTCAAAGTGACGCATTGCCGTGGCCGTCAACATCTGCCCCAGAAAGAGAACGAGCAGCCATCCCGCCCGCTTACGGACCATTTCCAAAAACGGTGTCTCGAGATAAGGGGCGTCGAGCGCTTCCATGCCTCCCATCTTCTGGATGTCCTCGGTCGCCTCCTCCTCGGCAACATCCAGGACGTCGTCGATGGTGACAATTCCGAGGAGGACGCCCTCGGAGTCCACCACGGGCAGGGCGACGCGGTCGTACTGTGCCATCGTTCGAACGGCTTCCTCCCGGTCGTCGGCGGCGCGCAGGGCGACGAACTTCCAGTTCATGAGGGATTCGACAAAGGCTTCAGGATCCGCCAGCAGGATCTGCCGCAGCCGCAGGTCGTCCAGCAGATGCCAGCGCTCGTCGACGACATAGATTACGTCGATCGTTTCGGCGTCACGCCCCTTCTTGCGAATCTGCTCCAGCGCCTGTTGAATGGTCCAGTTTGCGCGCACCGCCACGTGGTCGGGCGTCATCAATCGGCCGACGCTTTCCTCCGGATAGCCGAGCAGGGTGCGGGCTTCCTTCTGGTCCGCGGGACTGAGCAGCGCAAGGAGATGTTGCGTGACTTCAGCCGGCAATTCCTCGAGGAGGGCGGTGCGGTCGTCGGGCGGCAGGTCCGCCAGGATGTTTCGCGCGTCCCCGTTGGTGAGGTTGCGGACGAGTTCGTTCTGCTGCGGGGCCTCCAGGTAGGAGAAGGTCTCGCTCGCCTGCTGCCGCGGCAGCAGGCGGAAGACCAGCATGCGGTCGGTGGAAGTCAGGCCGGCGAGCATTTCCGAGATCTCGGGCGGACGCATGGCCGCCAGGAGTTCGCGGAGTTCGTTCCACCTGCGCTGGCCGATGAGGTCCTTCAGTTTCTGGTCGAGAGCATCCTGGATCTCCAGATCTTCCATTATGGCCTCCCTGTGCCTTGTCGATCCCTCCGGCTGGCCGGGCAGACGTATGTGCCTGTGCGCACCGAGCCATTCAACGCGTTGCGGTGAATCTGTAGGGGGATGCCGGGCTGGGATTGCCGGCTGGGCCTGGTGGAAGCCCGAGGGAAAGGGTTCAGATAATCCGCAAGGCGGAGCGAAGGAAAGACACGGCCGCGCCCATCCGTCCGCAGACCCGTTGCCCGTCCGGTCTGCGTAGATCTCGGGTTCGCGTGTTTCCCGCCGCTGTGCATGGCCTG